>NZ_CP114778.1:1200000-1800000 GCF_027359395.1 Prochlorococcus marinus str. MIT 1013
GATCTATTGCAGTAACTTAACTTCTTACCAACAACAATACCAACAACACGTGTTTGAGTTAGTATAAATCCGTCCGAATCCTTGTGAACCCCTTTAATAATTCATATCAGTAGTTTGAGCGATTATGAACTCTTCTGAATCCGTCTGAATCTAATGAAAAAAGGAGAGGGAGGACTTTTGAGTGACACCAAGTGGACTGTGGTGAAGCAGCATGACGCAAGTGGATGAGATTTTGGGGTTATTCCACCCAACACATTTAAAATGTTATTTAAGGAGAACGATTACACTCTAAAATATACTTTCAAAATGAAGAGAGGGACTCATTGTCGCTGAAGCAGAAGGGTCCCTTTCTTAATGCAAAAAATTAAGGTTTCCAATACTCATCCCATTCATCCTCAAGTTCTTTCTGCGATAAAGAGTTGTAGAAACCTCTCCACTTCTTTTCTGAATTTGCGTCAGTTGCACTCAATGACACCATGAGATCTATTGCTTCTTCTTTAGGAAAGGATTTGCCTTGATTTGATTTGAATATCACTTACGAAGCAATCTCTTCCCAAGGATCACGTGAAGACAGTTCCTTGAATGGTATCAATTTAAAATCACCTCTCCTGATACCACTACAGATCAATCCATCTGGATGTTCTCTCTTAAATATTTCAACTGCATCTTCTTTTCGTTCTGATGGAATAGTGACTTTATAAATCACATCACCTGAATCACGAATCTTATAAACAAAAATCCAATCATATTCTTTACTATCCATCATCAGTTCATGCTGACTAACTTTGTTTTAACTCACTTTGGTCTGATGAACCAATTACACAAATGGAAACAGGTGTTTTCTCTCATGTTCCAATGATTTTGTTTGATTAGAAATGGGTTGGAGTTCTAGCACTTGTCTTCCCGTAGGTCAGGGAAGTGGTTAGTTAAAGGGAATCGGATTGTTCACAAGGATAAACAAGTGCTGAACTTAAAGGGGGCAACCAAAATCTTGCCCCCTTCTTTATGCCTAAAAAATTTATATCAAAATTTAACTATGGGTTAAAAGAGATAACCAAATTGGATAACTTCAATCAAGTAGTTGATTGGGAAAACAGTTCTTTTTATCAATCAACTAATCAATCATCTAGCGTTATTAGTTAAGTATCAATAATCTCAGAAAGAGATTCAAATGGCACTTATGGTTAGTAGTAGAATTACTTCATACAGAAGTTCTTAGAAGATAATGGAATCTGCTGATAAAGATCAAGGGAAAAAGAATATACCTGAAGTCCAAACATTTACTGTTCCATTTACTTTAGCTGAAATCAAAGAAAATATTACTCTGAATACCAGTACTCCTTCTAAACCTTCTAAAGAACAAATAATAAATCAAGCAATTCAGTTTCATCTAAAAGGAAATATTCCAGAAGCAACAAAATATTATCAGTATTGTATAAATCAAGGTTTTAATGATTACCGAGTTTTATCTAATTATGGAATAATTTTACAAGGTCTTGGTAAATTACAAGAAGCAGAATTATCTATACGCAAAGCAATTGAAATTAAACCTGATTACGCAGAAGCACATTACAACCTAGGTAACATATTGAAGGAAATTGATAAGTTAAAAGAAGCAGAATTGTCATACCAAAAAGCAATTGAAATCAAACCTGATTTCAAAGAGGCGCATTATAATCTGGGAAACATATTGAAGGATCTTGGCAAATTAAAAGAAGCAGAATTTTCACTACGCAAAGTAATTGAAATCAAACCTAATTTCGCAGAAGCACATTCCAAGCTGGGAAACATTTTGTATGATCTTGGCAAACTAAAAGAAGCAGAATTATCTGCTCGCAAAGCAATTGAAATCAAACCTGATTTCGCAAATGCTCATTCCTATCTGGGAAATATTTTGAGAGATCTTGGCAATCTAGAAGAAGCAGAATTATCTATTCGAAAAGCAATTAATCTTGATTCTAAATCAGCAAAGTTTAAATTAAACTTAGGAATTTGTCAGTTTGCTCTTGGAGATATAAATTCTTCATTAGAAACACTAGACTTAGCTTATAGAATAGACCCTAATGATCAACAAATTAATAGTTTAAGGGCTATTCTAAAGGGAAGGAAAAGAAAAAATTCTAAAAGCCTAAGAGTCAAAAATATAATAGATTCTTTATATGAAGAAGAATCCAATTGGAATCCAATCGTTTTACATAGACCTGTAGAAGAAGAGCTAATTCAAAAGTTATATACACTTAAAGCCGAGGCATCTTACCGTCCAATATATGGAAATATCAAAGGATCAGACTATTCTTTATTCGAGAATGATATCCCCATATTAAGATGTTTTCGGGAAGATTTAATGAAAAGACTAAGTGACTATTTTGAATCAGAAATACATATCAAATCATCCTTTTTTAATATAATCAGACCAATAGATGGAGTTGGAGGGGGTAGCAAAATTCACGGACATTTAAATCCAATAGACAGAATACCCCAGATTGACATCGCAAAGCAGAAGTTTAGCTTAGTTTATTATTTATCTATAGGTGACAAAAGTGGCAAAGATCAAGGTATATTGAAATTCCATAATCCAAATAAAATCTTTCTACCCGAAGAGGGAATGATAGTTATTTTCCCAGCATCCAGATTACATTCTGTTTATTATGATGGGAAGAAAGATAGAGTTGTTTTAGCAGTTAATTTTTACTTGATATAATTATAATAAGTTATACTCTTAAAGACTCCTTTTAAGATAGAAGAAATGATGATCTACCTCAATTAATTGAGGAGTATTCAGAACAGTTCAACCTATCCAAAGCGAATACTATTGCTGAGATTCTTAGAGCGTTTCCAAAACTTCTTGCTTACAACCACAGAGTATTGGAGCAAGAAAACAGATTACTTCGCTTGCCCGAAGTATTAGAGAGAGTTCCAATAGAAGAGTTTTCGCAAACCTTTGATTATGGATTAAAAGACATCACCAAATTGGACGACTTCAATCAAGTAGTTGATTGGGAAAACAGTTCTTTTAATCAAGCAACTAATCAATAATCTAGCGTTATTAGTTAAGTATAAATAATCTCAGGAAGAGGTCAAACTGGCACTTATAGTATTAGTAGAATTACTTCATACACAAGTTCTTAGAAAATAATGGAATCTAGTGATAAAGATCAAGGAAAAAAGAATATACCTCAAGTCCAAACATTTACTGTTCCATTTCCTTTAGGGGAAAATAAAGACAATATCACTATTACTACTAATGCGCCTTCTAAACCTTCTAAACCTTCTAAACCTTCTAAATCTTCTAAATCTTCTAAATCTTCTAAATCTTCTAAGGAACAAATAATCAATCAAGCAATTAAGTTTCAGCTAGAAGGAAATATTCCAGAAGCAACAAAATGTTATCAGTATTGTATAAATAAAGGTTTTAATGATCACCGGGTTTTTTTTAATTATGGAACAATCTTAAAAGATCATGGTAAATTACAAGAAGCAGAATTATCTACTCGCAAAGCAATTCAAATTAAACCTGATTTCGCAGAGTCGCATTACAATCTAGGAAACATATTGAGAGATCTTGGCAACTTACAAGAAGCAGAATCGTCACACCGCAAAGCAATTGAAATCAAACCTGATTTCGCTGATGCTCATTACAATCTAGGAGACATATTGAGAAATCTTGGTAAAAAAGTTGAATCAAATAAATGTTATCAAAAAGCAATAGAATTGAAACCTTGGCATGTCGCAACCGCTTGGAAAATAAATAGTTAATATCTAGAAGGAATTATCTATTGTTTGAAGCTCTATAGATAAAGATTTTATTAATGATTTGGAGTAAAAGCTATTTAAACCTCCTATCTTTTCAATTACCTCTATTCTTGTTTTGATATTATAATCTATAATCTTTTCAAGTATATTATCTAAGTCAAATTTGACATTTATACTTTTAGATAAATAAGAAAGATAATTCATAGGAAAGTTCTTTAAATTAATATTTGCTATTGGTAAGCCTTCTATTATAAAACTTTTATTTATCCTAGGGAAATTTATTTGCTCTGTATCTAAATATTTTCCTTTACAGAAACATTTTAAGCCAGATTCACTTATCCTGAATTCAAGCGGTAATGAAAAAACCATTGGTTCCTGAACACTAAATCCACATAGAATCCATCTTGCCAAAGAACTCATATAACAATAATGATGTGTTATTTCTTGGTCTAATCTATCAATTTCAGGATGATATATACCCTCATTAGTATATAATAGAGTAGATGATTTTGGAGAATAGTTAACCAACTCTAGATATGGAGCTAAAACTATTTTCCCTTTAAATTTAAACCCTCTATTAATAAGAAAAGTTTTATGAATGAACTCATCAGAGAGCATATTATGTCTTTGATTAATATCAATTATTCCTTTTTCTCTCAAAAAATCTTTAATATGTTCAGGAAATTTAGCTAAATCTTTCTCAAAAGCTTCAGTTGATTCTTTACCTCCATTTCCCCAAGAAAAATGTTTTTGATAAAAATTAAAAAAATCGACTACTTCTTTTGAATAATCTGTACCATCTTTTATCTTTAATTGACCCTCCTTAAGAATAACATCTTCGCGATTTATTAAAAGATTACTAGGTACAAAAATTTTTGACTTTAGTTTAGGATCTACAGGAAATATTCCACGACCATTAATACCTACTTTTTGAAAAATATTTTCAGCTACTCCTCCACAACTTCTAAACTTAGATATTCCAATCTCCCATATTTGATCCATTCAGATGATTCATTATAAATATTGTTCATCATACCTTATATCAAAATAAATAATCTTAAAAATCGAGGAAACATTTAAAGAGAAAATCCAAATACCTTCAGAGCGATGTATCAAGCCTGGGTTTCTAAAGACGAATAAATAATTATTATAAAAATAAGAAAATCAAATGAGAGCACAAGGCATTTACTTAAATGTTTCAAGCAGAAATGATGATCTACCTCAATTAATTGAGGAGTATTCAGAACAGTTCAACCTATCCAAAGCGAATACTATTGCTGAGATTCTTAGAGCGTTTCCAAAACCTCTTGCTTACAACCACAGAGTATTGGAGCAAGAAAACAGACCATTTGGGAGGCTATTTTCTAATGCCGTATGAGAAAGAATAAAACCGCCTCCCAAGACGAGGAGTGGTTTGAGAGAGAGCAAAGAGAAGAGTTAGTGAATACATAGAACAGAGAATCCTATTTCTCATTTGGAGTAGAGAGCACCCACCGTTACGGGTGCTCTTTTTTTATGCCTTCTTTTAAGAAGAAAGAGGAAAAAAGAAACCCCCGCATCCTCAAAAAAGTTTCCCTACACGCAGCACCCGAAAAAGAAAGATATACCTGAGATCTCCCTTCCCTTCAGTAATTTCCATTCCCCCCCCCACACAGAACTCGGAATCTGTGGCACACTACGAACAGGTGCGAACTCTTTATTCTTCTAATCCCTTACTGCTACTGAGTTATTTCTGTTTTCTGAACTTATACGAACACGCCCGAACCAATAAAGAACGGAGAAGGAGTGATTCAGAATAAGAGGAAAAAGAACGGGATAGAACGGGTTGGGAAGAGATAAGGAGGGGAGGGCGATTAAATCCCCCTCCACAGAAAAATGTTACTTAAGAGCACTAATTAACCAAGCCTGACTAAAGAGATAAAAGACCCAAATACCTTGCCAAAAAACGAATTTTGCGCTATAAAATTTATATCAAAATTTAACTATGGGTTAAAAGAGATAACCAAATTGGATAACTTCAATCAAGTATTTGATTGGGAAAACAGTTCTTTTTATCAAGCAAGTTTCCATCTAACTCTATGAATTAAGTAACAATAATCTCAGTTAGAGTTTTAATAAGAATATACTGAGTAATAAAATTACTCAAATTAGAAGTTCTTAGAATATAATGGTATCTAGTAATAAAGAGCAAGGAAAGAACAAAGTCAATGAAGCAAAAACATTCAATGTTCCATTTGCTTTAGAAGAAATCAAAGAAAATCTTACTATTAATACTAATGCTCCTTCTAAACCTTCTAAACCTTCTAAAGAAAAAATAATCAATCAAGCATTACGGTTTCATTCACGAGGAAAGATTCAAGAAGCAGCAAAATATTATCAATATTTTATTAATCAAGGTATTAAAGATCACAGGATTTTTTCTAATTATGGAGTCATCTTAAAAAATCTTGGCAAATTACAAGAAGCAGAATTATCTCAACGCAAAGCAATTGAAATAAAACCTGATTACGCAGATGCGCATTTCAATCTGGGAAATGTATTGAGAGATCTTGGCAAATTAGAAGAAGCAGATTTATCTCAACGCAAAGCAATTCAACTGAATCCTAACTTCGCAGAAGCGTATTCCAATCTGGGAGGCATATTGATCTATCTAGGTAAATTACAAGACGCAGAATTATCTCTACGCAAAGCAATTGAAATAAAACCTGATTACGCAGAGGCATATTACAATCTTGGAAACATATTAATAGATCTTGGAAAACTAGAAGAAGCAGAATTATCTCTACGTAAAGCAATTGAAGTTAAACCTGATTACGCAATGGCACATGCCAATTTAGGCACCATAATGAAAGATCTTGGCAACTTACAAGAAGCAGAAATATTCACTCTCAAGGCAATTGAAATTAACTCTGATCTCGCCCAGGCGCATTACAATCTAGGAATCATATTAGAGGATTTGGGCAAATCAAAAGAATCATTAAGACATTGGATTAAGGCAGCTGAATTAAAGCCTAAAGATGAGAAATTAATTATAGGATTAGCTCATAATTTATGTTATGGGAACAAATATGAATTAGCATTAAAATATCTAAGTAAAAATCAATCTAATTCTTCTCAAAGTGTATATCTAGGTTGTTTACTATCTCTTGATAGGGAAAAAGAATTCAATGAGAAGTACAAAGTACTCTACGAGAAAAAAGTTTGCAATGCCGATATCGGAGGCATAGTAGCGCATGCCAATATTATTTACGGAAAACAATACGAATCGCATTTCTGTAATGAATCAATTAAGTATGTATTAATAGATAAAATAAATGAAGAATTATTCTCCGAAAGTAACTTAAATCAACTAATCGCTTATAATAAAATGAGTAAGAAGGAAGGGAAATCTCAGGTCCTTCTCAGTAATGGTATTCAAACTTCGGGGAATTTATTTTCATTAGACTACTCATTTATTAAAGCAATGAAAAAGGCTTTAGAAATGAAGATTGAACAATACAAACAAAAATTCAAAGATAGTGGGCAAGGTTTCATAAATAATTGGCCCGAAAGTTATGAACTTCGATCATGGATGATTAGCATGAAAACTGGTGGATTTCTGAAGAGCCACAATCATGAATATGGATGGATTACTGGTAGTTTTTACCTTCAAATTCCCAAATATAATGATAATAAGAATGATGATTCAGGTAACATAGCTTTTAGCTATCAAGGTCCTAGATATCCTAATAAAGACAAGAATTTTAATTTAACTGTTAAGAAACTAGAAACTAGAGATATTTGTATATTTCCTTCTTCTTTATTTCATCATACAATTCCGTTTGAAAGTTCAGAAGAACGTATATGTTTTGTTTTTGATTTAGTACAGAAATAAATTTTATTCAACTTTCTTATAATTACTCCATTTAATTAAATACCACTAACGAATTATTTCCCAGAAAACAAAATAAAACCAACTTACAAAACTGGGCAAGATTTGAAGAGAAGCATAAAGATCCTTTCAGAGCAGGGAATCTTATTTCTCTTGGATTAAAAGCATCTACTTGGTAGGTGCTTTTTTAATGCCTTAAGTAATAAACAGAGCACACATATCCACCCAAGAAACTTCAATCCCCCTCTGACGCAGCAAAAATCCCCCTCAACGAGCGTGAAACCGATTGGCATATCAGAGATCTCTCTCTCCTACTGAGTTCTTAAAATCCCCCTCAAAATCCCCCTCGCACTTTTCGTTCTGTATTGCACACTAAGGGACCGCTTGAAACTCTTTATCTCTCTAAACCTTTACTAATACTGTATTTTTAATCTGTTTAGAACTGCTTAAAACCCTCTTACACCAAATAAGAACGGAGAGGGAGGGATTCGAACCCTCGACAGAAGTTACCTCCTGTAACTCCTTAGCAGGGAGCCGCTTTCAACCACTCAGCCACCTCTCCATAATAAATACCTTATCAAGTCAACGCTCCAAAAAATTAGATTGTGCTTCTCTACAAATTTTAAGTGACAATCCTAGGAAGTCGATTCCTGAAACTGCAAAGAACTTCCCATGGAATTGATCCAGACAAATCACACCAATGCTGAGGAGAAAGAAAAACCTCACCATCAGTTCCAAGAAGTGTTAAAACTTGACCTGTTTTAGTATCTGGTTTGTCAGTTATATCAAAAACCATTTGATCCATTGCAATTGCGCCTACTTGAGGAACCAACACTCCATCTATCGAGGCTGAAATTTTCCCAGAAAGAGTTCTGCTTACTCCATCTGCATAGCCAATAGCTACTACGGCAAGCTTACTTTTTCTTTGGGTTTTAAAAAAATGTCCATAACCAACTCCTATCCCTTTTTCAACATCCCTAATCAAAGTAACTCGAGCCCTAACTTTCAAGGCTGGAGTAAGGTTTAAATCAGACTCAAACTCATTTAGAGGAAGGTAGCCATAGAGGCTAAGTCCTACACGAACCATGTCAAAATGAAGACGACTATCTGAAAGTGTTCCCGCCGAATTTGCGAGGTGTCTACATAGAGACTCATTTCTTTTGCTCAAATCTTTTAAAACCTTTTTAAATCTATTTAACTGAATCCAAGTAAAACTTATTTGAGTATTGTTTTCTAAATCTTTTTCAGCAATTGCCAAATGACTATATATACCTTTTAAAGATATGTTTTCTAAACAATCAATTTTAGAAATTAATTCTTCCACTTCATTACAATCACAGCCAAGTCTTGTCATACCTGTGTCAACTTTTAAATGAATAACAAATTTTTTATTATTATTTTCCGCGATATTATTGCAAATTATTGCCTCACGAATTCCACTAATTGTAGGAATCAGATCCCAGCAAAAGGAAGAATAAAGTTCTTCTGCATTTATTAAATTTCCAAGAATTAATATCGGACACTTCAAGCCAGCATTTCTTAATTGAATCCCCTCTTCTAAAGTTGCTACTCCAAGACTATCGGCGCCTCCAGTCAAAGCAGACTTAGCAACAGTCTCTGAACCATGTCCATATCCATCAGCTTTTACAACTGCCATTAATAAGCAATCTTTGCCAATAAAATTTTTCAAAACTCTTGCATTATTTTCTATAGCTTTCGAATCAACCTCAACCCATGCGCGACTTTGGGGATCAGGGCTCATTACATTTTCAGTCGTCCCATCAAAAGTGACAAATTTTTGACTTCTATTGATCTTTGTCATACTCAGCATGCAATCAATGTAATAAGGGAAACTGCAACAAGGTCGGAATACCACTAGCATGCCGCTTATATAGCTTGCTTGCATGGGTCAAGTTCTTGTTTTGAATGCGTCCTATGAGCCATTGAACATCACTTCATGGCGACGCGCGACTGTTTTAATGCTTAAAGGTAAGGCTGAAAGTCTTGAAGAAGATACTGCGCACAATATTAGACAAGATTTCAAAGCTCCTACCGTAATAAGATTAAGACAATTTATTAGAGTTCCATATCGAGATATTCCTCTATCTAGAAAAAATATATTTCAAAGAGACGATAACTGCTGTCAATATTGTGGGCAGAAAAATAAAAAGCTTTCAATTGATCATGTCTTACCTCGAAGCAGAGGTGGAATGGATAATTGGGAAAATGTGATTACTGCATGTCTTCAATGCAACGTAATGAAAGGTAATCGAACTCCTGAAGAAGCAAAGATGCCATTAAAAACAAAACCTTATAAACCTTTAAACAATATGAGTTTTGAAACTACAAAGCAAATTCACTCTGGTCGCCATCAGGAATGGAGTAAATATGTAATTGGGTGGGCAGCTTAGTTTTTTACTCTTCAGATTGATTGCTGAGCTCTTCCATTTGCCTTTTTTGTTCCTCTGCAACACAAGCTCCGATAACATCCTCTAATTGACCTGCTAGAACTTGTTCTAATGGGAAATTAATTCCTAATCTATGATCAGTTGTTCGATTATCTTTATAATTATAAGTCCTTATTTTTTCACTTCTATCACCTGTTCCAACCTGAGACAATCGAGCAGATCTTTCTTTTGCATTGGCTTCAGCTATTTCTAATTCTAATAATTTAGCTCTTAAAATCTCCATGGCTCTTTCTCTATTTTGCAGTTGAGAACGTTCCTGTGTACAGAAAACTCTTATACCTGATGGCTTATGAAATAAATCAATGGCTGTTTCCACTTTATTTACATTTTGCCCACCAGCGCCACCAGACCTTGCTGTACTAATTTCTAAGTCAGTAGATTCTATTTTAACCTCAACTGGATCAGCTTCTGGCATAACAGCAACAGTTGCAGTGGAGGTATGTACTCTCCCTTGAGATTCAGTTGAAGGAACTCTTTGAACTCTATGAACACCTGCTTCAAACTTTAATTGACTATAAACAGACTCTCCTTTAACTGAGATAATCATTTCTCGAAAACCACCCATATCAGCTTCTGTTGAACTAATAGGTTTTACATTCCAACCTAATTTTTGTCCATATCTCTCATACATTCTTGCCAAGTCACCAGCCCATAAACAAGCTTCATTTCCTCCCGCTCCAGCCCTTATCTCAAGCATCACACTTCTCTCATCTCTTGGATCTTTGGGTAAAAGAGCCAAAGTCAATTTTTGAATTAATTCATTTTTTGAAAGTTCAAGATTTTGGAGCTCTTCTCTAGCTAAAAGTTCCATTTCCTTGTCATCTCTGCTCTCTTTTACTAAACCTTTGGCTTCTAAACATTCTCTCTCTATTATTTGAAGTTTTAAATAATCATTAACCAAAGGTTCTAGTCGAGACCTCTCTCTAGCAATTTTCTCTAGTTGTTTAGGATCTGATGCAACATCGGGATCTGCAAGTTGCAACTCTAAATTTTGAAAACTACTTTTAGCTGTCTCTAAACGTTTTATGAGGGTTGAAGAATCCATTCTTTGAATGCCCTACCTAAATATTTCAATCAAAAGCTATCAACTTTCTTTTTTTTCTTTTGAAGATTCATCTTTTTCTTCATTTAAATCTGATGAAGCCATACCATATTTTCTCATAAATCTATCCACTCTTCCTTCCGTATCTAAAATCTTTTGAGTCCCTGTGAAGAAAGGATGATTTCCACTCCAAACATCAACCTGTATTTCTGGCTGCGTGGAACCTGTTGTCATGACAACTTCACCATTACAAATAACTTTTGCTTCTGGATACCAAGTTGGATGTATATCTGATTTAGGCATGATAAAAAAAGAGCAAGATAGAAGGTAAAAAATAAAATTATCTCTTTGAGAATTGTGGAGCTTTACGAGCTTTTTTTAGACCATATTTACGTCTCTCTTTTGCTCTAGGATCGCGACTAAGGTGACCCTCTACTTTAAGAGGCTTACGATTATCGAGAGATAATTCACACAAAGCTCTAGCAGCACCCTGCTTGATAGCATCTGACTGGCCAGTCAAACCACCACCAAATACATTAACTAGAACATCGTAAGATTCACTCAAACCTAATGTTTTCAAAGGAGCTTTTACAGCAGATATATAAGCGGGATTGAAATTCAAATAATGATCGCCTGGTCGACCGTTGATAACTATTTCACCTTTTCCAGGGGTTAACCTTACTCTCGCAACTGATGTTTTACGTCTACCAGTTCCCCAGTAAACTACATTGTTTGTGGAACTAGTCATTTCGCAACAGATTCAGAATTTAAAATGAGAGTCTTTGGCTCTTGGGCTGAATGGGGGTGATCAGAGCCTTTGTAGACTTTGAGCTTAGTAAATAATTGCCTTCCAAGCCTTGTGTGAGGAAGCATTCCTTTGATTGCCTTTTCCACTATCCTCTCTGGAATTCTAGATTGAAGAGCCTTAAAAGTTTCAACTTTCATTCCTCCAGGACGTCCAGAGTGTCTGCGATAAAGTTTTTGATCAGTTTTTCTGCCAGTTACTTTAATCTTTTCTGCATTTACAACAATCACAAAATCACCAGTATCTAAGTGAGGGGTGAAATTTGGTTTTGTTTTACCCCTAAGAACACTAGCAACTTCCGTTGCAAGTCTACCTAGGGTCTGATTCTCTGCATCCACAAGAAACCACTGGCGATCTATAGAATCCGGAGATGGAACGGATGTTTTGTTCATTTTTCCTGAACACCTTTAACGCTGAATAAGCATTATCGTTGTCATAATGCTGTTTTAAGGAAGTTATCAAGTCAAATAATTGATCTGATTCTTCGGAAAATTAATTCTACACTTTAATGGCTGAAAACTGGCCTTTTTGTTGGCATAAAATTTAAATTACTGATTTCATAAAACTCCAATCTCTGAATTACTCATAATTAATAGTTTTTAGTATTTTGATTAATCAAATATTGGGAGCGAAAAACTAGGAAACGTGTCAAAACTTTTCTCTTTTGAAAAGATTTTGTCCTCATAACCAACTCGAATCAAACAGAGTCCATGAGGTGGAGCAGCCTCCTTAACCTCAGAGCGCAAACCCTTTCTCCATATGTATTTAAACTTTTCAAGAGGAAGTCGTTTTTCTCCTACAGCAACTAATTGACCCATCAGGAGTCTGACCATTCCATATAAAAAGCCACTAGCTTGTATTTCAACTGTGACTATGTCACCATTACGGCAAATTGAAACATCTTGCACGGTGGTCAATGAATTAGTTCTATTACTTCCTGCTTTTTGAAAAGCTGAAAAATCATGTAAACCTAATAAGTCATTCAATGCATTATTCATTAAATCGACATCTAGTCTAAATCGATATTTAAGCCAACTGATATTTTGAAGAAAGAGATTTGGACAGGATCCGTTGAAGATAGTATATCTATATCTTCTATACTTCGCAGAATAACAAGCATGCCAATTCTTAGGAACACTCGCTGCTTCAAGGACTTTAATAGATGATGGAAGCCTGCCATTCAATGCTGATGGCCATTTATGAATAGGAATTGGACCTACGCAATCAAAATGAGCAACTTGTCCAGAAGCATGAACACCTGAATCAGTTCTGCCTGCTGCTATTACTTTGACTGGTCTAATGGGATCAAGTTCAGCAACTTTCTCTTCTAAAGTTCCTTGAACGGTTACTGAATCTTTTTGATTTTGCCAACCTCTGAATCCTGAGCCATCGTATTGAATAACTAGAGCAATTCTGTTAGTCAAATTAAAACTAAACAATCAACTTGGTGAAGAAATTAGAAAATATTGAATTACTTTTCCGAGGAATTAATACCCTATACAAGCTCAACAATAGCCATTTCAGAATTATCTCCTCTTCTTGGTGTAGTTCTCACGATTCTCGTGTATCCCCCTTGGCGATCACCATAACGCTCTTGGGCCTTTTCAAAAAGTGCATGAACCAATTGCTTATCGTATACATAACCAATAGCTCTTCTTCTTGAAGAAAGACTGCCATCCTTAGCCAAAGTAATCATTCTTTCAGTTTCATCTCTCAAAGCTTTTGCCCTAGCTTTGGTTGTAGTAACTCTACCTTCACGAATTAGTTGAGTAGTTAATCCTCTTAAAAGTGCCTTCCTTTGATCAGCAGGGCGACTCAGTTGTGGAATTCGACGTTGATGACGCATTTGATTAGCTTTGAAACGTAGTAGGAATAAAACTGAAAGTCATGCAGAAGTTCTACTTTGTGGAATAGAAATTCCAATTCTTTCTAGAGCTTCAATAACTTCATCAGCAGATTTAGAACCGAAGTTCTTAATTTCCAACAAATCCTCATAACTGAAACCCATCAAATCTGAAACAGAATTAACTTGGGCACGTTTTAGGCAGTTGTAAGCTCGTACAGATAAGTTTAGCTCTTCAAGGGGGATTTGAGCCTCTGCAGCAGGTTCTGGTTCCTCTGGAATCTCTTCTACCATTGAGACAGTTGCAAGAGGCTGAAAAAGTTCGATTAATTGATTCGCAGCTTCCGCTAATGCATCATCAGGAGAGGTAGATCCATCAGTAACTAGCTCCATCTTCAATCTTTCTCTAGTAGAACCTCCCTCAGCTACAGCAGTTTCATCAATAGTGAAATTAACTCTATTTATAGGCATAAAGACAGCATCAATTTGAAGCAAATCAATTGCGCTTGTCTCTTCATTCCTTCTATCAACGGGTCGATATCCAACACCTCTTTCTACATGTAATTCCAGTTCAAGGTTGTGACCCTCATGGACTGTTGCTATTGGACGATCACCATCAACAACGTCAACTTGAGATGAGAACTGAATATCCCTTGCTTTAACTTCAGCTGGACCAGTCACAACAATCCTTCCTATTTCAAGTTCTTGACTGCGACTATCAACGGCAATTTGTTTGCAATTTAGAAGAATGTCTAAAACGTCCTCTCTCACACCAGGGATGGTTGCATATTCATGATTTACACCTGCAATCCTAACGGCAGTAACTGCGCTGCCTTCGAGTCCGCCCATTAATACTCTGCGTAGAGAATTACCCAAAGTGGTTGCCTGACCTCTTTCAAGAGGTCCAATTAGGAAGACGCCTGTTTGGGAACGATCGTTAGAAACTTGATGATCGATCCTGTCAATCTGGTATTGCAACACGGTCTAATGCGATGTGGAAAAAAAAGAAAAGTTCACTAATGTGAATAGAATTTAAACGCGTCTGCGTTTAGGCCTCCTACAACCGTTATGAGGGAGAGGAGTTACATCTCTGATTAAAGTAATTTCAAGTCCAGCTACTTGCAATGCCCGTATTGCGGTTTCACGACCTGAGCCTGGACCTCTTACAAGAACTTCTATTTGTCGCATTCCTTGCTCTAAAGCTCTTCGGGCTGCAAGTTCAGCAGCGGTTTGAGCAGCGAAAGGAGTACCTTTTCGAGCCCCTTTAAATCCGCTTGCTCCAGCTGATGACCATGAAATGACTTCACCAGAAGTGTCAGTAATTGAGACAATGGTGTTATTGAAGGTACTTTGAATATGCACAACTCCATTTGGAACGTTGCGCTTTGATTTCTTAGAACCGGATTTCTTTGAGGTTGTAGCCATTTGGCTGTTCCTTATTTAAAAAGATTTAGTAAATTAACAAGTGGTAACAGGAGACTTAAGAAATTATTTCTTTCTTCCTGCAACAGTTTTCCTGGCTCCTCTACGAGTACGAGCATTAGTTCTAGTTCGCTGTCCACGAACAGGGAGACTCATTCTATGCCTACGTCCACGTACACATCCTATATCTTGAAGTCGTTTCAACGCCATTCCTTCTTGGCGCCTCAGATCTCCTTCAAGTGTGAATTCTTCAGTAACAGCTCTAAGCTTCTGAACATCACTATCGTCTAAATCCTTTACACGAATATCAGGATTAACTCCTGATTTTTCAAGGATTTTTTGAGCTCTGGTTAAGCCGATACCATAGATGTATGTAAGAGCAACTTCTACCCGCTTTTCGCGAGGTATGTCGATGCCTGAAATCCGTGCCACTTAGGAATAAAATCGAAGAGGACAATTAAAATCATCAAAATTAATGATGACATTGCTTAAGAAGTTAACGAGAAGAAAATTAATCGTTAAGGGCTTCTAAAAGAAGTCAGGAATCAGCCCTGACGCTGTTTGTTTCGAGGCCTTTTCTTGTTGATCACATAGATCCGGCCTCTGCGCCTAACGATCTGATCGTCAGGACTAATTTTTTTGACTGAGGATCTAACCTTCATTTGGTGAGACTCTCCTATTTCCAAACTATAACTTTACTACATCATCAGCCTAAAGCTTTCTCAATAGATGAAAAAACAACATCTATGTCAGCATTACCTTCTATCTCCTCAAGAATTCCTTGTTTGTTATACAAATCAATAAGAGGAGAAGTTTTATCTCTATATATTTGAAGTCTGTTAACAATTACTTGTTCATTATCATCTTGTCTTCCTCTTCCTAAAAGTCTTTTAATTAAATATTCGTCTGCAATTTTTATTAAAATCACACCTTCTAAAGGTTGATTGATTTTTTCTAAAAGAATTTTTAGAGAATTAGCTTGATTAACGTTTCGAGGGAAACCATCAAGCAACCAACCATCATTAATATTTAGCAATCTTCCCTCAACAATTGATAAAACTAATTCATCACTTACTAATTCTCCTTTATTCATAATCTCAGCAGCCTTAAGTCCTAATACAGATCCTGATGAAACCTCATCTCTAAGCAAATCTCCAGTTGAAAGATGATTTAATCCGTATTTCTTGCAAAAAAGATTTGCTTGGGTGCCTTTACCTGCCCCAGGTGGACCAAGGAATAATAGTTTCTTTTTCATATGAAAATCATAGTAAAGATTTTATTGACGTACTAATCCTTCATATCTTTGAGATATCACATATGTCTGAACCTGCTTAGATGTATCTATTGCAACTCCTACCAAAATTAACAATGAAGTGGCTCCAAGCCCTTGAAAAGTTTGAACATTAGTTGCTCTCTCTACTGCAGCAGGAACAATTGCTACTGAGCCAAGAAACAATCCGCCTAGAAGAGTTAGACGGTTTTGAACACCTGAAAGGTAATTAGAAGTAGACCCTCCTGGCCTTACACCTGGGATTGCGACACCACCTTTTTTTAAATTAGACGCAATATCTATTGGATTAATTGTTAAGGAAGCATAAAAATAAGCGAATCCCAAAATCAATGCAAAAAAGGTTATTGCATATGGCCATGGATTAGACGAACCTGGATTCAGTGAACTAGCAGCCTTAATAAGTAAGGGGTTTTGAGTGAAATTTGCAATTGTTATTGGAAGAAAAATCAATGCAGAGGCAAAAATTATTGGCATGACACCTCCCGCATTCAACTTAAGAGGAAGGTAACTTTGTCTACTTGGCAAGAGGGCTGTTCCTCCCATTTGACTTTTTGCACTTACGATAGGAATTCTTCTAGCGCCTTCTTGAACAAAAATAATACCTACTATGGTTATTAAAAAAACTATCAAAAGAATTATTATTCCAAGAACATCTGCTCGATCACCAGTCTGAGCTTTTTCAATAGTAGAGCTAAGTGCCTTAGGCAAAGTTGCAACAATATTCAAAAAAATAACTAAAGAAGCTCCTTGGCCTATTCCTTTATCAGTAATAATCTCACTGAGCCACATAACTATCATCGATCCAGTAACTAATGCCAGAGATGTTTGAACAACAAATTCAGTTTCTCCAAGGCCTTCGACTGAATATTGTCTAAGAATTAAGGCAAAAACTGTACTTTGTACTAATCCCCACCCTAAAGCAACATATCTAGTGATTTGAGCAATCTTCCTTCTTCCTGCTTCCCCCTCGTTTTTCTGTAGGTCTTCTAATTGAGGTAAAGAAGCTGTGAGCAACTGTATAATTATTGATGCATTAATGAATGGCAGAATACCTAATGCAAAAATACCCAAAGTTGAAATACCACCGCCTGTGAAAATATCAAGAAATCCAATTAGTTGCCCGCCTTGATCAATAAAAGTTTTAAAAGCCTCCCTATCTATTCCAGGCATAGGAATATAAATTCCCAATCGAACAATTAATAATAAACCCAAGGTAGTAAAAACTCTTCCTCTAAGTTCCTCGTTACTTAAAAGCTGAGTAATTACTTCACCTGCACTTGGATTTCGACCACGACTAATTAACATTGAATTATGTGAATTTATTTAATGCTAATGTATAAAAAAGAATTTTTAATAAAAAATAAATTAGGTGTATAACTCACATGTCCCTCCAACGTCTTCAATTTTCTTTTTGGCCGATGTTGTAAACGCTGCAGCTTGAACAGTCAATTTCACTTCTAATTTACCGTTACCGAGAATTTTGAGAGGATTTTTTGGCTTTGTCAAAATACCTTCTTTCACCAATAAATCAAGATTAACAACAGTTCCTGCTTTCAATTCATTCAAACTGGAAACGTTGAGAACAGTAAAACTTTTCTGATTAACTATTGGGAAATGTTTTAATTTTGGTACCCGCCTATATAAAGGCATTTGACCACCCTCAAATCCTGGCCGAGTAGGTCTTCCAGATCGGGATTTTTGCCCCCTCATTCCAAATCCGCAACTAGCTCCTTGTCCAGCAGCTATACCACGACCTTTCCGCATTTTTTTACGCCTAGATCCTTTATTTGATTGAAGGGATTCCAATTTAATAGTCATGATTTTTAAGAATAAATCTGCTCAAGTGAAATACCACGCTCTTTGGCTGTGGCTTTATGAGTTCTCAACTCACTTAATGCAACCATTGCCGCACGAGCATTATTAAGAGGGGTCTTACTACCTAATCTCTTAGCAAGTACATTTTTTATTCCGGCCAATTCTAAAACAGTACGAATTGAGCCCCCTGCAATTACACCCGTACCAGGAGCTGCAGGACGTATCAATACACTTGCTGCTCCATCTCTACCATTAGAGAGAGTTGGAATGGAGTTGTTTCTCGTTAGAGGGACACGAACCAAATGTTTTTTTCCATCAGCTACACCTTTACGAACAGCTCCAATGACATCTCCTGCTTTTCCTACTCCAACTCCAACTTGACCTTTTTCATTTCCTACTACAACTATCGCCCTAAAACTCATTTTTTTCCCCCCTTTGACTGTTTTCGAAACTCTTCTAATTTGGACAACGCGTTCCTGCCATTCAGAGTCTCTTTCTTGTCCTCTTCTGTCTCTCCTTCCTCCACGTTTATCGCCTCTATTTCGACGGTTTTCCTGCCTTCCATCTGCAGCAGGAGGAGCATCTGATGAACCAGAAGTTCTTTTATTTTGAGACTGGTTTTTGGTGTCTGTCATTATTAAAGCAATAATTAAAAGTTCAAGCCTGCCACTCTGGCAGCGTCGGCTAGAGCTTTAACCCTGCCATGATAGATGTTCCCACCTCTATCAAAGATAACTTGTTTGATGCCTTTTGATAAAGCTTTTTTCGCAACAAGCTCACCTACTGCTGTAGAGGCATCACAACTTCCAGCATTGGCTGTTAACGAAGATTTCAAGTCTTTATCCAGGGTTGATGCAGCACATATAGTGTTTTGAGCATCATCATCTATTATTTGAGCATAGATGTGGTTGTTAGAACGAAAAACAGCAAGTCTTGGTCGAGCTTCTGTTCCGCTTAAGTTTCTCCTCAAGCGTTTATGTCGTTTTTGTGTCTGTTGTTTTCTTGAGAGTTTTGACATGGCTAAAAAATTTTAAAAAACAAATAAGCAAGATTAAGCTTTGCCAGACTTACCAGCTTTTCTAATTATCTGTTCTCCTTCATATTTGATTCCCTTCCCTTTATAAGGTTCTGGAGGTCTAATTGCTCTTATTTTGGCAGCTTCATTGCCAACTAATTCTTTATCAGATCCAGTGACAGTAACATTTGTATTATTTTCAACTTTGAAAGTTATACCTTCTGGAGGCACAACCTCAACAGGATGACTATAACCGGCGCTAACGACAAGAGTTTTTCCTTTTACTTGGGCTCTTGAGCCAACACCAACAATCTCAAGTTTTTTTGTAAAACCATTACTAACTCCTTCAACCATATTGGCCACAAGCGATCTACATAGCCCATGCATTTCCCTGGACTGTCTCTTTTCGTTTATTGGTTTAACAACAATAGTGTTGTCTTCTTTGCTTAGGCTTACTCCATCAGGAAGAGTTCGTTGCAATTCACCTTTTGGACCTTTAACAGTAATAGAAAGTCCTTCAAGTTTTACATCTACCTTTTCAGGAAGGGAGATTGGTTTTTTTCCAGTACGAGACATAATAAATACCTAATCAATCAACAGACATAGCAGAGGACTTCTCCTCCAACACCTTGTTTACGAGCGTCACGATCACTCATGACTCCCTTAGAGGTAGAAATTATTGCGACTCCAAGGCCTCCTAATACTTTTGGTAATCCTCGAGTATTTTTATAAATCCTTAATCCTGGTTTACTCACTCGTTGCATTGAACGAATAATGGGTGAGCGGTGCTTACCAGTATATTTCAATCCAAGAATGAGCTGCTTTCGAAAGCCTTCTCCTTCTTCATTGATATCTGCAATAAATCCCTCTCGCTGAAGAACCTTAGCGATACTAAGAGACATTCTTGAAGCAGGGACTTTAGTTTTTTCATGCCGTTTTTCACTTGCATTTCGTATGCGAGTGAGCATGTCTGAAATTGGATCGTGGTTGGCCATAGTATTTAGCTAATCAAACTCAATTTTTACGGAAGGGCATTCCCATTTCACTAAGAAGAGCCTTACCTTGTTCATCAGAGGAAGCACTGGTCACAATTGTGATATCCATGCCTCTAATGGTGTCGACTTTGTCAAAAGTAATTTCAGGGAAAATAAGTTG
The DNA here is from genome assembly GCF_027359395.1 of Prochlorococcus marinus str. MIT 1013. Lineage (NCBI taxonomy): Bacteria > Bacillati > Cyanobacteriota > Cyanophyceae > Synechococcales > Prochlorococcaceae > Prochlorococcus > Prochlorococcus marinus. Next base: position 1,220,481 of record NZ_CP114778.1, read on the forward strand.
CTCTTTGACTCCAATGGTGTAATTTCCTCGGCCATCAAAGCTTTTTGGACTGACACCACGAAAATCTCTGATTCTTGGAAGTGCCAAATTAATGAACCTTTCCAAAAATGCATACATTCGATCACCTCTAAGTGTGACTGCGCAACCTATAGGCATTCCCTGTCTGATCTTAAATGTAGCAATAGCTTTTTTGGCCCTTGTCACAAGAGCTTTTTGCCCAGAAATTGTTGCCATTTCTGCTAGAGAAGCTTCTAAAGCTTTTGAATTAGATGCAGCTTCACCAAGTCCTCTATTTAAAGTGACTTTCTGCACCTTTGGAACTTGATGAACATTTTTCAGACCAAGATCTTTTAAAAGCTTTGGTCTTATTGTCTCTCGATAGCGGGTTTTTAGTGACATGGCTGGAAAAAAAGTTGACTCTGGTCTTGGTCAGAATTCAATTAGGTAAGAAAGTCTGCTTTAGTTAATTCAGACAAAGGAAAAGTGAATTAATTAATCAATTAATTCTCCTGTCTTCTTTAATCGTCGTTTCTTTGAGCCATCTTTATCTACAAAAATCTCAACCTTGCTAGCAACTTTTTCCTTGGTTGAGTAGATCATTACATTTGAAGCATGCAAAGAAGTTTCTTTGGTCTCTATTCGACCAGTTTCTCCTTCTTGTGATGCTTTTACATGCTTTGTTCTTTGATTAATTCCTTGAACTACAACTCTATTTTCATAGGGAAGTGTTTGAAGGACTTCGCCGGTTTTACCTTTATCCTTTCCAGAAATAATCTGAACTGTATCTCCTTTGCGGATCTTCATTTTGATCCGATCAGCAGAAGCTTTGGTTTTGTTAATTGCTGGCATGACTAAATAACCTCCGGTGCTAAAGAGACGATTTTAGTAAAATTGCGTTCTCTTAATTCTCGTGCGACAGGACCAAATACCCTCGTTCCTCTTGGGTTTTGATCATCATTGATAAGAACAGCAGCATTGTCATCAAAGCGTATTGAATTTCCAGTCTCTCTTCGCATTGTTGCTCTAGTACGAACAACAACCGCTTTCACCACATCTGATTTTTTGACTCCCATATTTGGCATCGCATCTTTAACAGAAGCAACGATCACATCGCCTACGTGAGCATAACGACGATTGGAACCCAAGACTCGAATACATTGCAAACGCTTGGCGCCACTATTATCTGCAACGGTTAAGAATGTTTCTTGCTGAATCATTTTGCAGCCTCCTTAGATTTCATACCCTTAACAAGAACATCTGTAACCGTCCAACGTTTGTGAGCGCTCATAGGAGGTGACTCTTTAATACGAACTCGGTCACCCACTTTGCAATGATTTTCTGCATCATGAGCTTTATATCTAGTCGTACGACTAATAATTTTCTGGTAGATAGGATGTGGAAATCTATTTTCCACAGCTACAACTACTGTTTTTTGCATTTTGTCACTGACAACAGTGCCGACCATTTCCTTAAGTGCCATAACTAAAAATCAAGATGATGTGTTTGAGCGGCTTCGCTCGTTAGTAACCGTTAAAAGTTGTGCCAATTCAATTCGTGCCTCTTTGAAACGGTGAGTTTTAGCTAGCTGTCTAGTGGCTTGCTTAAAACGAAGATCAAAAAGTTCTTTACGAAGATTTTCAATCTTTTCTGATATCTCGGAATCAGAGAGATTCCTTACATCTTTCGTAGTTGTTTTGCTCATGATGATGACTCCGAATCATCTGCTGCAACTGGCGTTTTAGCAGGTTTATAATTTCCCTTATTGAGATCTTCATCTAGGGAAATAAATTTTGTTTTTACTGGCAGCTTGTATTGAGCAAGACGCATTGCCTCTTTTGCAATTGTCTCTGTAATTTCTTCGCCACCCATTTCAAACAAGATTCGACCAGGCTTGACAACTGCAACCCAAAATTCTGGGTTACCTTTACCAGATCCCATTCTTGTCTCAGCAGGCCTCATCGTTACGGGCTTATCAGGGAAAATACGAATCCAAATTTGTCCTCCCCTTTTTACATAACGAGTCATCGCTCGTCTACTTGCCTCGATTTGTCTTGAGGTAACCCAACCACAATCTTGAGCTTGCAATGCAAACTGACCAAAAGCGATTTTGTTGCCTCTAGTAGCAACGCCACGCATACGGCCTCTCTGTTGTTTGCGAAATTTAGTTCTTTTGGGACTAAGCATGATTAAAACTCCTTATTTAGCTTCATTGGAACGATCCTCAAATTGTTGAGGTCTTCGATTCCCCCTATTGCGTCTAGGAGAAGAACCAACAGGTAATGGCTGTTCTTCTTTAGGAAGAACTTCACCTTTGAAAACCCATACTTTGATTCCTAAAACTCCATAGGTTGTACTAGCAACTTTGGTTGCATAATCAATTTCTGCTCTCAAAGTGTGGAGAGGAACTCTTCCTTCTCGAGTCCATTCAGAACGTGCGATTTCAGCGCCATTCAACCTTCCGCCTACTTGTATTTTAAGACCTAAGACACCAGCTCTTTGTGCTCTTTGAACCGCCATTCGAATAGTTCGTCTAAAGGCAACACGCTTTTCTAGTTGCTGAGCAATATATTCGGCAAGAAGATAAGCATCTGCATCAACTTTTTCTACTTCGACTACATTTATGCGTACTTGTCTATTTCTATCACCGATTGTTTTTTGAATACCAGATCTGAGTTCTTCAATACCACTTCCCTGCCTACCAACAATTACTCCTGGCCTAGCAGTTTTTAATTCGACCTCAAGCTGATCTGCTTTTCGAGCAATCAATACATCGCTTATCCCTGCTGCTCCATACTTTTTCTTGATGAAAGTGCGGATCCGATCATCTTCTTGGAGTAGTAAAGGATAAGTTTTACTTGGTGCATACCATTTAGAACGATGCTCTTGGGTGATGCCAAGCCTAATTCCAGTGGGGTGAATTTTATGTCCCATCAGTCTGAGTCCTCAGAATTGGTTGATTGAGTGGCCGAAACAGCAATGCTGATGTGGCATGTCTGCTTTTTAATTGCAAATGCTCTGCCCTGGGCCCTAGGCCTATAACGTTTCATTGGTGGGCCCATATCAGCGGTAGCAGTGCTAATCACCAGCGAAGAAGGTTCAAGACCAAGATTGTTTTCTGCATTCGCAACAGCTGATCGCAATACTTTTGTTATTGGCTCAGTTGATCGATAAGGCATAAATTCAAGCATGATCAAAGCATCCCTGTAAGTTCTTCCTCTTATTTGATCAAGGACACGTCGAACTTTTGAAGCAGATCCGCGAATATAACGCCCATGGGCCTGGGCTGTCGTTTTGGTAGATGAAGTAGTCATGATTAGCGTGCTCCTTTTTTATCTCTGATGTGACCTCTGTAGGTTCGAGTTGGTGCAAACTCTCCTAACTTGTGTCCAACCATTTGCTCAGTTATGAAAACGGGTATGTGACTCTTTCCATTGTGAACAGCAATTGTATGGCCAATCATCATTGGCAAAATTGTTGAGGCTCTGGACCATGTTTTGATGACAGCTTTATCGTCATTAGAGTTTTGCTTCTCGATTTTACGAAGCAAACTGTCTGAAATAAATGGCCCTTTTTTTAGTGAACGTCCCATAACTGTTTAAAAGAATTGGTAAAGAAAGATAGAAATCATGAATCGCGACCTCCTCTACTCCGTTTAGATACCTTGCGTCGTTTTCGAAGAACATACTTATTACTTGGCTTGTTCTTCTTCCTGGTTTTCAAACCAAGAGCAGCTTTACCCCAAGGTGTCACAGGACCAGCACGTCCAACAGGTGCCTTTCCTTCTCCTCCTCCATGTGGGTGATCACATGGATTCATGACACTTCCTCTAACTTGAGGTCGTCTGCCAAGCCATCTTCTTCTTCCAGCTTTTCCTAGGCTTGTATTTCTAATCTCAGAATTACCAACCTCTCCAAGGGTGGCATAGCATTCCTTTCTGACTAAACGAACCTCAGTTGAAGGTAATTTCAACGCAACGTAATCTCCTTCTTTAGCCATGACTTGGGCGCTAGCTCCAGCTGTACGAACCATCTGTCCGCCTCGACCTGGATAAAGTTCAACACAATGAACGCTCGAACCTAAAGGCATTGAAGAAAGTGGTAAAGCATTACCAATTTCAATTGGTGCATCTGGACCTGAAATAACTTCTTGCCCAACTGTTATGTCCGCAGGTGCAAGAATGTATCTCTTTTCACCATCAGAGTAAAAGATTAGAGCAAGTCTTGCATTCCGATGTGGGTCATAATGAATTGCCGCAACTTTGGCCGAAACGCCATGCTTATTTCGACGAAAATCAACAATCCTATATAGCCTTTTATGCCCTCCTCCTCTGTGACGACAAGTAATTACCCCTCTGTTATTACGCCCTTTCTTTCGATGTTTGGATACGACAAGTGAGCGCTCAGGTTTATTGGATGTAACTTCACTAAAGTCAGTTACTACTCTTGTACGAGTACCAGGTGTGTAAGGTTTGAAACTTCTTATGGCCATTGTTTTAACCCTCCTCTGATTCTGGGAACAACTGTATTGAGTTGCCTTCTGCTAGGCGAACCACAGCCTTCTTCACTTGAGGTCTCTTTCCAGAAAACCTACCAACTCTTCTGCTTTTTGTTGGGGGATTCATAGTACTAATACCAAGAACCTTGACATCAAACATCTTTTCCACAGCAGCTTTTATGTCAGGCTTAGCTGCTCTTGGATCGACTTCAAAAGTGTACTGGTTTAGATCCAAAGCTTTTGTAGCCTTCTCGGTTATCAAAGGACGCTTAATCACATCAGTAAGTCGATTATCAAAAAATTTAGTCATTACCGTAGACCTCCTTAATGGTTGATAATGCGTCTTCGCCTATTACCAAAGAATTGGCATTGAGAAGGTCAAACACATTTAATTGATCAGCAGAGATAAGCTTTATCTTTTCTAAGTTTCTAATTGAGCGCTTTATAATTTCTGATGGCTTATTGAGAATAATAAGAATTTTCGCATCAGCATTGATGCCTACTCGCTGGAGTAGAGCAAGAATTTCGCTTGTTTTAGGAACTTCTAGCTTTGAACCAAAGTCTTTAATTATTTTTGCGTCTGAAATCCTACTCATTAGAGCAGTCCGAAGAGCTAGCCTTCGTTCCTTCCTATTCATTTCCAAGTTATATTTGCGAGGCTTGGGACCAAAGATAATTCCACCTCCTGGTCGAAGAGGAGTCCTGATTGAGCCTTGCCTTGCTCTACCAGTACCCTTTTGCTTGTAGGGTTTACGGCCGCCGCCTCGAACCTCAGATCTAGTCAAAGTACTTGCAGTACCTTGACGGCTGTGAGCTTGTTGACGCAAAACAGCACGATGTAATAAATCTGCCGCCGAGGATTCTTTGGCAGTTTTCAAATCAATTGATGATTCTCCAGCCTCTTTTCCTTGCCAATCAAGAACAGTACAGTTAGTCATGATTATTTACCTCCTTGCTGAGTAGAAACGCCAACTCTTTTGGCAGGTCTTATGTTTAAAAGAGATCCAGGCTTCCCTGGAACAGATCCTTTTACAACTAATAAATTGTGATTTGTATCTATCTTTAAAATTTCAAGGCCTCTGGTAGTGACTTTTTTACCGCCCATACGACCAGCCATCCTTTTCCCAGGGTAAACACGACCAGGAGTTGTTCCAGCGCCTGTCGAACCAGGCAATCGATGATTCTTTGAACCGTGACTCATAGGCCCGCGGCTAAAACCATGTCGCTTTTGATAGCCTGCGAATCCTCTACCCATGGTGTCGCCACTAACATCAACTTTTTGACCTTGTTCGAAATCATCGACAGTTATTGCGGCTCCAAGTTGAAATTCACCTGAATTTTCTACTCGGTACTCCCGAAGATGACGCAAAAGGTCATCTCCTGATTTTGCAAGATGACCTTTTGAAGGCTTGTTAATAAGTTTTTCACGAATCAATTGGAAACCTATCTGTACAGCGGCATAGCCATCCGTATCTGCAGATTTCAATTGAGTGATTCGACAGGGACCCGCTTCGATCAAAGTGACTGGAACGGCTCTGCCTTGATCATCGAAGAGTTGGGACATACCCAACTTCTTACCTAGGATTCCTAAAGACATGAGTTAAATAAACGCCAGCTCAAAGGTCAATCTGTAAAGAGAGAGACTTGGAATCTGAATTAAATCGCTTATCTAGCCAAAAAAGTTGAAGTTAATTGAAGTTCAAATTATTTGGAAAAATGCTAGCGACAATCAGCTGGCTGAGACTTTTTCAAACTTTTTAAAAAGTTCAAAGAGTATCTCGACAAAAGAAAATAAATTCTTCTGCACTGGCCAAAAAGACTAAACGCAAACGTCTAGTCTGCTCAAGCGTCTAGAGGCCCGGCTAGCGGGCGGGCATAGAAAAGCTTTAGCAACTTAAAAGATTACACTATTAACACCCATTTTGTGTGATGCTTCACTTGAATAAGATAAAGAATTTGATTTAAGGATGCCTTTATTACTCTCTGGTCAGAAATTTCGCACTGATCTTGAATCATTCGGCTGCCTTGCCATCCTTAGCCCATTAGAAGGCGGAGCAGAAACTCGTTTACTTCGAAGACTTAGAGCTAGCGGATATCAAACACAGATAACTTCCGCTAGAGGATTAGGAGATCCAGTTGTCTTTCTTACTCAATTACATGGAATCAGACCACCACATTTGGGACATCAAAATGTTGGGAGAAATGGGGCCTTAGGGGAAGTTCAACAAGTTATTCCTCAACTAAATGAATTGTTAGTCGAAAATAAACCCTTGGTTCTATGGTTGTTAGAAGGTCAAGTCCTGTCCAAGTCAGAACTATTAGCAATAAATAATCTCTGCCAAAAGGAACCTAGAATCAAAATTGTTATTGAGATGGGAGGAGCTCGAAGTATTAAATGGCAACCATTAAATGAATTCATCAATAGAGATTAGAAACTCATCAAGGTGATTACTCAAAATTCGATTTGCAATTCTGAAGCTCTCAAAAAAGGTAACTGGGTAAAATTAATTTGTGGCGCAAGTAATCAAGACTTAGCTGCAATAAATGATCTTTGCTCAATTTATGGAGCTGCAGGGGTGCATTGCATTGACCTAGCTGCCGACGAAGCTGTTATCCATGCTGCTCGCAATGCTATTGATTGGGTTTTCGAAACTTATGGAAAAAAACCATGGCTGATGATCAGCTTAAGTGATGGAAAAGATGCACATTTTCGCAAAGCTTGGTTTAATCCAGACCTATGTCCTTCGAATTGTTTAAGACCCTGTCAAAGCATTTGTCCAGCTCACGCGATTGAAAACGAAGGTGGTGTAAAGGCTAATAAATGCTATGGATGTGGCCGATGTATTGATTCATGCCCATTAGGAATCATTCAAGAAAAGGATCGAAGACTAACTCTGAAAGATTTTGCTCCGTTGTTAAAAACTATCAGACCAGATGCAGTAGAAATCCATACTGCCCCAGGAAGAGGCCAAGAATTTGAAAAAACAATCAAGGAGATTTTTAAAGTCGATCTGGAGCTACAACGATTATCTGTCAGCTGCGGTTTACAAGGGCATGGAATAAACCATGAAAAATTAGCAGAAGAACTTTGGCTGCGACATAAATTCCTGAGAATTCATAATCAAAAACCTCTTTGGCAAATTGATGGGCGTCGAATGAGTGGAGATCTCGGAGCAGGTGCGGCCAAAATTGCAGTAAAACTCTGGGAAAGAATACGCCCAATAGCTCCACCAGGCCCCTTACAACTTGCTGGAGGGACTAATGAATCAACCATTAAGTACTTACCAGAGATTAAGGGGCCTGAAGGAGTTGCTTTTGGAGGGAAAGCAAGAAAGATAATCCAACCATGGTTAGAAGAGGCTCAACGAAAAAGAATTAGTCTTAGAGAATGGCCTGAAGGCTGGGAGGCGGCTCTTGCAGAGGCAAAACAACTTATAAATCCTTGGCTTATAAGAAAATCTTTATAATTGAATTTCCCCTAGCTAAATCAATCATTCGAAAGCCCGCGTTGAGCTGTATTAATGAAGAAATCTACCGATTCACTAAAAAAAACTGGATAAAGACATGACAGGATTGAATCAAATATGCAATTATCTAATAGAAAGAATCCAAATCTATGTCTTTCAAGTGCAAACATAGATCTGGAACAATGGGCCGTCGCCAAGTGGTAAGGCATCGGGTTTTGGTCTCGACATTCCTAGGTTCGAATCCTAGCGGCCCAGTTTTCAACAGTTAGTGATAGAGCCTCTACTTGTTCTTGATTTTGATGGCGTCATCGTTGACGGCATTAAGGAGTATTGGTCAAGTTCTCGTCAAACTTGTCTAAATATACTTTCTGCCAAAGAACAAGAAATTATTTCTTTTCCTAGTGAGATTCCCAAAGCTTTTAAGGCAATGAGGCCATGGGTTCATCATGGTTGGGAAATGGTTATTCTGGCTGCTGAATGTTCAAATAAAACTAGTCAATTAAACTTAAAAGGTTTACAAAATTTCTCAAGAAATTATCAAAAAGAATGCTCCTTAGCTCTTGAAAACTGGGGTTGGACACCTTTTCAATTACAAGAAGCTTTAAATCAAACTAGGAGAGAAGCAATATCAAATAATTTTAATCAGTGGTTAAATTTTCATCAGCCTTTTTCTTTAGTCACTCAACGCCTCAAGACACTTGAGAGGGAAGGTATTGAATTTGCTGTTTTAACAACAAAAAGTATTGAGTTCACAAAAAAACTTTTGGATTGTTTCGATCTTCAGCCAAAGCTTGTTTTCGGTCACGAATCAGGAAGTAAAGTTGATGTCTTAAACCAACTCTTACAGACAAGAATAATTCAAGGTTTTATTGAAGATCGAAGAACTACCTTAGAAAAAGTCTTGGAAGATCCAAAGCTGAAATCTATCCCTTGTTACTTAGCAAGTTGGGGATACTTAAAACCTCAGGATAAAAATAATCTTCCTTCCGGTATCAAATTATTAAATTCAGATACTTTACGAAAACCTATTTCTAAGTGGTCTTGACTTAATAGCGTACGTCTGTACTATCGGTTTAATTGCTATTCGTTGAGGAGCTGAGTATTTCATCATCAATCCCAACGTCTGTTGTTATTCCTCTGAATTAACGTTATTTGTCATGTCAAACGAAGGTAAGTCACTCCAATCAACTGAACCTAAGAAAATAGTCGCAAAATCTGGAGAAAAAGAAAAAGCATTGAGCTTAGTGGTTGGGCAAATAGAACGCAATTTCGGGAAGGGTTCGATCATGCGCCTTGGGGACGCGTCAAAGATGCGGGTAGAAACAATATCTACGGGTGCCTTAACTCTTGATTTAGCTCTTGGTGGCGGCTATCCCAAAGGACGTGTAATTGAAGTTTATGGTCCCGAAAGTTCTGGGAAGACAACGCTGACATTACATGCGATAGCTGAGATTCAACGTAATGGCGGAGTTGCTGCATTTGTAGATGCAGAACATGCTCTTGACCCAGTCTATGCAGCTTCTCTTGGTGTTGATGTAGAGAATCTTCTCGTATCTCAGCCAGATACAGGCGAGATGGCCTTGGAAATCGTTGACCAACTTATTAGATCTGCTGCAGTCGATCTAGTTGTTGTTGATTCAGTCGCTGCACTTACGCCTCGTTCAGAGATAGAAGGAGAAATGGGTGATCATTCAGTAGGTGCTCAAGCTCGTCTAATGAGTCAAGCAATGAGAAAAATCACTGGAAACATTGGCAAGTCTGGTTGCACAGTAATTTTCTTAAATCAATTACGTCTAAAAATTGGTATTACATATGGGAATCCAGAGACAACAACTGGTGGAAATGCTCTTAAATTTTATGCCTCAGTAAGATTAGATATTCGTCGTATTCAAACTTTAAAGAGAGGAACTGAAGAATATGGAATTCGTGCAAAAGTGAAAGTCGCAAAAAACAAAGTTGCACCTCCATTCCGAATAGCCGAGTTTGATATTCTTTTTGGAAAAGGAATTAGTACTCTTGGTTGTCTTCTTGATTTAGCAGATGAGACTAATGTTGTTACTCGTAAAGGAGCGTGGTATAGCTATGAAGGTGACAATATTGGGCAAGGGAGAGATAATACCATTACTTGGCTTGAACAAAATCCTGAATCAAAAGAAATAATTGAAAAATTAGTCAAAGAAAAATTAACTGAAGGCTCAGAAGTAAGTGCTAATTCAATGAGACCGTTAGCGGCAGCTGCTCGACAGGCTTCATCACGACCAAACCTAAGCCAAGTTTCAGCGAACGGTTAAAGGTAAAAACATACTATGGTTTATCTGATATCAGCAGGAATCCACCACCCTGCAGCAGGTCCAACAAAGCGAACAATGATCCAAAGAATAACTAAAGCAGCAATACCTACCCATCCTGCACGAACACTTAATTGTATAAATTGATCTCTTTGCGCTTGTGTAACAGGAAACCAAGAGACAATACGAGGTGACTCATTCCTAGGGTTTTTCTTACCACGAGGTTTCAAGCCTTGCTCAGATCTTCGGCGTGCTTCTCCCATTATAAAAAAACAATATTTTTTAATCTAAGAGATTGATTTTAATAAGGCAATAAGCGCTCTAAAGAGACCCATGGTTCAAGAGCTTCGAATATTAGTTTTCCCCAACTTCTATAGTGCATACGGCCGTCAAGTATGGCGACTCGAACATCTTTACCCCTAATGATTACAAGCGATTTAAGAAGAGTAGTAATGGTTTCTGGGAAAAGGAATTCTCGAAACCAGTCACGACCTTGATGCTTAAGCATTTCAACTTTAGCGGCAATCCAGGGTGATTCTAAAGTAGGCAATGGAATCACTGGAAAAATTAATTGATCTGGAGTTGGCAAATTGTACTGATTAATAATCCACCAATTACAGCTACAACAAATAATTCCATTAGTCTTAATATTAGTAGTTTCATGAACGACTCTCAATCCAAATTCCCCAGCTAATTCACTAGTTATCTGAAGTCGTAGTTGCACATCATCTACCAAAATAATAGTTGAATGAGTACGACCAAGAATTAATCTTTGACATTGTCTTATAATATGACGATAAAAGTGAGATGTATTTGGCAAAGGTTGTCTTTTAGGAACAAATAAAGGTGTAGGTTCTTGATCAAATTTATTCCCTAAATTCACCTTCACATCGAAAGTAAATTTTTTCCTATTTAAATCTAAAAAGAAAGAATCACTTTGACCTAAGTTATTCAGCATCAAAAGAGTATTTTTTGATAGCAAGCCTGAGAGAGTCTGCAAAGGAAGCAAGGGTTGAATATACCAGTCCCAACTAAGTTTTTTATTATCTAGTTTTGCCCATGTCACCCATTCATCGTTGACGACATTAAGAGCTCGTTTCCAAGGCATTTCTGAAGGTAAGTCATCTTTGAGAATTTCTTTTAATGCTAAAAGTTCCCTATAATCAATTCTTATAACAGCATCAGAACTTTGGGACTGACTGAAAAGACTTCGACTTAGACGCTCATGAAATTCAATAATTGGGACTTCAAAATGTGAGTGAGAAGTAAGCAAATTCTCCCAATCTTTTGCAGTAATTTTAATAGACATCGATTCTCTTAGCTCACTAGAAATAAACTCAGATTCAATAAAAATTAATTGGCGATTTTTTAATAAATCTTTTTCATTTGCAGAAGTAAGATCTTGATATCTTAGAACCCAAATTTTTTTGTCTGAAGGAATTAATTCAATTCCTTCTACATAATCAAAACCTAATTGACTAGATCTTAACTTTGGTAATTCCACTTCAAACAAGAGTCGATTTTGTCTCTCTGAAAGAATCAGCACAATATTATTGTTATACAAGCAAAGTGGAATCAAAAGACCAGGCCACCAAAAATTTTTACTGTCATTTGACAATTGAATAAAAGTATTATCTTTACGACTTAAGCTTCTAGAGATCAATCTAGCTAGGGTCAAATTATGAGGCCATAGAGCAAGATTGTTTTGATAGTATTTTTTTAGATGTTTATGTGAATTCACCTCAAGCATTAGTAGGACCTTTTATCAATAAATTCTTTTAATCATGTTGCCCTATCAATAAAGATATAGAACAATACTATTTATGGAGCTTAAAACAAAACCCTCTAAAAATATTGGAATTGTTGGATTAGGTCTAATTGGAGGCTCCTTAGGCTTAGATCTCCAAAAGCTTGGATATACAGTTTATGGGATTACTCATCGAGAAAAAACTGCACACAAAGCTAGAGAAAGAAAACTAGCCCAAATCGTTAGTACTGATCCAAGTGTATTGAAAGATTGTTCTCTTATTTATATTGCTTTACCACTTAAACAACTCCTAAATCCTTCATCCGTTTTAATCAATGCCATTCCTAGGAATGCTGTTGTTACTGATGTTGGATCTGTAAAAGTCCCTATTTTAAATACTTGGAACAAGCTACATCCGCGTTTTGTGGCCAGTCATCCAATGACAGGAACTGAAGAATCTGGTGTTAACGCAGGTCAACATGATTTATTTAAAAATAAGCCATGGGTCGTTACTCCAAATAAAGAAACTGATCAAAAAGCCCTCGAAATAGTTCGCCAAATTTCTTTATCACTTGGGAGTCAATGGATAAGCTCTGAAGCTCAAATACATGATGAAGCTGTTGGCTTGATTTCACATTTACCAGTTCTAATTAGCGCAGCATTGATCAATACACTCAGTACAGATGTAAAGCCTTCCTTATATTCACTTGCAAAAAGTATTGCATCCAGTGGGTTTGCTGACACCTCTAGGGTCGGAGGTGGCAACCCAGAGCTAGGAGTCTCTATGGCAAAATTTAACAAGAAAAATATACAGAGACATTTAGCATCTTATAGATATTCTCTAGATCTATTTGAAAAATATTTACTTGAAGAGAACTGGGATGAACTCAAAAAAATGCTAGTTCATACAAAGGAAGAAAGACAGAATTTGATTTTGAAACCTCCTAATTAAAGACAGGAATATTCAAATGTCTACCTTTAGATTCCATTAGTTGTCTAACAACCATCATGGCTGATTGGCTTACGCCAGCTGTACCTTCACCGGGATAAATCGAATCCCCACAAAGCCAAAAGCCTCTAAGAGGGGTTCTACTTGACAAGCCAAAAGGGCCAAATTGATCTGGATGTTGACCGAGCCCTCCGACTATTCCACGAGGGCGTCCTGTCCACCTTTCAAAGCTTCTTGGGGTTGAAAGTTCTTGATGATCCCAACTCGTCTCGAGCAAATCAAACTTTTTATTTAAAATAGTTCTAATCTTTTTTGCGAAAATATTTTTTTTCCTTGCATAGGATTGACTATCTAGATTAGACCATTGATCAATATCAACAAATACACTTGCAATTAAAGTAGCCATGCCAGCTGGTGCACGCTGATCATCTTCCATACTTATTGAAATAAATAAAGAGCCAAAAATCTCATCGAATATTTGAATATGCCCTGGACAATCAACTGGCAAGTCAGAACGAGGGAGAGCCCCGTAAAATACAAGGGCACCACTGGGCTTGGGTAGTTTTTTTATACTTTCACGATATGTTGTGGGTAAACCTCCATCAATAGGAATTAAATCTAAAAGAGATTGAGGAGGCAAGCTAAAAACAATATCTGATGCTTTCAGCTGTATCAAATTCTTTCTACTATCAATTACATTAACATCAAAAATATTTGAATTTTTTTTACTTACTATTTTGGTCACTCTATGCCCAATCAAAAGGCTTCCACCATCTCTCAAGAAACTATCTTTCAACAAATCGCTAAGAATTTGCATTGATCCATGAAGATGCCATAGGCCTCTTGGGGATTGGGCCATTTGAAGAACAGTTGCACCGTATAAAGCTGCCGTTCTACTTGCTGGCTCTTGAGAATAAAGTTTTAATTGAAGGTCTAGAAAACTACGTAGACGTCTATCTTTATGACAACCAGTTATAGTAAGCAAGTCTGCAATAGTCAACTTACTCAAAAAACCTGTTAAAAGATTTGAAGGACGTATGGCTCTAATTAATTGACTTAAATCCCAAAAATTTCTTACCGGAAGTATCGGATCTCTTTCGACAAAGCCCCAGTTACTTTCGTGAATTTTAGAACATAATGACCAGAAGATCTCACTCCCGGGAAACTGTTCTTGTCTTTCTTTCTGCCATCTCCATGGATCATGCCAAAGATTAATTGGCCTACTTCCATCACCTAAAACAACTGAACATCCAGGATCTAAAATTTTTGCATCAGGTAACGGAATATCTAAATAATTAAATAAACGATGATGGATTCCTCCACTCTCAAGGCCTGCAACTTGGGTAGCGCCTACATCAAAAGTATAAGAACCTCTTTTAAAAGTTCCTGCACAACCACCTAATTGACTATGTGATTCGATCAAAGTTACCTGATAACCCTCTTTAGAGAGGAGAGCAGCACCTGTTAAGCCAGCTATCCCTCCCCCAACAACAATGATAGATTCTTCAGACATCAAAAATTATTAAGCGAGAATACAGTGAATGGAGGAATTAATCCAAAAGGCTCTTTTAAGTTCAAATAAAATAAGCAACAACTCATTAATAGAAAAAATAATTCCGGTAGGCGGAGGTTGTATCCATAAAGCTTGGTGCATTCTTTTCCAAAATGGCAAGAGAGTTTTTGCCAAATCAAATCATATTGACAATATTAATATGTTTAAGTTCGAACGTGAGTGTCTTTCTGTTCTCACAAAATTTGCCAATAAATCGTATATCTGCGTTCCTAAAACACTTGATCTCATAAGTTATCAAAATATATCTATACTTTTTTTAGAATGGATAGATCTCAAACAATCCCAACAAAATCTCCTTGGTAAAGGCTTAGCACTCCTGCATAAATCATCCAGTGAATGCAGTCAAAAAAATTTCGGATGGGAAGAAGAAGGTTTTATAGGTTCTAACAACCAAATAAGAGGGTGGGACAGTAACTGGGGAGAATTCTTTGTAAATTATCGTCTTAAACCACAACTTATACAAGCAAAAGCATGGGGGGTTAGAGTTGATGATTATGAGGATGTTTTAATATATTTAAGCTCATATCTAAATAATCATCACCCAAGGATCTCAATAGTTCATGGTGATCTATGGTCCGGTAATTGTGGAAGTACTAAAAATGGTTTAGGAAGTCTTTATGACCCTGCGAGTTATTGGGCTGACAGAGAAGTTGATATCTCAATGACTAAATTATTTGGTGGTTTTAATAAAGAATTTTATCAAGGATACGAAGAGATTTGGCCACTAGATAAATTTTCAAAAGATAGGACTGATATTTATAATCTTTACCATTTGCTTAATCACGCAAATATATTTGGTGGATCCTATAAAGAAAATTCACTACAAACGCTAGAAAATCTGAGATCTCGTGCGTAACGAAACCTCAGATCTGATGGTCTCTCTCTTATTTAGTTTATCCTAAGTACTCTTTTTTGAGATTTTGAACTTTGTCAAATACAGCTGTTCTTTTTTCACTTGTTGTTAAGTTTTGCCAACTCCATTGGCCTAAAACAACAATTCCAAGAAGTTCCAGCAAACCAGGAAGAATTGGGAAAAAATTAACTGTATCAATAACAACCTTGATTAGTACTTGAGCTAAAACAACAACGGCAATGATCCCTGCCGCCTTGCCATACTTACCCATTTGAGTCCAATCAATTTTGCTCAAAGATTCATTAACTTTTCCCATTACGTCACTGTAACGTTCTGAAAAATTAACACCTTCTGTTTTCCCTGCCTTTGATTCATCTTTAGAATCAGGATTTACATCAGACATGAACACAAGCTACTAAGCAAATATGGACTGAGCGTATCGAATTAATTTAATAAATGCCATAGGCTGAATAGAGATAAGTCCGAACCAAAATAGAGAGGATGCCGAATCAAATCATTTTTTTCATGAAAATCCCAAAATATATAGAATTCCATAACGAAACGAATTATGTTCTCTCTAGATTTTTAAAGGCAGCAGAGCCAGAGGAAGGCTGCTGTATATTAATTGGCAAAACCAACAGCTCAGCTAAAGATCACAAAAAACATATTTGGGAGATAACTCACATCTGGAATTGTCGAAATATTTGGGGAGAACAAGAATCGAAATTAATTGATCAAAAAATAAGAGGATTTTCTAATCAAAAAGATATGCAATTGTCCAAAAAAAATCGGTTCGAAATAGACACTAAAGATCAAATTGCATCTCAAAAATGGGCAAGAAAAAATGATCTAGAAGTTTTATGCTGTGCTCACTCTCATCCTACGGGTGAAAACAAACCTTCGAAAATGGATCTATTCTTACACCAATCGCCTGGTCTTATGGTTATCTCAAATAAAGATGGAGATTTAAAAGCATGGTGGGTCAAAAATAAATTAAACTTTCAGAGCGTGAAAATTGAAATTTTTTCTTTAACGTAAATCAATCAGGAAAGGTTTGATTAATGGAGCAAAGCCAGAATGAAACAAATTTAAGTTCTGAAGAAATTGCTAGGTATGCAAGACACATAAGTCTTCCTGAAATAGGTATTAAAGGCCAAGAGAAATTAAAGACAGGCTCAGTTGCTTGCATTGGAACAGGAGGACTAGGATCTCCACTTTTAATTTATCTTGCAGCAGCTGGAATTGGGCGTATCGGAATAGTTGATTTTGATGTCGTTGAATACTCAAACTTACAAAGGCAAATCATTCATACAACAAATTCAATAGGTCTATTAAAAACAGATTCTGCCAAGCAACAAATACTTAAAATAAATCCTTCTTGCCGAGTTGACTTATTCAATCAAAAGCTAACAAGTAGTAATGCTTTGGAAATACTTAGGAGTTATGATGTGATATGTGATTGTTCAGACAATTTCCCAACGCGATACTTAATTAATGATGCTTGTCTAATACTTAAAAAACCTAATATATATGGTTCAATTGCAAGATTTGAAGGTCAAGTAAGTGTATTTAATCTGAAAAAAGATAGCCCTAACTATCGAGACCTTATCCCAACACCTCCTCCACAAGAATTAATTCCATCATGCTCTCAAGCAGGCGTAATGGGAATTCTTCCAGGAATTATTGGTACAATTCAAGCAGCAGAAGCTATCAAGATAATAACAAATATTGGTTATCCACTTAACGGTAGGCTCCTAATTTTTAATGCATTACAGATGAGATTTAAAGAGCTAACATTGAAATCAAAGAAAGAAAATAGAAATATAAATAAACTAATAGATTATCAAAGTTTCTGTTCAGAGGTCACGGTTAAAAATGAGGTGGCTTGTGATATACAAGGTATTTCAACTAAGGAATTAAAAATACTCCTTAGCCAATCATCAAAAGAAATACTCTTAATAGATGTTCGCGATCAAAATGAATACAATCAATGTTCAATTAAAGGTTCAAAGCTTATCCCTCTTAGCACTATTGAAAGTGGGGAAGCCATTAATGAAATAAAAATCCTTACCGCAAAAAAAAATCTTTATGTATTTTGTAAAAGTGGAAAAAGATCATTACGTGCATTAAAGCATTTAAACAAATTTGGAATAAGAGGTATTAATATCGAAGGAGGTATTGAAGCATGGAATAAAGCAACAATTAATTAGAGTTAATAATCAACTCCCCTTTTCAAATCAACTCCTTTTTCTGCATAGTGTTTGTGACACACCATCTCAGAATGAACACTTGCTAAATCAAAATATATGGGTTGATGTTTACATCTTCCTGTGATAATCACTTCTGTCTCTGATGGTTTGCGTAGCAATGTTTGAACAATTGGCTCGACTGGTAGGAGTTCCAAATCAACTGTTGGATTTAACTCATCCAAAATCACAGTCTTATAAAGACCACTGGATATAGCTGCCCTTGCAATTTCCCAGGCTCTTTCAGCTTCTATATAATCAATGGGCTTTTGCTGGCCCCTCCAAACAATCGCATCTCTACCAGATCGAAGATGGTCAACTAGATGAGGGTAGCTTTCTCGAAGAGCTGCAATAGCGGCATCTTCTGTGTAACCACTACCACCCTTAAGCCATTGCAAAATCAATACACGATGACTTTTATCCTGGCTAATCCCTCTTCCAATAGCTTGTAAAGCTTTACCCAAAGCGCTGGTAGATTTGCCTTTTCCTTCTCCGGTATATATTTCAATCCCACCAATATTGTTCTCAAAAATAATTTCATCGTTATTAATTTCAGGGCGTCTATGAGCTTTCATCTCTGAATGAAGTTCCGCAACTTTAATCAGAGGGTTTGGTGCAGCTCTTCCCGTAACGATAACTTCCATACCATTTGGTCTTGAAGTTAGAGTCTTAACAACTTCTTCAACAGGTAATAATCCTAAATCTAGAACAGGATTCAATTCATCTAGAACAACAACTGAATATAAAGCACTAGCAATGGCACCCTTTGCTATGTCCCATCCTCTTTGAGCTTCTTGATAATCAAATTTTGTAGATTGGTCGGAGTTAAAAAATTCACCCCTGCCAGTTCTAACTTGATCAATCAGGTGAGGGAATCCTTGTTGTAAAGCGTCTATCGCTGCATCTTCGTCATACGAGCGACCAGGCCCTTTCAAGAATCTCAGAAGTAATACTCTTGTTTGTCTTTTCTCACATATGCCAAGGCCTATAGTTCTCAAAACCACCCCCAAAGCCGCCTGGCTCTTCCCTTTCCCCTCGCCGTCATAAACATGTAATTGTCCGTGACTACGTTCCTGGCTTTCCGATGCTGTAGTAATTCCTATTCCGTTTGATACCACGATCGAAAATTCTGCTTCTTATGCATGCAACTTAACTTCTTCTTCATTAGACGTCATAGTATGTGCGAAATACATACAAAGATGAAAGAATGTAGAAATTTCAATTTCATCAAATTAATGATCAATTAAAAAAGTGTTTTTTAGTCAACTTGAATCTTTAACCGAATCAGAGCTGAAGCAATTAAGGTTGTTAAGAGAATTTATTAAAGACATAAATAATGCTTGTGTTGCATTCTCTGGTGGTGTTGATAGTTCTTTAATAGCAACAATAGCGCAAGAACAACTAGGTTCAAAGGCCTTTGCCGTAACTGGCATCTCTCCTTCGTTGGCTCCATACTTACTTAAGCAAGCACGTCTTCAAGCAAATTGGATTGGCATTCGTCATGAAGAATGCCAAACGAATGAAATCAATGAGCCAAATTACTTTAAGAATCCTGAAAATAGATGCTTTGCTTGTAAACAAGAATTGCATAAGCATTTAAATCAAATTTCAAAAAGATTCAATAATGCTCAGGTGCTCGATGGAGTTAATTATGACGATCTTCACGACTTTCGACCAGGAATTAAAGCATCCAATCACGCAGGAGTGATATCACCTCTTGCCGAACTGAAAATAGATAAAAAATCAATTCGTTCGATTTCTAAATCATTGGGTTTACCTTGGTGGGATAAACCTGCTCAACCATGTTTAGCCTCTCGGATTCCCTTTGGAGAGGAAATAAGTTCGAAAAGGCTTGAGCAAATTGCCTTAGCAGAAGAATGGATTATTAATCAAGGTTTTTCTCGAGTTCGTGTCAGAAGTCAAGGCCTATCAGCCAGAATCGAATTACCCGCAAATGAAATAGATAAATTTATTCAGCTTATTGAAAGGAGTAAATTAGTTAAATATTTTTTATATTTAGGCTTTCATTCAATAAGTCTCGATCTAGAGGGGTTGGTTAGTGGAAAACTCACCAGAGACATAAAAACTACTTAAAAATAAACTCTGATAATGAAAGGGTTGTTGATTTACTTTCACCATTAATTTTGATCAAGGCTGGCGATGCAAATTTTGAATTTCTGAAGGTATTTCTCTTGCGATATTTTTAAATGAGAAGTTCTTAGCCAAAAACTCTTTAAAAAGTAACTTGCAAGCTTTTTCAGGCATCGTATGATCTCCACACGTGAATACATCTATAGCGGCATAACCAATCTCTGGCCAAGTATGTATTGAGATATGAGATTCAGCCAATAAAGCTAACCCCGTAACTCCCTGAGGCTTAAAACCATGTGTTACCAAATTTATAAGCGTTGCACCGGAAATTTTAGCTGATGATGTGATAGTTGTCCTTATAAAAGCTTCATCATTAAGCTTCGCATGATCACATTGATAAAGTTCAAGTATGCAGTGCCTGCCAATATTCTCACGAGAATTTGTATGTAAGGTTTCTATGTCATTCGACTTGCAAGAGCCATGCCATCCAGGATTTGGATGTAATTCTGTAAAAAAAGGTTCCATATCTATTTAAAAAGCATTCCCACAATAACCGACCAATAGTTTCAACAAAAGGAATCTAATTGCATTAATTGCGAGTTTCTTACCCATTCACCTTCAAATGATTCCAGATGTGTTGCACTTATTAAACATTGATGTTTTTGACCGACAGCATCTAAAAGCAATAATTGTCGTTTAGGATCCAGTTCAGCCAAAACATCATCTAAAAGCAATATTGGAGATTTACCATACAAAGATTTGATTAACTCTAATTCCGCCAATTTCAAGGCCAAAACAATAGTTCTCTGTTGTCCAGCAGAACCAAAACGTCTAGCATCCACTCCATTTAATAAAAACTGAACATCATCACGATGAGGACCTACTCGACAATTACCCGTTATCTCTTCCTCAGATCTAATTTCTAAAAGTTGACGTTCAATACTCTCCCTCCAAAGTCTTTCACTTTCTTCACCCTCGAGTTTGCTACCAGGCAAATATAGAATATTTAGTTTTTCCTTACTGTTGCTTAAATGTTGTTGCCAACTTGCAGCAATAGGAAGTAGACGATTTAATATACGCCTCCTTCTTCGATGAATTCTTGTACTCACCAAGGCCATCTGCATATCAAAAGAATCTAATAAAATATTTTGATCCTTGTTCGATTCAAGATTTAAGTTACGCCATAGCTGACTTCTTTGTCTAAGCAATCTAGAAAACCTTCCCATTAAATCAGAATATATAGGCTCGAGTTGTTGAACGATTCTATCCAGCCAATTTCTTCTTAGAGATGGTTCCCCCCGAATTAATTCTAGATCAAGTGCGCTAAACCCTACACTTCTCATAGGCCCAATCAAATCAATTTGACGAGTTAAAAGTTTTTCATTTTTGTAGGCTTTTCTGCCACCTTTTCTATTTATTTCTAAAGAAAGTTTTTGATCATCTTCAATCGTCGCAGTTAAACAAGCTTTATCTTGATCCCAATAAATCAAATCCTGATTTCGGTTTGATCGATGAGAACGTAAACTAGATAAGAGCTCTACAGATTCAAGTAGATTAGATTTCCCAATTCCATTTGGCCCTATTACTATCAAACGATTTTCAGTAAACTCAACCTGAAAACGTTGATAATTTCGAAAATAATTAAGTTCTAACTGGTGAAGTTGGATGTTTCTTTATGGGATTTGTATGTAAGCTAATTTTAATAAGGTCTCAGTATTTGGCCTTTTTTAATAACAACCCTTTATTGGGCATGTAGCTCAGTTGGATAGAGCATCAGATTCCGGTTCTGAGAGTCGGGGGTTCGAGTCCCTCCATGCTCGTAAAAATTAATTTTTCAAAATCTAAATCCCATTGTTTTGATCCCATTGGGATCTAATAAAAATCCATTTGCGTTTAAAGCTTTAAGTGAAATATTTGGAGCAGCAACAGAAATGCTACAGCCTGGCAACTCACGTCTAATGATTTCAATTGCTTTAAAAACTACAATAGACATGTATTTATCTTGTTGATCACCGGGCTCGGCCACCAAATCCCACAGATTTGCATTTAAACCTTTATCACTAGTCACACGAACAAAACCTACAAGGTTCTCAGAAGTCTTTTGAAGGAGAGTTAAATAAAAATCACTACTTTTCAAGGCTAATTCCAACTTCCTTGGTTGATGAGTATCTTGATTACATCTTGATAGTAGCCTATTTATTTTTCGTACAGAAACAAACTCACTCCTAAGAAGGACAAAGCCCTCAGGAATTTGAGGAGATTTATTTAATGAATTTAATCCAAGCATGTCATCCTGTGTTCCTCATCCCTGCAGCAATACCATTAATGGTCAACAAAGCTCCACGCAATAATTCACTACGGCTATATGTTCGTGAACTTTGAGAGGCGTCAACACTCAAATCCTCACTAATTGGTGGTTGACGATTCTGATCTCTTAATCGTTTCAGAAGAGCAACTTGTAAAAATCCTAAAGGGACAATAGTCCTATTTCTAAGGTTTACAGACAATTGCAAAGCAGGGTCTGCACTTAATAATTTTGATTTGTCAGTAATTTCTAGAATTAGTTTCTTGGTCAAACTATATTCACTTGAAATAATCTCAAAAATACGAGCAAAGGCATCTCGATTATCATCGCCACCTAAACTAACCATATAGTGATGGGCGACCTCCAAATCAACTTTTGAAAGAGTCATCTCTACTTTAGATATCAACATTCTAAAAAATGGCCATCTCTGATTCAACATTCGCAACATCTCCATCTGGTCGGGGTCTGTCTTAAGTTCAGTAGCCAAAGCCGTCCCAACCCCAAACCAACTTGGCAAGAGGAAACGACTCTGAGTCCAACCAAAGACCCATGGGATAGCACGAAGACTTGATAAGTCTTTTGCACCACTCTTTCTTCGAGCAGGGCGACTAGAAATTTGTAACTTACTGATTTCCTCTATTGGAGTCACTACTTGAAAAAATTGAACCAATTCGGGGTTATCATGTACTAGAGCTCGGTAGTGCTCCCTTGAACGAGCTGCAAGTCTAGTCATTAATTCATTCCAATTTGGCGTAGCATCTAATTTATTTGTAACCAAGCTATTCTGAAGAACAGCTGTAGTAACAGTTTCAAGATTATAAAGAGCTAATTCAGGAAGACTATATTTTGATGCAAGGACCTCCCCTTGCTCGGTTATCTTAATTCGGCCCTGGATAGTACCACTCGGTTGAGCCAAAATCGCTTGATAGGCTGGTCCTCCTCCTCTACCTACAGACCCTCCTCTACCATGGAAAATGCGTAATGCTATTCCTTGTCTACTAGCAAGATCTTGGAGTGCTATTTGGGCTTTATGAATTTCCCAATTACTTGAAAGGAAACCGGAATCCTTATTGCTATCAGAATATCCAAGCATGAGTTCCTGAAGTGGTTGAATTTTCTCACCTACTCTTGGAAGTAATTCACGATAAACATCTGTCTGGAGTAAGGACTCCATTACAGAAGGCGCACGTTGCAAATCCTCAACCGTTTCAAATAATGGAACAACGAGAAAATCAGCAGATCCTAAAGCTGGATCAATCAACCCAGACTCTTTAGCTAAAAGAAGAACTTCTAACAAATCAGATGCTGTATGACTCATTGAAATCACATATGAGCGACATATCCGAGTACCAAATTCTTTCTGAAGCCTATGAAGCATGTGAAAAACTGAGATAGTTTCTTGAGTACTTTTAGACCACTCAAGCGCAGGTGGAATTAGTGGTCTCCGAGTTTGCAATTCCTTCATTAACCATGTAACTCGGCTTTCCTCATCCATTTCTCCATATGACTTAGGTAAATCTAAATAACGAGTAAGTTCATCCAAAGCATCACTATGTCGTGTACTTTCTTGCCTAATATCTAAGCTGGCCAAAGAGAAGCCAAAGATATGAACTTGATTCAACAAAGTATCTAGAGGTTCACATGTGAGATCTGTACTAACTAAACTATTTCTGATAAGCTCTAATTCATTCTTAAATTCATCTACAGATCTATAGTGAAGAAACTCATCAAAACTATTATTTGTAGATATTAAAGGCTTTCCTTCTGGAGAGAATTGCCATCCAGCATCAGCCAACTGCTTATTACGTAGTTGAGTAAGCCTTAACCTCTCTAATGTATAGCTAAGTTTCAATCGATAAGGTTCCAGACGATATCTAGCAGCCCTTTCCTCATAGACCTCAGGGAAACGAACTCTATCCATCTCTAATGATTCTAGCAAAGGAGAACTTACTTGACTCCATTGCATAGATATACTCAGTTGATCTCTTAGCTCTTGAACTGTTGCAAGATACCGATCCAACATTAATTGTCTTTGATAACACGCTGTTCTCCATGTGATTTCAGGCGTTACTGACGGGTTCCCATCACGATCTGAACCTACCCAAGAGCCAAATGTACAAAAAGCTTCATTAGGAATCTCTACATCTGGATAACTTGAAGCCAGGGCAGTAGTCAGTCTCCTTCTTAATTGAGGCATGGCATCAAACAAAACCTGCTGAAAATAATGAAGCGCATAGTCAACCTCATCAAGAACAGTTGGTTTAAATTGATGAAGCTCATCAGTTCTCCACCAAAGTCTTATCTCCTCCTCTAATTGCAACCTAAATATTTCCTTTTCAGCTTCGGAAATTGAGTTATTAGATTGAAGTTGTTGTAAAAGAGTAGCTACTCTTCGTTGCTTGTGGCGAACAGTATGTCTAACTATTTCAGTTGGATGAGCTGTAAAAACAAGGCGTATATCCATTTCTCTCATCAAAGCATCAAGCTGTGCTGGAGGAACATTCAAACGACGTAATCGCTCAAATAATTGTCTAAAAGTTGCTGGCGCAGTCTGACTAGCTAATGCAGGAGCAAATGGATCTATTTTGTAATTACTGTTCTCTAGATTCTCTTTTTTCATACTGTTTAAATAACTATCTTCCTCTATACGTTGCTCAAGAATATTTACAAGCTGAAAATAAAGAGAGAAAGCCCGAGCCGCAGATATCGCCTCCGCCAAGTCCATTTCCGTAATCAATTGGACAATTGCTTGCGAGGAATTATCTTGCTTTGAATTACTTGGGTCACTTAATTGTTTTAAACGCAATAGTCTCTCTGTTTGATCAGGAGGACATTCACTTTTGAGAACTGTTTTCCAAAGATCTTCAACAAGTTCAAGCCTTTGCTGCAATAAATATCCAGGATCTTGATCATCAACACTTACTGTCGAGTGATTAGAGATATTTTCGTTAGGAGGATTTTTCAACATAAACATATTATGAGGCAGTTCTACCGACTTAGTCACTAGTAGGTTGATTTCATTTGAAGGAAATTTGTCTCTTCTTGTTCCATTTCACTTATACCGTTCTGCAGCAAAGACTGAATTGATACACCCTTAGAATAAGAATCAAGCCATATCATTGATTGATTTCCATTTACTAAAACAGATTCGATAGGTTGAAGTAACTCAAACATATTAAGCTCCTTAGCTAAAGGAGTTACATCTAATAGAAGTTCTTTTATCCAATCACGGCAATTGATTTGTTTCCCATTTTTCCAATGAGATAAATTTGCATTAAGACTAGATTTAGCTGCAATCAAATCATTTTCATCTGCCATTAGAGCCAATTCTTGTTGCGTTTTAGAGCTTGCTTCAATTGGATCATATTTTTTTACATTGTTTTGAAGATTAATAATTCTGAGTTCTAGTAAAGCAGTTATGGCCAAAAGCAAATCAACACTACCGACCAAATCACATATCCTTAACTCTAATCGATTTAAAATATGTGGCCTATCTGGGCCATTAGGCCTTACTGATGTCCATAAATGTCTTTCATTTTGCATTTTGCCCTGACCTAGTTGCTCCTCAACCCATTTCACATAGTGTGTGTGATCCAAAAACATAGGAACATTGGGAGGTGTTTTAGGGAATTGAACCCATCTTTGAGAATGGACCCCCGTTGCAGTACCTTCTAAAAAAGGAGAGCTAGCACTTAATGCAAGAAATAAAGAGGCTTCACATCTAACCAACCGAAGAGCAGAAAAAAGTAAGGACAAGTTTTCAATACCTAAATTAATATGAATACTTGCTGTTACAACATTTGTTCCATAATTTTTTTCTATAAAGGAATGATATGAATTTTCTAAATCTGACCTTTCAAAAATTTTTGTATTTCCAAGACTTAGAGTACTACCTGGAAGAATTGTCAATTTTTTATAATCAAGCCATTTTCTAAGTTTTTGTCTTGGCAGCAAAAGTGCATGTTTTAAAACTGCATATCTTTGATCTGGAACAGTTATGTACTCAAGATTTCTTTGATCCGGTTCTTTAACAAAATCTGATAAATCTTCCGTAATAGCAGTTGCAACACCTACATTTTTACCGGCAAATGTGCCAGTAAAAAGCTCCACTTCAAACCCCTTTAAAAGCATAAAGTCGGTCATAAATCATGGGCTTCTAAGCAAGCTAAAGCAGTAAACATACCTTTCGCTTTATTTAAAGTTTCTTGATACTCATTAGAAGGTATGGAATCTGCAACGACCCCAGCCCCTGCTTGGACCTGAACAGTAAAATCATTTTTATTATTCCTTCTTACAACCATTGTTCTTATTGTAATAGCTGTATTCAGTGCTCCATTTAAATCAATAGAGCCATATACTCCAGAATAAGGGCCTCTACGTTGTTTTTCTAATTTATTGATGAGTTGCATAGCTCTTATCTTTGGAGCCCCACTAACAGTTCCAGCAGGGAAAGAAGCAATTAATAAATCCCATATATCCTTTCTTTTTTCTAGAGTTCCCTCTACCTCACTGACTATGTGCATTACGTGCGAATATTTTTCTATGACCATTAATTCTTTTACAGAAACACTACCTGGAGTGCAAACTCGACCTAAATCATTTCGTCCTAAATCCACTAACATGACATGCTCTGCTCTTTCTTTAGGGTCTTTTAAAAGTTCTTTCTGTAGGATTGCATCTTCCAAATCATTTTGACCCCTGGGACGTGTACCTGCGATTGGTCTCAAACTTGCTTGAATTCCCTTATCTGTTTGCTGGGCCTTAACCATTACTTCTGGACTAGAACCAATAAGTTGCCAATCTCCAAAGTCAAAAAATGCCATGAATGGAGAGGGGTTTACCATCCGCAGGCTTCGATATAATTCAAAAGGTTTTTGTATAACAGTCGACTCCAATTTTTGACTAATAACTAACTGAAAAATATCACCTTTCTTAATGAATTCTTTCGCGGATTTTACACTATCTTCAAATTCATTTCTTGATGTATTAGAAGTCATATCAATTGATCTATTGCCTTTTTCATTCCACCTTAAAGACTTTATAGGCTTTAAAGGAGCAGCCATCAAATCTTGAAGTTCATTAATTTGTCCACAGGCAGTTATATAAGCATTTTCAGGAGACACTCCATCACTTAAATCTCCATATGCAACAGCAGTTATTAGACGTTTTACTTGATCAAAAATTAAAACTTTATCCATAAACATCCAAATACCATCTGGCAAGTCTTTATCTGATAATTGATAGGTAGGCACTGTGGGCTCAATCCATTGAATTAGTTCATACCCCCACATACCAAACAGTTGTCCTAGTTGTGGCAAGCCTGGCAAAGAGACAGATGAATAAGGAGCAAGCATTTTTCTGAGTATTTGAATTGGACTTCCATAGAACTTTTCTTGTTTTCCATTTCTCCAGCATCTAGTCAATTCATTACCTCTTACTATCGCCTTCCAGAGAGGATCAGATGCCACCACACTCCACCTACCAAGAGTTTCTCCGCCTTCTACTGATTCAAGCAATACTCCTGGAGAACTATCGTTGCCAACTTTAAGCCATGTAGTGAGTGGGGTTTCTAAATCTGCTGGCCAACTTTTTGCCAAGGGAATATAGTTTGCCCCTCTGGAAGCTGATAAAAGAAATTGTTCCTTATCTAAACTAAGCATGACTGCATAATGGCAGCCCAATATATATATTTAAAGGGGGCAAAAGTAAAAATTGAATCACTCATGCATCGTAAGTTTTTTTTCCGCTAAATTTCAAGCTTGCTGGATTTGGATTTTCTCCAATACGCCTATTATTATATCCTTCTTTTTGACGCCCTTCATTTGGCTTCTCCGAGAAAACACCATCTTTAGGGAAAAGTAATTCTCTATCTCCTCCAGGGTAAATTCTATAAATTTTACTTGTTTCTATTCTTGGCTTAAATCCTCTCAATTGAGTATTTAATGCAAAACACTGCTCTTTTCTAGCAAAGTACATAAGATTATCACCCTCATGCATTTCTGCAGCTCCTCCCGTTGGAAGTTCAAAGACCTCTGACGTTTTACTTGTCCAAGTAATTGCATATTTCTCTTCGGTTTCAGCCGAGTTTAATAGTCCACCAGTGCTACCAATGTGTTTTGGAAGTGCTCCAGGTAATACTTCAGTCATGCTTTAAATTAAACCAACTTATTCTTTATATTTTTAAATTAGCACTTTATTTTGTGCCTTTTGACTCATTTCTCGTCAACTTCACACGCGTCAACATTAATCCAGGAGATCAAGTTCTTTTAATTCAGAAATAGGAAAAAATATCGTCATTCCACTATCTCGCCTATTAGTAAGACGGCCACCAAGACTTTTTAAAAGCCTTTGCGTTGCGGCCTGACTAAGCTGCAAATTACCGGTAGATGGATTCCAACTGAGTACTGGCCCAATTTCTTCATTAGAAACATTTTCTGATACTCCATAGTTAGGTATTGAGGTGAGCTGGGTTAAAATTTGAAGCTTTAGTCTCTGCCCTGCTGGCCTTAATTTCAAAGTTAATTCTCCACCCGTTTGTAATCCACGACTATTGCGATCAATAAGACCGGTCAACATTAATTCAAGTCCTTCAGAATCACTCAAAACTTTAGGCAAATCAGGAGTTATATCAAGAATCAGTTTCAAGCCTTTTCTCTCTAACTGATTACTCCAGACGGGAGAAAGCATTGTGAGCATTTTGCCTAAATCAGTTAAAGCTAAATTAGTTTGTTCAGGCTTGCTTCTTTCTAACTCCACTGCATTAAAAATCAAACCAAAACGATCAATTTGTTCTGTACATTCAATATCTATTTGCTTCAAACGGTTTTCAACAACTTTAGGCAAATCTTGCTTCCTAAGAAGAGATCTTATTAATGTTCTTATGGTTGCTAATGGAGTTCTGATTTCGTGCGTTAAAGCTTCAAGTAAGGAGATTTCACTATTTTTTGCACTTGATTTGTGATCATTAATTATGTTGTCTGGTAAAGTCTGAATATTTAAACTGGGTGCGATATCTGCGAGTCTTTGTGATAATAAAGGCCAAAATACCTTAGACAAATCATCATTTGTTTTAAGCTGTCCCATTTCTCCAAGAGCGTTTCTAAGATTATTTGCTTGTTCAACATTTTCTGTGTTTAATCTGTTATCTAATAACGTCAAAAGATCACTCAATGTCTCAGGATCACTCCGCATTAATAGTTTTCTATCCTCAGATTCCCCTTCCAAAGCTAAAGCAATTTGAATTTCAGGAGTAATAACTATCAGCAATGGATCGTTTCCATCTTCCTCTAGAAGAGTCAAACGCTCATAACCTGAGGAATCATCATGAAAATCCGGCGAAACTGATTGACTAGGAGGCAATATCCCAACAGAAGGATTGGTAAGATTTAACAAATCCTTTGGAGCCCACACCCATCCTCGAAATTTATTAAGTAATTTCGGTTCGTACAGTGCAGGCAAAGGGGAAGACAACCACAAACCTCGAGTAAGGTTCATTGGTAGCAATATTTCTGATTGAAGAATATCAAGAGCGGCCCACCACATTCTTCTTCCTGCAGATTCACTACAAGTTGAATGGGGGACCCCCTTAGCCATCCTTTTTTGTAAAGCTTGAATGGTTACGAGAGACGAACTCACAGAACCCTCCCAACCTTGCAGAAACCTTTAAATCCATCTATTTGATTTGGTTTTAATGGATGAAAAAGCATAAAAAGAAGTGTTTAGCTCGTGAGGTGCTTTAGCTGATATTATTTACTGAAATTGAATTGAGAATTTCTCAATCAATCTATTGAAGAAGCCAAAGAAATTGTGTTTGAACAAATTAAAAATCAGGAGATTTGTTTACTCGAGAGAATCAGAAGAGCTAATCAAACGTTAATACATTAAAGTACATTTTAATTAAATCCGTGCTTGAGAAGAAAGTGAGGATTCCTTCCTTTACATTGATAGTCAAACTCAACCTCAAGATGTTATTTGCGAATTAATAGCACTAAGGCTCAAACTCTAATACAACGAAATTAATACCCTTAATCAAAGATTTTTTCTAATTGATTGTCCACGTCTAGAGACAGACAAACAAAAACCCAAACTTATAAAATTCACTAATAATGCCGTTCTTCCATAGCTCATAAAGGGTAATGGGATTCCTGTAACTGGACCTAGGCCAATAGTCATAAATATATTGACCATAATTTGAAAAATAAACATTGAAGCTATTCCAATAACTACTAACGCTTCAAAATCAGTACGCGCCTCAAGGGCTATTTTTATTAATCGAAAAATTAGAATAAAAAATAAAAATATGACCAATAAACTACCCAAAAAACCTGTTTCTTCGCCAAGAGCACTAAAAATAAAATCAGTATGTTGTTCTGGTATGAATTTTAATTTAGTTAATTGACCTTGCATTAAACCTGTGCCAATCAATCCTCCCGAACCGATACCTATTTTACTTTGAAGCATGTGATATCCACCACCTAAAGGATCTTGGCTGGGATCAAGAAAAATAATTAATCGATCTCTTTGATAATCTCTTAAAACTGTTTCCCAAAACCAAGGCGTTAGTTTTGCTATTAACGAATGAAAAATGATAACTAATAATGTTAATATTTTCCTATTTGGCAAAGATTTATAAGATAAAAAACCAATTATTGGAATCCAAATGAAAAGTCCAATTGGATACAAATATGCTAGTAATCCTGTAACTAAAGTAGCCAAAATAATAAATGCCCACTCATATGGCATCCCTGACCAATACAACATCCCCAGAAGTATTGCTCCAAAAACAAGAGATGTTCCAAGATCAGGTTGTATAAAGACCAAAAGCCAAGGCAAACAAGACACTAATAAGGGTTTTATTAAGTGTGATAATTTAGAAAATCTTTTTCGATCTAAAATAGACGCCAAAACTAGTATCAAAGTTATTTTTGCAAACTCAGATGGTTGAATATAAAAACCTGCAAAGCTGAACCATCTTTGTGCTCCTAGAGCAGAAGTTCCACTAAAATTTACATATAAAAGTGTTAAAATAGCTATAATATATATTGGAAAAATATATTTTCGTAAATTTTGCAAGGGAAATTGAGCTAAGAAATAAACAATTAAAGAACCTATATAGGCAATAATTGCATGTTGATACCAATCTGTAATTCCAAGATTTCTTTGAGTACTTGCAATTAAGAAACAAGATAAATGTACTAAAATAAGGGGTACGATCCAAATTATTAAATCTACATCTTTCCAAAATTTTTTATTTCTAATTATTTTAAAAGTAGGTATTTTATTGCGACCAAAACCCATCATTAGTTTAAATCACTGTTTAACAGATAATGCATTACATAAAGTTCCAGCAAGTTCTAAAAATACTTTTGCTGTTATGGAATCTCGAGATGTATAAACCACCGGTAGATCGTTACCTGTACCAGAAAAAGTATCTGACTCTATTGGTATCTGAGAAAGTAAAGGGACATTATTCTCTTTAGCTAATTGATTACCTCCTCCTGAGCCAAAAATCTCATATGACTTTTGTGGTTGATCTGGAGGAATAAAATAAGTCATATTTTCGATCACTCCGAGTACAGGAATATTCAGTTGTTTAAACATGGCCAAACCCCTTCTTGAGTCTTGAAGCGATACATTTTGTGGAGTTGTGACTATTATCACACCTGCCATAGGAACTGCTTGAGCCAAAGAAAGTTGAGCATCTCCGGTTCCTGGTGGAAGATCTACTATTAAAAAATCACGCTCACCCCAAGAAGCTTGATATAAAAATTGTCGAATGATTCCATTAAGCATTGGGCCACGCCAAATTACTGGCTGATTTTGATCAATTAATAATCCCATTGAAACCATCCCGATCCCACATGTTTCAATTGGAATAATCTTTTGTTCTGCACCCGTACCACTCACTTCAGGAGTTATTTCGCTAACACCGAGCATATAGGGCGTATTTGGTCCATAGATATCAGCATCAAGCAAACCAACCTTGAAACCCTTTTGACTAAGGGCACAAGCTAAATTCACGGCAACAGTACTTTTACCGACACCACCTTTACCGCTACTTATAGCAATAACATTTTTCACTTTTGGTATTGGAGTTAATCCCTGAGATTGACCACCATGACCTGCTTGACCAATAGGAGACTCCTCAGATGAAGATGAATCACCTATCTCAATTTGTACATCTTCTATATCTTCCAATGACTTAATGCTTTCCCTAATATCATTTGCTATTTGACTTCTTTGAGCTAACGCAAAATTAGGGAGAGACAGTCTTACAACAATTTTAGGGGGCTTTACTGAAACTATTTCCAGCCATCCAAGTTCAACAATAGATCGTTTACTTCCGACATCTTTGACTGAATTAAACGCTTTTAAAACCTTCTCGTTGGTTTTCATTCTTAATTTCTATTACATTCGATGATAGTAAAAAAATCGACAGATTTTCCACATCACTATCCAATGATATTGCCTTTAGTAATAAGTAAAAAATATTTGCAATACAAACTTTTCCAATATTGGTGTGAAATTTGCATCATTTGAAAGTATTTTTTTAGAGAAAGCAAAATACAGTTAATTTTGTCCTCCTTACAATATCAAGCCAATTTACCGGCCAAAAACTCAAGAGATCGAGCCAAAAAGCTTGTTTTAGGTCTTCAAGATGAAATTTGTAGTGGCTTGGAGACTATCGATGGAGAAGGCAAATTCCTAGAAGAATCTTGGGAGAGACCAGAGGGTGGTGGTGGACGCTCAAGAGTATTGAAAAATGGAAAAATCTTTGAACAGGGAGGGGTGAATTTTTCTGAAGTACATGGCAATGAACTTCCACCCTCTATCATTAGCCAAAGACCAGAAGCAAAAGGTCACTCTTGGTTTGCGACTGGAACCTCAATGGTTCTTCACCCCAAAAGTCCCTACATACCAACTGTTCATCTTAACTACAGATATTTCGAAGCAGGTCCTGTTTGGTGGTTTGGGGGAGGGGCTGATTTAACCCCTTTCTATCCATATCTATCTGACACGCGTCACTTTCACTCATGCCATAAAGCTGCATGTGACACAATCAATAAAGATCTTCATAAGGTTTTCAAACCTTGGTGTGACGAATATTTCTTTCTAAAACATCGAAATGAGACAAGAGGAGTTGGAGGTATTTTTTATGACTATCAAGATGGATCCGGCTTGCTCTATAAAGGACAAAATGCCAATGGGAAGGCCTCTAACATCTCAAAAGAGCTAGGGAACTATTCTTTGAATTGGGAAAATCTTTTTTCACTTGCCAAAGCATGCGGGCAGGCATTTCTGCCCTCCTATGAGCCAATAATAAAAAAGCGCAAAGATCAAACCTTTTCAACAAAAGAAAGAGACTTTCAACTTTATAGGCGCGGTAGATATGCTGAGTTCAATTTGGTATGGGATAGAGGCACCATTTTTGGATTACAAACGAATGGAAGAACGGAGTCAATATTGATGTCATTACCGCCCTTGGCACGATGGGAGTATGGATACAAACCAGAAGAAGATTCACGAGAGGCGCTTTTAACAGATTTATTTACTAAGCCTCAAGATTGGTTTACAGATAAATCTCTGGAAGAGAGGTGTTTACCTTATCAAGCATTGGATTAAATACTGCACTTCTAGATAATTCCATTTAAAAAAGCCTGAACTATTTCATTTGAAATGAGCTCTATTGTTTTTTTCCTGGTTTTGAAATTTCTGAGATTTTTTTCTAACAAACCCTCTAATTTCCCAATTTCAAGAATCCTTATTTGCCTCCTTGGAGCACCTAAACCTCCTCTAAATAAAACAGGAAACCGTCCAAATGTTCTTGCGATTGACTCGTCTATTTTGTTTGGCGTCTCAGAAAAAGGAGGTATCAAGCCTGAACCCACTCCATACTGGCCATATGCATCAAAATGAATCTCAATCACATAGCCACCACGTTTGGCGAATCTCCTACCTACTGACCAATTCGTTCTTGGATCATTAGCATCATCTATATTTCTTATCCCTGGGTCATAAGATCTAATATTTAAACCTTTCTTTTTGCCCAGTTTAACAATTGATTCTTGTAGTTTTAAATTCCAAAAAAGTTCATCACTAATTCCAGGATGCATTGGATTCAAACCAAACTTATCAACAGCTTCACCAGGTGTGCCAGCCCCAGCAAATCCCTGAGAATCTGCATGGCCAGCTAATATTAAAATAGGGATATTTTTATCTACATTTCTACTCCCAACCCAGTTTGCAGGAAGACTTGAAACTTCGCCTATGATTAGTTCAAAGTCTTCAGTGAAACTAAAATTCCTAGTGTAATAAAGTTGAGAAACAGAATAAAAAGTAATTAAAAATACTATTAATTTTAAACTATTTAATACTTTATTTATCACTGCAAATACTAATTAAATAGGAGAAGAAAGTAGAGAGTTTTCACTACTAAGCTCAAGACTTTCAGATAATTCCAACTGAATTGCTATTAGCTCATCACGATGAGCTTTGATTCGTAAAATACTGATGTCAGATAAATCTGAACTTAATAGCTTAACTTCTAATGATTCCTCTCGTTTAGATTTAATACGATAAATGATTCCGGCCAGAGGTGCACCAATTGCAGCCAGTAGTAAAGGCCACCAACTCAAAGAAGGATAAAGCTGAATCAGAACCAGACCCAAACAGGCTGAGCCCACTCCTCCGAGGCAAGATAAAAAGATAACCAAAAAAGTACTAGAAGCAACATTGCCATTAAAGATCAACAATTTCTCTTCAACATTACCTCCATTTCTTTTCCAACCACGTTCTTCTAACCAAAAACTAATACCTTTCAAAACCTCCAGAGGAGGCAAAGGAGACTGAACATCTACAACTGTTGTGCGGTCCTTACTCGCTGCTCGCAGAAAAAACCCCAAACCTATCGCCAATAGGATAGTGAGAAATAAAGTTGAGGAGAATGCAGATTGCATCTCAAAAATACGACCTCTTTTATTTTAATTGTTCTGTATGACATAGCTACAAAAGTGAGCTAAATAAATTAAAAAATATTTGAAAAGATAAAATCGTTGAATTTACTAAATATTTTTCATCATTCAGGTATTACAATTGCATCATACAGAAATTACTGATGAATTAAATTCTCATTAAATTTGTTATGCCAAAAAAACTTGATGAACCTTCGACTTTCAAGATCTTTGATAAAGACATAGATAATGAAACTGAAATTGCTTTAAGTTCATCTATAGCTTTAGCGGTTGATACTGAAGCCATGGGATTAATTCATGGCAGAGACAGGCTATGTTTAATACAAATATGTGATGCATTTGATAATGTTATTTGTATTCGTATAGAACGAAATCAACATTCAGCACCTCACTTAAAATCTATTCTTGAGAGAAAAACAATTGAAAAAGTCTTTCATTTTGCAAGATTTGATGTAGCTGCCTTAGCAAGTAATCTAAATATTGAAGTTAATCCAATTTTTTGTACAAAAATAGCAAGCAAAATAGGTAGAACTTACAGTCCAAGGCATGGATTGAAAGAAGTAGTTATGGAAACTGTTGGAGTGGAGTTAGACAAACAAGCTCAAAGTAGTGACTGGGGAAAAGTTGGTGATTTAACTCAAAAACAACTTATCTATGCGGCTAATGATGTTAGATATTTACTAGGAGCAAAACACAAACTGGAAGAGATGTTGAAACGTGAAGAAAGATGGGAATTAGCCAAAAAATGTTTCCAATGCGTACCAATTTTGTCCGAGCTTGATAGAAGAAGATTTACAAATATTTTTGATCATTAATTTTTTTAATCTAAAGATCTATTAATCCTCAAGCATAAAATTCTCCTCTTCTTTTAGAGCCTTTAATAATTTATCAAATGATTCAGTTGTCGATAGACCTTGCTGTTTATCCTCATTTAAACTTTGCTCAAGAATCTTTTGAGCAATTTCTTTTCTTGATTGCAAATCTTTTTTCCCTTCTTTAGCTGCAGCAACCTCTACTTTTCGTCGAGCGGCTGCGATACTTATACTTAAAGAAGATGCTAGCTGAGCACAAATTTTAAGATAATGATGATCTTCAATAAGTGGCATATGCAGAAGCTTGAATAGAAAGTCTTTATAAAAAATCTTCCACTAGATTACACCGCACTATAAACCCTCAGACAAGTGAGTCAAAATACTAAGGGCTATAGCATGACTTCCACCCTCGGGACCCATTCTTTTAGCCCCTCTGATCCCAATAACCTCTCTATCAAAATCAGAATTCAGTAAAAACTCCACTAGTTTTGCAAGAGTTTGAGAACCCTTAGCAATAACTACCGCACCTCCTAATAAACGACTTTGACGCTTAGCAAAATTGAAATTAAATTGATGACCTTTTCCTGGCAAGGACACGCATGGAATACCTAAACCTACTAATTGTTCTGTAGCTGTACCTGCATTAGCCACTCCTACTTCTCCCCACTTAGCCCAACAAGAAAAATTATTAAAGCCAATCAATATAAGTAATGAGTCTTTTTTCCATGTTTCCGAAATCCCATTTTCACCTGTTGATTGATAAGTAGGTTTAAAACCTGAGTCAATTAATATCAATTCTATTTTTTTTCTCATTAAAGAAGAACTTAAAGGCACAAATACTGCAATGGAAGAAGAAATTTGAATAAGCTGAATTGCAATTAAAAGTTTTTTAAAATTCTGGTACGCTTCAGGCAAACGACTTCCACATAACAAAATCAAACGTCTATGTTTTTTAAAGTCATTAGGACATTCTCTATTAGAAATTCCATCCATCATTGGATTTCCCGGCGATAGCGCCTTTACTCCATGATTTCTCAAACCTCTAGCAGTGATTTTGTCTCTTACTGCAACCATCCTGCAACGACTAGATCGCATCAACCAATATTCCCATGGATCCCACTCAGTTCCTTTCAATCGATGGTAACAATCACTCAATGCGGATCTTGGCCCACTCGCCCATGTGTAATCACTTTTAGGAGTGCCAATAAAACAATAATTCGCCCCACTAGCCCATGCAAAAAGAAGAGGTAATAAATCTCCAACTGCAACGATAATTGTTCCTTTTTTAGCTGATCTATATATCAAAGTCCATTGCCTCCAGAGACTTTTTAATAATCCAGCTTTTAAATCTAAAACCAAACCACTAAAACTCTGATTACTAAATCCTCCGCTTGGCAAAAATGTGGAGGGACCAATCTTGGCAAGCCAGCCATCTTTTACAAGCTTGGAAAACGTCTTCCCATCTCCAACCATCGGGAGAACTTCTTGGGAAATATCTGGATTAATTTCATGCAGAGCTTCTATAACCCTGCAAGCAATCGTGTCTTCTCCATGACCATTACAAAGAAACAAAAGGTTTTGTTCGGTTT
The DNA here is from genome assembly GCF_027359395.1 of Prochlorococcus marinus str. MIT 1013. Lineage (NCBI taxonomy): Bacteria > Bacillati > Cyanobacteriota > Cyanophyceae > Synechococcales > Prochlorococcaceae > Prochlorococcus > Prochlorococcus marinus. Next base: position 1,257,866 of record NZ_CP114778.1, read on the forward strand.
GACTGATACGATTTGAATTGGAAATGAAAATTTCATTTTTGGCGGCATGGCCAAGTGGTAAGGCAGAGGATTGCAAATCCTTTATCCCCAGTTCGAATCTGGGTGCCGCCTTAATTATTTTTAGTTTAATTTTTCTGAGGAAACCCTCCAGCACAATGCTCAATGTGTAGCGAGTAGCAAGTTTCAAGAAGGTTCAGAAATTAATAAATTGATTTTGGTACTAGATCTAAAAGATTGATCATATCTCTATTCTTACAGTTAGCCTTTAAAAGAACCACTATCGAAAAGCTTGTAGATAATCAAGATAACAAATATTTACATCTTATTTTCACTTCTTGATTGAATATTTTTTTCCGATGTTGTGAAGGTTTTTTTTCATTACAATTAAACAGAAGAATTCACATAGAAACATTATTCATGAATTAATATTAATCATATTAAGCAATAAGAACAGTGTCTGATCAAATTGAATTCAGTTCTTTTTATAGATTATTAAATTCAATAAAGGAAGGTGAATCTGAACAAATATCTTTACTCGATGAGAAAATTAATGAATTCAAAAATGGTACAAATTCAAAAAGTTTTCTTGATGAATTAGGATCTCTTTATCTCTCTATAGGAATAACAGAATTATATAATTTCACGAATACTAAAAATCTCCAGGAAATTGGACTCATCGATAAAGAAGGATGGGAAACTTTATCTTCTACAAATCAACAAGAATTACCTGTATACCTTGCAAATAAAATGATTGAGTACATTAAAGTAAATAAAAAAGTAAAGGAAATGTCTAACAAGTGGAATATCAAAGAAGGTGAAATCAGAAAACACATAACAAAAATGGCAAGATATATAACTGAAGGGATTATTGATGTAATTGAATAATATCAAATATGGGTTGATAATTTAAATTAAAAATGTATTATTTTACTCTCATATCTAAATAGATAAATTAATAATCATTATCTGCTACACAAATACCTAGACATCTTATACCGTTACTAGAAGTTCTTCCACAATGATTACATAGCACTTTTTCTGGCTGATCTTTACTTACATTATCTTTTTGATTTTGTTTATTACTGTGTTTTTTTTTTAAAGAAGAATCTTTAAAACTATTTAATTTATTCATGTAAGATAATGATATTAGTTTTCTTTATTTGAAATAACATCAATGAAGTCATGACTAAGAAAAAAATTGGGATTGGTTTTGGAACTTGGGCGTGGGGAAACAAGCTTGTTTGGGGCTACAAACCTGAAACAGATGATAGTTTACTTAAAAAAACTTTTTTTGATGCAATAGATGGAGGATTAGATCTTGTAGACAGTGCAGATTCATACGGCACTGGAAGTTTATTTGGGCAAAGCGAAAAGCTGATCGGCAATTTCCTGGAAGAGTTACCCAAGAGAAATCTGAAAAAAATTACTGTCGCAACAAAGCTCGCACCCTTTCCATGGAGAATTGGTCGGAATGGCCTAAATAAGGCTTTTGAAGAAAGTAATCAGCGTCTTAAAGGGAATATGACAAGAGTACAGCTTCATTGGAGTACTTATCGCTATGCTCCTTGGCAAGAAGAGCAATTACTAAATGGTCTAGGAGATTTATACGAGAAAGGTTTAATTAAAGAAATTGGGCTCTCTAATATTGGCCCCAAAAGACTAAGTTTTTTATTCCAAAAACTGAAAAAAAGAGGAATTAAAATTAATAGTATACAAATGCAACTTTCATTATTAACGAAACCAACCTTGGAAGATGAAAAGATCAAAGATATATGTAATGAGAATGAAATTGAATACTTAGCCTATAGCCCATTAGGGCTGGGAATACTAACAGTTCCACCTAATAAATCTCCCAAGCCTAAAACTTTATTACGACAACAATTATTCCAAAGGATACTTCCAAAAACTATAGAATTGAGAACCTTAATAACTAATATTGGTAAAAAGTATTCAGCCTCCCCGGCTCAAGTTGCCTTGAATTGGGTGAGGTCTGATGGAGCTAAACCAATAGTAGGAATTCGTAATCCATTTCAAGCTAAAGATGCAATTTCTGCATTTAATTGGTCTTTAACTAAAAATGAAAAGGAAATTCTGGATTTTTATAGGAATAAATGTTTAGCAAATATGCCTCAAAACCCTTTCACTAGTCCCTAATAAAATTTAAGTATCAGGGCTGACAATAACCTTCATTGAATCTGACGAGGTAGGAAGACTAATAACTTTTGCAGGAGGAATTGGCAAGGAATTAGAGCTTTTTTCAATTGTTTCTTTCTCAGGCTCTGTTTCATCTTTAGAACAAGCTTCTAATGCTTCTCTCAACAACGAATCAAAAGTTGCACCTGGCAATCTATGCCTAGCAACTTCAAGGAATGTGAGTGGTAAAGATTCAGATGCCGCATCTTTTAATGCAGGATTATTTTTTCGATGCTCTTGTTCGTCTTGAATGGCTCGAATAAATCTAAGAGTGACTTCGTGTTTAGTAGAGGCCTTAATTAAAGTATCGTTGTCTCTTTGACCATTAATTGCTTCTTGTTCTAAATCATTAATTCTGCTCTCTAAACTAGTAAGCACTTCATCAGCTTCCTTACCAATGTGTGAAAGCTGTCCATCAGACAAATTTGGTAAATCAGCTACATAAACTTTTCCATGATCTCTAAGAGTGAGGAAAGTTGGTCTTGGCCCTCCATTTTGTCGCATGCCCAATTCTGGTTGTCCTCCTAAAGGCTTTCTCGGAGGGGTTGGACCTGCAGAACTTCTCCTACGCGTCAAACGCTGTTGATTTTCAAAAGGCATAGAGCTAATTAAGATCTAACTTCGCATTACCCGAACTAATATTCGGCTTGCGTTTTTTTACATCTTACTGTTTTTTACCGATATAGAAAATCTTTTTTAACCTTCATTTAATTTGTTCAAAAACTATACTCCAAAATTTCATAAAACTAGGCTTATAACCTCAACAAGGTATTCCAATAATATCTATATCCTTTGAATTATTTGAACTTTCAACAACTTTTCCTATATTCCAGGCTTGAAAATCATTTTTAATACATATTTCTAAAACAGAATGCACTGCATTTTTAGGAACAATTAAACAAAAACCTATACCCATATTAAACGTATTCCAAAGATCAATTTCAGGAATATCTCCAGCATTTTGCAACCAATTAAAGATTTCAGAGATTTCCCAACTAGTTATATCCAAATGTGGTAATAAACCAGAAGGAAAAATTCTAGGAAGATTCTCAGGCAATCCTCCACCTGTTATGTGCGTCATTCCATGAACTGGGAAATTCTCTCTCAACAATTTCTCAACAAGTTGAACATAAATTGCGGTTGGCTCTAATAAAGATGTAATCAAGTTCCTTTGATTGTTCCCATAAAGAGTATTTTCATCCACATTCGCCATGGAAAGTACTTTACGAACAAGACTAAAACCATTGCTATGAAGTCCATTACTTTTGATCCCAATAATCTGATCTTCAGAATTAATTTGCGTGCCATCTATCAAGTGATTATATTCAACAATACCAACACAAAAACCTGCCAGATCATATCTTCCATTGGGATAAAAACCTGGCATTTCAGCAGTTTCACCTCCCACAAGAGAACAATCAGATTGACTACAGCCTTCAGCAATTCCCTCTATCACTTCAGCCAAAGAATCGGGAGTCAACTTTCCGCTTGCGATGTAATCGAGAAAAAATAAGGGTCGCGCGCCATTAGTTATTACATCATTGACGCACATCGCAACCAGATCTATTCCAACGCCAAAATGACAACCATATTGCTGAGCTAATTCTAATTTTGTACCAACACCATCTGTCCCTGATACCAAGACTGGACTTTCATAGCCTTTTGGAATTCTTATACATCCTCCAAAACCTCCCAACCCTCCTATTACCTCACTTTTATGAGTTTTTTCAACGCATGATTTAATTCTCTCCACAAAGGCTCTTCCAGCAGTAACATCAACTCCCGCAGTTTTGTAATCCATCAGTAAAAAGCTTTCTTATTCAAAAGATTGAACCCTAATATGAAATCCATATGGGATCAGTATGCAATCAACTTATTTCATTTCAATCATAAGTTTATGAAATTAATTTATTTACAAACATAGTGGTACAAAAAATCTTCCAAACTAATGCTGAATTAAGAGAATGGCTCAGTAAACAAAATTCAGCAATAATTTTCATCCCTACTATGGGCGGACTTCATCCTGGCCATCAATATTTAATTCAGAAAGCAAAAAAAAGAAAAACAAAAAAAATTCAAATTATTCTTGTAAGTATTTTTATAAATCCATTGCAATTTGGAAAGGATGAAGACTACAAAAAATATCCCAAAAATATAAGTCAAGATGCTGAATTAGCTTTTAATGCTGGAGCAGATGCAATTTGGGCTCCAGATTATTTTGAAGTTTTTCCTGGGGGAGAAAATTCACATTTTAAAATTCAAGTTCCTCAAACATTACATGATCGATTATGTGGAGCAGAGAGGCCAGGACATTTTGATGGAGTTGCAACAGTTATTATTCGTCTTATCAGAATTATCAGACCAGAGAAACTAATCCTGGGAGAAAAAGACTGGCAACAATTGATTATTATTAGAAAGCTGTTTCAAGAACTATCCATACCTATAAAAATTGAATCCTATTCCACACAAAGAGACCAAAGTGGATTTGCTTATAGTTCAAGGAATTCTTATCTGAGCGATTCTGAAAGAGTCAATGCTCAATCATTACCTAAAGCAATCCAAATAGCAAAAACAGAATTTGAGAAAGATAAAATAATAAACCTCAGAAAAATAGCTTCTATACTTAAAGAAAACAATTTAAAAATTGAATATCTAAAAGTCGTAGATCCATTTTCATTAAAAGAAACAGAAAATATAAATAGACTGTGCCTTTTGGCAGCAGCAGTAAAATGTGGATCTACGAGGCTAATTGATCACACTTTTCTTATGCAACGAAAACCAATTATTGCAATTGATGGTCCAGCTGGTGCAGGTAAAAGCACAGTAACTAAAGCATTTGCTAAACAACTTGGTTTTATTTATTTAGATACTGGCGCAATGTATCGAGCGGTGACTTGGTTGATAATAAGCAATGCAATAAATCCAAGTGATCAAGCGGAAATCAAAAATAACTTGAAAGATTCAAAATTAGAATTTAAAAACTCAAGCTTGGGTGAGCAAAAAATATTGATAAATAATATTGACGTAACAGAGAAGATACGATCCCCAAAAGTAACTTCAATGGTTTCTGAAATTGCCAAACAACAATATGTAAGAGATTTACTCACAAAACAACAACAGGTTATTGGAGAAGAAGGAGGTTTAGTTGCGGAAGGAAGAGACATTGGCACAGCAGTTTTCCCAAATGCAGATATAAAAATCTTTCTAACAGCTACTCCAAAAGAAAGAGCAAAACGAAGATCTATTGACTTAGAAAAAAGAGGTTATGAATACTCAAGCATTGAAGATCTTGAAAAAGAAATTGAAGAAAGAGATAAGCAAGATAGTGAAAGAGAAATCGCCCCCTTAAAAAAAGCTCATGACGCGGTAGAAATTTGTACTGATGGAATGAATATTGAAGAAGTTTTAGAAGAACTAATTTATATTTTTAGATCAAAAATTCCAGAAGAGGTTTGGGCTACCCCTAATCTATAAGACTATCTATCAATTCATCAATAGCATCATTCAATAAATCCAGAACCTTTTCAAAGCCATTTTGACCACCATAATAAGGATCTGGGACTTCATCTAATTGAGAGTTTTTTGAGTAACTTAGAATAAGCTTTATTTTAGAATTTACTGGATTCATATCATCTTTAGTTAATGATTTAACAGCCTCAAAATTATCTTTATCCATAACAAGAATCTGATCAAATTCATACAAATCATTTTCTTCTATCTGTCTCGATCTACTTGTCAGTTCAATACCCCTAGATAATGCTGTTGCACGCATTCTTCTATCAGGCAGGTTCCCGACATGCCAACTACCAGTTCCTGCGGAATCAACTACAAAAAAATTTTCTAATTCTCTTTCTTTAATTTTTTGATTAAAAATTCCCTCAGCTGCAGGAGATCGACAAATATTTCCCAAGCAAACAAAGAGAATTTTTTTTACCATTTTTTTAATGTCTTTACTTTACTTTAGGTCAAAAAGAATATTATTTATATAGCTTTCAGTCCATAGCTCCCCAAAAAAGCCTCGTAACATCCCTCTTGCAGGATCTTTTTCCGCTCGATATCGCATATATTTTTTCTGACCATTTAATAATTGAGAAGATCTTTCCTTAGAAATCATCTTTGCATCTCTGACTAAATCTAAGAAACAATTCAAGTATTCATCAAATGCAGGTTTAATTATCTGACTAATTAATTTGTCACCTTCTTCGCCTAATGAAATTCTAGACCAAAGAAAAGCTGGTGAAAAGTATTGTCTAGCCTCAGAAGGGATATGACCACCCAAAGGAAGTTTAGATTGCCATTTTGCATGTATGGGTTTTAATTTATCCCAAACATATTTAGTGTGAATTGTATCATTTTTCAAAGCAGGTTGAAGATCTAATGCAATAAGATGTCCATTTGGAAGTGTTACAAAATCGGCTCCAAAAAAAGGTAAATCATAATTATTTAAAGGTGAAATTACCAAATTCATGACAGAAGTAATTTCACCAGCTTGCATGCAAGCACATCTAGCCTGTCGTATTTTGTTTGTCTTTAAACCCCATGTTTCCAAAATAACTTTTTTAGGATTAGACCTTGAACCAAAAGAAGACTCTCTAAAAAGAAAATCATTCTCTATTTGATAAGGTTTAGGTTCAAAAATAGAAAATGCCTTAATAGTTTCATCTAAGAAAGCAGACCAACGCCAATTATAAATTGAAATAGGCTCAAGACTATTTTTTCGTTTAATTTGCATTTAAAAACTAAAATGAAGAATTAATATTTTCTAGGCTTAATGGAAATAAAAACTCTTTCATATATTTCTCTGACCATTCTTTACCAAAAAAGCTAGAAAATAAACCATGAGCTGGATCTTTTTCAGCACTATATTTATCATAATCTATATGCAATAATTTGACCTCATGAGATTTAATATAATTTTTATTAGCTTTAGATAAATCAAGATTTACCCAATAATATTTAAGAAAAGAGCTAAAAACTTTTGGTAAAATATTTTCAGCTTCAAAAATATCACCCTTGCAAAATAGAGCCCATGGAGAGAAATACTTGGTTGGATCATATATATTACTCTTCATTTCAAAATCAAACTCATTAAAACATTTTTTAAGGCTTTTCAAGCCATCAAAGTATCTATCAAAATATTTTTTATCTTGTACAAGAGGCTGAAAATCAAGAATTGCAACTAGCTTTTCTTTTTTTTCAAACCACAAGAGGTCAATACCCATAATTGGCATATCATTTTGATGATGAGGATAAGCAACTGAATTTAATACTTGAAGACGGTCACCTGCATTCAATCTAGTCACTCTCCATCTTCGAAATTCAGGAACATCCCATAACCAGCTATTCAATTTGCAATTGCCGTTTGTAGAAACACGTTCACAAAATTCATTCGGAACAAACAACTTCTTACCGCCATGTTCAAGAATATCTCTTGTCAACTCACTTAAAAGATTATCAAACATATACCTTCATCTCCTTAGATAATTGAATAATTCACTCACACTTAAGGTAATGAAACCAGGTAAAAAAAATAAATACAAAACTTTTTTACGATCCTAATAGATATCTTAATAGATACTGAATATAAATAAAGCGATATCCTTGAGAAAATATAAATTTCATTACTCCGTACTACCTTTTCGCTTTTTATTTGCAAAAAATCTAAATAAAACCTTGCCTAAAGCAGCAACTAAATTTCCTTCTAATTCATTAAAAATATCCATATTATATTTAAAAGATCTATTAGCCTCTTCTATAATTGAATCTGCTATCTTTTGATCAATCGGAAGATTATCTAAAGTATTTCTATACTTAATTTTAAATTCTTTTTCATCTCTGATTTCCTCAAAAATATAGAAACTAAGTCCCTCATCATCATGTAAATTCATAGCTTTTTTAGTGATGGTTTTCAAAAGCTGTCCACCAGACAAGTCACCTATATATCTGCTGTAATGATGCCCAATTAAAAGTTCAGGATTATCTTTGGCGATTTCTCTAATTCTTGCTTCATATTCAATAGCTGGCTTGGAGGGCTTGACCAATTCAGACCAATTACTACCAAAGTAAAACGACAAATCTTGCTCCAATTTTTCCTTGCGAAAAAGCTCTTTAAATCCAATTGGAGAAATTATCGGATGTGAGTTTTCACAAAGTTTTCCAATCTCTTCCTCCATAGCAGAATACACAAAATATAAATCAGCTAATAAATTTCTATATGAGGACTTATCAACTACTCCCTTAAGAAAACAACTTATAAAACCTGTATTTTCAGCCATCGTATGAGACTTTTTAGTCCCTTCACGAAGTTGCCTAGCTAAGGCTACTGCCATGAGTTCAAAATCATTTAATCAAAACTTACCACTTAGACATAAGCTCAACACTAGATCTATTAATCGCTGAATAAAAATTATGGAAAATTTTGAAAAACTCACTGCTCCATCAGAAGGCCAAAGGATTACTTTTGTGGATGGAAACCCAGTAGTCCCAGACCATCCAATCATTCCGTTTATCAGAGGTGATGGAACAGGGATAGATATTTGGCCTGCTACACAATTAGTAATCGATAAAGCTATTGAAAAAGCTTATGGGAGAAATCGATCCATTGAATGGTTCAAAATCTATGCAGGTGATGAAGCTTGCGACTTATATGGAACATATCAATACTTGCCAAACGACACTCTTGAGGCGATAAGAACTTATGGGATAGCAATCAAAGGACCTTTAACTACGCCTGTAGGGGGAGGGATTAGATCTTTAAACGTATCTCTAAGACAGATTTTTGATTTATATTCATGCGTTAGACCTTGTAAATATTACGAAGGGACACCAAGCCCTCATAAGAAGCCGCAAGATTTAGATGTAATTGTTTATCGAGAAAATACCGAAGATATTTATATGGGCATTGAATGGGAGTCTGATGATCCCGAATGCATCAAATTGATTAATCAACTCAATAATGAAATAATTCCAGCCAGCCAAAAACTAAAAAACAGGAAAATTCCTATCGGAGCAGGAATAGGAATTAAACCGGTTAGCAAAAGTGGTAGTCAAAGACATATCAGACGAGCAATTAAACATGCACTCAACCTTGAAGGGAACAAAAGACATGTGACCTTAGTTCATAAGGGAAACATCATGAAGTTTACTGAAGGAGCTTTCAGAGATTGGGGATACGAATTAGCAACCACAGAATTCAGGAACGAATGCGTAACCGAGAGAGAAAGTTGGATTTTAGATAACTTAGAAAAAAATCCTCGCATCTCCAACGAAGAGAATGCTGAGTTGATTGATCCAGGTTTTTCATCTCTAACAAAAGAGAAAAAGCAAGATATTTGTGATGAAGTTTGTTCAGTTCTAACCAATATTGGAAGTAGTCATGGCAATGGGAAATGGAAGGAGATGGTGATGGTTGATGACCGAATAGCAGATAGTATTTTTCAACAAATTCAAACTCGTCCTCAAGAGTATTCCATACTTGCCACTCTCAATCTCAATGGCGACTATATATCAGATGCGGCCGCAGCAATCGTTGGTGGACTGGGGATGGCACCAGGAGCAAACATTGGAGATACGGCGGCTATCTTCGAAGCCACTCATGGAACAGCTCCAAAACATGCAGGCTTGGACAGAATCAATCCAGGTTCAGTAATACTAAGTGGAGTAATGATGCTGGAATATTTAGGTTGGAATGAGGCAGCAAAATTAATTACAAATGGATTGAGCAAATCTATTTCAGATAAAAAAGTTACTTATGATCTTGCACGATTAATGGAACCACGCGTAGAGCCTCTTAGTTGTAGTGATTTTGCTAAATCGATTGTTGAAAGATTTTAATTAAATATTTTTTAGTCTTTGAACAATTAAGAATTTGACTCCATCAATCTAAATGATTCTAGAAGTGTTTTCTCATTGCCTAGATTACCTGGAAAAGTAACAACTGGTAAATCATATTGATTAGATTTACTTGTTACTATTGACAATCCTGGTAATATCTGGCCTTTTAAATCTACTTGATTATAATTCAACCCTTTTTGAAGCAAGAGTTGTGTTGTAATACCTCCTTTACTAATAATATAACCTAACTTATTAGTTATTTTTCCAACTAGAATTGCCATAAACTCTGCAAGTTCCAATCCAAAATTCATTCTTTTAGAGTCAGAAGAAAACTTCATTTCTTCTCGAGAAGTATATAAAACAGGTACTTTTTTTATATTCAAAATATCATCTATTTTCGATAACAAAATATCCTCAAGATCTAAGATTGCCTGTTGCCAATCTCCTAAAGTAAAAATATCAGCTAATTTACTGACTGGTATTTCTAAACCTTCACAGGAATTATCTTTCAATAAAACCTCTAATTGATCTGTCGCTAATTTCACATAGGAGCCTACCATTATCAAACCCGACTTATCTTTAAAATCATTATTTTTCGATTTTAAAGATACTAAATCTGCAGTATTTTGAGGGTTAGGTGGTAAACCAGATAAAGAATTGATAAAGCTTGCTGCTGTTCTAAAAAGAAATCTTTTTTCTTTAGAAACTACTTTAATCGCCCTTGCGAATGTTTCTAAATGATGCGGTAATTTAGCATCCACAACTACTGAAATATTATTTTCTAATTTAGATAAGAAGCTTAAAAGAGATTTAAAACCATCTTCATTATTAAAAGCCATATCTAATTGTTTAATTTCAACGTGCAAGATATTTTCCGCCTGTATCTTTCCAAAACTTTTTTCTTCAATCCATTTAGCTAAATCACTAGTGGAAAATCCAAAGATATTATCATGACCAAAATCAGTAGTATGGACAGGTATCCCATTTAGATAATGAATGCCGTTTTCAGTTGTTCTTCCACCTTCAAAAAAAGCTGGAATGTGAAATGTTGCATGAAATGGTCCTAATTCTTCCGCAAGAATTTCAGGTTCCAACACGCCATGACCACGTAATGTTGAATCACCTCTACTAATATAAAAATAATCATCTTTGGAATATCCTTGTCTTAAAAAAAACTTCTTAATAGATGAGCATATTTCTCTAGTTTTCTTAACAGCTAAAACAGAAGATAAAGATCTTGTGTTCGCAAGTATAAATATTAAAGACGAAGATTTTGTAAATGCTTGCTCTAGAGTTTTTTCATCCCAATTTAATAATAATGGGCATCCATAAACAGTTTGAGATCCAGTTGGATCATCATCAAAAATAATTATTTTCATGAAAAATAATCTATTGTTTACTCAACGATTTATTCGAATCTCTCCCAACTTTCAGGAAATTGAATATAAGATTTATTTAAATCCGCAACAGACCCACAGCCCAATAGTTTCATAGTTCTCAATATATCTGTTTGAAGAATTTCTATAGCTCTAGCAACACCTTTCCCTCCTGCAGCAGCAAGTCCATATGCATAAGCTCTACCTATCAAAACTCCTTTTGCACCAAGACATAATGCTTTAACGACATCACTACCCCTTCGAATACCTCCATCTAGCAACACATCTGTTTTACCTTCAACTGCAGCTAAAACTTCTGGCAAAAGACGGATCGTGGGGGCAACGCTATCAAGTTGCCTAGCTCCATGATTAGAAATAACGATCGCATCAGCACCTAGCTCTACCGCTTTTTTTGCGTCATCACCAATATGTATACCCTTAACTATAATTTTTCCACCCCACGCCTCACGTATCCATTGAAGATCATCCCAAGTAACAACTGATTGCTCTAAAGCAGGACCAATTGCCGTGTATCCCATAGGGCCATCATCAAGTTGGACATTTGGAAAACTCATTAAGCCTCCATCACTTAACCATTGAGTCAACCAGCATGGTTTAACTAACATTTGAGGAATATAAGGAAGCATCTCAAAAGGATTCCTCGATAAAAGCTGTTGAGTTCCTGATCGCATATCTCTTCCCCTTAAACCAGATACGGGTGTATCAATGGTTACAACTATTGCTGAGAATCCAGCTTCTTTAGCTCTAGAAATTGTTTTCAATGCGACTTCTTTCCCACCTAGTAAATAAAGCTGATACCAAGCTGGTCCATTTGTAGCAGCTTTAACATCCTCTAATAAACAGCCTGAAAGAGTCGACAAAGTATATCCAGTCCCAGCTTTACCTGCCTCCCTAGCTGCAACCACTTCTCCCTGGGGATAGAACATTCTGCTACTCCCTACTGGCCCCAACAAGAAAGGAAGTTGAAATTTTTGATCTAAAACAGATATTCCAAGATCACACGATGGTACAGAGACTGCACATCTAGGTCTAAATAAGATTTCATTATATGCGTTGCAATTTTGCGAAAGTGTTTGTTCTCTATCTGCACCACTATCTATATAGTTAAAAACCATTGCCGGTAGACGATTTCTAGCCCTAGACCTGAGGTCATCAATATTAAGTACGCCTGGAGAGGAAACATCTGTTCCTAACATTATTCATCACAAATTCATGAATTATGAATCTATAATATATTGATCATAGATGCAAAAAGCGACAAAACATTGAAATATTTGACATACAAAAATCTATAAGTTGAATTTAATTAGTTAGAAAATATACTCCTCTAAAACTTAAATAATTAAAAAGAATCATGCTTAAAAGTGGTAAATAATTCTATAAATTCTTCTGGCTTAATTTCAAGTTTTCTATCTCCAGTCACCAGTGAATTCCTTGGGCTTGTCCAAGGCTCAAGACAAACCATTTTTCTAGGAGGGTCAGTCCAGATTACTGTTGTATCAATTGGCTCTTGATGAATTAATTCAATTACATTGCTGGATAAACAATCGACAAGTTTAACCGAACAAGAAGGATAGGAAAGGAAATCAACCCCCTTATCTAAAATTCTAATCTGGTCAGAAACATTAGTGACTTTCATATTAGTTTGATCAATACATTTTTCAGGCAAACCATCTATCATTATTTTTTGTAAATTTGAAATCTGAAAATATGGGTGCAGGCCAAAACTAAAAGGCATAGAATTATGTCCCTGATTAAAAATTTTAACGGATATTTGAAGACTTTTTTCTTTCAAGCAAACATCCATCAAAAGAGTAAAGAGAAAAGGAAAATAAGAACGTGTATCTTTTGTATCACTAAGTTTTAGTCTTATCCCTAATTTATCTTTTAATAAACCAATTGACCAAGGTAAATCTCTAGCAAAACCATGTTGTTTTAAGAAATACTCCTTACCAGCAATTACATAGCCTTCAGATAAATCACCGCATATAGGGAAAAGGATAGGTATTCCTCCTCTGACACTTTTATCTTTATCTAGAAAACGCTCTAAATCGAAGTACAAAAGTTCTTTCCCTTCGCTTAGCCATTCAGTGATCAAACCTCCTCTTTCAGGGACAATTCTTATTAATGAATCTAATTCAGGGTTTGAATATTCCCAGTGAGGATAAGGAGTTGTCTTTTTTTCGAAACTGACCGCCATCGATTAAAGCTGATTAATCCATTCTATAAGAGCGGAGTTAACTTGATCTGGAACTTCATCATGTGGACAATGGCCAGCATCTAAAACAACTTCTTTTGTATTTTCAGGTGTGTGTTTTTTATAAGTAGCCCTTTTACCGGGTGCATTCATCCAAGGATCTCTATTACCCCAAAGCAATAACAATGGTGATTTTAACTGAGCGAACAACTCATCGAGTGGTCTTCCCTGAGGTCCGGCGGGATCAAAAACACTTTTGAAGACATTGAAAGCACCCGCATCCAAAGATGGTTTTCGGATCGCTTCCACTAGTTCATCATCAACATTTGATGTATCAATATAGACTTGATTTAAAGTACGTTTAATTGTTGAGGGCTGTCTAAGGTTTTCAAAAATTATTCTTTGCAATAGAACATTTTTGAGAAAGATACCCGCAACAGTTTTTCTAGCTGTAGCCCAAAATCCTTTAGTTGGTTTCTTATCTTCGCTGAAATATCCAGCAGCATTTAATAAGACAACACCTGCAGAATCCTCACCCAAAGCAGCAGCACTAGCGAGCGCGGCATATCCACCTAGGGAGTTACCAACAAGTATTGTTGGTCTACCAATATTATCTTTAATGTAAGAAACTATTTGATCTTTCCAAAGTGAACCTCCATAAGCGAGGCCACTCGGTTTAGAGCTTTTACCAAAGCCTATAAGATCTAAAGCGTGCACTTCATAATGCTTTCCAAGTACTGGTAAGTTGTGCCTCCAATGAGTGGTAGAGGCACCAAAACCATGAATTAAAAGAATTGCTGGACCTTTTTCATCATCGGTCTTATTTTTGTGATCTTCAGGAATAATGCTCAAACTGTGGACAGAATGTCCTAAAAATTTCCAATCAGAAAGATTTTTTTTTACAACTGAGGAAACCATTTAAGAATAATCTGATGTAAGTAGATATTAGTAAATCATTGATATAAAGAGATTAGTGATTTTATTTCTTTTTTTCGAAATTTCCTCACCTTTTTTAAAAAGAGTTTTCAAGAATTTCTAAACTAATCCAACTGGATCAGCTGCGACCTCATCAGGAATAGAATTACCGCCTGAAGGGGGTTTATCTTTCAAAACAACTCTCAGCAAAACAGGTGCTAAAAATGTTGTTCCAATAACCATTAACAATATTGCAGCCTCCAGAGAAGGAGTAAGCAAACTAGCACTTGTTCCCAATCCAAGAAAAATCAATCCGACCTCACCCCTAGGCATCATTCCCAAGCCAACTACTAGTCTATTTGTTGGTTTATCAATGACAAAGCACCAACCAGCAGCAATTTTCCCTACAATTGCAACTATAAATAAGAAGCCTGCCACAATTAGAGCAGAGCGACTCTGGGGATCAAGGGGATTAATTACAGAAAGATCCATACCTGCTCCAACAAGCACGAAAAAAATAGTTGCGAATAGTGAGACCAATGGCAAAACAGATTGTTGAATTGCGTGATTATTTTTTGAACTACTTAGTATCAATCCAGCGGCAAAAGCACCCAAAGCAGCTTCTAAACCAATAGCAGTCGCAACAAAACAGCTTAAGACTAATATCACAAAAGAAGCGACAACAACTGCTCCAGGTGCTTTAAGTCTTTCAAGCAACCAATCAAAGGCTGGAGCAGCTGTTCGACTCAAAGCAATTGCAGCAAATACAAAAACAGTTGCAGCCACAACTAATTTGACAATAGGAGCAATTTGCAAGGATCCTCCCGTGGCAAGAGCTACTACAACAGCAAGAATAACAATTCCAAGTATGTCATCTAATACTGCTGCGCCAATAACAATTTGACCCTCACGAGTTTTTAAATAACCAAGCTCACCAAAAACACTTGCAGTAATACCTATACTCGTCGCTGTCATAGATGCACCAGCAAATATCGCAGGAATGATATCTACTTGAAAAATAAACATTAATCCAAAAGTTCCAAAGGCAAATGGCAAAATCACACCTGCCATTGCGACAGTGAAAGCTTGCGCTCCAACTGCTACAAGTTCCTCTAATTCACTTTCCAGACCGGTAAGAAATAACAACGCGTATAGCCCTAAAGTTGCTACTGCTTGTAATGATGGAAAAGTTTCAAAATAAATATCCGGGACTGCTTCTTTGGGTACTGAGGCAAGTGTGCTAATAAGTGAAACAAAACCTTGATTTAATTCAGCATGAGCACTTGGCGGCAATAGAAGATGTAATCCTGAGGCACCAATTAAAACTCCCGCAAGTAGTTCACCGACAATTGTAGGCAAACTTAGTCGAACTAAGATTTCAGCCAAAGTCCTTGCCGCAACAAAGATCATTAAGAAGTTAATGACCCCTATAAGTGTTTCCGCAACCTCAACATCATGCGTATTTAGGGCTGAGACTAAAGGAGTTAATACCATCAGGTTTTCTAAAAAAGCCTTTTCTTTAAGACATAAATTAACTAATCACAGGGCATATTTGGCATAAGTATCAAAGGTGACTTAATTAATAAGGTGTGGATCTGAAGTTACTAACTGATTACTAAAGCTTTATTGGCTAGCGTCCAGAAACATTTGATGCCTTTATGAGCAGCTCCCAGTCACTTGACCTGCGTCTGCCGACCCCTGGATGCTATGCGGATCCTGTTAGGGCTGGCATGGATGCTGATGCAGTCTTCGACGGAATGACTGAGCATCTCTTTTTTACTCTTGGCAAACTTGCTACATCGGCAAGTCTTAGAGACCTCTACATGGCTTTGAGCTTTGCTGTTAGAGACAGATTGATGAGTAGATATTTAACAAGTCAAGAAACAATCAGAGCAAGACCTCAAAAAACAGTTGCATATCTTTCAGCTGAATTCCTAATAGGCCCACAACTAAATAATAATTTACTAAATCTAGGCATCAAAAAAGAGGCAGAAGAAGCTCTTAAAAGGTTTGGTATTGAATCATTAAATGACATATTGGAAGTAGAGGAAGAGCCTGGACTTGGGAATGGAGGATTAGGGAGACTTGCAGCTTGCTATATGGAATCACTTGCAAGTCTTCAAGTCCCTGCAGTGGGTTATGGCATAAGATACGAATTTGGTATTTTCAATCAATTAATAAGAGATGGTTGGCAAGTCGAAGTTACTGATAAATGGCTTAAAGGAGGTTGGCCATGGGAATTACCTCAACCAGATGAAGCTTGTTTAGTCGGTTTTGGTGGACAAACCGAAAGTTATACAGATGACAATGGAAATTATCGCTCACGATGGATTCCCAGTGAACATGCCATAGGTGTTCCACATGACGTACCTGTGCTTGGTTATCGGGTGAATAGCTGTGATCGGTTGCGATTGTGGAGAGCTGATGCAACCGAAAGCTTTGATTTCTATGCATTTAATATTGGTGACTACTACGGTGCTGTTGAAGAGAAAGTAGCTTCAGAAACTCTATCCAAAGTTCTGTATCCCAATGATGGAACTGATGAAGGAAGAAGATTGCGTTTAAAACAACAACACTTTTTTGTAAGCTGCTCCTTACAAGATATGCTTCGCAGCCTGGAGAAGCGATCCATACCTGTTGAGGAATTTCCAAATCACTGGACGGTTCAACTGAATGACACTCATCCAGCTATTGCAGTTGCAGAGTTAATGAGACTCTTAATCGATCAACATAGATTGGATTGGGATAAAGCCTGGGAAATCACCAATAGATCAGTGGCATATACAAACCACACTTTGTTGCCTGAGGCTCTTGAGAAATGGGACCTTAGCTTGTTTAAAAACTTATTACCTAGACATTTAGAACTTATATATGAAATAAATAGAAGATTCTTACAGCAAGTAAGGCTAAAGTATCCAGGTAACGACTTGATTTTGAGAAAGCTTTCAATTATTGATGAAGAAGGTGGAAAGGCTATAAGAATGGCACATTTAGCTACAATTGGAGCACACCATGTCAATGGAGTAGCTGCGCTTCATTCAGATTTAATTAAGAGACAATTACTACCTGAATTTGCAGAACTTTGGCCTGAAAAATTCACCAATGTCACAAATGGAGTTACTCCACGTAGATGGGTAGCATTAGCAAATCCTGAACTTTCTAAACTGCTTGACAAGGAGATTGGTCCCAATTGGATTACTAATATGGACCTATTACTAGAGTTAGAAAAAAAAGAAAATGATTCTAATTTTTTAGATCTTTTTGCGTCAGCTAAGCTATCTGGCAAAAGGAAGCTCGCTGGTTACATACATAGACAAACTGGTGTCCTGGTTGATCCTTCAAGTTTATTTGATGTTCAAGTGAAAAGAATTCATCAATATAAAAGACAGCATTTAAATGCTTTGCAAGTCATTGCACAATATCTAAGAATTAAAAATGGAAAAACAAAAAATATTGCACCTCGTACTATCATTTTTGGTGGTAAAGCTGCGCCAGGCTATTTCATGGCGAAGTTAATGATTAGATTTATCAATGGAATAGCAGATGTAGTTAATGCAGATCCTGATATGGATGGATTATTAAGGGTAGTTTTTCTTCCTGACTATAATGTGAAACTAGGTGAACAAGTCTATCCAGCTACTGATCTTTCAGAGCAAATATCAACTGCTGGAAAAGAAGCTTCAGGAACTGGAAATATGAAATTCGCTATGAATGGTGCCTTGACAATTGGAACGCTTGATGGAGCTAATGTAGAGATAAGAGAAAGAGTAGGATCAGAAAATTTCTTTTTGTTTGGAAAAACAGAATCAGAAATAATGGAATTAAGAGATCAAGGTTATAGCCCAAGTAGTTTTATTTCAAAATCAACCGAACTACAAGAAACTCTTAAATTAATAGAAGTTGGACATTTTAGTAACGGAGATAGTGAGCTATTTAGACCAATAATAAATATTTTGACAGGAAGTGATCCTTTCTTTGTTATGGCAGATTTTGATGATTATCTTCTTGCACAAGATGAGGTAAGTAAAGCCTGGAAAAATAATCAAAAATGGAACCGTATGGCACTATTAAATACAGCAAGATCAGGTTTTTTCTCATCAGACAGGTCAATTAGAGAATACTGTCAATCAATATGGAAAGTTAAACCATTACCTGTAGAAATAAGTTGCGAAAAATAAAGATCTATTTATCAGGTAAGTCTGGGGTTTGATGCAATAATCTATTCAACTTTAATCTATCAACATTTAATGGGTCTGGAGCTAATTCACCAGCAATCTCTCGAAATTTATCCTCAAATTCTTCAGGAACTTTAACATCAAAGATTCTTTCCATAAGAGCTTCAATGGAATACAAATGAGCATTGATATTTTCTAGATCAGAAATTACTTGTGTAATAGATTTTTCTTTCTTTTCAATAGTTCCATTTTTAAAATTCTCATCAATTTGATTAGATGAATTTGAATTAACTTGCTTCTGCAAATCTTCTAAAACTCGTCCACTTAAAGTTCTAAAGGATTGAAGGGCAGCCCAACTAATCTCTTGTTGCTGACGCAGAGTGGGGAACTCTCTTATTAAACGATCATGCTCCCTATAAAATCTGAGGCAATCTGGACATTGGCATGGTTCTTCAGGCACCTTCATCAAGGCAGCTTAGAAACCATCATTGCATTTATTAGGCCGTCATAGGGGGCTCACCATTAAATAAATCTCCTCCGGCATCTTTGCCATCAATATCAGCACTCTCAGGAAGGGGGATTTCAATGCTTGTAACTACTTGAATAACATCACGCAATCTCATTGAGTCTGCGAACCATCCCATTGCCTGCTCAGTATCACCTCTTGCCTCCGCATCATTAGCTTGATCTTCATGTGCCTCAGCTAGAAGTGTTAACCAACATAAACATCTGGCTTGAACAATTGATAAATCTAAATCATTAGGTTGGGAATTAGATATGTGCTCACTTTCCTGCTGAACAAGCAATCGCAAGCGAAGATCGTGAAGCTGGGCCATCTTGACTTATTCACTACACCAACGCTAGCGAGAGAGTATCAATTTTGCACACCCACCACATATAGGACTACATTTTTTTTGTTTTCCTTCGTTTTTCGCACGGGGCTGGCGGGACTCGAACCCACGACCTACGGTTTAGGAAACCGTCGCTCTATCCAACTGAGCTACAGCCCCCTGAAATTAATTATGCCTTGAGGCATGATGTAGTTGAAAGTAGGGGAGGTAATCGCAATTGAAGTTCAGCAAAGCTGAAGAATTCAATTGAGGAAAGTCCGGGCTCCTATATGGCCAGGCTTGCTGGGTAATACCCAGTGCGGGTGACCGTGAGGATAGTGCCACAGAAATACACCGCCTAATGCTTCATGGGGAAATCCCAACATGCATGGCAAGGGTGCAAAGGTGCGGTAAGAGCGCACCAGCAGCATCGAGAGGTGCTGGCTAGGTAAACCCCGGCGAGGAGCAAGGCGAGGGGCACTGGATGGCCATAGACCTTGTCCCTGAAGAGAGCCGCTTGAGGCTATCGGCAACGCTAGTCCCAGATAGATGATTACCCATTCACTTTCTAACGAAAGAAGAATGAACAGAACCCGGCTTACGACCTGCTTTCACTTTATTAATTTACTCAGAAAGATAAGACTGAAAATCTTATTACTTAAATCAATTCAAGTGTATCCTTTCAATAATTATGAATATCTCCAATCAAAGAGCAGAAGAAATAATAAATTTTATTAGAGGTCTAAATTTAGATCAAAGATATCAAAAGGAATTTACTCATGAAAAAATAAATAATCTTTTATATATCAATGAGTCACTAACTCATAGTTCAGCAAACACTGAAATTAATTATGAAAAACTTGAATTCCTTGGAGATGCAGTTCTAAGATTAATTGCATCAGATTTTATAAAGAAAAAATATCCATATATGCAAGTGGGAGAAAGATCTGAACTGCGTTCACATCTTGTAAGTGATCAATGGTTAGCACAAGTTGGTTACAAAATAAACATCAAAAGTGTATTAATTATTGGGAAAAAAGCACTTAAAGACAAATCAGCTAGCACAACCATTCAAGCAGAGGCAACTGAAGCTTTAATAGGAGCTCTGTATGAAAGTCTCACTAATTTAGAACCTATAAAAAATTGGCTTATTCCATTCTGGGATGATAAAAGCAAAGAAATTCTATCTGATCCATATAGAAAAAACTACAAATCAGCACTTCAGGAATTGACTCAAAGTAAAGGCTTATCAATTCCCAAATACAAAACCATAGAAATTGATCAAAAGCATGACAATCCAAAGAGATTTTTTTGTACTGTTCATATCAAAAATCGATCAATAGCTGAAGGTTGGGGAAAATCAATGAAACAAGCAGAAAAAAATGCAGCCAGTAAAGCTTTGAAATCTTTAGATGAGAATTCACTTGATCATTAATAAATTGCTTATCAAAAAATTCTCTATTAGCTTTTCAAAAGATCTTTTAGAGGAAGTGTAAGCAATTTATCCCAATTACCTCCTTCAAAAAGCACGGCAGCTTGATCACCACTTATTCTTTGAACAAATCCTTCATAACCATTATAAATTGACTCTTGGTTATTAACAGTTACTGTTGTACCAGGGAGAATCGGATCTTTTGAATCATCCATAATTAAACATATACAAATAAACTCTTAAAAAAGTCTACCCATAAAAATGATCGATAAAGATAAATGGATGACAATAGGTGAAATTGTTGCTCCCCAGGGTTTAAAAGGAGATATTAGAATTAAACCTAAAAGTGAATTTCCTGAAAGATTTACCAAACCCGGAAAACGTTGGATTCAAAAAGCTAATGAATTACCCACTGAAATCAAATTACGAAAAGGAAACCTTATTCCAGGTAAATCGATCTACATAATTTCCATCGAGGGTGTATCTAATAGGAGTTCTGCAGAGGAAATCATTGGTTGGAAATTAGTCATACCAGTTGATAGCAGACCAATATTGAGTAAAGATGAGTACCATTACTTTGATTTAATTGGTTTGGAGGCAAGAAGAGGCCCAAAAAAAACTCTAATTGGTTTTGTAACTGACTTAATCAAGGGAGGGAATGACCTTCTAGAGATAGAGTTAGTAGAAGGTAAAAAAGTTTTGGTACCTTTTGTTAAAGAAATTGTCCCAGAAATAGAAATCAAAGAAAAATGGCTGCTAATCAATCCACCGCCTGGGTTATTGGAACTCTAATAATCATTAAGGTGTTTAATCATAACTTCAAATATGGATTAGAAAATTCTTTATGGAAATAACTGATAACTCGATAATTCCTGTAATTCTCAGTGGTGGATCGGGAACAAGGCTTTGGCCACTTTCAAGAGAAAGCTACCCTAAACAATTTTTAGCCTTAGATTCAAGAACAAAGAAAACTCTTTTGCAGAAAACTTATGAAAGACTTTTAGGTTTAGAGGGATTAGAAAATCCAATATTGATATGTAATGAAGATCATAGATTTATAGTTGCAGAGCAATTTAGAGAGATCAATACTGATCCTAAAGCAATTATTCTGGAGCCCGTAGGACGTAACACTGCTCCAGCAATTGCAGTTGCTGCACTTCAAGCAATTTCTTTAGGAAAAGATCCTTTGCTTTTAATTTTGGCAGCCGACCACTTAATAGAAGATGTAGTTGAATTTCAAAAAGTAATTCATACAGCAAAAGCATATGCAAATCAAGGGAGGCTGGTGACTTTTGGTATTGTTCCAACATGCGCAGAGACTGGTTACGGTTATATTGAAGCAAAAGAATTTCCTACTGAAGAAGATAAAATAAGTGGTTTAGAAATTAATAAATTTATAGAAAAACCTAGTAAAGAAGTAGCTGAGAAATTAATCAAAGATTCTCGTTACACTTGGAATAGTGGTATGTTTCTTTTTAAAGCAAGTTCAATAATAAGTGAATTAAAAAAATTCTCTCCAGAAATAATCAATTATTGTAAAATTGCTATTGAAAAAGATGTAGAAGATCTTGATTTTCTACGATTAGAAGAAAAGTCATTTAAGAAATGTCCAAAAATATCTTTAGATATAGCAGTGATGGAAAAAACAAAAATAGGAACCGTTCTACCGCTAAATGCTGGTTGGAGTGACATAGGAAGTTGGAAATCTTTATGGGATATTAGTCAAAAAAATCATGAAGGAAACTATATAAATGGGAGAGTAATAGTTGAAAAAAGTAAAGACTGTTATTTAAAAAGTGAGCAACGTCTAATTGTAGGAATAGGAATCAAAAATCTAATAGTTGTAGATACAAATGATGCTATATTAGTAGCCAATAGAGATCAATCTCAACATATTGGAAATATAGTAAAAAGTCTAAGTTCATCGGACTTTCCAGAAGGTAAAATGCACAAAAAAATTTATAGACCTTGGGGTAATTACACGACAATAGTTGAGGGGGATAGGTGGCTAGTGAAGCTCATAGAAGTAAAGCCAAATGCTTCTCTTTCTTTACAAATGCATCATCATAGAGCTGAACATTGGGTTGTAGTTAACGGAACCGCATTGATAGAAAAAAATGGAGAGAAGCAACTTTTGACTGAAAATGAAAGTACATTTATCCCTTTAGGTTGTAAGCATAGATTAAGCAATCCAGGAAGGATGAAACTTGAGCTTATTGAAGTTCAAAGCGGAACGTATTTAGATGAAGAAGATATCATTCGTTTTGAAGATTCTTATGGAAGAATAAAAAACATTAGTTAATAAAAATATTTTTAATTAATAAAAGCTGCTGACAAATTAATTAGATAAAATAATTAAGATTTTAAGTTTTTATTCAACAGTGACACTTTTTGCTAAATTCCTAGGCTGATCAACATCTAAACCTTTATGAGCTGCTATGTGATAACTAAATAACTGTAAAGGTACAACGGTCAATAGAGGGCTAACCCATTCACTAACTTTTGGAATAGTAAATAATTCGTCAAACATTTCCGATTCCGGTCCAATTGTCGAGACCCCAATTATACTGGCATCTCTAGCTTTAGCCTCTTGCGAGTTACTGAGAACCTTTTCATAAACGACTCCAGGAACAGCAATAGATACAACCGGAACATGTTGATCTAAAAGTGCAATTGGTCCGTGCTTTAACTCTCCAGCTGGATAGCCTTGAGCATGTATGTAGCTTATTTCTTTTAGCTTGAGAGCACCTTCAAGTGCAATTGGATAATTTATTCCTCTACCTAAGAAAATGACATCTTTTGTTTCAACAAATAAATGTGCTATTTCCTGAGAGAGAGAATCATGTGTTTTTATAAGATCTGTTAACTGTTTAGGAATTAATCTCAAATCATTAGAGAGATCTTCAATTTCCTGAGGGGTTCTTTTTTGTCTTTGAGAAGCAAATAAAAGTGTCAAACCATAAAAGGACAACATTTGACCAAGAAAGGTTTTAGTTGCTGCAACACCTATTTCAATGCCTGATCCAATATCAATAACATTATCGAGTTCGCGACCTAATGAACTATCAACTCTATTAGTAATTCCCAATTGATGAAAAGAAAAATTAGCATCTTTAGTCGCATCTCTTCTCTCCTTTTCCATTCTTAGTGCAGCTAAAGTATCTGCTGTTTCGCCCGATTGACTTACTCCTATTGTCAAAGTATTTGGTAAAAGTGGAGGGGGAGAATATCGAAATTCACTTGCGAAAAATACATTTGCAGGAACTCCTGCAAACTGTTCCAATAGATAAGCACCAACCATACCAGCATGCCTGCTTGTACCACAGGCTAATATTTGTATTTGTTCTATCTTCTCAAGGATAGGTTTGGATATAGGTAGAGCACCTGAATTCCCCAAAGGCAAATCGATAGGTAAAAACCTATCTATCCATTGTTGTGCTGTCTCTGGCTGCTCATAAATTTCTTTAAGCATGAAATGACGGAAATTTCTTTTATCCGCAAACAGTTCTGTGCCCTTTAAAAGTGATGGTGCTCTGTGCTGCCTATTACCATCATCATCATAAAGTTCAATTCCTAATGGAGTTAAAAGTGCAATTTCATGATCCTTTAAAGGTAAAAATGTACGGGTAAATCCAACTAATGCTGGCGTATCACTCGCACAAAAAAACTCACCTTCACCAAAGCCAAGAACTAATGGTGCTTGTTCCCTAGCGACTACTAGAGCATTGGGCGCCTTAGACCAAATCACTGCTATTGCATAAGTCCCCTTTAAAAGAGTCAGAACCTTTTGAACAGCATTTAATAATGTTTGTTCATTAGGGGAAAGCCCATTTGCCAGAGACTGTTCTATCTCTAGCCCAATCAAATGAGGAATTATCTCAGTATCAGTTTCAGAGATCAATTTAATTCCTTTAGTTTTCAGGCTTTGAGATAACTCTCTGTAATTTTCGATAATCCCATTTTGCACAACTGCAATTTGCCCTGACGAATCAAGATGAGGATGTGCATTCCTTTCGTTAGGTTTACCATGAGTAGCCCATCTGGTATGGGCAATACCAACATGACCCTCTAAAGGGTTTTTTTTAATTAAATTTGAGAGATTAATCAGCTTTCCTTCTGATTTTGTGACATTTAGTTGTCCAATTTGATCGTTATTTAAATTATTAATTGTTGCTATCCCCGCTGAATCATAGCCTCGATATTCAAGTTTTCTTAATCCATCAATAAGTACAGAAGATACTTCTCTTGATCCAATAACAGAAAATATCCCACACATATATCTAAATTAACATCAAAAATTATTTATATAAAATAAACCTTCGTTATGAAAAATACTAATTTTTAGTAAGCCAAACCCATACTTCTAGTTGTTTCATCACCTAAGTAGACCCTAATACTGAGGAAATCAGTTGGACAAGCAGTTTCACACCGCTTACATCCAACACAATCTTCAGTCCTTGGAGATGAAGCTATCTGTGAAGCTTTGCAGCCATCCCAGGGAACCATTTCAAGCACATCCAGTGGACAAGCCCTTACGCATTGGGTGCAGCCAATACAGGTGTCATAGATTTTGACGGCGTGTGACAAATTACCAACCCATATTTCCTTGATGTATAAAACTATACCTACGTTTCGCTACATAAAAAAAAATAGTTGCAATGCCGTCACTTTTGTTAACTCGACACTCTAACCCGTAGTATTAGAAGTCAGGTCTAAGAAGGTTATGTCCCAGGAAGCAATCCTTGAAAAAGTTCGTTCTATTGTCGCAGAACAACTTAGCGTTGAAGCCGGTGAAGTAAAACCGGATTCAAATTTCCAAAACGACCTCGGAGCTGACTCGCTCGACACTGTCGAATTAGTGATGGCTCTTGAAGAGGCATTTGACATAGAAATCCCTGACGAGGCTGCTGAAGGCATTGCCACTGTCGGGGATGCAGTCAAATACATCGAAGACAAACAGTCTTGAGGTTTACATGATGGAGAAACTCCATCGAGTTGTTATTACAGGTCTTGGAGCCATAACTCCAATTGGCAACAACCTCGAAAGCTACTTGGAAGGGCTTCAATCTGGGCAAAATGGAGTTAGTCAAATAACCCTCTTTGATGCCTCATCCCATGCATGTAGATTTGCAGCAGAGGTCAAAAGTTTTGACCCAACAGGAAAATTAGAACCAAAAGAATCCAAAAGATGGGATCGTTTCTCAAAATTTGGAGTTGTTGCAGCAAAAGAAGCACTGAAGCATTCAGGTCTCATAATTGATGATTCAAATGCTCCAAGAATTGGTGTGATTATTGGTTCTGGTGTTGGCGGATTACTAACTATGGAAACTCAAGCTCATGTTTTAGATAAAAAAGGGCCTAGTCGAGTTAGTCCATTTACTGTTCCCATGATGATTCCCAACATGGCTACTGGACTAGCTGCAATTGCACTAGGCGCTAAAGGTCCAAGTTCTGCAGTTTCAACTGCTTGTGCTGCTGGATCAAATGCAATTGGTGATGCATTCAGACTTCTCCAACTAGGTAAAGCAGATGCAATGGTCTGCGGGGGGGCAGAGGCTAGTATCACACCCTTAGGGGTAGCAGGTTTTGCCAGTGCGAAGGCCCTATCATTTAGAAATGACGACCCATCAACAGCTAGTAGACCTTTTGATTCTCAAAGAGATGGTTTCGTAATTGGCGAAGGGGCAGGAGTATTAATTTTAGAAACTCTTGACCATGCCTTAAAAAGAGATGCAACAATCCATGCGGAACTAATTGGTTATGGAACAACATGTGATGCCCATCACATTACCTCTCCTACCCCAGGAGGATCAGGAGGAGCAGAAGCAATGAAATTGGCATTAAGTGATGGACAAATTAATCCAGAACAAGTCGATTACATAAATGCTCATGGAACTAGCACTCCAGCCAATGACAGCAATGAAACATCTGCAATAAAAACTGCTTTGGGAAATCATGCCTATCAAGTACCCACAAGCTCAACCAAATCTATGACTGGACATTTATTAGGAGGTTCTGGGGGTATAGAAGCTGTTGCTTGTGCTCTGGCAATAAAACATGAAATAATTCCGCCAACAATTAATTATTCAAATCCAGACCCAAATTGTGATCTTGATTATGTACCCAACAAAGCAAGAGAAAAGAAATTAGGCGTCGTACTATCTAACTCATTCGGGTTTGGCGGTCACAATGTCTGCTTAGCTTTTCGGCAAATGACCTAATCAATTTCATTTTCACTTTCCTCTTAAATTTCTTTTTCCCCACTCACTAATTCAAAATGGTTGCCTTGACTACTTCCCTAGACACACTTTGCGTCAACAGCATCAGGATGCTCGCTGTTGATGCAATTAATAAATCCAAAAGTGGTCACCCTGGTCTCCCTATGGGTTGTGCCCCTATGGGTTATGCATTGTGGGACAAACACTTACGACATAATCCCAAAAACCCAAAATGGTTTAATCGAGACAGATTTGTTCTTTCAGCAGGACATGGATGCATGCTTTTGTATGCTCTTCTGCATTTGACTGGATATGACTCTGTCACCATTGAAGATATAAAAGAATTTAGGCAGTGGGGAGCTAAAACTCCAGGACATCCAGAAACTTTTGAAACTCCTGGAGTTGAAGTAACTGCTGGACCTCTGGGAGCAGGAATTTCTAATGCAGTTGGATTAGCCATTGCGGAAGCTCATCTATCTGCAAAATTCAATAAACCCGACTCAACAGTTGTAGACCATTACACCTATGTGATCATGGGAGATGGATGCAATCAAGAGGGTATATCTTCCGAAGCCTGTTCTCTTGCTGGTCATTTAAAGCTTGGAAAATTAATCGCTTTATATGATGACAACCACATCACTATTGATGGAAGAACTGACGTTTCATTTACTGAGGATGTCTTAAAAAGATATGAAGCATATGGATGGCATGTACAAGAAATTGCTGAAGGCAATACAGACATAGAAGGGATATCGAAAGCTATTGAGAATGCAAAAGCAGTAATAGATAAACCATCTATTATCAAAGTAACGACAACCATTGGCTACGGCTCACCCAATAAAAGTGATACTGCGGGCATTCACGGCGCACCTTTAGGTGAAGAAGAAGCGGAACTCACAAGAAAACAACTAGGTTGGTCTTATAAACCTTTCGAGGTTCCCCAAGATGCCTACGATCAATATCGTCAAGCCATCGAAAAAGGAGCACAACTCGAAGAGCAGTGGAATAAAACTCTTGCTAGTTATAAAGAAAAATATCCTAGTGAAGCATCTCAATTTGAGCGTATGTTGAGAGGCGAACTCCCACAAGGTTGGGATAAAGATTTACCGACCTATTCAGCCGATGATAAAGGGGTCGCTACTAGAAAACATTCTCAGATATGTCTAGGAGCTCTTGGTCCGAATATTCCTGAACTAATAGGAGGTTCTGCAGATTTAACGCATTCAAATTACACCGATATAAAAGGTGAAACCGGATCTTTTCAATATGAAAGTCCTGAAAAACGTTATTTACATTTTGGTGTCAGAGAACATGCTATGGCAGCCATATTGAATGGTATTGCTTATCACGATAGTGGTTTAATTCCTTATGGTGGAACCTTCTTAGTCTTCGCAGACTACATGAGAGGATCTATGCGTCTTTCCGCTCTGAGTGAACTTGGTGTTATTTATGTTTTAACTCATGATTCCATAGGTGTTGGCGAAGATGGTCCAACACATCAACCCATAGAAACAATTCCATCATTGAGAGCAATGCCAAATATGATGGTTTTTCGTCCAGGCGATGGCAATGAAACCAGTGGTGCTTATAAAGTTGCAATTAAAAATCGTAAGAGACCCAGTTCCTTATGCCTAAGTAGGCAGGGTATGGTCAATCAACAACATTCATCAGTAGATAAAGTTGCTCTAGGCGGATACGTACTTGAAGACTGTGGTGGTACCCCTGAACTAATACTTATCGGTACTGGAACTGAACTTGATTTATGTGTGCAAGCAGCGAAAAAGCTAACTTCAGAAGGGAAAAAAGTGCGTGTGGTTTCTATGCCATGCGTTGAACTTTTTGAAGAACAAAGCGACAGTTATAAAGAAGAAGTTTTACCTTCTAACATCAGAAAACGTCTAGTAGTTGAAGCCGCAGAGAGCTTTGGATGGCATAAATATATTGGTCTTGATGGGGACAGCGTAACTATGAATAGCTTTGGAGCATCTGCTCCAGGTGGACTATGTATGGAAAAATTTGGATTTACAGTTGAGAACGTACTAGAAAAATCTAGAAATCTTCTCAACAAATAAAATTTATTATTTAATTTCCACTAGTCAATCCCAACGAAAAAAGTTAAACAAAGAACTAATTTTCTTTGTTTAACTTAACGGGAGTTAGTTCAGCTGCACCTTTTAAATTTATTTGATCATTTAATTTATCAAGATCTTCATCTGTTATTTTTGTATTCATTGGACAATGATTAGGACCACACATTGAACAAAACTCTGCTTTTTTGAAAATTTCTTCAGGTAAAGTTTCGTCATGATATTGCTTAGCTCTCTCAGGATCCAAGGACAATTCAAACTGTTTGTTCCAATCGAATTCTTTCCGAGCTTTACTTAATTCATCATCACGATCACGAGCCCCTGATCTATGTCTTGCGACATCTGCAGCATGAGCGGCAATTTTATAAGCAATCAGCCCTTCTCTTACATCCTCAGGATTTGGCAACCCAAGATGTTCCTTAGGTGTTACGTAACAAAGCATCGCTGTCCCGTACCAACCTGCCATCGCTGCACCAATCGCACTTGAAATATGATCATAACCAGGAGATATATCAGTGACCAATGGACCTAGGACATAGAAAGGAGCTTCTGAGCACTCCTCCATTTGCTTCCTAACATTAAATTCAATTTGATCCATAGGTACATGACCAGGCCCTTCAACCATTACTTGGACATCATGTTTCCATGCTCGTCTAGTCAATTCACCAAGGGTTTTCAACTCAGCGAGTTGAGCTTCATCTGACGCGTCATGCAGGCAGCCAGGTCTTAGTGAGTCTCCTAAAGAGAAAGTGCAGTCATATCGTTTAAATATCTCGCATATATCATCAAAACGCGTAAACAAAGGATTTTGCTTGTAGTGATAAAGCATCCATTGAGCAAGAATTCCTCCGCCACGACTAACTATTCCAGTAATACGACCTTTAACCTTGGGTAAATGTTCAATCAATAAGCCTGCATGAATAGTTTGATAATCAACTCCTTGCTGACAATGCTTTTCTATTATGTGTAAAAAATCATCCTCAGTTAGCCTTGAAATAGAACCATGAACACTTTCTAAAGCTTGATAGACAGGAACTGTTCCAATCGGGATAGGTGAGGCATTAATAATTGCAGTTCGTACTTCATCTAAATTAACCCCTCCAGTAGAAAGATCCATAAGAGTATCTGCGCCATATTTTACTGCCAGCTCAAGCTTCTTTAATTCTTCACTAATGTCACTTGCATTAGGCGAAGCGCCAATATTTGCATTGACTTTGCATGTTGAGGCAATACCTATTGCCATCGGCTCTAAGTTCGTATGGTTAATATTTGCCGGAATAATCATTCGGCCTCGCGCAACCTCTTCCATCACTAGAGACTCAGGAAGATTCTCACGCTTTGCCACATACACCATTTCTTCAGTCATTTCACCTTTGCGGGCAAAATGCATCTGAGAAACATTGGATTTACCTTTTCTGGAAGCCACCCATGAATTCCGCATGAATTAAAAAGCTATTGAATAAACAAGGAGCAATATGAAAAAGATCACAAGATTTCACTTTCCTTACACTGGTTCAAACCAGGTCAAGTTCAGAGGGTGTGATCTCAGCCATATAGCTTAGCTATATGGCACCCCTAGTGATAAATACAAATTAGCTCGAAATCCGTAACTAAACCCTAAAGTTTTTATTGATAAAAATTTTTATCATTCATATCCTTTTTCATCTCTAGAAACAACATTCGTCGTCGCCTAAATCTTCTAACCGCTCCAGTCAAAACTAATCCACTTCCAAAAACTAAAGCAGGTATTGCTTGGATTTTATCTTTGCCCTCTCTATGTAAAAAACCTGTAATTGCTAATAAAATCAGCAAAGGTGCCGAAATTGAGATTAATGGGTTGCCCAATCTGTTCATAAAATAAAGAAATTAGATGTCTTGAGGAGTTTTCGATGCCATAATCATTGTTTGGGACAAAATTTTTATTCCTAACTCCAGGCTTCTCTCATCCAAAGAGAAATACCCACTATGCAATGGGGCACAACCTTGATCTCCAGCAACTCCTAATCGAAACATCGCCCCTGGAACATCTTGCAAAAAGAAAGCAAAGTCTTCAGCCCCTAATGACGGATTTTCTAAATAAACAATATTTTCTTCATCCATAAAGTTCTTTGCACAAGTGGATAATAAAGTAGTCAACTCAGGATCGTTATAAACTGGAGGAGCGATTGACTTGAACTTTATTTTAGCCTTAGCTCCATAATTAGAGGCTATATTTTGTACTATTTTCTCTATCCATTGAGGCAATTTTTCATAAAGATTGCTATCAAGACACCTAACTGTACCTAAAAGCTTAACCCTCTCAGCGATAACATTAAAGGCATTTCCCCCTGAAATTTTCCCAAAGCTAATAACTACTGGCTTAAGAGCATCTAAACGTCTACTAATAGCCTCTTGAAGTCCACTAATAACTTTTGCAGAAATCCAAATTGAATCTATGCCTTCATGGGGTCTTGCTCCATGCCCGCCATTACCAATAATATCTATTTCCAATTCTGCAGCGGCAGCTGTAAAAGTACCACTTCTTATTCCAATTTTGCCAACTGACAAATCTGGATAAACATGAACGCCAAAAAGAGCTTGAACTCCCTCAAGCACTTTTTCAGCTCTCATCCAATTTGCACCTTTAGCAATTTCTTCAGCAGGTTGAAAAATGATTCGGATTCGAGAATTGGTAAATTTGTTTTTTGCTAATACTTTAGCCACACCCAAACCGATACAAGTATGTAGGTCATGGCCACATGCATGCATCAAGCCTTGAATTGAAGAAGAATAATCTAAACCTGTTCTCTCCTCGATTGGCAAAGCATCCATATCAACTCGTAAGCCAACAACAGGTCCGCTTTTATTACCCATTTCAGCAACCACTCCAGTTTTACCAACTGCTTCTTTTACTTCCCAACCTGTTTTTCTAAGCTCCCCGGCAACAAGAGCAGCAGTTTGATATTCCTGCCCGCTTAACTCTGGGTGTGCATGGAGATGACGACGCAATTTAATCAAATCGGGCAGTGACTCCTTAGACAAGTCGTCAATTTCTTTTCCTAAATCTTTCATCTATCCTCCAACGCAAGAAATGCAATCAAATCACTTGTGGGTTTTGGAGGCCAACGGCGAATATTCAACAACCAATCTCTATCAGAGTATCGAATATCTAGTCCAGACGCCGCCGCCCAATTACTTTCAGCTTCACCTAAGAAGCCTTTACGCCATAGAAGCGCACTTAATGCTGCTCGAGCATCTGCGAATAAAGGATATTTACTAATTAATATTCTGATTTTCTTTTCAGCGAGTTCAAGATCACCCAATTGATAAATCGCAATCGCCTCACTCGACCTGGCCATGGCTATGGAATTATTTGATGAGGCAGCTTGAGAAAACAATTTCTTCGCTTCAATCCAATTATCCATAGATCCCATTACATTAGCTAAGTTATATAAGGCTGAAACATCTTGAGGATTCTTCTTTAAAACGTATTTATAATCTTCCGAAGCGTCGTCCCAAAGCTGCAAGGCTTCTTCAGCAATTCCTCTATTAAGGTAAGGATCTAGATCTTCAGGCGAAATTTTTATGGCAATAGTTTGATCTCTTATGGCCCCCTGAGGATCACCTAAAGCAAGACGAGTATTACCTCTATTACTCAATGCAGCTGCGTCATCTGGATTTTCATTCAAATACAAGCTCCAATCTTTTTCAGCTTGAATGAAATCACCATCATTACTTTCTTGAAGGGCTTTCTCGAATAAAAACTTAGGTGAGGCATTGGCTTGAGACGGAAGTGGTACAAAAACAAAAACGATGGAAAGTAAAAGTAAAACATTAAAAACTTTTATTTTTATCATTTATCTTTTTTTATTTTTGGCGAAGTTAGCAGATAGTGTTTTTCAGCTGCTGGAGTAACAACCCTTCCTCTAGCAGTTCTTTGTAAAAAACCAATTTGCATTAAATAAGGCTCAACTACAGTTTCCAGAGTAGTTGAATCTTCTCCAAGAGCAGCAGCCAAAGTTTCGAGTCCTACTGGACCACCTTGATATTGATTAACTAACAAGCCTAAATAACTTCTATCTGTTGCATCTAATCCTCTTTGATCTACACGATGAAGATCTAGTGCATCATTAACAACTTGAACATCAATCATTTTTGAGGAGGAATGCACTTCTGCATAATCTCTCACTCTTCTTATGAGCCTATTTGCGATACGGGGAGTACCACGACTTCTTTTGGCTAATTGATGAGATGCTTCGTCTGAAATCGATAAATCAATAAGATTTGCAGATCTTTTAATAATGTTTTCAAGATCCAAATAGTTATAAAAATCAAGTCGCTGAGTTATTCCAAAGCGATCTCGCATAGGTGAGCTCAACGCAGCTGGTTTTGTTGTAGCACCCACTAAGGTAAAAGGAGGAATTTCGATTGATCGCATTCTCGAGGAAGTGCCTTTCCCTACAGTTAAATCCAACCTTCTATCCTCCATCGCTGGATACAAAAGTTCCTGTGAAATGCGATTCAGTCTGTGAATCTCATCAACAAAAATTAATTCACGTGGCTCAATATTGATCAATAATCCAACAATGTCTCTTGGACGTTCAAGTGCAGGAGCACTTGTAACTCTGGCTTTAACACCTAATTCCTCAGCAATAACCAAAGCCATAGTTGTTTTTCCCAATCCAGGCGGCCCGTAAAGCATTAAATGATCAAGTGCTTCCCCTCTTGTCAATGATGCTTTGACTGAAATTTCAAGAACTTTCTTTAACTCAGATTGACCTACAAATTCATCAAAAGATTTAGGCCTAAGTGAATCTTGCTTAGATAATTTCAACTCCTCCTTTAAGAGATTGGAACAAACCAATCTTTCCTTTCCTTTATCATTAGGAAGGGACGAATGATTAGTAATTGAAGACACAATTGCCATGAACGAAGGGTAGTGGCATCTCAACAAAAATGTAGGTAAATAGAAGAATGAGCAAAAAAGGAAAGAAAAAATCAAAAAAAGATTCCTCAGTCGATGGAAATCGTCGCCTAGCTGAAAATCGAAAGGCAAAGTATGAATATGAAATCCTAGAAACACTTGAAACTGGCTTAGAGCTTCTTGGGACCGAAGTTAAATCTATTAGAGCTGGAAAAGTTAACTTGAAAGATGGATTTTGTTTAATTAAAAAAGATCAAATTGAACTTCACAATGTTCATATATCACCTCATAATCATGCCGGTAAATTTTTCAATCATGAACCTCTAAGAATCAAAAAACTTCTTGCTCATAGAAAAGAAATCGAAAAACTAAAAATAAGTTTAGAGAGAAAAGGTTTAGCAATAATACCTCTATATCTCTATCTGAAAGGCTCATGGGTCAAGTTAAGAATTGGAGTAGGGAAAGGTAGGAAGTTGCATGACAAAAGAAATCAAGAGAAAGTTAATGACTCAAAAAGAGATGTAGCCAATGCTCTAAAACGTTTTTAAAGGAAAAAATATTTTAATATTTTCTAGCAAATTCTTATTAGAAAAATAATACTTTAAATATTCATTTTCAGTTAACGTCCAAACTAACATTTTCGGGTGGAGGTGTTGGATCAGGATCAGCAATGAGCATATGTTGCAAAACAATTTCAGGACGCTCGCTATCTCTCCATCTAATGCGATAAGCAGGCATTTTTGTCCCCCTGCTTGTCGTTTGCTCAACAGGTTCCATAACCCAGCCGCGTCTTGAACGCCCCTGGGGATTCCGTTTCACAACAGCATCTGCGTGCTTGAAACGAAAACCAACTCTCTCACCGCTCATCTGAACAAAATCCTTACTCGCCTATTATCCACTTTGATGGGTCACTTTCCAGTTTGTTTTAAATTTGATTCTGGCCGCAAAAGTGGAAAAGCTATGACATCTCTTATGGAAGGACTGTCTGTTAATAGCATTACAAACCTATCTATTCCTATGCCTAGTCCTCCTGTTGGAGGCATTCCTACTTCAAGAGCATTAATAAAATCTTCATCCACACTGTGCGCCTCAAGGTCCCCTGCTTCTTTTTTTTCTTGCTGCAAAAGTAAACGTTCTTTTTGATCTATTGGATCAATTAATTCACTAAAAGCGTTAGCAATCTCTCTTCCAACTATAAAAAGTTCAAATCTTTCAACTAAACCTTTTTTAGTTCGGTGTTTTCTAGCCAATGGAGAAATATCAATTGGGTAATCCATAACAAATGTAGGTTGCACCAGATTAGGCTCTACCTTTTGTTCAAAAGCTTCATTTAAAAGTCTTCCAACGCTATCAGCTTTATCTGGCACTTGAAGTCCCTGAAGAAGCATTGCAGCTTTGGCATCGTCAAACTTATCTTCAAACACTTCAAAGTCAATACCCGTAAACTCCTTAACTATTTGATGCATAGTAACTCTTCTCCAAGGAGGTTTCAGATCTATTTCTTGCTGTTGATAGGTAATTTTGGTCGATCCACAAATCTTTTCGCAAACATAAGAAAGAATATTTTCTGTTAATTCCATCATGTCAAAATAGTCTGCAAAAGCCTCATAAATTTCTACAGAAGTAAACTCGGGATTATGCCGAGTGCTTATTCCCTCATTTCGAAAAATTCTTCCAAGTTCATAAACTCTTTGAAAACCGCCAACTACTAATCTTTTAAGATGCAATTCTGTTGCAATTCTCAAATACAAGGGCAAATCAAGTGTGTTGTGATGGGTAACAAACGGCCTTGCATCGGCACCACCTGCCTCTGACTGTAAAACTGGTGTTTCAATCTCAAGAAAGTTTTTTTCATCTAACCATCGACGAATTGAACTAACTAATAAAGCCCTAGTGCGAAATGTTTTTCTTGACTGCGGATTCACAATCAAATCTAAATATCTTTGTCTGTATCGCTTTTCCACATCAGCAAGTCCATGCCATTTATCTGGTAATGGCTGTAAAGATTTAGAAAGCATTGACCATTCGAAAACTTTGATAGAAAGTTCACCTCTATCTGTTCTTCTTAATATTCCACTGACTCCAATCCAATCCCCAGAATCAACAAGAGAGGTGATGTTATCAAAATTATTCTTTGGATTTTCGCTAGTTTCATTATGATTTAAGGTCGCCTTTTCCAAAAACAATTGAACTGTGCCTGTCTCATCAGCAAGAGTAAAAAAAGCAAGTTTTCCCATCACTCGTCGGGAAATTACGCGCCCTGCGATAGATACTTCGTTTTTGTTTTCTTCGCCATTTGGCAAGTCTGCATATTTCTTTTGTAATTGATCGGCTGAGTTAGTAGGCCGAAAATTCAAACCATACGGACCTAGACCAAGGCTTTTTAGTGCTTTGGCCTTCTCAAGGCGGGTATCTCTTAATTCAGACAAGACAATTCATACATACGGCAGAAATAAAAGAAATCAAATGATAAACCTATCAATTTTGAGCTATTAATCTTTAACTGGCAATAGCAGTAGGAAATTCTCCCATTCTTTGAGAAGCATAGCCAATACCTCTTACAGTTAATATCA
This sequence comes from Prochlorococcus marinus str. MIT 1013, assembly GCF_027359395.1. Classification (NCBI taxonomy): domain Bacteria; kingdom Bacillati; phylum Cyanobacteriota; class Cyanophyceae; order Synechococcales; family Prochlorococcaceae; genus Prochlorococcus; species Prochlorococcus marinus. The sequence continues at coordinate 1,294,619 of NZ_CP114778.1, forward strand.
ATTCAGGATTTCTTGGATCTGGTTCAAGCTTGCCTCTTAAACGGGCTACATAGACATCTACTACTCTTAAATCTGCCGCTCTTCTTGGAGGGTAACCCCAAAGTTGTTCCAAAATCTCTGCACGAGGAACAACACGGCCAGGATCACGAAATAATAATTCCAGCAAGCTAAATTCTGTATATGTAAGGCCTATTCTTTCTCCGCCTCTACTGACTTGCCTCCTATTGGTGTCTACGACAAGATCACCAAGCTTCATCACTCCTTGACCTGATGGAACCTCTCTGGGCTCATCAACTGTCGGAGCAGGTCCAACTCTTCTCAAAATCGTCGCTATTCTTGCCTCTAACTCCTTAGGGCTAAATGGTTTAGCCAAGTAATCATCAGCTCCTAGGTCCAAACCTGCAACTCTTTCTGAAATCGCTTCTAGAGCAGTCAAAAATATTATTGGCACACAAGACTCTGCTCTTATTCTTCGACAAACTGCAAAACCATCCATCTTAGGAAGCATGACATCCAGCACCACTAAGTCAGGTGCTTCTTTGTGAAAAACCTCGAGTGCTTGCTCTCCGTCCTGTGCAGATAAAACTTGATAACCAGCAAGATTAAGCCTTGTAACCAAGACTTTTAATACTGCTGGTTCATCATCTACAACCAAAATACAGGTCATGAGATTAGCTGTTGCCTTAGTGACAAAACCATCGAAATTTTATATCGAAATGGCTTCTTGTTATATGAAGATATCATCTTCAAGTCTGGTATTCAAAGCCCTTTGACTAATATAAAAGACAGAGTCCCCACTAATAAATAAGTATTTATTCTATTTTTAAAGGTTTAAAAATTTTCTAATTATATTTTTTTATAAGTAAGCAGAAGCCAAGAGGAAAAAAATGGGGCAACTAATCCAGTAATTATGACCTCTGAAATTAATACATAAATCGACCAAGAATGAAACCAATGATTTCTTAAAACACTATACAAAATAATTTTTTGAACCCAAATCGAAAGTCCAACAAAAAAAGTTCCAAAGATAGCCATTAAACCAATATTTAAAAATAATTCAATTTTTTTATTATGCAATCCATATACACTAAAAGCTAAAGACAAAATAAGCAAAGACGGAATATAAGAAACATCGCTAATTGTAAAAGAATCTATAAACACTCCTAATAATAATGAAGCTGTAGCTGACTTCCAAGGAGGATTCTTAAGTGAAAATGGCAATAATAAAATCACAGGCCAGCATGGAGTTATTCCATTTATTTTAAGCCAGTCAGGAGTGATAATTATAAAAGATGGTAAACAAATTATAGTAAAAAATATTAATATATTTTTAGTAGTTTTATTCATTATATTTCAAAACTTGCACCCAATCAATAGCCTCTGGCGATGCAGTTAATTGTACTATTGCATATGGAGACGGTAAAGCATTCTCGTTAATAAACTGAACAATTCCGATTGTCAAATTTGGGGGTAATAATGTACTTGCCGGAGATGTAGTTACAGCGTCGCCAATTTTAGCCAAACTATTTTTATTTAAGAAGATTAGTTTGGGTCTGTTTGTGCCCATCCCAGTCAAAATCCCATGACGCTTAGTTCTATCAATCCAAGCTCCCACCTGATGACCGGGATCAGTCAATAATCTAACTCTTGAAGTGAGAAAGGTTGTGCTGTCAACCAAGCCAATTAAGCCTCCTGGTCCAATAACTGTTTGCCCTTTTAAAACTCCATCTCTTGCTCCCTTATTAAGTTCTAGCTGTTGCCACCAATTTCTGGAGGATCGAGATATCACAGCAGCTGAAATTCTTTGATCACTATTAAACTCTTGCAAACCAAGAGCTCTTCTCAAACGAGTATTATCCTCCTCGAGTAATTTTAATCGAATATTTCTTTCAATATTCTCACCTTCCTTAATCCATTCTCTTTGAGCCGTACCAGGGAGTATAGGTTTTAATAAAATCGAGTATAAATCTAAATATCCTGCTCCTTTTGTCCAACGAATCCCAAATAAGAAAGCTATAAATAAAAAAATTACCCAGAAATTACTTTTTAAAAGCAAATGGAAACCAATTCTCCGTCGGGCTTTAATCATTGTTCAATCTCTTATTACATTTCTTGCAAAATCAGGCGTATCTAAAACTCTTCGCATTGATTTAAAATCATCCAAAACCAAACCACATCCATTTACAACGCACAACAATGGATCCTCCGCTACGTGAGTGAAAATTCCTGTTTCATGACTTAAAAGATCACTAATTCCTCTAACTAGTGCTCCGCCTCCTGCCAGCATGATCCCCCTATCAACAATATCTGCAGCTAGTTCGGGTGGAGTTCTCTCTAAAGTTCTTTTGACAGCATCAACAATCTTATTGAGAGGCTCTGACATGGCTTCTCGTAAATCACCCGCTTTCAAATTTATTGAACGAGGCAAACCTGAAAGTAAATGCAATCCCCTTACATCAATTGATTGCAAATCAAATTCATTAGATGGAAAAGCTGATCCAATTTTAATTTTTATCTCTTCAGCTGTTCTTTCGCCAACTACTAAGTTATGTACTTTTTTTAAATAGGTAGCTATGGAATCATTAATTTCATCACCTGCGACCCTTACTGATTCACTTAAAACTGTTCCACCAAGGCTTAACACAGCCACTTCGGTCGTTCCCCCTCCAATATCAACGATCATGGTTCCAATAGGCTCTGTCACTGGCAAAGACGCTCCAATTGCAGCAGCTACAGGTTCATCAATTAAATGCACCTCTCTTGCTCCCGCAAGCCCAGCTTCACGAACTGCTCTTCTCTCTACACCAGTCACGCCACTAGGAATGCCAACAACTAATCGAGGCGCAATAATTCCACGACCTTCATTACACTTTTGAATAAATGTCTTAAGCATTTGCTCAGCTGCATCAAAATCGGCTATCACACCATCCCTAAGCGGCCTTACTGCCCGGATATTCCCTGGTGTTCGTCCTAACATTAATTTGGCATCATCACCTACAGCAAGAGGAACTCCTTCTTCTAAATCCATTGCGACAACTGAAGGTTCTTGCAATACGATTCCTTTACCAGATACATAAATCAAGGTATTTGCTGTACCTAAATCAATCCCAATATCTCGGGAAAATTTGAAACGGTTAAAAAACACGGATTTCAATCATTTGAGCCATCATAAAGAGAGTTGATCTAAGATAAATATATTATTTAGCAACCAGTAAACTGGGGAGGTAATTATGGCAATAAATTCAGTCACGCTTGTTGGCAGAGCAGGAAGAGATCCTGAAGTTAGATATTTTGAATCTGGAACTGTTGTAGCAAATCTAACAATGGCTGTAAATAGAAGAAATCGAGATGATGAACCAGATTGGTTCAATCTAGAAATTTGGGGTAAACAAGCCCAAGTCGCAGCTGATTACGTAAAAAAAGGCTCTTTAATAGGTATAACAGGAAGCTTCAAATTGGATAGCTGGAAGGATCGGAATACAGGTGAGGATAGAAATAAACCAGTTGTTAGGGTTGATCGTCTTGAATTATTAGGATCCAAAAGAGATTCAGAAAGCAGTAGTTTCCAAAACAACAATTCATTTAATCAACAACCAAATAATGACGAAATCCCATTTTAAAAATCTCGTTTTAATTGTTAATTATTTTACTTAGAGTTCTATAAAGTAAAGTTATCAAAGCGCCAGAGATAACTAAAATAATAATTATCTTAAAGACACTTGAGAAAGGACTAATCCAAGTCTGAATGTTTTCGTAATTATCGCCTAAATAAAAGCCCGTAATTGTTAAGAACAAGGTCCAAATCAAGCTTCCTGCAGTCGTCCAAATCAGAAAGGGAGTTATGGGCATTAACTCCACCCCTGCAGGTACTGAAATCAAAGTCCGAATTCCAGGTACTAATCTTCCCCAAAAAACTAGGGATACTCCATACCTGTTGAACCATTTACGACTTCTAGCAAGTTCAAGAGGTTTAATTCCAATCCAACGCCCATGTTTCTCAAGCCATTTCTCAAGTCTTTCTTCGTTAACTAATCTACCAATTCCGAACCAAGGCAAAGCACCTATTACAGTTCCTATTAAACCTGCTAAAACAACAGGAAAAAAATCTAATTGCCCTTGAGAAACATAAAAACCGCCAAGAGGCATTATTAATTCCGAAGGAATTGGCGGAATTAGATTTTCCAAAAACATTGCGAGTAAAATAGCCCCATAACCAATCCACTGGTTAGTCTCAACTGCATTTCCTATTAATAAGGGTAAAGAAGAGATATATTCTGATATTTCCATTTAGTTTGAATTGTTTAAATAAAATCAATAACGATATTGATCTGTCTTATAAGGACCTTCAACTGGAACATTTATATATTCAGCTTGTTCTTTAGTTAATTTAGTCAACTTTACTCCTATCTTATCTAAATGAAGCATGGCCACCATTTCATCTAAATGTTTTGGCAAAACATAAACTTTATTCAAATATTTCACTCCAAATTTGAATAATTCAATTTGAGCTAATACTTGATTAGTAAAAGAATTACTCATAACAAAACTTGGATGACCCGTTGCACATCCAAGGTTGACTAATCTTCCCTCTGCTAAAAGAATGATTTTATTACCACTCGGTAAAGTTATGTGATCAACTTGAGGTTTAATATTTTCCCAGTCATAACTCTTTAAAGAGGAGACCTCTATTTCATTATCAAAATGACCGATATTACATACTATTGATTCATTTTTCATCCTGATCAAATGCTCATGACGTATAACTTGGAAGTTACCAGTAGCAGTAACAAAAATATCTACATCCTCAACTACTTCATCCAATCTCACAACTCTAAAACCTTCCATTGCAGCTTGAAGAGCACATATAGGATCTATTTCGGAAATCATTACTGTCGCACCTAATCCCCTTAAAGACTGAGCAGAACCTTTTCCAACATCCCCGTAGCCCATAACAAGGGCTACCTTGCCTGCCACCATTACATCTGTAGCTCTTTTAATGCCGTCAACCAAAGATTCTCGACAACCATAAAGATTGTCAAACTTACTTTTAGTCACAGAATCATTTACGTTAATTGCTGGGAAGACAAGTTCCCCATTTTTTTCCATTTGGTAAAGGCGAGCTACACCAGTAGTAGTTTCCTCAGTAACTCCTTTTATCAATGATTTAGCTTTTGAGTAAAAATTTGGATCTAGAGAAAGTTTTTTCTTGATAGAAGCAAATAATGCGATTTCCTCTTCATTTGAAGGGTTATTAAGAACTGAAATATCTTCTTCTGCTTTGCTCCCTAAGATAAGTAATCCAGTCGCATCACCACCATCGTCAAGAATCATATTTGCAGATTCACCATCTCTCCATTCAAAAATTTTGTGTGTGTATTCCCAGTATTCATCTAGGGTCTCACCCTTCTTAGCAAATACTGGGACACCTGAATTTGCGATAGCAGCTGCAGCATGATCTTGTGTAGAAAAAATATTACAAGAAGCCCATCTAACTTTTGCCCCAAGTGCAACAAGAGTCTCAATTAGTACACCTGTTTGGATAGTCATATGGAGACTACCTGCAATAAAAGCGCCTTTTAATGGTTGTTGGGATCCATATTTTTCTCTAAGTGCCATTAGGCCAGGCATTTCTGTTTCAGCAATTAAAAGTTCTTTTCTCCCGAATTCTGCCTCGGTAATATCTTTAACTACATAATCAGTATTTTTTTCAATACTGTTGAGATTTGACTTGGTTGCTGCAAACATAACTTGAACTATCTATGGGAGATTGTGAAAAAAAATAATAAAAAACAATTCGAGGTTTTCAATTCATTTGCTCAGCAAAATAATTATTTCTGCTGGACTCTAGACAAACCTGAATCAACGATCTCATTAGGTTCAACATTAACAAAAAAATTTCCAGATATAAGCATTCTCCTTTTAAATGGGCCTCTTGGTGCAGGAAAAACCACATTAGTTAAAGGAATTGCAAAAAGTCTAAGCATCAAAGAGCCCATAACTTCACCAACGTTCCCCTTATCCCAACATTATCCATGGGGATCTCCTCCATTGATACATCTTGATCTTTACAGAATTGAAGAACCAAATGCAGCAAACGAATTTTTTTTACAAGAAGAAGAAGAATCCAAAGCCATGGGAGCATTGATGGTCATTGAATGGCCAGAAAGATTATCTCTTCCAATTAATGATGCTTGGAGAGGAAAATTAGAATATTCCACAGACAAGCAATCCCGCCTTTTTCAGCTGATTCCTCCTCTATGATTAAGACAATAAATTATCAATATCTTCAAGGTAAGGTTGTGGGTCTATCGCCCCGATTCCAGTGCAAACATGAGAACCACATGCAATTCCAAATTGAATAATATCTTCAGCAATTTGTTGACTTATTTGATCTAAATCAACAGACAAAAGTTTATAAATCAATCCTGCTGTAAATGCATCACCAGCTCCAGTCGTATCAACTACAGACGAAGGAGTTATTGCAAATGATTTGCCAGTATGATAATTAAGTCGCCATGAAATGGGATTTGATCCATCAGTAACAACAACAGATGGTCTATGAACAAAAGATGAAGAAATTTGAGTTGGATCAGATGAGTTGAAAAACCATTGGGCCTCTTCTTTTGCGAGTTTGATTAATGAAACGTTTTTTAAAATTGAAAGTATTTGATTTTTCTCTTTCGTGGATGGCTCTAAGACCGTTGAAACTTGATTTCGCCAAAAAGTCGGACGCCAATTCAGATCCAATGCGATTCTTATTCCTGCATGCAAAGCATTTTCTATAGTCCACAACAAAGCTTTAGATGATATTTCTGAAGCCAAAGGAATTGTTCCCGCAATTAACCATTGCGCCTTTTTTGCAACTAATGGCCAATCTCGAATAATCTTCTCTCTCGATATCGCTTGATCAGCAAATCCCAAGCCTTTATCACCATCAAATCCTTCAAAAGATCTTTCTCCATCAGAGTCTCTACGAACCAATACAACTCTTGTAGGACGATGGGTATCATGCTGTAAGCCCGAGGTGTTAATTCCTCTTTGAATCAATAAATTTTTTAAATTTTTCCCAAAAGCATCATTTCCTAAACAGCCAATAAAAGAAACATTCACCCCTAGTCGACTTAATGCACAAGCAACATTAGCTGGAGCTCCTCCAAAACAATCTGTTACTGGCAAATCAAAAGATGGATCACCGCCAAGAGGACCAAGTCGATCTATCAAGGCTTCTCCAATAGCAATTACACTTCCAGTATTCATGCCTAATCAATTCTCAATGAAGTTATTATTAGCGATTTATAGTTTTTTATTTTCAATGCAAAGATGTTTATACAATTCAGAAATAATTTTTGTATTAGCAGCTGGAAAAGGAAACTCAAAAAGTTTGTCTGGAGACACCCAAAGTAATTTTTGACTAGCTAAAGGTTTTGGCTCTCCTGATATCCATTCACAAATATGAACAGTAAAATAAAGTTTCTTATGAGTATAAGCGTGTTCAAAAGATAAAAGCTTTTGCCCAACTTTGACAACAATCCCTAGTTCTTCTTTTAATTCTCGCTCGATAGTATTTTCAATAGATTCACTGGAGATTTTTTTTCCTCCTGGGAATTCCCACATCCCACCCATACTTGAACTTTCCAATCGCTGGTCTATTAGCAATTCGCCATTTTTATTAAAAACAAGTCCAATACCAATTTCTTGAATAGGTTTTATTCTGGTCATTTCTTTTTTAGGAAAATTATTAGGATCGTAGTCTGCATAAGCAACACAAAATTTTTGTAGTGGGCAAGAAGAACAACTTGGTTTTTGGGGAGTACAAATATTTGCCCCCAAGTCCATCAAAGCCTGATTAAAATTCCTCGGACTAATTTTAGAGATCAATAAAGAGCTAAATTCCCATAATTTTTTCTCATCCTTAATAGATTTTCGCTCAATCGCAAGCAATCTAGACAAAATTCTTTTTACATTTCCATCCAGAATTGGTGCAGGCAGGTCAAAGGCAGAAGAGACGATACTACCTGCAGTGCTTCTACCTATACCAGGAAGAAACATCCACTGATCTATTCTATTTGGCCAAGAATATGGATCTTGGTCAGTATTTTCCCCAAGAAATTCAATTAATTTTTTAGAGGATTGATGTATTCGATTAGCACGTGAATAATAGCCAAGACCTTGCCATAGCATAAGGACACTCTCTAAATCAGCCTCTGTTAGAGAAGGCAAAGAGGGAAAAACCTCCATCCATTTTTCCCAGTAAGGAATAACGACCTTCAATTGAGTCTGCTGAAGCATTACCTCTGCAATCCAAATGCCATAAGGAGATAGACTTTCACCTGATTGAGGAATAGAACCATCTTTCTTCAATTTCCAGGGTATCCAATGTCTACCATTTTCTCTAAACCATTCCAGAAGTGAATTTTGGATACTTTGTGGAGAAACAATCATGTCCATCAAAATAAATCAAAATTTACAAACATATTTTTTTAATACTATCATTATTTTAATAATTTTATCGACTCAAAATAATACTTTCTAAATGGCTAATACATGGAATAATATGAATAAAGAAATTATTTACTTTACTAAAGATATACCTTTAAGTAAAAATAATTTATATTGCTCTCTAAAGTTATGAAGCAAGTCTGGAATTGGAAAAATTATCAAATTGCATGGCAAGTAGAAGAGAAAGATAATACATCTGAAATTGCAATATTGTTTATTCATGGCTTTGGAGCATGCAAAGATCATTGGAGATTCAATCAAAAAAATATCAGCTCAATTGCACCATGCTATGCATTAGATTTAATAGGTTTCGGAGAAAGTAGTCAACCAAATTCACAGATTTCATATGAAAATAAAAACTCTAAAAATTTCAATTATTGTTTCGATAACTGGAGTCAACAAGTTAATGATTTCTGTCAAGAAATAGTTAAAAAGCCTGTCTTATTAATAGGTAATTCAATTGGGGGAGTGATTGCATTAAATACATCAAAACAATTATCTCAGAAATGCGTAGGAGTAATACTAATTGATTGCGCACAAAGGACAATGGATGATAAGCGCTTAGCGGAACAATCATTATTGATGAGATTTCTTAGACCAGTGATTAAAACTTTAGTAAGACAAAGAATTTTAAGTTCAAAACTTTTTAAAAACGCAGCAAATCCAGCTTTTATTGAAAAAATCTTAAAAGTTGCTTATCCAAGTGGAAATAATGTTGATGAAGAGTTAATTCATATGCTCTTCAAACCAACACAAGGGAAAGGAGCTCATGAGGCGTTTAGAGGATTTATTAATCTATTTGATGATTATCTTGCTCCAGATTTACTAAAGAAATTAAATAAACCCGTACATTTAATATGGGGAGAAAAAGATCCTTGGGAACCAGTAAAAGTAGCCCAAAAATGGTTTGAAACTTTTGAGTGTATAAAATCTCTAGATATTATTCCTGAAGCGGGGCATTGTCCCCATGATGAAATGCCTGAAAAAGTTAATCCTATTCTTAGAAAGATAATTCAAGAAACCATATAAGCTTGAACTGAATCTCCAGTTTTTCTTAAACCGCGTAAACCATCTCTTTCTAAATTTCTAACTCTATCTCTACTAATACCCAATACTCTTCCAATACCAGTAAGGCTCATTGGATCATCACCATCCATGCCATATCTCATTCTTAAAACACGATTTTGTAATTCAGGTAGTTGTTCTAATAATGTTTCTAAGTCACCTTTCATGCAATCACTTTCTATTTGCTCAGAAGGCATATCAATTTCGTTAGATAATAAGTCCAATAAAATAGTGTCTTCACCGTCACCAATTTTTGTTTCTAAGCTGACAGGCTGTCCAGCTTTGCTCATTAGATCTTTCACATCACTTTCAGGCAGTTCAACATATTCTGAAAGCTCTTTAATAGTTGGGGTCCTGGAAAGTTCTTGGCTTAATTCTCTTTGGCCCTTTTTGAGCTTGTTTAACATTTCTGTTATGTGAATTGGCAACCTTATTGATCTGCTTTTTTCAGCTATTGCTCGCGTGATACCTTGCCTAATCCACCAGTAGGCATAGGTTGAAAACTTATATCCTCGAGTAGGATCAAACTTTTCTACACCTCTGACTAATCCAATTGTACCCTCTTGAATTAGATCTAATAATTCCATATTCCTTTTTGTATATTTCTTCGCGACACTGACAACCAAACGAAGATTGGCTGCAACCATCCTTTCTTTGGCTCTTTTACCACTTTTCAACTTCTTTTTTAATTGAGCAGAAGAAATTCCCGCTTTATCAGCAAAAATAGCAAGATCAGGTTTTTCACCTAAATCGCTTTCCAACTCTGACTCAAGATTTTCAAGAACCATGAGATCTTGAACCTGTCTACCTAAAGTTATTTCCTGCTCATGTGACAACAACGGGACTCTTCCAATATCTCTTAAATATGAGCGGACGAGATCAATATCTGTTAATGACCTAGTAGAAATAGTAGTAGATGGTTTTTTTGCCTGAATTGCCTCTACTGCCGTTGTCATAAGTTTGTTGAGTTTTGTTAAGCCTACTACTAAGAATTGTAAAGATCAATTAAGTAGGGCCCGGCTTCCACCACTTTGAGTAGAAACACTCATTCGGCTTCTACACCAGTCTTCCCAAAAGCCAAGAAGCTGTTTTCAAGTAAATCAACACTCCTGCAACATCTGTAGCAGTGGTTATGAATGGAGCAGACATTAGTGCAGGGTCTAATCCCATGCGATGAAAAAGCAAAGGCAATGATGCTCCTGCAGTCGCAGCCAAAGTTGTAATAGCCATCAAGCTTATTCCTACAGCTGTTGCGACCAAAGGTCCTTGTCCTTGCCACCAGGCGAAAGGCACAACAAATAGAGCCATCAAAATTCCTAGTAAAACCCCTGCCAAAGCTTCTCTTGCAATAGCTCTAAAAAGACCAAGTCGCTGAATTCGCTGAGTACTTAAACCTCTAATAACAACTGTCGAACTTTGAGCTCCAACATTGCCCCCAGCACCAATTAACAAAGGAATGAAAGCAGCTAACAAAACCACTTGTTTTAAAACCTCATCATTCATTGCAATAACTTGAGTTGTTAATCCATTAGCCAAGACCAAAACAGCAAGCCAGACGATGCGCCTTCTAGCTACAACAAATAAATTACTTTGAAAATAATCATCTTCATCCCCTGCTTGAACGGCACCAGCTGCATAAATATCTCTAGTTGCTTCTTGTTCAATAACATCAATCACATCATCCACAGTAACTATGCCAACTAATCTTTTTTCAAGGTCTACAACTGGCAAGGCTAAAAAATCATATCTTTGAATTGCTCTTGCAACTTCTTCCTGATCAGTATCTGTTCGCACGTTAACAACTTCCCTTGTCATGACCTCTCCAATGCGTGATTCAGGGTCAGCAACTACTAAGTCCCTCAGCGATAAAATTCCAGTTAAGTGCCTTTCTTTATCCGTAACATAAAGACTATAGATAGTTTCAGAAACAGTAGCTCGTTGTCGAACAAGATTCAATGCTTGTGAGACACTAAGGAATTCTTTCAGATCTATAAATTCAGTGGTCATTAATCTGCCAGCCGTCTCAGATTCATAACCTAGAAGTTGAGCAGTTACACGTCTCTCCTCAGGGCTGAGTTCAGAAAGCAAGCGCCTAACAACTTTTGCAGGCAACTCATCAAAAAGACGGACTCGATCATCAGGTGACATCTCTTCCACCAAGTCCAGTACTTCATTTGATCTCAATCGATCTAAAAGATTTTGTTGAACTGATGGTTCTAAATATTCATAGACTTCTATTGCTTCATTTTTATTCAATAACCTAAATGCCAAAGCCTGCAAAATCATTGGCAATGTCCCAATCGCCTGGGCAATATCAACAGGTTGGACAGGACTGAGTAATGATTTAACGCCATCGTAATTCCCTGCTGAAAGCATTGCCTCCAATTGTTCAGCAACTGCCTCGGCAACCAAACTGCCATTATCCAAAGATCGAGTCTCATTGTATGCCCCTAATTGTTCTTTCATATTTGGAGCAGCAAGCCTCTATTATTTTATGACTAACATCTAATTTTGTTACTTCAATATCCATGTCCGTAAATATCAGCAAAGTTGAGGTCCTCTCTTTCGAGAATGAAAAATTAACTTTTGAACATTTCAAAGGAGATGTTTTGTTAATTGTTAATGTCGCCAGCAAGTGCGGATTTACGAAACAATACAAAGCACTCCAAAATCTTCAAGACAACTACGCTTCTAGAGGTTTCAGAGTCCTAGGTTTTCCTTGCAATGATTTTGGAAACCAAGAGCCTGGTGAGTTAAAAGAAATCAAAAAATTCTGTTCAATGTCTTTTGGGGTGAATTTCCAACTTTTTCAAAAAGTTCATGCAACAGGTCAAACAACAGAGCCATTTACAACCTTGAATAAAGTCAGTCCATCTGGCGATGTGCAATGGAACTTTGAGAAATTTCTAATTAATCAAGAAGGAGAGGCAATCGCAAGGTTTAAAAGTGCTGTAGAACCGGAAAGTAGAGAGATCAAAAAAGCTATTGAGGCTTTACTAAATTAATTTATTATTTTCTTAGCAACGAAATGGCCTAAACAAACAGCAATAAATCCGATTAATACAATTAATAATATATTTAAAAAAAATAATTTGTAAAAACTATTATTTATTAATTCAAATAACTGAAAGGACCATCCACTAAATGTAGTAAAAGATCCACAAAAACCAAATCCAAAAATTAATTTCAATCTCCTACGAATTGGCAATGCATTAATAAAACCTAACAAAAAGCAACCGATTGCATTCACAAAAAAAATCTGATCAATTTGCCATCGAAATAATGCAGCAGGAATAGCACCGATAGAAATAAAAACAAAATCATTGTTTTTCAAAAGATTATCCACTGTATTGATTAGATAAGAACAATCCAAACGCCAAAGAAACTATTCCAGAAGCAATTGAGATAATTAATAATTTTAATGCCCTAAAAAATTTAAATTTAATAAATAAATCAAATAGGTTATGTATAAACGAAGAAAAAGTACTTAGGCTTCCCAAAAAACCTATTGAAAAAAATAATACTAATTCAAAAGAAAAATTGAAATATCTAATCTGGGGGACAGCAGAAAGAAAAAAACCCAGAAGAAAAGAAGAAAAATTATTGATGATTAGAATAGCTACATAATTAGCTATTTTTAATTTTTCTAGTTTCTTATACAATATAAATCTCATATTAGCACCGAATGCTGCACCTATAGAAACCAAAAAAACGTCTTTCAATTTATAAAATATCTTTAATATTTACCCATCCTTTTCTATAAAACAAATGATAAGAATCCTGACTAATAACATTAACTAATAACCATTTACCGCTATTATCACAATCCCAAAATTTGATAACATTAACTGGAGTTCCAGCTTTAACTGTAGTTAAAATAGATGAATTCTTAGAGACCGAGGAAAGCAAATTAAATTCTTTTAAAGCAATCAATGGTGCCGTAATATTATCTTTTCTTTGTTGAACTATTGATTTTTGAGCACCTCCAGCAGGTAATGTAGTTGGAACTACTAATGCAATTCCTAACAACCAAGTCCAAACTATAAAAGTACTAAGTAAATTCATCAAATATCTAAAGTTGCAAGATCAAGTTCAACGCTATGAGTTTCAATAAATTCTCTTCTTGGTGCAACCTTATCACCCATTAAAATTGTAAATATTCTATCGGCCTCCAAAGCGTCCTCTATTTCAACTCTTTTCATCATTCGAGTTGAAGGATCCATTGTTGTTTCCCACAATTGTTTTGGCATCATTTCTCCTAAGCCTTTAAATCTTTGAATCGTATAATTGGCCTTTTCTCCAAAATTTGAAAGAGTTTTTTGTAAATCGGATTCGTTATAGCAATAAGTATGATTCTTTCCTCTTTCTACTTTGTAAAGAGGAGGGCAAGCAATATATATATATCCCCCTTCTACAAGAGCCTTTTGATACCTATAAAAGAAAGTCAAAAGCAAAGTTCTAATATGCGCACCATCAACATCAGCATCAGTCATTATCACTACTCTGTGATATCTGAGATTTTTCACTTCAAAATCTTCTCCTTTAATTCCCAAACCTAGAGCTGTTATTAAAGATTGGATCTCAGTATTTTTATAAATCTTCGCATCATCAGTTTTTTCAATATTTAAGATTTTTCCTCTCAAAGGTAAAATTGCTTGAAATTTCCTATCTCTTCCTTGCTTCGCTGATCCACCAGCAGAATCACCCTCAACGATGTAAATTTCTGATTCTGATGGATCTCTTGAACTGCAATCTGCCAACTTTCCTGGCAATGTAGAACTTTCTAAGACACTTTTCCTGCGAACAAGCTCTCTAGCTCTTCTTGCTGCTTCAGCAGCATTAAAAGCTTGAATTGCTTTCTCTAAAATTAAATCAATCACACCAGGATTAAACTCTAAGTATTGACTTAGAGACTCCCCCACTAAGCTATCTACAATTCCTCGCACTTCAGTATTACCTAATTTTGTTTTTGTTTGACCCTCAAATTCTGGGTCTGGAACTTTTACAGATAGAACAGCTGTTAATCCTTCTCTAATATTTTCTCCTGCTAAGTTCGAATCTCCCTCTTTTCTTTTACCTCTTTTTTTTGCAAACGAATTCAAAGTTCTTGTTAATACTGTTTTTAATCCCTCAATATGAGTACCACCATCTATCGTTCGAATATTATTAGCAAATCCTAGAATGCTATCTGAATAAGCATCAACACACCACTGCATTGCTGCTTCAACTTGAACTCCATCTTTTTCTGAATTGACATAAATAATTTCTGGATGTAATGAGTCTTTTTCTTTAGTCATATAATCCACATATTCTTTAATACCTCCCTCATAAAAATAAATTTCCTCATGAGGCTGTTGATCAACATCTAACGACTTCTTTCTCTCGTCACGAAAAACAATACGTACCCCTCCATTCAAATAAGCAAGTTCTCTAAGTCTCGATGACAATATTCCATATTCAAAAGTTATACCATCAGTAAAAATCTGATCATCAGGTTTAAAACAAACCGTAGTTCCAGTTAATTCATGGTCCGATTTCGAGAGATTCTCTGATTTTAAATTCCCAATTGATGCACCTCTTTCGAATCTCTGGAAATGAACTTTCTTTTGTCGACGGACGGTGACCTCTACCCACTCACTCAAAGCGTTGACTACAGAAATACCAACACCATGCAAACCTCCAGAGACTTTGTATCCACCACTTCCAAATTTTCCACCTGCATGCAAAACAGTTAGTACTGTCTCTAATGCACTTTTACCTGTGCGAGGATGAATATCTGTTGGAATGCCACGACCATTGTCAGTTATGGATGCTGAGCCATCTTCACAAAGTAAAATTGTAATTTCATCACAGTGACCAGCAAGCGCCTCATCCACAGCATTATCAACAACTTCATAAACAAGATGATGAAGCCCTTTAGGCCCTGTTGAGCCTATATACATTCCAGGGCGTTTTCTAACAGGTTCAAGTCCTTCTAAAACTTGGATCTGCTCAGCACCATATGCAGCTTGGACTTTTGAATCTTTACTCATTCGGATTAAAGCAAACAGGCAAGATTGTCTTTGATAAGAGCATTAGTCGAAACCTTTCCTGCAATTTCAATTTAACATTGGTGACAGAAAAATCTTAGGAAAATTTTAAAACCCAATCAAAAAAATTAATTGTCATGCACTTACTGCTAATAAACCTTCTGAACGTGAATTATGCAAGCTAATAAACCTGTTGTCATAGCTCTAATGGGTCCAACTGCTAGCGGTAAAACTGAACTAGCAATTGATATTGCTAGAAAACTCAACACCAATATTCACAATGTTGATTCGCGTCAAATTTACATTGACATGAATATTGGGACGGCGAAACCAACTCGAGAGCAACAAGAACAAGTTCCTCATTTTTTAATTGATTTATGCTTCCCTTCTAATCCAATAAATCTTCATGAATTTCAATTGATTGCAATTAGTTCTATGGAGAATGAATTAAAAAAAAGAAATTTAATACTGCTGGTAGGAGGAAGTGGATTATATCTTAAAGGCTTGATTGGAGGACTTAATCCCCCAGCCGTATCACCCCAAAAATTCTTACGAGATCAGCTCTACAAAATCAAAAAAGTTGAAAGGCATAATTTATTAAAATGTTGTGATCCAATTGCTGCAGAGAAAATTCATCCAGAAGACTCAATCAGAACAATTCGTGCTCTAGAGGTTTTTTATGCTACAGGAAAAACATTTTCTAAACAAAAGATCCAGACCTCTATTCCATGGAAAGTTTTAGAACTTGGATTAAATCCAGACAATTTACAAACAAGGATCCAAGATAGAACTAAAAAAATGTATAAAAATGGCTTGATCGAAGAAACGGAAAATTTGATTATTAAATACGGCAATGATTTACAGTTGCTTAAAACTATTGGATATGGTGAAGCAAAGTCTATTATCAATGGAAAGACTAACTTTGAGGAGGCTTTAGCAATAACAATCCAACGAACATGTCAATTAGCCAAAAGACAAAAAACTTGGTTTAGAAATAAGCATAATTCTAAATGGCTAAATAATAAGAACGCATTACCTGATGCTTTATCGATTATTGATGAGTTTCTAGGTTGATTAGTTCATATATGCTTAGAATCGATTCAAAAGGTACTTTTCCCATAAATTAGTCACTGAATGCCACCACGTCCTCGTTTTGATCGTCGCGCTCCAGAAAGAGAGCTGCCCAACATAAATGAAAGAATCAGCTATTCAAGCTTAAGAGTTGTTGATTCAGATGGAACACAACTTGGTGTCATAAGCCGAGAAGAAGCTCTAGAAGTTGCTAAAGACAGAGAACTAGATCTTGTTTTAGTCAGCGAGAAGGCAACCCCCCCAGTATGCCGAATCATGAATTATGGAAAATTTAAGTTTGAGCAAGAAAAAAAGGCTAAAGAAGCAAAAAAGAAATCACATCAAACCGAAGTCAAAGAAGTAAAAATGAGATACAAAATTGATCAGCACGATTATCAAGTTCGTATTAGTCAAGCGACTCGATTCTTAAAAGCTGGAGATAAAGTTAAATGTACAGTGATTTTCAGGGGTCGAGAAATTCAGCATACTGCTCTTGCTGAAACGCTTTTGAAAAGAATGGCTAAGGATCTTGAAGAAAAAGCAGAAGTCCAACAATCGCCTAAAAGAGAAGGAAGAAATATGATTATGTTTTTAACTCCGCGTAAAACGCCATTATTAAAGAAAGAAACAGATACTACTGAACCCCAAAAAGCCAAGAGAACAATCAATTAAATTAAATAAACTTTTCTTTAGACAAAGAAATAATTGTCACTAGTCATTCTATTAACTAATGTGGCCACATTCACACCTGGCATATAGCGCGTGAGATTCCACATACAACAGGAAAGTGAAATCCCTGCATCAAGTCAATTATATAATCAAATTTGTTTTGCCATTGCAGCAAGGCATTACCCTCCTGGTCATAGATTGCCCAGTACTAGGCAACTGGCAATGCAAACAGGTTTACATCGAAACACTATAAGTAAAGTTTATCGACAACTTGAGACTGATGGCGTCGTTGAGGCTATCGCTGGCTCAGGTATCTATGTTCGAGATCAACAAAAACAAAAAGACCTCAGAAGTAGCTCTCATTCAATACGTAAAAAAGGCATCAAAGACATAGACCATGAAGTGAGGAAAAGTATTGATGAATTGTTAAATGCTGGATGCACTTTGCAGCAAACCAGAGAGTTATTTACTCGTGAAATTGATTGGAGATTAAGATGTGGAGCTCGCTTACTTGTTAGTACACCCAGAGAAGATATTGGGGCATCGTTATTAATTGCTGAAGAATTGGCTCCTCATTTAGATGTCCCAGTCGAGGTTGTACCAATGGAGGAATTAGAAAGTGTTTTAGAAAGTTCAAGTAAAGGTACCGTTGTAACAAGCAGATATTTCTTACAACCTTTAGAAGAATTAGCCAAGCGACACAAAGTGAGAGCAGTCGCTGTAGATCTCAGTGATTTTCAAAAAGAACTAACTATTTTAAAAAAGCTGCGCTCAGGGAGTTGTGTAGGAATAGTAAGTATAAGTCCAGGGATCCTGAGGGCTGCAGAGGTTATCTTGCATAGCATGCGTGGCAATGAAATACTTTTGATGACTGCAAATCCAGATGTAGGAAGCCGATTAATTGCTTTATTGAGAGCTGCTAGTCATGTGATTTGTGATAGCCCTAGCTTGCCTGTTATTGAACATACTTTGAGACAAAATAGATCTCAATTAATGAGAATGCCACAAATTCATTGTGCACAAAAGTATCTTAGTGACTCTACAATTGAAGAGTTGAGTAAGGAGATTGGTCTCCTCGAGTAAACATTGCATTTTAAATCAATGTTTAGATCACTAAGATCCGATTTCGCAATAATAAAAGAAAGAGATCCAGCCGCAAGAGGTGTTTGGGAAATATTATTCTGCTATCCGGGCTTTCAAGCTTTATCAATACATAGAATCAGCCATAAACTTTGGAAATACAATCTCCCTCTTCTTCCAAGGTTACTCAGTCACTTCACTAGATTTTTGACTGGTGTAGAAATTCATCCAGGTGCCCAGATCGGTAAAGGTGTTTTTATTGATCACGGAATGGGTGTGGTTATTGGAGAAACAAGTGAAATAGGTGATCGATGCTTGCTATATCAAGGAGTCACTTTGGGCGGCACTGGAAAAGAAAGTGGCAAGAGACACCCAACTCTTGAAGCAAATGTAGTTGTAGGTGCAGGAGCTAAAGTCCTTGGAGGAATTTGCGTAGGAACTAATACAAGAATCGGGGCTGGTTCAGTAGTAGTAAAAAATGTGGAGGCAAATAGCACTGTTGTTGGAATACCTGGAAGGATAGTTCATCAGAGTGGTGCCAAAATAAATCCCTTAGCTCATTCTGCACTGCCAGATACAGAAGCAAACGTTCTTAGAAATCTTATGGAAAGAATTGATCAATTAGAAAGTGATATTATGGGACTTCAAGATTTAGTGATTAATATTCAAACCAATAGAAAAAAAGAAGATATAATTATTGGGGAGTCACAGAACTTAAGAGATAAAGAAATTATAGAATTCATTGGAGATGATTAACTGAGAAAATCGATTCATTGATAAGCTTAAAATCCTATTTAAAGTAAGAAAGGTAATCTTTTACTCTCAAAATTGAGTAACCTAATCGTACAAAATAGTCCTATCAAATTAAATAGTAAAAGTAAGATTGAATTTTGATAATTTATAGAGCCATTAATAATACTATCTCTAAGAGGATCTAAAATCTGATAAATAAAGTTTAAATTTGTAATCCACTCTAAAGCTCCTAAGCTTTCTTTCCTATAAAGTATTGGTGAAATCAAAAAAACCAACTGAAGTACTATAGGAACCAACTGTGCAAAATCTGTAAATCGAACGCTAATTAGACAAATTATTACAGGGAACCAATATATAAAAATAAATAAATTCAAAAATGGTATCCATGAATATATTAATACATTACTTATCAATGAAAATTTTAAAAAAAGAAATACAAAAAAAACTAATATGAAAGACTGAACAAAAGTTTGTAATTGAAAAGACCATTCTTCTAAAGTATAAAAAATAGGCTTTAGATTCATATTCTTAATATTCGATGAATTATATGAAAAAAGATTAGGTGAATTAGAAATTGATGCACTGATTGTATTCCAAATAACCAAACCAAAGCCTAAGTATATAAAGTAAGACTTAAAATCTTCTACTGAAAAAACTGTACCATAAACAATTCCTAAAGTACCTATAGATAATAGATTTGAAAAACCTAACCAAAAACTTCCAAGGGTGGTTCTAGCAAACCTTGCTCTTGATCTTGAAGTTGCTGTATACCACCATGCCTTCCTAGTTTTAAAAGCAAATTTAAAATTATCAAATAACATTTTGACGATAATAGTCTTGAGTATGATAATAATTCAAAGCCGCATCTAAAGGACCATCATATGCAATAGAACCATGACTAAAAACAATTCCTCTATTACAAAACTGTTTTAAAAGTTCTTCAGAATGACTAGCTAAAAACAAAGTTGCAGCTGATTCCATAAATTGCTTCATTCTCTCTTCAGCACGATCACAAAAATCAGCATCACCAGTACCAAAGCCTTCATCTATAGCTAAACAATCATGAGGACTTGAAGTGAGAATTGAAAAAATTAATCTTGCAGACATACCCTCACTATAGGTTTTTATAGGTAAAGAGATATATGAACCAAGTCCTGAAAAATCTACTATTTCATCTATAAAAGATTCAAATCCATCTAGGCTATGGTTTTTGAGTAAATAATGAGCTTTGCACGCATCAACTCCAGAAAGTTCTGAACTAGTCAAAAAAGTCTTTTGAAGCATAGGATAAACATCAACTAACACTCTAATACTTCCACTGGTAGGCAAATAAATACCCGAAATCAGCCTTAAGAAACTACTTTTTCCAGACCCATTATGACCAATCAAGCCTACCCTCTCTCCTTTCATAATAGTCAAACTAATATTATTTAGAGCGATAATATTAGTCCTATTCCTTGATTGATCCAATGCTCCACCTGTAATATTTATTACTTTTTTTGTAAGTTTTTTGGTTAAAGATCTATTTTCTAAATGATAGATAGGAATAGATAAAGAAATATTTTTAATTTCTATAGCAGTATTATTAAGATTGCTTATTGAGGCTTTAGATAATAAAGAAATCATATTTTTTACCTTATCAATAGAGACTCTCTTATAGGTAATATTATTTAGAAAATTAGATACTCGAATGAATGATTTCCCTGATCGCCAAGGTGAGATAGAATCGGGTTGATACAAATCAATTAAAGATATACTTTTACTAATTTGCTTTGTAAATAATTCTGCAGCAAAAATCTTATTCTCCAATATTTGATAATCTTTTCTTTCTTGTTCAAAATTAATTAAGTAAGGTTTTTGCCTTGAAGAAACTAATTCAAATACAATATCTGCAATTTTATAATCATGTCTATTAACCATCTCCATCCAATAATTCAAACCATCAAAATCTGCTTTTCTATGAAATAAATTTGAATATAATTTATTAATCTTAAATTCAAAAGATTTATCATGAGCAATATATTTTGTATACTCATCTTGCCTTGAAAGTTCATCAGATATTTGTCTTAAAGTAAATGATTCATTACAGCGTGAAAGCCAATAATTTATACCTGAGGGATCTCCTGGTCTTCCAAAATAGGCTATATATAGTTTTTGTAAATCATTCGAACCAACCTTAATCATATAACTAAATTCAATTCTTATTTTATACTTCTACTTTCTTTTTGGCTGGTTGAAACATAAACATAGAATAAATCACATTCCTTCTCATATTTATCATCATGTCTAAAAACATATCATATCCTTCATTTTTGTATTCGATTAAAGGATCTTTTTGTCCATATCCTCGTAAGCCAACTGATTCACGAAGTGAATCCATAGATTGCAAATGCTCTCTCCAAAGAGTATCTAACTGTTGAAGTATAAAGAATCGCTCAGCTTGCCTCATTATTCCTGGATGAGTTTGTTCTACTTTAGCTTCCTTAAAATCGTAAGCATTTCTTAATTGCTCTTTCAAAAAATCCTTTAATTCATTTTTATTTAATCCAAGGACATCTTTAGTTTGAAGATCTTCTAATATATAAACAAATTCTTTTACTTTAGATACTAAATTATTTAAATCCCATTCTTCGGGTGGCAGATCTTCGTTAACATATGCCTCGACTATTTCTTCCATTGTTCTTTGACCATATCCAATAACTTGAAGTTTCAATTCTCTACCATCTAATACTCTTCTTCTTTCTGAATAAACAGCTTTTCTCTGATTATTCATTACTTCATCATACTCAAATATTTGTTTTCTTATATCGTAATAATATGTTTCTACTTTCTTTTGAGCACCCTCTAAAGACCGAGTAAGCATTCCTGACTCAATTGGCATATCTTCTTCTACGCGAAATGCATTCATAAGACCTGCAACTCTATCTCCACCGAATATACGAAGGAGATTATCTTCTAGTGATAGAAAGAATCGAGTACTGCCCAAATCACCTTGACGCCCAGCCCGACCTCTTAATTGATTATCAACCCTTCTTGATTCATGTCTTTCAGTGCCAATTACATGAAGTCCCCCAACTGCTTGAACATTAGTTGCTTCTTGACTAAGTACCTCTTCATATTCTTTTTTTATTAATTGTATTGCACTTCTCAAATTCTCTATGTTTTTATCTTGAGTAGGTGTTTTTTCAGCAGCTGTAGCAATATAGTCATCTAATTCTATGGAGCTTAAGCTTCTATCTCCCCATTCCTTAACTAACTTGGAGGCTAATGCAACAAGTTTTTGTTCAGTTTGATCAGTCAACAAGACAGGAAAAATATTTTTTAAAGATAGAGATTGAATCTTTTTTTTACTCTTAGATTCCTGATTATTATTTTCCTTAAATCCAACTGATTCAGAATTTCTCTGAAGAGGTATGGGGGGTTTATGGCCTTCTTCAGGTTTTACCAAACGAGAACTAAGAATTTCTTTAATCTTCAATCTAGACATGTAGTCGCTATTTCCTCCAAGAATAATATCTGTTCCTCTTCCAGCCATATTTGTAGCAATAGTTACTGCTCCTGATCGTCCTGCTTGCGCGACTATTTCAGCTTCTCTCTCAACATTTTCAGGTTTTGCATTTAATAAATTATGCTTTATTTGTTGCTCTGACAGAAGAGTACTTAGAAGCTCGCTCTTTTCAACACTTGTTGTACCCACAAGAACTGGTCGTCCTTGTTTATGTATCTCAGCGGTTTCCTTAGCTACCGCTCTCCATTTTGCTGATTCAGTTTTAAATACTTGATCCACCCAATCATCTCTTGAGACTTTGCGATTAGTAGGAATAACAGTTGTCTCTAATTTATATGTTTTTTCGAATTCCACTTCTTCGGTTTTCGCAGTACCTGTCATACCTGACAGCTTTGGGTAAAGAAGAAAGAAATTCTGATATGTAATTGAAGCTAACGTTTGAGTCTCAGGTTGAATAGGCAGATTTTCTTTAGCCTCTATTGCTTGATGTTGGCCATCACTCCATCGTCTTCCTGGCATTACCCTCCCTGTAAATTCATCAACAATTACCGCTTCCTCATTGCGAACTATATAGTTGACATCTTTAACAAAAAGCTCTTTAGCTTTTAGTGCATTAGTTACGTAATGTGCCCAAGGATCTTTTGGATCAAATAAGTCTGTAACTTTTAATAGTTGTTCAGTTTTAGCGAAACCTTCATCCGTAAGAATACAACTCCTTTGTTTCTCATCTACTTCATAATCCCCTTCAGGATCAATCCCGTCTTTACTACTATCTAGTGACCTTTGTAATTTTTCTACAACTGCTGCTGCTGTTTGATATTTTTCCTGCGGCCGTTCTACCTGTCCCGAAATAATTAAAGGAGTTCGAGCTTCATCTATCAAAATGGAATCAACTTCATCGATCACACAAAATTGAAAATCTCTTTGAACAATTTCGGATTTATCAGCTGCCATATTATCTCGCAAATAATCGAAGCCCAACTCTGAATTCGTTGCATAGGTGATATCACAGTCATAATTTTTTTTTCTTTCCGATGGTGACATGGATTGCTGCACTAAACCCACACTTAGGCCAAGAAAACGGTGGACTTGTCCCATCCATTCAGAATCTCTTCTTGCCAAATAATCATTAACAGTCACTACATGAACTCCCTTCCCCGTTAATGCATTTAAATAACTTGGAAGTGTTGCAACTAATGTTTTACCCTCTCCAGTTTTCATTTCTGCAATTTGACCCTCATGTAAAACCATTCCACCAACAAGCTGCACATCGAAATGTCTCATTCCTAAAACCCTTAAAGAGGCTTCTCTAACAACTGCAAATGCTTCCGGCAATATTTGTTCCATTAGAGAAATTTCATCTTCTATAGAAGAAATTTTTCCAAATTTTTCTCGAAAAGTTATCGTTCTTGCTCTCAACTCATCATCAGAAAGACGAGTTATGTCCTCTTCTAGGATATTTATATCTGAAACTATTGGGTTGTAACGCTTGATTTTCCGAGCATTTGGATCACCAAGTAAGTTCTTAAACATTAAAGCTGTGGGATCAATTATACCAATCAATACAATATACTCTCTTTGACTTGAAAGTTGTAAAGTAAAAGTATTCGTACTCAGAAAGTATTTATTAAAGAGTTAACGATTTAAGGAATTACGACTATTATTTAAAAACCAACGAATAGAAATAAATATCAATTTATATAGTACCAATAATAATGTAAAATAAAAATAGGAAATTTAAACTTTTTCGCATGAAGACGGCACTAATAACAGGCATTACAGGACAAGATGGTAGTTATCTTGCAGAATTATTATTAAAGAAAGGTTACACTGTTCATGGCATAGTCAGAAGAAATAGTGTATCAAATACATTAAGGGTGAAAAACATTGAAGATAAAATTAAATTACATTATGGAGATCTAACTGATAGTCTTAATATTGTAAGAATAATAGATGAAATTAGGCCTGATGAAATTTACAATTTAGGTGCACAAAGTGATGTGGCTGTTAGTTTTCAATCTCCTGAATATACAGCGCAAACAGATGCATTAGGACCACTTAGAGTGCTTGAATCAGTAAGAGTACTAAATCTTATTGATAAAACAAAAGTTTATCAAGCTAGTACTTCTGAACTTTTTGGAAAGGTGGTAGAAAGTCCGCAAACTGAAAACACTCCTTTTTATCCTAGAAGTCCATATGGTGTAGCAAAATTATATGCTTACTGGATAACAATTAACTACAGAGAATCTTATGGAATATATGCATGTAATGGTGTTCTATTTAATCACGAATCTCCAAGAAGAGGAGAAACATTTGTTACTAGAAAGATTACTAAAGGCTTAACTAGGATTGACGCCGGGCTACAAGAATATATAGAGATGGGAAATCTTGATTCATATCGAGATTGGGGACATGCGAAAGATTATGTAGAGATGCAATGGAGAATGCTGCAACAAGATAAACCTGAAGATTATCTAATTGCTACTGGGCAACAAGCCAGTGTAAGAGAATTTATCAATTTGTCTGCTATACAATTAAATTGGGGTGGAATACAATGGGAAGGCAAAGGTATAAATGAAATTGGAAAAAGATTAGATACCGGCGAAATCGTAATTAGAATTAATTCTAATTATTTTCGTCCAGCAGAAGTTGAAACTTTACTCGGAGATCCTCGCAAAGCATTTCTAAAGTTATCTTGGACCCCCAAGATAACTTTAGATGAACTAATCTCAGAAATGATTATCGAAGACAAGAAGCAAGCTCAAATTGAATTGTATCTAAAGAAAACAAATTCTAATTAATTTTTAATATTAATGATTAAAAAAATTAATAAAAGCAATTCCATTTAAATTTTGATTAATACTAAACATTTGGAAAAGAAAAATAGAAATAGAAGTAGAAAAAATGAATTAAATATTTTAAAGTAAAGTTAAAAAGATAAATTTTTAAAAAATAAATAATTGCATATGATTTAACCTTATAGTACGGCTATCCGATCTGTACGTAATCTCCTCAATTGAATAGTTTTGCTAAGGATTTCTTATTTAATTTTAAAAATGGCAAAAATTACAATTGATGGAACAGAGTACGACACAGATGAACTTTCTGAAGACTCCAAAGCTAATCTAGCAAGTTTACAATTTGTAAGATCTGAACTTAACAGACTTCAAGCTCAAACTGCTGTTTACAAGACTTCAGAAGTGGCTTATACTAATGCATTAAAGCAATCAATTAGTTAGCTTCAGGATGTATTATTATCTTTATAATAATACATCGCGTTCGTTAATAAAAAATGAATAGTCTTATTTGCTTGAATAAAGCAAGCATTGATTTACTTAATAAACATGGTTTATTGAGAAATTTAATAAGTGCAGAAATATTAGAAAATTCAATAAAGGAGGTTTCACTTTCAGACATACAAAAGGAAAGAGCTTTTACTAGATTTTGTAAAAGTAATAATTTATCAACCAAAGAATCTCTTGATAAATTTCTCGAGAAAAATTCTTTGACAATAGACACACTTAACCAAACATTACAGATCTCTTATAAAAAAGCTCTTTACTCAATAGACAAATTTAGTGGTAGAGCTGAGAGCAGATTTTTAGAAAGAAAAGAAGAACTTGATTCAGTAATATATAGTTTAATAAGAGTGAGAGAGAAATATAAAGCCCGAGAAATATGGGTTCAAATTAACGAAAAAGAATCTGAATTCAGTGATATGGCTTCCAAGTTTTCTGAGGGGCCAGAGAAAATGAAGCAAGGTATTATTGGCCCAGCCCCTTTAATCCAAGCAAACCCAAAAGTATGTGAGACACTCAGATCTCTCGAGCCTGGCGAGTTAGCTCAGCCAATTTTTCTAAATGGATTTTACCTAATTATAAGACTTGAAAAATATTTTCCAGCCACCTTAGACGAAGAAACAAAGAAAGCCATGGCGATAGAACTCTTTGAGAAGTGGTTAAAGGAAGAGACAGAGCTTATGCTCAATGAGATACTTTCTTCGACAAAAACTCCAATCACATAAAAATATGACAAAAAAACACGATATAAATCTTAGAGAGATTGAGGGTTTTAAAAACATCAATGAAGAGTCAATTGAAAAAATAAACGAAAACAGTGAATTACTTCAATATGATTTCAGTCAAGTATTATCAACCTCTCAGATTATTTCTAATAAAATACTTTTTTTACTTGAAGGTGAAGCAAGGTTACTAATACAAAATGAAGAAAATCTGATTACATTAGATAAATTGAAAAGCCCAACAACAGTTGGGCTTATTTCTCTACTACGTGCTGAGCCTTGCGAGGAAGTAAGCGCAGTTTCAGACGTCACCGCAATAGCTATTCCAGACAAGTTAATACTAGAAATATATCAAAATGATCAAATATTTAGAGATTGGTGTAATAAATTAATTTACTCTGTTGAAATTTATTCAGTCCTATCTAGATGTAATATAGAATACCTTAAATCTGGCATAAACCAAGATATTATATTTAGTTTAATCAAATCCAACTCAAATATAAAGACTTATACAAATAACGAATTAAGTATCACGAAGAAAAATTATTTCAGCTTTATAAGTAGTGCCAATTTAATAGATTTAAAACCTGGCGACTTACTAAACAATAATCAGAAGATAGAATCTAGACCTCCAATGAATGTTAGAGTACTAGAAGTTTCAAAAGATGTAGAACATTTAATAGAAAAACTTAGCACTAACAAGTCAAACTTGAATCAAAATATAGAAACGACCGGATCACTGAATACAAAAAATAATATCTCGAAAGCGCCAATTGCTCCCTACGTCAGTGCTATTGAGTTAGGAAATTACAGTACTAATCAACCATTCACAATCATCAAAGCAAATGGGAAGTTAGAAGAAACACTAGCCTGTTTACAAATGCTATCTTCTTTCATGAAGCTTCCATTCAGGAAAGATAGTATTGAGAAAATTCTTCGAGATACAGTATCAAGGAACCAAACTATATCTATTGAGTTGTGTGGTGCAATTGCTTCAATGCTTGGCTTACATACAGCAATTGCAAATAAAGTTAATTTTATTGCAGCAACAAGACTTCAAACACCATGTTTAATTACGTGGAAAGATAGTTTTGCAATAGTCACAAAAAGCGATTCAAGTGGTCTTGAAATAGCATCTCCAAGTGCAGGTTCAATAAGAATCGAGCAAGATAATCTTGAAAATGAATTCCCAGAAGGATTTGATATTTTAATGGTAGATAGAACAAATGCAACGCCCAATAAAAAGTTTGGAGTCAATTGGTTCTGGCCATCTTTAAAGAAATATAGAGCAAGTCTCATACAAGTTTTAATCGCATCTTTTGTCGTTCAACTTTTCACTTTAGCTAACCCTTTATTAATACAAGTTATTATTGATAAAGTCATTTCTCAAAGAAGTCTAGATACTCTTCAAGTTTTAGGAATTGCTCTTGTTGTTGTTACAATAATTGGTGGTTTAATTAGTAGCCTGCGAACATTTCTATTTACTGAAACAACCAATCGCATTGATGTAAGGTTAAGTGCAGAAGTTATCGATCATCTTTTAAGACTCCCATTAAATTATTTTGATAAAAGAGCAGTTGGTGAATTAGGAAGCAGAGTTGCAGAATTAGAACAAATTAGAAACTTTTTAACAGGTCAAGCCCTAACGACGATACTTGATGCTGCTTTTTCAATTATTTATATAGTTGTTATGGTTATGTATAGTTGGCTTTTAACTATAGCCGCCTTATTTGTAGTCCCTATTCAAATAGGTCTGACACTTTTAGGTGCTCCAATAATTAGAAGGCAAATTAGAGAAATAGCAATAGAGAATGCAAAAACCCAGAGTCATTTAGTAGAAGTATTAACAGGTGTACAAACAGTTAAAGCACAAAATGTTGAAACAGTTAGTAGATGGAAATGGCAAAATTTTTACAAAAAATATATTTCAAGGTCATTTGAAAAAACAATTACAGGAACAACACTTAGTGAGATAAGTAATGTGATGCAACAGTTATCTCAATTAATAGTATTGTGGATTGGTGCAACATTAGTTTTAAAAGGTCAGCTTACTTTAGGTCAATTAATTGCATTTAGAATAATCTCAGGTTATGTGACACAACCATTACTTAGGTTAAGTACTATTTGGCAAAATGTACAACAATTAAGGGTTTCGTTTGAACGTTTATCAGATATTATTGATACTCCAGAAGAATCAAGTGAGGCAGATAAAGCTAATTTGACATTACCAACTATAGAAGGAAAAGTATCATTTAAAAACGTCTCATTTAGCTTTCCAAATAGTGATAAAAAAATACTTTCTAATGTTTCGCTAAATATTAAACCTGGCACTTTTGTAGGCATTGTGGGTCAGAGCGGAAGTGGTAAAAGCACATTGATGAAACTTTTGCCTAGGTTATACCAAACAAATTCAGGTAAGATTTCAATAGATAACTATGACATAGATAAAGTTGAACTATATTCTTTGAGACGACAAATTGGGATTGTTCCTCAAGACCCATTACTTTTTGCAGGAAGCATTAGCGAAAATATTTCTTTAGCAGATCCAAATGCGAAAAGTGAAGATATTGCTAATGCAGCAAGGATTGCATCCGCTCATGATTTCATAATGGATTTACCTCTTGGATATAGTAATGACGTTGGAGAGAGAGGATCTGGACTTTCAGGGGGGCAAAAGCAAAGAATAGCAATTGCAAGAACAATTATGAGTAATCCAGGAATGATTATTTTAGATGAAGCAACAAGTGCTCTTGATTATGAGACAGAGAGAAAAGTATGTGAAAATTTGAGAAAATCATCCAAAGGTAAAACAGTATTTTTTATTACACATAGGCTATCAACCATAAAGAATGCGGATCTAATAGTTATGCTTCATGATGGTGTAATAGCTGAAACTGGTACTCATACAGAGCTAATAAATAGAAAAGGCCGTTACTTTGCACTTTATCGTCAACAAGAGTCAACTTAATGAAAAAAGAGATTAACAAAAATGATGGTTCAGTAAACCAATCTAAAAAAGATGCAACTACAAAGAGAGATTTTATAAATCAAACTAAGTCAGTATTGACATGGATTGAGAAAAAATTAAACAGTAGAGAATCAGATAAATCAAAAGTAAAGATAATGAAACAAGAAATTAAACAAATTGATAGTTCAGAAAGCCATTCTGAAACAGATAAAACCAGAAGAAAAGATTATCTAAATCAAACCAAGTCAGCAATTGCATGGATTGAGAAAAAGCTAACCAGTAGAAGCTCAGAAGAAACAATACTCAGCCAATCTCAATACTGGACAAGAGCAATCACGTGGTCATTAATTGGTACCACTGCTTTTGGTGTTGGATGGTTATTTATAGCTAAAACCGAAGAAATAGTAATTGCTACCGGCAAACTAGAACCAATTAAAGGAGTCGTGGACGTTCAAATGCCACTAAAAGGAGTTGCTAAGGAGATCTTGGTAAAAGAGGGCGATATAGTGAAAGAAGGGCAACTCTTAATCAGATTAGATTCAGAAATAACTAATAGCCAATTCGCTTCTATACAGCAGAGATATGAATTAAACAAAAATATCCTTAACAGAATGGAAAAACTAGTTGATGAAGGCGCAGTAGCGGAAATTCAATATTTAGAGCAGAAAAATAAAATGATCGATTTAAAAAGCAAATTAACAGAAAGCGAAGTAATACTTAAATATCAGAAGATTTTATCTCCAGTCGATGGAAGAGTATTTGATCTAAAGCCATGGGGGCCAGGTTATGTAGCTCAATCTAGCGAGCCAGTTCTAAAAATAGTTCCATTTGATAATTTGCACGCTAAGGTTGAAATTGAAAGTAGAACAATTGGTTTTGTTAGTTTAAATAAGCCAGTAGATGTAAGCGTAGATTCATACCCAGCAACAGATTTTGGAGTAATAACAGGAAAGGTTGTAAAAATCAGTTCTGATGCATTACCACCAGATCCAAGATTAAACAAAGGATATAGATACCTTGCGAATATAGACTTAGACAAACAAGCTTTAAATACTAAACAAGGGATAAAACTTGCATTACAACCAGGAATGAGCATAACAGCCAACATAAAACTTCGAAAGGTCTCTTACTTACAGCTTCTTTTAGGAACATTCAAGAACAAATCAGATTCATTAAGAGAGATCAATTAATACAAACAAGTTAAAATAGAAGAATAAAGATTTAATGAAATAAAAAATTAAAGTACTGATAAAGGAATATAAAAAGTAAATAACAGGTGACTTTAAAGTAAATTAGATGAAAAAAATTATAGAAGAAAACATAATATTATTAATGAAAGAATAAAGGTAAGGAAAGCCTCAATTTAGATAAATAAAAAATAGATAACATTTCAACTCTAAAAATCTATGAACACAGTAAACAGTGTTTTGTTAATTAAAAACGATAAAAGATATCAATAAAAATATCCCTTTTATTAGTCTATGAGTGAATACTTAATTTGAGGTAAAAAATAGACAAAAAAAAACCACCCTTGAAGGGTGGTTTTTAATGTTAAATGAGATTTAGTAGAAAGCCATGTTGGAAGTACTGAATGTACCAGTAACATCAAGAACCGATACAAGAGTTACATCATCATCTCCTGTCATAACGGTATTGGTATTAGCAGCGTGGGCGTCAATTTTGTAAACACCAACTTGCGTACCAGCAGCATTTTGAACAGCAACGAATGATGCATCATCAGCAGTGGAGTGTACCGCGCCAAGAGCAGCGTAGAAACCAGCTTCTGAAGTGAAATCATTAAGCGTTGCACCAGTTAGTAGAGCAAAACCAGCACTAGTAGATGAGTTGAAGGCACCACTAGCAACTGAACCTACAATTGCTGGAGTGACTTCAATATCACCAGTAGCGACTGCAATTTGGTCTTTAGTTGCATCGAAGTCAGTAATTCTAACTGCGTCAGCAACTATAGCGGTGAAGGAACTTGCGCTATCAGAGTGCAAGTTACCTGCGTCCTCACCACCGATTCTAACAATGTCAACACCAGTTCCAGTTGCGATACTAAGTGTACCTGCAGCGTTGGTTGCGAAGGTTTCAATAGTATCGTTACCTGATGTACCAACGATACTTGTTGAAGTCATCGCTGAAGTAGTGATACCACCTAAGTTTATAGATGCAGCCGCATCCATGTTATAGGTAAGGGTAGCGTTAGTGTTACCAGTAATTGAGTTTATAGCTCCAGCAAAGAAACCATTATCAACTGTGAGGTTTATACCAGCTGTTAGGGCTACATCATCAAATTGAGAAGCAGTGATTGTTACATGTGAAAGGTCAACAGTTTCAGTGATAGCGATGTCAGTGCCTGCATCACCAACAAGAGTAACCGCTGTGGAACCTAAGGTTGCTGCATCTAACGTAAGGTCACCATTACCAGCATTAGTAGTAATAGTATCGAAACCACTAATTGTTGTGTTGCTAAGGTCAACTGCGTTGTTAGCAGCACCAACTCCATTAATTGTCAAGTTTGAATCGCCACCACCAGTAACAGTAGTGAAGTTAGTAGCTGAGAAGTCAGCTTCATCAACTGTAAGTGTCTGGTCTGTTCCACCGATTGTCACTGTATCGATGTTTGTAATCGTATAGAGCGAGATGTTGTCGGAATCGTTGAAATTGATCCTAGTAACGACGTCTGCGAATTCACCGGTTACACCACCAGCGAAACCAGTGAAGTCAGCCGCATCAACAGTAAGAGTCTTAGCTAGGGTATCAGCTGTGTTTAGATCAAGAGTACTAGAAGCTGTAGTAGCCAATGTTATTGCAGAGAAGTCATATGTTCCTCCAGCAAGTTCGATGGTATCTACACCACCAGCATCTAAATCAAGACTAGTTACGTCAGTTAAGTTGTCGGTATCAAATTCGTATAAAACAGCCTCATTTACAGTGACAATGGTCTCAATCTTACGAAGGGTAATAGGCTTAAGGTCTACTGTTCCACCAGTAAGAGTTAGAGACTGAGTAGAAGTAGATACACCAGTGATGCTATTAGTCTCAGCAGCTGTTAAATCAGCCACATTCATTGTGATGCCTGAGATGTTACCGCCAAGTGTCATCGTCTCAACGTCGCTATATGCGATTCCGGAGAAACTAAATGTTGTACTAGGAGATGCGGCTGTGACATTAATAGTGTCATCACCTCCTTTACCATCAATTGTTGAACCTGCTAGGTGAGCAACAGTAGTAACAATAGTGTCATCTTCGTTTGTTAGGGCCTTGCCTTCAGTGAAGTGAGTCTTAGTTGCTGTATTGAAAGCTGCTTGTTTTGAAGTAGCTGTCACACCACTTCCTAATGTTAGGTCTGAAGATGTAATAGAGGTAACTCCATCGAGCTTGACCTGAAAATCAGTAGCACCTTCTAGAACTGAGTCTTCATCAATGTCAACCCAAAGAGTACTGGTGGCTGCGTTGAATACTGCAACCTTTGTTCCGTCAAGTAAACCTTGTGCTTCAGAGAAACTTGCTCCTACACCAGCAAACTGGGAACTAGAAATAATTCCAGCGAGACCAGAATTTAGAGCAAGTCCAGTTAGGTCAATATCATCTGAACCGCTTACAAATCCCTTAACTGTGTCTCTATCAGTATCTGACTGGAGTTTCGCTGTGTAAACAATAGTGTCTTCACCACCTTGAGAAAGGTCAATGGTGTCAGCACCAGTTGCAGTTGCGAAAGTTAATGTGTCATTAGCAGAACCTAATGTGATTGTAGCTCCACCTTTAGCAAAGTCAGTCCCAGAAATAACTACTTTATCTGTAGCAGCACTAGCATCTAGTGTTGCAAGAACTGGAGTTGATGGGTCTGTTGTAGCTGTAAGTGTAATTTCTGAATCACCACTTAAAACAATACTAGTTGCGTCTGATGCAACCAAAGTAGCGATGGTGAAAGTACCTTTCGCATCTGTGGTGTCATCGTCGACTGAAATATTCAGAGTTTCAGCATCAGCAGCATTCAGTGTTGCAATTCCTTCACCGGCTGCAACTGCGTCTATCGCAACAGTTACAACATCAGTTGATCCATCAGTCTTAAGGTCGACAACTAAAGAACCATCAGCAGCTACAAGGTTGGCCGCATCAACTTCAACAGTTATGCCTGAAACAGCATCATCAACAGTAGCTGTACCATTCGCAGTGATACCAGCGTCGTATACAACTCTAGTGATACCAGAGAAACTATCCATATCGATAGTTCCTGTACCTGAATCTGAGACTGTTAAATTCTCAACGCTAGATAAAGTTCCATTGATAGTTCCTGAAGCAACTGCCTGAGTCAACTTGATTGAGTCAGTTCCATCTCCTCCAGTGAAACTATCGCTTGCTTCGAAACCATCGGTAAAGTCTGCTGTGTCATTACCAGATCCACCAGTAACAACAACATCCTTAGTTGTTGTATCAGAATCAACTACAACGGAAAGATTTCCAGTAAATGCATTAGCATCGATCGTAGTTACACTGGCAAGCGCTCCAGAAATAGTTAGGTCTTTATCTCCAGTAACATTAAGAGTAGTTAAACCACCAGCTATTGTTGTGATTTCACTTGCGGCGCCTGAAGAATTGACGTTAACAGTCTCAACTCCTGCAGATGAATTATTACCTAATGTGATAGTACCAATGGAACCACCAGCAGTAGTTACGTTTCCATCAAGGTTAAGGGTGATAGCGTCTGAAGAACCCTTTAAAAGATCATCGTTGAACTTGATTGTTGTATCGCCAGCCTGAACATCTTTCAATTCAACAGTTGTTAGAGCTTTCAATCCATCTACGGTTACATCAGTAGTAGAGAGAGTGTTTATAACTGTGCTTACATCTGTAGAACCAGTAGCAGTGAAAGTAGTACCGCCAGTTGCATCAGATTGAATTTTGAGAGTCTCAACAGATGAGGTTGTAAAACCGTTCTCCGTTACCGCAGCAGCACCAGTAGCTGTATATCTAAGAGTATCTGTACCTGAACCACCAGTTAATGAATCACCAGTTGTCAATGTAGCGTTACTTCCTACGAAAGTATCGTTGTAAGCTCCACCAGAAACTGAATCAACTTTGTCAGTTAGAGTTACAGTTGTTCCCGTTGTAGTAGTACTTGCAGAAGTCATGTCAGAGACTGCTGTATCAACGGCTGCATCTGTCGCAGCAGTTGAAGTTACAGTCGCTAGCCATGTTTTTGCTGAATCAAAAGCTGCACCGGCTTTAAAGTCTGCTCCAGTTGTCTCAGGCACATAAGCAAGAATCGCAGCAGTATCAGCTTTTACATCAGCTGTGAATAATTCAGCTGCTGCAACCTTATTGGTGAGAGCTAATGCATCAGCTGCACCTTGTACTTCGTTACCTTCTATTGGGTTAGCAGTTGACCAAATCAAATCAAGAGCAAGACTTGAAAGAGATTTTCTACCAGCCTTAACTTCGCCAGTCCAGAAGAGTAATCCTTCAGCTTCTGCTGACCGACCAAAAAGATTTATAAATAACGAATTTACTTGATCTTGTTCCGACTTTGAAGCGATAGTTGTGTTCTTATATTCGTCCTGAGCGTAAATTTTTTCAGCAAATTCAGTTTCAGTAAGGCCACTTTCTAACCAGAAAGTAATTCCTGTTGGATGTCCAGGCCTTCCAAAGTAAGCGATGTACTGTTGTTGAAGCTGGGTAGTAGTTAGTGTTGTTGACATCGAATGTAAAAGAGTCAGAGCTTTTAGATAGGGGACTCCGCAATTGCGGTGCGGGTGCCGAGAACCCTGTCTTTGGGTCTGGCATTGATGCAATTGGTTACTGCATGAAGCAATTACCTATTGCAGTAGGCCGGCTAAATATACACGCAGACAGGATCAAGTAAATAGGA
Organism: Prochlorococcus marinus str. MIT 1013; assembly: GCF_027359395.1. Taxonomy (NCBI): domain Bacteria; kingdom Bacillati; phylum Cyanobacteriota; class Cyanophyceae; order Synechococcales; family Prochlorococcaceae; genus Prochlorococcus; species Prochlorococcus marinus. The sequence goes on from NZ_CP114778.1 coordinate 1,330,157, forward strand.
ACTCGTATTATCAGTAGTGATTTCAACACAAGTAATTAGGTACTAACCGACCACAGGGACCTTAATCTCTAAAGCATTAAAAAATCTATAAATCTAGTTATTGCAGGCACTCTAAGGATATTTGAAATTGTTAAGTTTGACAAAACGATTCAGCTTTTTACCTAATAATTTCCATAAAAAAAGGATACACTAATTTAACTGTCACATAGAATTTATTCAATTCTCACAGTGGTTTTCGAATTTTTTTGATCTTCGTGTTTTTCTTATTCAATGAGATAAGAATAATTAGTGAAATCAATTCGCCAATCAGAATTATTAATTATGAGACCCAAAGCACTTGTCATTGGATGCTCGGGACAGGACGGTTCGTATTTATGCAAGCATTTACTTGGTCACGGTGAAAAAGTTATAGGCACATCAAGAAGTAACAATTGTACTTTTAAAAACCATCTTTTACTTGGAATCAACGACAAGTTTCCCATAAAAGCTATTAATCTTTTTGATTTAGGTGAATTAAAAGAACTTTTGATTAAAGAAAACCCGACTCATATATATAATTTTTCAGCCCAATCATCCGTAGGCTATTCTTTTAGTAATCCAATCGAAACGCAAAAAAGCATTTCACTAGTCACTATTAATTTATTAGAGGCGTGTAGACAAATTTCATATAGTGGAAATATTTTTTTTGCAGGAAGTAGTGAAGTGTACGGTAATACAGAAATGGCTGCCAAAGTCGAATTTCCCTTCGACCCACAAAATCCTTATGCGATTGCGAAAGTAGAGAGTATGTATCTGATTAAATTATATAGAGAAATATATAACTTACGAGCTGCAACCGGGGTACTGTTTCCACATGAATCACCACTAAGAAATGAAAATTTTATAATTCATAAAATCATCGCTGGAGCTGTTGAATGTACAAGAAACAAATCGCATAAAATAACTATTGGGAATATCAATATAGAAAGAGATTGGGGCTGGGCTGAAGAATATATAAAAGGAGTACACAAAATGAATAACCTTAAAATTTTTAAAGACCAAATTATTTGTACTGGTGAATCGACAAAGTTAGAAGAATTTATTAATATAACTTTCAATAAATTAAACTTAAATTGGAAGGAACACGTTATTGTTGATAAAAGTCTATTTAGAGGAAAGGATATCAATAAAAGTATTGGTGATCCTTCACAAATGTTTTTAGATAGCAATTGGAAAGCAACTATAAAAATTGATCAGATAATTGAAAGGCTGCTGGAGAGTAAGATAAATAAGTCTCCATTTTAATTTTAATTAATTTCCAAGCTCTTAATCATTTTAAATAGTCTTTGACTAACTTTAGAGAAACTTCTATTATTAATGAGATCAATTTTTTTTGCCTCTAAAACCTCGGTATAATGCCTAGACATATTTGCAGATTCGATAACGTTCAAAATACCATTAGCTATATCTTGAGGTGAAAACCCTTTCAGCCTATGAACCAAATCAGAGACATCATCAAATATTGGTAAAGGTGTTACTAAAACAGGTCTTAAAGTTGAAAGACCATATCTAACTGCAGCACTCGAGGATTCATTTGAGAACTGATAAGGGAATATTAAATAATCATTGTGACTTAATAGATCTAATGATTGATTATCCGTCATATATTTTGAATTAATTGTAACAAATTCTGATAGATTTAAAGTATTAACTAAATCAATTAATTCATCAAAAGTGCTTTGATAATTTTGATTATAAATCGCAGAATATATACTTAAATTGATATTTAAACCTTTTTTGATAAGCAAATTTGTAGCTAATATTAATTCTTTGAATCCTTTATTCGGCAGACAAAAGCCATAGGATCCAATATTTAAAGTTTTAGAAGTTGAAGAAGATATATCTATTGATTTTATTTTTTTGTACTGATATTTATTACATAAAAGTGGATGAGGAAGTAAGCATACATTATCTATTAAACCAATTTTTTTAAGTCGATTTAAATCGCTTATAGTATGAACAATTAGTCGTTGACATTTGCTAAAAGCATCAAATAATAAAGAAAGTTTTTTTGAATGATCGTCCTCTGGGTCAATCGTAGAATGAAGAATAATGAATATATTAATATCTCTCTTATAGATTGTATTAATAAATTTAGATAAACATTCAAAGTCAAAAAAACCATAATTAAACTGAATAACCAAAGAAGTTATATTAGAAGTAAATACTCTTTGTGCGAGGTCTAAAAGTTTATCCTGATCATCCCAAGAAGGAAAAACTTTTTCTCCCTTAATCGGAGACAACTCTTCATCATAAGGAGTAAAAAATAAAACTTCATCATTTATAAATTTAAATAAATTCTTAGAATATGAAGCGATTCCACATTTTGAGTTCCATGTAGTAATACATCCTAACTGGGTTTTATGATTATTAAATACAGAAAGTTCATTGTTAACGAAGTTCAAATTATTTTTGGCAACTTCATCCCAGGTGAAATTATTAATTTCCTCTTTTGCTTTAAGAGTTTTCTTTTTTAAGACTTTAGGATTAGCATCATAGACTTGTCGTAATAAATAGCTTAAGTGATCTACTGAAGGTTCAGCCCAATATGAACTATCTAAATTAAAATGAGATTTAGATGGAACAAAATCATAATCAATTAGCCAACTATTATCTTCATTACAAAAATCCAGCTGTCCTCCCCAATTAGTTGTTACAACTGGAACTCCTATCCTCATAGCTTCACCAATGGGAAGTCCAAAGCCTTCTCCTCTACTCGGTGCTACTAGCATGTCTATTTTTAAAAAGAGTGCTTTAATTTCTTGATCAGTTAAATCTTTTTTAATTAATAAAACATGAGGAAATAAAGGATTAGAAGAAATTAATTTTTGAATTTGCTGATCTACATTATTATGAGGATTATCGAAAGTTTTAATAATTAAAGTAATATCATCATTAATGGAAAAAGATTTCTCATATGCCTTAAGTAAGATATCAATACCTTTCCTAGGAAAACAAGAAGATATGTGTAAAATCTTATAATTTTTTACATCTAAAGCATCTAAATTATAACCTCTATCTAATTCATTATCTTTTGTACTATCTAAATGATCTAAACCCAAGCCAGTTACTTGAATAGGGATACATACACCATTATCAATGAGTATCTTTTTAACCTGTGAAGACATAACTGTTATTCCCTGCAAGTAACTATTAAAATCATCTACCCAATTAGAAGGGAATTCTGATTCTTCCCATCCATAACAATGAAGTAAATTAAATTTAGAACTCAGGTCATGAACTCTTGGAGGATAAAGATTGCGGCTCACCACATCGGTAATTAGATTTGAGTTAAGCGAATTTTTATACAAAGAATAGATTTCAGTATATTTGCTCAAAAAAGGAAGATTAGGCTCATAGTCACCAGGTCCCTCTGTTATGTGTATTGAAAGATTATCTATTAATTTATGCATTGAATTTATAAAACACCTATTTAGAATGGCTAAACTGTATGATGAATCGATAGGACCTTCAATTCTCCAAGATAGATTATTATTTTTAGTTGATATTTTCCTGGCTAGGTTATCTAATTCACTAGTATTTTTATCAATAGAAGCTGCTACTTGAAAATGAAATTCTTCATCAGTAATTTTTCTAAATAATTTAAACTTATTGAGCTTTTGTATTAATAAATTCAACTGTTCGATATTATTTATAGAAATAGTTTTCCAATCTAATAAATGAGATTTTGGTTTACTTGAATCAATTATAATTTTACAAGCATTTACCGCAGCCTTTGCTGTACTCTTCCATGAAAACTTTTGACTTTGTTTAATTGAATTTGCTTTGAGAAAATAATTAAAATTCTTATCTAACAATGCCCTTGTAATTAAATTGCTAATTTGATCGACATCTTTTGGATCAAACATTGCAGATTCAAGCTCTATAACCTCAGGAATACTTGTAGTATTTGAACCTATAACAGGTGCCCCGCAACACATAGCCTCTAAGACAGGCAAACCAAATCCTTCATGTAAAGAAGGAAAAACAAACAAAGAACATTTTCTATAAAGTTCTACCAAATCAAAATCCGTTACATAACCTATATGAACAATCTTATCTGAATCAATATTGAATAATTTTATCCAAGAATTCAGAAGTTCAGACTCAGCCTTTAATAATTTACCAACAAGAACTAATTTATATGTACGAAGTTCCATTGGAAGCAAACTATAAGCTTCTAAAAGGCTTTTAACATTTTTTCGTGGGTCATTAGCACCAGAATATAAAATAAATGGAGTATAATCACTAACATCAATTAAATTAGAAGTCTCTATCTGAGTAAAAGTATTAAAAGTCTTTTTATCACATGCAGATGAAATATTAAATATCTTATTTTGATGATAACGTAAATGTTTCTTTGCTTCTTTTAAAGCTGAATTTGAAATAGCTAATAATCCATCAAGATTTCTAATCTTTTTAATCTTAGATCTATAATACTTTTCAAAATCTGGATTATTGTTTAAATATAAATCTGGATTGATTAAAGGTATTAAATCATAAAATATTGCTACTGTTGGTACATCTAGAATATCATAATCAAAATCAACACAGCAATTGTCAGAAAAGCCTTCAAAATAACTTGTAATTAGAATAATATCAACATGGAGACAATTAAATACATATGACCTTAAAAATATAGCAAGTTTAGTTTTTATTTTATCCATCGAAACATAATCATATGGAGCTGGTGAATACCATTGAAGATAAGTAACATTACCATTATCAATATAATTTTTTAAATCTAATCTAATGTCAAATAGTAAAGAGTTAGCAACTAGAATTATTTCATCTTCTGGATGTTCTTTGATAATATTTTTAATCACCTCTAAAGAATATCTACCAATGCCCCGTGTCCGACTACCTTCACTTTGAACACCTTGAAGATCTATGGCAATTCTCATTTATTTCTTCCTGATAATTTTTTTTTATATTCCTTAGCCTTCGGTGAACCTTCAAAATGTAATGATAATTTTTGATTAAATCTAGTAAGATTATTATCAAGTTTTATTATCTTGTTGGCTTTATTAAGAATATGATTAGCATTAATATTTATGGGGTTACCTAATAGCCTATTAAGTATAAAATTTATTATAGATAACACTATTTTTGAGGTAAGGAAATTACGTGTAAGTTTATACTTAACTAATATCTTAAAAATCTTATTACATAAAAGAAGCATTAATCTTCTAATTAATTTTAAAATAAAAACAATTGGTCTAATGATTAATCTGAAAAAACCAGCTATATAAATAATATATTTTAATCGAGCTTTTAATAATCTAATTTCCTCTTTAGATAAAGTTACTTCTTCATTTAGGAGATAAATCTTGTCTTCTAACTCTCGTTTCTCAAGTTTTATTTTTTCTTTATAATCCTTCCTGTAAGTCTCGTATTGATTTATTAAAGTTTCTAACTTAAGATCATAATCTGTAGCAGCTTCAAATGTATTAACACCAATATTTAAGCTTGATTGCCAATTAGTATTATCAGAAAATATGAGATCATATTTTTCTTGTTTTTTAGTAGAAATAATGCATAAATCCTGAGCTACTCCATTTAGTATTCTTGTTATTTTTAATGGACTAGCATTTTCTAAAGGTCCACCATTTAAATACAAATATTTAGCGTTAGTAAAACCTGCTTTTTCTAAATGAAAGCATATGCCATCTGGGTTGATCGGACTAATATGTGTAGGATCAACATAAAAAGTTTTTGATGAAACTATTAAATTATCAATACTTGGAGTCTCCATAATAAGAAATCCATTATCACTCAAAACTCTTTGGCATTCACTAATTAATGTAATTAAGTTTTCATACTCAAGATGTTCAATCATATGAAATATAGTTATTACAGTAACGGATCCATCTGAGAAATTAGATAATTTTTCAATCGCGTCGCCCTCTATCACATTCAAACCATTATCTTTACAAAGATTTATCATTGACAAGTCAGATTCTATACCAATGCAATTATTAAATTTTTTACTACATTTCTCAAGCCACTCTCCTCTTCCACAACCAATATCAAGAAGACTAGCTAATGGATCTTGTTCTAAAATTAAATCAATCAAAGAATCATAAGTAACAAATTTTTTCAAAATGTTTTCACGCTCGCCTCTGAATTTATTTTCAAATTCAAGATAATAGTTAGATTCCATGATCATTATATTTAGACATGAGATAAGTTAGTATTTATCAAATCAGATTGAAGATCAATAGATAATAAATAGAATGACTTTTGAGTTATAATTATAGCATTCATAGAATCAAAAATTAAATTGATGGCTTACTAATGATTTATTCTCTTGTATAGATTTTACAATATGAAAGATTTTATCCTAGTAAAGCATGCCACAGGTGCACCTGGCTTAAGACTACTTGGATTAGGTCCAATGCTCTTACCTCAAAGAGGGGTTATAAAGCTTAAATCCTTTTTAGATAGAAATACCTTATGGGCAAAAAGGCGAAGAAATGATGAAATCAAAAAAATGTTATCAAATAGTGTTTGTACTGTAAGTGTTTGGAAAAATAATCAGATTATTGGATTTGGTAGAGCCACAAGCGATGGTATATATAGAGCCGTTTTGTGGGATATAGTTGTTGAAAAAAAATATCAAAAATATGGGATAGGTAAGTTAATAGTTAATTCAATATTAGAAAATAATTCAATAGTTAAAGTAGAAAAAGTTTATGTAATGACAACAAATTGTGAAAGATTCTATTTAAGTATGGGCTTTAAAACTGAAAGAGATCAAACACTTATGATTTTAAAAAAAGGAAGATAGTTTGATTTTTTTTGTAACTATATATTGATTTAATTAATCTATAGCTAGATTTGAATATCCTAAAAAAATAATTTTCTAAATAAATTAAATTTAAATTATTTCTTGCTTTTATTTGAATGAATATAAGTACTGAGATTTTATTTCACTTGTTACATAAAGCGGATGAAGAGATTCGAACTCTCGACATTCTCCTTGGCAAGGAGATGCTCTACCACTGAGCTACATCCGCATAAACATTGTTAGTGTTTAATATATTAAGCATGCCTTAAAAGAGGTGTTGTGGTCAAATAATTCTCTCAATTGACAAGATTATTTAAGTCACTGCCTTCATTAACGAACCCATTTCAAGGGCTTGCAAAGCATAGTTCCACCCTAGATTGTTCTTAATCCCTGCTCTCTCAAGTGCTTGCTGCATAGTATCGGTGGTTAAAACACCAAAAACAATTGGCACCCTAGTTTCTCTTGAAACAGTAGCAATACCTTTGCTCGCCTCTGACACCACCACATCAAAGTGTGGAGTGTCTCCTCTAATCACTGCTCCCAAAGTAATTAAAACCTCGTATTTACCCGTTCGAGCAAGTTCTTGAGAAATAATTGGTAATTCAAAAGAACCAGGCACCCATGCAATATCCAATTGCTTGCTTGACTCTGACACATCAATCCCATGCCGAGACAAACAATCTAGACATCCACTTAAGAGCTTATTTGTAATTAGATCATTAAATCTAGCTATAACAATAGCCACTCTTAAAGACGATGATTTTTGAAAGGTACCCTCTATTGTCGCCATTTTTTAAAGGCTTTTACCACCTACTAACAGTAACCTCTTATGAGTAAAATTAAAACATTCAGTTGAAAATTATTCCATATAAGCAATTCTTCTTAAACGTTTTTCTTACACACTCATTTGATGAGTGATGTATTCGCCAACTAAGGCTTGAAGTAGTACTAAATGAAACCATACTCCCGCAAGGATCTCGATCTTTTTAATGTTGGGATTTCTATTGTCCTCAGGATTGGTTTGGGTCATGTAAAAAACAGGAACACCAATTACCAAAAGCAATGATGAGAACAAAAGTGCGTTCGCGACGATTGAATTAATAGCCAGCATAATTGAAGCTGCAGAAAAATTTCTCAATATTCAATAATTCTCCCATGTAAGTGTTTTTTTGACGTATTCCTCTTCATATTTGTAGCGAGGCTTCACATGCAAAAAAAGTTAATTCTTCTAAAATGCATTGATTGAATAGTGAGCAATTAAATGGCTGCCAGCCAAAACCCCATACAAGGCAGTCTGTTTGGGGCAAATGAAAAGAGTGGTGCCAATGAAACTGAACAACTTATTAGTTCAAAAACATCTAACGAAAATCTTTCAAATCAACAACTGAAAGATGACGCATCACTAAGACCTCGCAGAAAAAATACTTCTAAAAATCGAAATCAAAAAATAGATCTCGATGCGTTTTCTCATGCTGAGATCGAAGAGCCAAAATGGTCCCATCATAATTTGCCAGAAATTGATGATCTCACTCCTGCATTAAGACATTATGTCGAATTAAAAGTAGAGAATCCTGATCGAATTCTGCTTTATAGGCTTGGAGATTTCTTCGAGTGTTTTTTTGAAGATGCAATAACACTTTCACAGCTTCTAGAAATAACACTCACCAGTAAAGAGGGTGGTAAAAAAATTGGCAAAGTGCCTATGGCTGGAATACCGCACCATGCATCTGATCGATATTGCACAGAGCTCATCAAAAAAGGTTTATCAATTGCTATTTGCGATCAACTTGAAGCAGCCCCATCAAAAGGCAATAAATTAATAAAAAGAGGCATAACTCGATTAATCACCCCTGGTACAATTTTAGAGGAAGGGATGCTTAGGGCTAAACAAAATAATTGGCTAGCTTCTGTTCTAATAGAATCAAAAACGACAAAAGACACAATTAACTGGTCTTTAGCAAAGATAGATGTCAGTACAGGTGAATTTATTGTTCAAGAAGGAAAAGACACTAAAGATTTACGTCAAGAATTAATTAAACTAAATGCAGCTGAAGTGATATCAGAAAAAAAATCAATTTCAAACAAAAACTGGCATGAAGGATTACTAGATATAACGGAGTTTAATCAAACATCATTTTCCCAATTAGAAGCAACAGCAACTATTAAAAATCATTATTGTTTAAATAATATTGATGGATTAGGTATTGAGTCAGATTCTCTATCAATAAGAACAGTTGGAGGTTTGATAGAATATTTAAACAAAACTCATCCAAATCTAAATGATAATTTCAAAAAAGGAATCAAGACAAATATATGTATTGATTTTCCTAACATAAAAAATAATCAAACAGAACTAATTATAGATAATCAAACAAGAAGAAATTTAGAAATTACTTCAACTCAAAAAAATGGTCAATTTCATGGTTCATTACTATGGGCAATTGATAAAACATTGACTGCAATGGGGGGTAGATGTATGAGGAGTTGGTTAGAAGAACCTTTAACAGATCTTTATACTATCGAAAGTAGACAAAAAATAATAGGCTTACTAGTCCAATCCTCAAGGTTAAGAAGAAATATCCGAAAAGTTTTGAAAGCAATGGGTGATTTAGAACGACTCGCAGGTAGAGCAGGAGCCCAACAAGCTGGAGCAAGAGATTTAGTTGCTATCGCTGAAGGTATTAACCGTTTTCCTATCATTAAAAAGTATCTTAATGACCCAATATTTGAAGAAACTAAATTTTTCGAAGCTCTAATAAATTTAGATCAAGACTTAATAGATCTTGCTTTAAAAATAAACAATCAAATCATAGAAAACCCACCTCTTAGCCTTACTGAAGGCGGATTAATTTATGATGGTATTAACCCTATACTTGATGGACTTAGAAATCAACTTGATGATCACAATTCATGGTTAAGATCTCAAGAACTAGAAGAAAGAAAGAACAGTAATATTAATAATTTAAAGCTTCAATATCATCGGTCTTTTGGTTACTTTTTATCAGTAAGCAAAGCAAAGTCTATTAATGTACCAGATCACTGGATCAGAAGACAAACATTAACAAATGAAGAACGATTTGTCACACCAGATCTCAAAGAAAGAGAAGGAAAGATCTTCCAAGTAAAAGCTAGAATATCACAACTTGAATATGAACTTTTTTGCGAACTTAGAATTCTTGTTGGAAATAAATCAAATATTATTAGAAAAGCTGCCAAAGCAATATCTTACTTAGATGTTTTATCTGGACTATCTGAATTAGCAGCTACAAATAACTACGTTCAACCAAAGGTAGTTGGTAATCAAAATAAAAATCAATCAAGAAAATTATCAATTGTAGAGGGGCGTCACCCTGTGGTTGAGCAGATTCTAATAGATAAAGAGTTCGTTCCTAATGATATTGAGCTTGGATCTAAGACAGATCTAATAATTCTTTCAGGCCCCAATGCAAGTGGCAAAAGTTGTTACTTAAGACAAGTAGGTGTCTTGCAAATCATGGCTCAAATTGGCAGTTGGATACCAGCTAAATCTTGCACTTTAGGAATTGCTGATCAACTTTTCACACGCGTCGGAGCAGTAGATGATTTAGCGGCAGGTCAATCAACTTTTATGGTTGAAATGATTGAAACAGCATTCATTTTAAACAAAGCGACTGAAAAATCATTGGTTTTATTAGATGAAATTGGACGAGGAACCTCAACTTTCGATGGCTTATCTATTGCTTGGTCAGTGAGCGAATTTTTAGCAAAAAAAATCAAGAGTCGTTCAATATTTGCAACTCATTATCATGAATTGAATCAAATTTCGGAATATATTGATAATGTAGAAAACTATCAAGTTCTGGTTCAACATAAAAATAATACACTTTCATTTCTTCATAAAGTTGAAAGAGGAGGAGCGAATAAAAGTTATGGAATTGAAGCTGCGCGCCTTGCTGGCGTCCCCAGAGAAGTAATAAATAATGCAAAGATGATATTAAATAATCTTGAAAAAAATAGCTCGAAAACTATTCAAATAACCAAATCAGTTAAAAGCTGAAAATAAAAATATTCTCTTAATTTAATTTTCAGCAGCTCTCAATAAGGCATTTATAGCGGCTGCAGCTGTAGATGCACCTCCTTTGGAACCCTCCAAGACAATATATTGACATTCACTATTCAATAATCGAATTTTACTCTCAGAAACACCTATAAAACCAACTGGCATTCCAATAATTAAACTAGGTATTTTATAACCAGCTTCAACAAGATCTAATAAAGACATTAAGGCTGTTGGCGCACTCCCAATCACAACTAAAGGAGCATTCAATAAATTATCTTTCTCCTCAAAATCTAACCATACATTTCTCATCCCAATTGCACTTCTAGTAGATGAAGTCGAATCACTGGACTTGGGAGCCTCAGCTAAAATGCATTGAACGTCTGAATTTAAAGTTCTTTTAGCCATGGGAGATATTGCCGCCTTTGCCATATACGTATCAGTCAAAATCTTTGCCCCATTTCGCAAAGCATTAATAGCGTCCTCGCAAGCCCTGGAACTAAACCTCACGGATGACTTCAAGCTAAAATCTCCACTTGAATGAATAATCCGTTCTAAAATTGATTGCTGAACCTGATCCAGTCCGGTGAAGCCGAGTTTAGATCTAATATATTTAACACTTTCAAGAAAAATTGGATGCTCTGGTGTTTTCACTGTTAAATTTCTCTAGTTAATTTAAGATCAGTTCTTTTAACAACATATCTCTAAGTAATGCCGATACATTTAATATGGGGGGATGATTATGAAGCCAGTAACAGGGAAATAAAAGAAATAATTGAAAAGGTTATTGATCCAGTATGGAAAAGCTTTAATTACAGTCAAATAGATGGAAATGATCCAAAACAAAATTTCAGAGCTCTTGAAGAAGTTCAAAGTGCTCCTTTAGGAAGCGGAGGAAGAATTGTTCTTGTTCGAAGAAGTCCATTTTGTAACGGATGTTCTCTTGAGCTTGCTGAGAAGCTTGAACAAGCAATTAAATTAATTCCTGATAATACACATCTGATTCTAAATAATTCAAATAAACCTGATAAAAGACTTAAAACTACTAAATCAATACAAAAAAGTATCCAATTAAATTCATTCTCTAAGGAAAAAAGTTTTATTCTTCCGCTACCATGGGATATCAATGGACAGCGGAACTTAGTCAAGAATAATTTACATAGATTAAATCTAAAAATGAATCATGAAACAATTGATTTAATAGTAGAAAGTATAGGTAATGATAGCTCTTTAATAAATACTGAGCTTCAAAAACTTGCATTATTATCAGAAGCACTTAATGAACAATCAAAGACAGATAAAGTACAAGAAATATCAAAAGATTTAGTCATCCAACTAGTTCAAAATAATTCGACTAATGCTCTTGAAATTGCAAATTCACTACTTAAAGGAGAGAGAATTATAGCTCTAAACCAAATTCAATCCTTACTTGATAATGGAGAACCAGCTTTAAGGCTCATTACAACGTTAACTGGTCAATCTAGAGGATGGCTTTGGGTACATCTCTTAGACTCAGAGGGAAATCAGGACGTCAAAGAAATAGCCAGACTTGCTGGGATTGCTAATCCAAAACGTATTTTTGTTATACGCAAACAAATTCAAACCAAATCGTTGGAAACGTTGCTTGAACTAATGAAAAAATTGTTAAAAATCGAAGCCTCAATAAAATCAGGAACCAATCCAATCGATTCTTTTAAAGATAATCTGCTAACAGAAAGTAAAATTTTGACTAATAACTGAAATAATCAATACATTAACGAGAGTTCAATGACTTTGCTGGTTCAAAAATATGGCGGCACCTCTATAGGAAGCATTGAGCGAATAAAAGCTGTCGCCCAAAGAATCAAATCAAGCAAAGAGAAAGGAAATGATCTTGTAGTTGTTGTGTCGGCGATGGGAAATACAACTGATGAATTAACACAGCTAGCAACACAAATAACAGTTAAACCTCCTCAGAGAGAGATGGATATGCTCCTATCCACTGGAGAACAGGTTTCAATAGCATTATTAACAATGGCCCTTAATGAATTGGGCACACCAGCAATCTCCTTAACTGGAACTCAAGCTGGAATTATTACAGAATCAGTCCATGGGCGAGCAAGAATACTGGAGATAAGAACAGAACGAATAAAAAATCTCATAAATCAAGGTAAAACCATAGTTATTGCTGGATTCCAAGGGACAAGCCTTGGTATGGGAGGAATTGCTGAAATTACAACTTTAGGACGAGGAGGATCAGATACGTCTGCAGTCGCATTAGCAGCATCTCTTGAAGCTGAAAAATGTGAAATTTATACTGATGTTCCTGGCGTTTTAACAACTGATCCAAGAATTGTTAAAAACGCACAATTAATGAAAAGTATTAGTTGCGATGAAATGTTAGAACTTGCAAGCCTTGGAGCTGCTGTTTTGCATCCTCGAGCAGTTGAAATAGCAAGAAATTTCGGCCTAACTCTTGTAGTGAAGTCAAGTTGGGACAATCTTGATGGAACCACTTTGACTAGTAAAAAGAATCATGTGTTTTCTAAAGCCGGGATAGAACATCGCAGTCCTGTCGATGGTTTAGAACTTGTTGAGAATCAAGCAGTCGTAGCTCTATCTAATATTCCAGATCGTCCAGGAATTGCTGCTGAGCTTTTTGAATCTTTATCAACAGGTGGTGTAAATGTAGATCTAATTATTCAAGCAACCCACCAAATCAACTCGAACGATATTACGTTTACTGTTGCAGAACATGAATTAAACAATGCACAAGATCAATGCAAAAAACTCATGCATACTATTGGAGGGGAAATATCTTCTCAAAAAAGTCTGACCAAACTAAGTATTTATGGAGCTGGAATAATGGGGAGAACTGGAATAGCATCATCTCTATTCCAAACTCTTTCTGATTCTGGAATTAATATAAGACTTATAGCAACTAGTGAAGTCAAAGTAAGTTGTGTTATTGATGCAGAATTAGGAAAAAAAGCATTACGTAGCGTAGGAGAAGTATTCAAGCTTACAGATAAACAAATTACTCTTAATCCTATTATTGAAACTAACAACGAGCCAGAAGTAAGAGGTATAGCTTTAGACAAAGATCAAATCCAAATCAGTGTTAAAAATGTACCAGACAAGCCAGGGACTGCTTCAACTATATGTTCCACATTAGCTGAAAAGAATATCAGCTTAGATACAATAGTTCAATCAGAAAGAAAGCATCAGGATAAAACTAAAGATATTAGTTTCACATTAAAGAAAAATGATAGAAGCGATGCTAAATATGCATTAAGAGAATTAATTTCCAATTGGAAAGGGGCAACACTTGAAGAAGGAGAATCCATAGTCAGAATTAGCGCAGTAGGATCTGGAATGCCTTTCACAAAAGGAACCGCTGGTAAAATATTTAGAGCGCTAGCAAATCAAAAAATCAATATCGAAATGATCGCTACGAGTGAAATCAGAACAACTTGTATTATCTCAGAAAAATATGGTGAAAAAGCATTAAATGAAATTCATTCCTGCTTTAAATTAGGAAAAAATCAAATCTAGCAAAAGTTTATTTACCAACTAATCTATGCCTTAATTTCTTTATACGATCTCTGAGAATTGCAGCTTTTTCAAAATCTAAATCTTTGGCCTTTGTTTTCATTTTAGATTCTAATTTTTCAATTAATTCTGGCAATGAGTCTAAGGATATGCCGCTATCGGAATCTTTAGAACTATGATCAATTAACTTATCTGCAATATCAACAAAATCATCTGAATTTCCATCCTGATTTAATCTTCTTGAGAGCTCTAAAAAAGAAAGAATTGAATTATTAGCTTTCTTACCTGCTGGTTTAGGAGTTATATCATTTTCAATATTATAAATATTTTGTATTTCACGGCGTCTTTCTGTCTCACTAATAGCCTTTGCCATAGAGTCTGTCATTTTATCTGCATAGAGCAAAGCTAAACCTTCAACATGCCGTGCTGCTCGTCCGATTGTTTGAATCAAAGATCTTTGAGCTCTTAAAAATCCTTCTTTATCTGCATCGAGAATTACTACAAGAGAGACTTCAGGTAAATCTAGACCTTCTCTTAAAAGATTAACTCCTACTAATACATCATATTCACCCAGTCGCAAATCTTGAATAATTTCAATTCTTTCTATCGAATGAATCTCTGAATGTAAATAACGAACTCTTATTTTATTTTCAGATAAATAATCTGTAAGATCTTCAGCCATTCTTTTCGTAAGAGTTGTTATAAGTATTCTTTGATTTTTCGATGCTCTTTTTCTAATTTCGAAAAGTAAATCTTCAACTTGCCCCTCGGTTGGACGTACTTCAACCAAAGGGTCTAGAACTCCAGTAGGTCTAATCACTTGCTCAACTATATTACCTATACTTTGAGACAATTCCCAATCACCAGGAGTCGCACTTATAAAAACAGTTTGTTTGGCTTTTTTCCAAAATTCAATATCCTTTAAAGGACGGTTATCAGCAGCACTTGGTAGTCTAAAACCATGATCAATTAACACTTTTTTTCTAGCTTGATCACCATTATACATAGCTCTCAATTGAGGACAGGTAACATGACTTTCATCAATAAGTAATAACCAATCTTTAGGAAAATAATCAATTAGACACTCTGGAGGAGAACCAGGCTCTCTTGCAGAAAGATGACGAGCGTAATTTTCAACTCCATTACAATAACCAACTTCTTTTAGCATTTCTAAATCATAAATTGTTCGTTGTTCTAATCTTTGAGCTTCAAGTAATTTTCCTTCTTGATTAAAAAACTCTAATCTATCTTTTAATTCTTTTTTTATTGCTTTGATTGCAGATTCTAAACGATCTTTTGGTGTTACAAAATGTTTTGCCGGATATATATTTATTGAGTCAAGTCTATTTAATATTTCGCCAGTAGTAGGATCGACATAAGAAATACTTTCAATTTCATCTCCAAATAACTCAATTCTAACAAGTCTGTCATCATAGGCTGGGCCTATTTCTAATACATCTCCTCTTACTCTAAATCTACCTCTACTGATTTCTATATCGTTGCGTGTATATTGATTTGAAACTAATGATCTAAGGCAAGATCGTAAATCAATACTTTGACCAACTTTAAACTTAACAGAAGCTTTTAGATATTCGCTTGGAATTCCTAGACCATATATACAACTAATTGACGCGACGACAATGACATCATCTCGTTCAAATAACGATCTAGTTGCAGAGTGACGTAACATATCAATTTCTTCATTAATTGATGATGTCTTTGCTATATAAGTATCACTGACTGGAACATAAGCTTCTGGCTGATAATAATCATAGTAAGAGATAAAATATTCAACAGCATTCTCAGGAAAAAATTCCCTTAATTCATTACATAATTGAGCTGCAAGTGTTTTATTGTGAGCTAAAACCAGAGCTGGCCGACCAGTTTGCTCTATCACATTAGCTATCGTAAAAGTCTTTCCTGTTCCAGTTGCACCTAATAAAGTTTGAAACTTTTCGCCATCATTTACGCCTCCAACTAGTTCTTTTATAGCTGCAGGTTGATCGCCTTTTGGAACATAAGGAGCTTTAAGTTGATAGTCAGGCATATACTTAATTTATTGCTAAAAAAGGCCTATTTATTAATTCCATATTCTTCAAATTGTGATCAAAAAAAATTATAGATTACTTTATAAAATTCATTGACTAATCGTGGAAGCCAATTTAAAAGAATTTAAAGCCTGGCGAAGACCTTTTACAGTCGCAATCATAGCTAATTCAGTATTCAATTTATTAACAGCCGAACCAATACCAACCCCACTAGCTCCAACTGATATAGCCATTGGGACAGTCACTTCAGAGAGTCCAGAAGCACAAATGACAGGAATATCACAATGACACTCCTTTAAAGCAGCGGCAATAGCGAAAGTTCCAGCCAAAGTAGGTGAAGCTTTTTCTATTAAACCTAAAGTTCCAGGACTAATGGGATGAGAGCTCGTCCCTCCCTCTGTCTGGATCAAGTCGATCCCTCTATCAATAAGATTTAACGCTAATTGAGCTTGACTATCTAAAGGCAAAAAATGGGGAACGGTGACTGACAAAACAACTTCAGGTAAAAGACGTCGAGATTCAACTGCCAATGAGAGCACCTCATCAGCTGAGAAAAAACGTCCATCTGGATAAAAAGAATCAAAGTTCCCAATTTCAATAATTGATGCTCCTGCTTTAACGGCTTCAGGGAAAAGTTTTGGTTCAACAGAACTTACGCAAACAGGAGTATTCGAAGCCTCCACAGCTAGCTCTACTAAATTTGGTTCACAAGCAATGTCCAATAAATCTGCACCCCCAAGACCTGCCGCTTTTGAAATTCTCAATACTGATTCTGGATTAAAATTATTCAAACCAGAAATTACTTTCAATAAAGATCTATCTTGAATACTCTTTTGAAGTGAAACTGGCAATGTCTGCAAACGTGTCATAAAAGCATTAACTATTAATCTGATTGTGACACTGACTAAGCAAAAGAACTAAAAAAATGCGAATAGAGCTCTGAAACCAAAGCAAATGTCACAATCTTCTAAAAATGACAGGTCTTGGAGTAAATGGCATATGCGTTTGCACAAAAGGCTGAAACAAAATAAATCTTTGCTTCCCAGAAACTCCACCCTTCTTCTAGCTATATCTGGTGGGCAAGATTCGATGGCTCTTCTTAAATTAATTATTGATTTAAGAAGACTATATCAATGGCAAATCGAAATCTGGCATGGAGATCACCAATGGCATGCAAAATCCGAAAGAACAAAAGAAGAACTAAAACGTTGGTGTCTTAATGAGCAAATATCATTTCACTCTAAAAAAGCACCTAAACAAGATGTAACTAATGAAAAAAAAGCAAGAGATTGGAGATATAAAAACCTAATAATTAAAGCTAAATTATTATCATCAAAAAATATTTATTATCCTTGTACAAGAATATTAACTGGTCATACAGCTACTGATCGAGCAGAGACAATAATTATGAACTTAGCCAGAGGCAGTGATCTAATTGGCCTTAGTACCCTCAGAGAGCAAAGAGCTTTAGAGAGTAATTTAGAATTAGCTAGGCCTCTACTAATTTTCAATAGAAACGAGACTCTCGAAATTTGCAAAGAGTTTAATCTACCAATTTGGATTGATCCTTCAAATGAAAATATAAATTTAACAAGAAATAAAATTAGAAAAGAAATTTTACCAATTTTAAATTCAATCTATAAAGGTGCAGACTCAAGAATAGCCTCTTTAGCTAATAGACTTGAAAGTTACAGCGAAGACCAACAATCATTAGCAAAAATAGCAATAAAATTTTGCCAAGGAGACGAAATCAATTCTCTTTCCAGGCAAAAACTTAGCGATTTCAGCAACTCTATAAGAAAAGTAATACTCGCTAATTGGTTAAAAATGTTAGGAGTAACAAGATTAACTGCTTTGCAAATCGAAGAAATAAATACAAAAATATCTCAAAGAAATCCACCAGGGAATATCCATCTACATGGGAATTTCCTAATAAGTTGGAACAAAAAAACTATCTATATCTCAAGCAAGACTCAATAAGATAAGTTTTTCGTAGATCAGCTAATTGCTGATCTACGACGTCTTGTTCTTCCAGTTGGCATTTCTTCAGGGTTGACTTCGCTATTTGTTTTTTGTTCTGTTCCTGAACTTATCTCTTTTTTTGTTACGGAGGCATTAGTCGCATTAGGTGCTTTATCTGCAGTCTTCTTAACTACTTTTCGAGAATCTGGCTGTTGATCAAGTTGAGGTTTATATGCACGAGTCCCACCAGGAGCAGGTTGAACAAGGCAAAGAATTAATGGCTCAGCTTGAACCTCTCTTCTCAATCGACGAGATAATCCTGATTCAACCTCTCTTTGTAATCCAATCCAATCGACCTCTACTGACTTACCTCCAGTTTTAAGAACAAGCTGTTTCCATCGATTTTCCAAGACCCAATTAATTTCTCTTTCAGTCCAATTGACCATTGTTTTGGCATCAACATTAGTAATCACACCTCGAAGATTCACCCTCGGTGGTGCAACCATTACGCCATCAGTGCTAATTGGGGTAAGAACCGTGATGACTCCATCATCAGCAAGTTGCTGACGTTCTT
Organism: Prochlorococcus marinus str. MIT 1013; assembly: GCF_027359395.1. Classification (NCBI taxonomy): domain Bacteria; kingdom Bacillati; phylum Cyanobacteriota; class Cyanophyceae; order Synechococcales; family Prochlorococcaceae; genus Prochlorococcus; species Prochlorococcus marinus. The sequence continues at coordinate 1,349,137 of NZ_CP114778.1, forward strand.
TTAAGACTCGAGTATCGACAATCCCTGTTCTAGAAGAATCGAGTAATTCCACGCCTGATTTAACTGGTGACCCTTGAACGAGAGAGTCAGGTCTTAATTCAGCAACGTCCCCATTTTCCATAACCAATACATTATCTGGATGAACCCCCATTGATACTGCAGTTTTCCCATGAAGAACTTGCATTCTGTACTCTCCATGCACAGGAATGAAATATTTAGGTCTAGTTAAGCCAAGCATCCATTTTTGATCTTCTTGACATCCATGCCCTGAGACATGAATACCTTTGTCTTTGCCATAAATAACTTTTGCACCCAATTTTATTAATTTATCAATCGTATGCATTACGGATATAGTATTTCCAGGAATAGGACTAGCAGAAAAAATGACAGTATCACTAGTTTTCAACTGAACATGTTGATGCTCGCCTCTCGCGATACGGCTCAAAGCAGCCATTGATTCTCCCTGGCTACCTGTCATCAATAAAAATGTCTCTCTATCCGGCAAATCTCTGATCTGTTTAATTGGGAAAAACAAATCATCAGGGAAACGCATGTATCCAAGTTCTCTTGCTTTCCCAACCACATTCAGCATTGAACGACCTAGTAAACCGACTTTTCTACCATTTTTCATTGCTAACTCTAAAAGCATCGCTACGCGATGAGTTGAACTAGCAAAAGTCGTTACCATCACTCTGCCCTCAGCAGTAGCAATGTATCTATCTAAATTTGGAAAAACAGAATATTCAGAAGGCGTGAATCCTGAAACTTCAGAGTTGGTTGAATCAGAAAGAAGACAAAGAACACCCTTATCTCCATAGTGGGCCATTCTAGCTAAATCTGAAGGCTGTCCATCAGGTGGAGTATGATCGAACTTGAAATCACCCGTGAAAAATACTATTCCGACTGGAGTCGTTACCGCGAAAGAATAACTATCAGAAATTGAATGTGTATTTCTAACAAATTCGACTGAAAAATGTTGCCCAACTTTGATTACTTCTCTAGGTCCACATACTTGTATTGTTGTCCGATCAGCAACTCCTGCTTCCTCCATTTTCCCCCTCAGCATAGACATGGCAAGAGGCGGTCCATAAACAATTGGAATATTAAAACTCTTTAAATGATGAGAAATTCCACCGATATGATCTTCATGTCCATGAGTCACAACCAAGCCTCTTATTCGACTTTGATTTTCACGTAAATAAGTCGTATCTGGCATAACAACATTTACCCCATGCATCCCATCAGTTGGGAATGCCAGCCCAGCATCAAGAATCATGATGTCGTCACCATATTCAAATACACAAGTATTTTTTCCAATTTCCCCTAGGCCACCTAAGGGAATAATCCTCAAACAAGGAGATTTTGATTGATTATTTTTTGAACCTTGAAAATTGATTGAACTTGATGTCATGGAAAAATTTATGTAAAAAAACTTGGTTGTTACCTAAATGAAAGTCTGATCCACTCGGAAACGAGGGAACAGATCAAATCAATCTCATAGAAGAGAGTATCTTCAAGAGTTCTTCTTTCATTTCGCTGTTTAAAGAGACTAAAGGACTTCGAGGAGGGCCAACAGACCAACCAATTAATTGAAGTGCCGCTTTAACAGGAATAGGATTTGTGGTTGCAAAAAGAGATTTAAAAAGAGGTTGTAATATCTCATGCAAATAAAGTGCCTCAGCGTATTTACCTTCTAAAAAACTCTCTATGATTAATTTCAAATTTGGACCAACTAAATGACTTGCAACACTAACCACACCTACTGCCCCTACTGAAAGCATTGGTAAAACCAAAGCATCATCACCGCTATAAATAGCTAAGTCTGATCCACAATAGTTTCTTAATTGAGTCACTTCCTCGGTTGTTCCACTTGCAGCTTTAAAACTGACTACATTACTGCAATCCATAAGCTTACTTACAATACTAGGCGATATCGAACATCCTGTCCGCCCTGGAATGTTATAGAGCATCAAAGGTAACTTAGGAGCTGCATTTGCTATAGCGCGAAAATGAACTTCTAATCCTTCTTGCGGTGGTTTGTTGTAATAAGGAACAACTACTAATGCACCATCAGCCCCTGAACTAGCTGCTTCCTTTGTGGCTGCAATAGCTTCAGAGGTAGAATTACTTCCTGTTCCAGCCAAAACTTTAGCCCTGGAGCCTAAGGCATTTCTCACTGTTTCCAGCATCTTTTGTTGTTCTTGCCAGGTTAAAGTCGGTGACTCTCCTGTAGTGCCACATACAACGATGCCATCTGAACCTTGATCTACTAAATAATTTGCCAAATCAGCTGCAAGACCATAATCAACTTTCCCGTCTTCATTAAATGGAGTCACCATTGCGGTTAACATCCTTCCAAAGGGTGCTGGTGATAATAAAGCTGACTTATTCATGATTTTCTTGGCAATAAAAGTTCAGCAATCTGCACTGCATTAAGTGCGGCTCCCTTACGGATTTGATCACCACATAACCATAATTCCAAAGCATTGGGGTTACTTATATCCTGCCTTATACGGCCAACAGATATTGGGTCTCTACCAGTTACATCTAGTGGCATCGGAAAACGATTGTTTCCAAAATCCTCAAGGATCTCAACTCCTGGTGCAAATTCTAAAATCTCATAAGCTTCTTTTAATGGAAAAGGCTTTGTAAATTCAATATTGACCGCTTCAGAATGCGCTCTGAAAACAGGAACTCTTACACATGTTGCGGTCAGAGAAAGCTCGGGATCATCAAGAATCTTTCGGGTTTCGTTTACCATTTTCATCTCTTCCTCGCAATAATTATTCGATTGCAAAGGTGAATTATGCAAAAAAAGATTAAATGCCAAAGAATGAGGAAGAACTTTACTTTTTGGAGTTATTCCATCTAAAACTTCTTGACTTAATTTTCCTAATTCTTCCATTGCCATTGCACCTGCACCACTAGCGGATTGATAGGTTGATACAACGACCCTCTTTATAGGAATATGCCTGGTCAATGGAGATAGAACCAACGCTAATAAAATAGTGGTGCAATTAGGATTAGCAATTAATCCTTTGTGCTTACTCGCTTCGACAGGGTTGACTTCGGGAACGACTAAAGGAACATTCTCGTCCATTCGAAATGCACTGGAGTTATCAATCATCAAAGCTCCAGAACTTAGAATTTTATCTTTCCACTTACGTGATATTGAACCACCAGCTGAAGCTAAAACTAAATCTACATTTTCAAAACTTTCTTTAGTTGTCTCTTCCACTTTCAACTCATTTTCACAAAAGCTCTGAATCCCTCCTGCTGAACGATGAGAGGCCAATAAAATTAATTTTTCAATAGGAAAAGATCTCTCTTCAAGCAAAGTTAATAATTCCTTACCTACAGCTCCACTCGATCCAAGGATCGCAACTGTAAGAGGTCTATTTGGAAGAAGAAACTGTGGGTTCAAACTTAATGCAGAGAATTAAAAGGTTTAACAAAAAATTTTTTCTTATTGGAAAAATCAACAAATAACAAATTTTTCGATGCTTTTTAGGCCACAATAGCTTTGGAAGTGAATTAACGCTTTCTTACGCTAACCAAATTTGAGAATTCCGTTTCAATGAGTGCTGCAAAATTAAAAGTAAAAACCAGTTCGAAACCTAATAGCAGAATTGCTGTAGAGGTAGAGGTACCAGCAGATAGATGCAAAAATAGTTATGACGAAGCTTTAAGCAAACTCAGCAGATCTATCTCAATACCTGGCTTTCGCAAAGGTAAAGTCCCAAAAGCAGTAGTAATCCAGCAACTTGGAGTCAAAAGAATACAAGCTTCTGCATTGGAATCACTCTTGCAAAAAGTATGGACAGAAACATTAGATCAGGAAGGAATTGAACCTTTATGTGAACCTGAACTCGAAGAGGGCTTTGAAACTATTTTAGAAAATTTCAACCCTGACAAACCTCTTACATTAAAACTTGAAACTGATATAGCCCCTATCCCAATTTTAAAAAAATCTTCAGGGCTAACTGCTGAAGTAGAGAATTTAATCTTTGATCCAAAAAAAGTAGATGAACTTATTGAACAATCCCGATCTCAACTAGCAACTAAGGTGCCAGTTAGTGATCGTGCCGCAAAAAAAGGAGATATTGCTTTAGTAAGCTTTAAAGGAAGTTTCTCGGATAATGGAAGCGAAATTGAAGGTGGAAGCGCAGATTCGATAGAAATAGAACTTGAAGAAGGCCGAATGATTCCTGGTTTTATTGAGGGTGTCATTGGAATGAAGATTAACGATAAAAAAATATTAAAATGTGAATTTCCAAAGGATTATCATCAAGAAGATGCCAAAGGCAGAAAAGCTGAATTTAATGTCAGTTTGGAAGATTTGAAAATCAAGGAATTACCAGAACTCAATGACGACTTTGCAAAGCAAGCGAGTGATAAAGAAAATATGTCGGACTTACGCGCAGATCTTGAAAAAAGGCTGAAGGAGGATACTGATAGAAAACAAACGAAAAATCGACAAAATTCACTTCTTGACGCTTTGGTCAAAGAACTTGAAGTTGATCTACCAAAAAGTCTTATTGACCAAGAAGTGCGCGTAATTGTTGAGCAAACAGCTCAAAATTTTGCTCAGCAGGGTATTGATGTCAAATCAATGTTTACTCCAGATCTGGTTAAATCGCTAATGGAATCTTCAAAAGGCGAAGCAGAGACAAAGCTCCGTCAAAAACTCGCTCTAAATGCTTTGGCTGAGTCGGAAAAAATTGAAGTTTCACAAAAAGAAATCAATTCAAAACTTAAACAAGTTGAAGCTGATATCAAACTTTCAAACGAAAAAAATATCGACAAAGATCGTCTCAAAGAGGCGATTACTGATGATTTATTGCAAGAAAAATTGTTTGTTTGGCTCGAAGAAAATAATACTGTTATAGAAAAAGCCCCAGAAAAAACTAAAGACCAAAGCAAAGAGAAAAGTTCTAAAAAGACAACAACAAAAAAAAATAAAGAAAAGAAAAGTTCTAAAACACCCAATTCCTAGTTTCTACACATAGATTACAAGTAACAGCTATCTACAGTTCAAGTTGATTGAAGCAAGACAAAATCACCTGGTTAATAGTTTATGGAATAACTCCTGTCTGTTTTCAGGACCGGGAGTTCTACCAACAGTAATCGAACAATCAGGTCAAGGAGATCGGGCATTTGATATTTACTCTCGATTACTTCGAGAAAGAATCATCTTTCTTGGAACTGATGTAAACGATCAAGTTGCTGATGCATTGGTGGCTCAAATGCTTTTTTTAGAAGCTGATGATCCAGAAAAAGATATTCAGTTGTATATCAACTCTCCTGGAGGGTCTGTAACTGCGGGACTAGCTATCTATGACACGATGCAACAAGTTAGTCCTGATGTCATAACAATTTGCTATGGCCTTGCAGCAAGCATGGGGGCTTTTCTTTTATCTGGAGGAACAAAAGGAAAAAGACTTTCATTGCCCAATTCCAGAATAATGATTCATCAACCTCTTGGTGGAGCTCAAGGTCAAGCTGTGGAAATTGAAATTCAAGCCAAAGAAATTCTCTATTTAAAAGAGACTCTGAATTCACTTTTAGCTGAACATACTGGGCAAAATATTGAAAAGATTTCAGAAGACACTGATAGAGACCACTTTCTTTCTCCCCAAGAAGCGGTTGAATATGGCCTGATCGACAAAGTGGTTTCAAATCTCAACTCCATATGAATCATTAAGGAAAGCTGACAAGGCATCAATCCTCAATGATCCTATTAATTGAGACTGAATAAAATTAATTATCGGTCTATCTAACCTGTTTTTTCTTAGAGCTCGATGGCAAAATTTGAGGCCCATCTTAAATGCTCCTTTTGTGGCAAGGCACAAGATCAGGTGAGGAAACTCATTGCTGGTCCGGGAGTTTACATATGCGATGAATGTATCGACTTGTGCAACGAAATTTTGGATGAAGAATTAATTGATAATCAAACTCATCAAAGGAATGGAAATGATCAAAGCCGTAAAGGTAAAGCTCCCAAAACAACAGCTAAACCTGCTCCAACTTTGGCTTCCATACCAAAGCCTATTGAAATTAAAAAGTTTTTAGATGAACAAGTAGTGGGGCAAGAACCAGCAAAAAAAATCTTATCAGTAGCTGTTTACAACCACTATAAGAGACTTGCATGGAAAGGTGATGGATCTGGTGAGACTGATTTAACAGCAACAAAATTACAGAAATCTAATATTTTATTAATTGGCCCAACGGGATGCGGAAAGACATTACTTGCACAAACATTAGCTGAAATGCTAGATGTTCCATTTGCTGTTGCTGATGCAACAACTCTTACTGAAGCCGGATATGTTGGTGAGGATGTAGAAAACATTCTCTTACGTCTCCTACAAAAAGCAGATATGGATGTCGACTTAGCACAAAGAGGGATTATATATATCGATGAAATTGACAAAATTGCTAGAAAAAGTGAAAACCCATCTATTACCAGAGATGTTTCGGGAGAAGGCGTCCAACAAGCTCTATTAAAAATGCTTGAGGGTACTGTTGCTAACGTGCCACCACAAGGAGGCAGGAAGCATCCTTACGGTGATTCTATTCAAATTGATACCAGCCAAATACTCTTTATATGTGGTGGAGCATTTGTTGGTTTAGATGATGTAGTACAAAAAAGACTTGGAAAAAATTCAATTGGTTTTATACCAAATGAAAATAGAGCTAGAACCAAATCAAATCGAGATCGTATTGGTGCAGACTTAATTAATGACCTAGAGCCTGATGATCTAGTGAAATATGGCTTGATTCCAGAATTTATTGGAAGAATGCCTGTAAGTGCAATATTAGAACCATTAAATGCTAAAGCTCTTGAATCTATTCTCACAGAGCCAAGAGATGCCTTGGTAAAACAATTTAGAACCTTATTAAGCATGGATAATGTAGAGCTTTCATTTGAAGAAGATGCTGTTGAAGCAATTGCACAAGAAGCCTATAAAAGAAAAACTGGTGCTAGAGCTTTGCGAGGAATAGTTGAAGAAATAATGCTAGATTTAATGTATAGCCTTCCATCTCAAACTAAGATTAAAAGCTTCAACGTAACAAAAAAAATGGTTGATGAAATTACAGGCGGAAAAGTTGTTCCGCTATTATCAAATGAAAAGCGGATCGTTAAAGAATCTGCCTAGAAAGAATAAACTTTTTGAATATCTTTTTTGAGGGCAATAGAAAAATCATAAAATCTTGAAGAATTAAATTGGTCAAGTATTTCTTAAATAATTTTCAACTTAGATTATGATCAATTAAATCAAAATTAAATTCATAAATATTTTTAATTGCAAATGATAAATAATTATGAGCCATTACACCATAAATATCGTCCTAATAGCTTTGACGAGCTTGTTGGGCAAGGTCCAATTACATCTACATTAAAACAGGCTTTAACCAGTAATCGTATTGCACCTGCATATATATTTACTGGTCCTAGGGGAACAGGTAAAACATCAAGTGCAAGAATTTTTGCAAAATCTTTAAATTGTTTACGAAGTGAAAAAGCTACAACCGTACCTTGTGGTGAATGTGAACTCTGTAAAGGGATTAACTTAGGCAATGCATTGGACGTAATTGAAATTGATGCTGCTTCCAATACTGGTGTGGAAAATATTCGTGAATTAATAGAAAGGTCTAAATTTGCTCCTGCAAAAGCTCGCTGGAAAGTTTATGTCATAGATGAATGCCATATGCTTTCAACTGCAGCTTTTAATGCACTTCTAAAAACCCTAGAAGAGCCACCTCGTCAAGTTGTATTTATTCTTGCGACAACAGATCCTCAACGCGTTTTACCTACAATTCTTAGTAGATGCATGCGCTTTGATTTTAAAAGAATAGGTTTGAATCATTTAGAAAGTCATTTAATCAATATTGCTAAAAAAGAAGAGATTGTGATCAACAAAGAGGCAATAGCATTGATTGCAAAGCATTCTCAAGGAGGATTAAGAGATGCAGAAAGCTTACTTGATCAAGTCAGTTTACTTCCTCAACCAATAACTCAATCAAATATCATTAACCTAATAGGTTCTGTTCCAGAAGAAGAGTTAATTATATTAGCCAAATCATTATTAAATAAAGATCCTAATTCTATTTTAAATATTTGCACTCGCTTAATTAACCATGGTAAAGAACCAATTGCTATTTTACAAGGAATAGCATCTATATTACGAGACTTAGTTGTCAAAAAAGTCTCAAATAACCCAACAAATTTATATAATATTTCACAAGAGAATAGTGAGAATTTAAAAGACTTAGCAGATTCAATCAAACTTGATCAAATACTGAGGCTTCAGGCTAAATTAAAAGGGTCAGAAAGCTATATTAGAAATAGTAATCAGCCAAACTTATGGTTAGAAATTCAATTACTAGGAATGCTCTCAGATGAAAATTCAAAAGAAAATAATAAAGAAATAGAAACCTTTAGTAAAACAACAAAAATAAAACTTTCTGATTTTGAAAATAAGAATGATACTGCAGAGAAAACAGAATCAAATAATCAAAAAGAATTAATACAAAAGACCTCTTTTGAAGAAGAAACACAACTAAGAGAAAATAGAAATCTTGATACTATTTGGAAAAATGTGATAGCGATGTTAGAACTTCCTTCAACCAAAATGCTACTTTCACAACAAGCAAAATTAATAAATTTGAACTCAAATTCTGCTGAAATTTTGATTTCAGAAAAGTGGATCAATATGATTCAAAGTCGAAAAAGTCTTATTGAAGATGCTTTTTACAAAGCAAGAGGATCCGCAACTAAAGTTATTTTAAAACAACAAAAAGAAAACTTCTCTAATTATAAAAAAAGTGAAAACAATTCTAATCAAATTGAACAAAAAAATGAATTTAAAATTGATAGAGAAATCAATGAAAATAATTTAGAGGAAAAGAAAAAAATACAATCAAATAATAATTTAGATGCAAGCTCTATTGATCAAAAAGCTAGGCAATTTGCAGACTTCTTTAATGGAGAAATAGTCAATCTTGAATAAACAACTTACTCAAGAACCAACATGATCAGTTTTCTCCCAAATCAAAGTCTTACGAAATAATGACATCTTAAATACTATAAATGGTATTACAATAAACCAATGTGCAAGATAAATTGTGGCTCCAAGTATATTAATAAAATTAGGGGAAGGCAATCTTGGACCTTCACTATTTCGAGAACATCCTTTCCAATAGGCTAGACTAGAAATACCAAAAGCAACTATAGATAAAGGCCAGTATAAGGGCATTTTAAATAAAATAATTGATACAGTAAAATCTATAAATGACACAACTGGCAAGACATATTGTAATAAGAAAAAACAAGCTAAATCTAATTTTTTAAAATTTGATAAGCGCTTTGAAATCAATAAAGGCCAATAATCAAAAAACCTTTGCAAGCCTCCTTCAGCCCATCTTTTTCTTTGTCGAAATAAAGCCGACAATGATTCCACTGCTTCCTCTTGAATTGGTGGATCCCACATAATTACTATTGGCGATCGGGTTAATAAAAACCGGAAACTTAAATCTAAATCATCAGTGATAGTTTGTTCATTAAATCCTCCACAAGATTCAAGAGCTTTTCTATTAATCAATTGACCATTTCCTCTTAACTCCGATACACCACCACAAGCAAGTCTCCCTCTTTGAATAACAGCATCCATTGCCATTTCCATTGCTTGATACGCAGCAATTGGATTCAAGTCACAATTTACAACTGATTTTCTTAACTGCACACCAGACCATCCACCATCCAAAGCAAGTGCTATTGCTCTAAGTAAAATATTGCTCTGTAATTGTGCATCAGCATCAAGAATAAATAACCATTCTCCATCCGTTTTATTCAATACAGAATTGAGAGCTCCTGATTTACCACCACCACTCATAAATGGACGACTTAAGACGTTAATTCTAGAGAAGCTTGTACGTAATTTTTCTAATAAATCAGATGTTCGATCTTGACTTCCATCATCAATTATCCATAGAGAAAGCTTCTCCTCTGGGTATTCAATTGATAAAAGTCTTGAAATTAATCTCTCTATTACATTTTCTTCATCACGTGCTGCCACCAGCACATCAACTTTGGGAAGAGTTTCTAAAAATTTTTCATCCTTAATTAGGTAATCTTTTTGTAATTGATAATTTTCCCTGCGATCTCTTAAAACAACTCTTAACCCATACCCACCCAATAAGACTGCCAAGGTAATTGAAGGGAATAAATTCTTGCTAGGCTCCACCAGATGAGGAGTAACACCTGCCAAAGCACAGCAAATCAAAAACAATATTGATTTAATGCGTCGGTTTTCTCCACTGATTTTGGCTAAAGCCATGGAGTAGTCCTTTTATCAACTAGTCACTCTAAGAGGCTTTCATCACTAAGGCAAAAATCCATATTTAGTTTTTGGATAATAATGAGAAAGAATTTGTTTGGTAGTCCATCCATTTTTTGCCAATTCTATAGCCCCAGACTGAGACATTCCTGCTCCATGGCCAAAGCCTCCACCAGAAAAAAGCCATTTACCTTCTTTAATTTCTTTAACAACAAATAATGTGCTCGGTAATTGTCTAAGAACACGTCGTATTTCATCAAGTTTAAGGAAAATTTCTGAACCACTCTTTCCTTCAATTTTCAAAGAAGTAACTCTCCCACTACTTCCTCTCTTATCAACCTTGATTTTACTTGGATAAAAGGAACTGCTAACTTTTTTAGCTTGATTGAACTGTTTAGATATCTGAGAGGACTCTAGCGTTCTTTCCCATCTGAAAAGTGGATGATCAGAACCAAAAGCCTCAGACTTTGAAAATAAAAAAGATTTCAAATATTTTTCATTTGTTAGAGGTAAATCAACCAGACGTGTCCAACGTGTTGGCCCATCCAAGCGCATTTGCAGATAAGGAACTTGATTGATTGACCAAGCTTCATCGACTGAGGCCATTACTCCACCATTTGTAGCGTGATAAACGGTATTTATTGGCTTTTTATTCCAGGTCAAAATTTTACCAGCAGTTTTTTTTATGGCCGTTTTAATTTTTTGATTGGCTTTAGATGGATCCTTGTAAACCTGACATTGGGTATCACTGCAAAGATTGTATCCATCAACTTTGAATCTATGACTATTAGCCACAGCCCAAGTTCTAGCTAAAACAGCCTGCGCTGCTAAAGCTGCTGCTGGAGAGTTTGCTCCAATTTCATAAGGAACTACTCCATTTAAATATCTCTCAATAGGGACATGCTCAACTAAAGTCCAACTTCCATATGCATCTGGCTGTATGGAAAAAGGACCCAAGTATATTCCCTTCTCCCAGCGCAACCCATCAGGGGCTCGCAAAGAAATAGGCCCTTTGAGAACAATCTTTCCATTATTTCCATCTAGATAAGGAAAAACAGTGTTTGAAACTTTTATTTTTTGATAGATCGACTTAATTGATGGTGGAATTTTGATGTGAGCCGAAACCCAAACCTCCCAATCAAACGGATGAGCAATAGTTGATTCAATACCTTTATCTTTTAAATCATTTGCCAATCTTTCAGCAGACTCGAAACTTGCAAAGGGACCAATTGTCTGACGAACAAATACTTTTGGTTTTAGCAATTTTTCTGCTCGCCAACCAATATTAATTTCTTTAGCCTTTCGAATGATTCCATCAGCATCTTTCAAAATCAAATTTCTGCCATTACTTAAAAGTCTCAAAGATGGCGAATTATTATTACCAATGATCTCCTTTCCTAAATATGGCTTGATCCCAACAAGCAGTACATTTTTTTCTAGGCTAATTAAAGGCGTATTAGGAAGTGCCTGATGAGTTGCAAAAACCTCAACTTTGCCAGGATTAGCTATACAAACTTGATTTGAATCATATCCGCCAATCAAGAGAAGCAAACCACAAATCAAGAAACGTTTTTGAACCGGTAAATAACTTTTAATCACAACAAAAATCTCCTTTCAGCAAGAATTTAATAATTTTGGGTTGGCTTAAGTGAACTTAAGGACGTATTCTTATAATCTAACTATGCTTTATCAATGCCAAAGCTCAAGACCCGCAAAGCTGCTGCAAAGCGGTTCAAAGCAACAGGCACTGGCAAGTTCATGAGACGTCGTGCATTTCACAATCACTTACTCGACCACAAGAGTCCTAAATTAAAAAGGCACCTTAAAACAAAAGCAGTCGTAGATGAACGTGATGCAGAAAACGTAAGCCTCATGCTTCCCTATGCATAAGACTTCTTAAAAACGTTTATTAATTCAATTTCTTGATTTCTGATTATTAATTATGGCACGCGTTAAAAGAGGTAATGTTGCTAGAAAACGTAGAAACAAAATCCTTCGTCTAGCCAAAGGATTTAGAGGCGGAAATGGAACTCTTTTCCGAACGGCAAATCAAAGAGTAATGAAAGCACTTTGTAATGCATATAGGGACAGAAGAAGAAGAAAGCGCGATTTCAGAAGGCTTTGGATTGCAAGAATCAATGCAGCAGCTAGATTAAATGGCTTAAGTTATAGCAAGTTTATGGGTAGCTTAAAAAAAGCTGATGTAATAATAAACAGAAAAATGTTGGCTCAATTAGCTGTTACTGATCCTAAAACATTCTCAAATATTGCAGTTAATTCAAAAAGTTAAATATGCTTGAACCTTTTTTCATTATTAAACTTATAAATGATTAATTAAGATAAAAGAATACAGAAGAAATTCCAAAAATTAAGAATATGATGATTAGGAATAATTAGCATATGCTCAACAAATTAGTATTTTAGCTTTAGACGATGATTGTTAATCTTCCTCAAACTTATTTAATAGGACTATGTCTGCTTTTAGTAATTATCGCTATTTTAGTAGGAAAACAACTGTATAAAGTAAGAAAAGATGAGATGAAGCTAATAAAATTAGAGAAAGAAGATTCAAATACAAAAGAAGATTCAGCTAAAATGTATGAATTAGCATCTGTTCAATTAAAGAAAAGATTATATCCTCAAGCCACATCAACTTTAAAACAAGCCTTAAAGAAACTAGATGGAGAACCACAAGAAGCTAAAGCACTAATAGAGAATGCATTAGGCTTTGCACTCGCTGCTCAAAATGACTTTAAATCAGCAGTGATTCATTACAAAAAAGCATTAACTGCAAAATCTGAATATCCAGTTGCACTAAATAATCTCGGTTTTGCTTATCAACGACTACTAAAAGAAGATGAAGCTTATAAAAACTATCAAGAGGTTTTAAAGCTAGATCCTAATAACAAAACTGCAATATCTCAAATTAAAAGACTTGAACGTATAATTGGAAAAGATAAAGATCAATTATTGAATAAAAAAGGTTTCTAAATAAATCTTAATTCATCATATTTTTACCAATGAAAAAAACAAATCAATTTCTCAAAATAGGAAATAAAGAATTCAAAAGTCGGCTTCTTGTTGGAACTGGTAAATACTCATCCTTAGAAGTCATGAAACAAAGCTTGGTAAATACAAAATGTGAAATAGTTACTGTCGCAGTTAGAAGAATTCAAGGACTAGAGCATGGACATAAAGGATTAATGGAGTCAATAGACTGGAAAAGTATATGGATGCTCCCAAACACTGCAGGATGCTCAAATGCTGAAGAAGCTATACGAATAGCACGACTAGGCAGAGAGTTAACCAAGTTAGCTGGTCAAGAGAATAATAATTTTGTCAAATTAGAGGTCATTCCTGACAAAAAATATTTATTACCCGACCCAATTGGAACTTTAAAAGCCGCAGAACAACTAGTTAAAGAAGGATTTACTGTCATGCCATATATAAATTCTGATCCATTAATTGCTAAACAACTTGAAGAAATTGGATGTGCAACTGTTATGCCTCTTGGTTCTCCCATTGGATCTGCTCAAGGCATAAAAAATGCAGCAAACATTGCCATAATTATCGAAGAATCTCGAATTCCAATAATTATTGATGCAGGCATTGGAGTTCCCAGTGAAGCAGCTCAAGCATTGGAAATGGGCGCAGATGGAGTTCTAATAAATAGTGCTATTGCTTTGGCTAAAAACCCCGCTTTAATGGCTGAAGCCTTTTCTAAGGCCACTGAAGCTGGTAGAGATGCTTATCTATCTGGAAGGCTCGAAGAGCAACTGCTTGCCCACCCTAGCTCTCCATTAGATGGAGTTATTTCAAATAATTAGAGGAATTCGTTAAAAATTAGTAACGTAATAGGCTAATAAACAAAAAATCATGGCAGTCACTAAAGAAAGTCAAGGCAGGCTTAACGTTTTTGCAGATGAACCAAGAATTGAAATACTTACAAAAGAAAGCAGTGGCAACAAAGGTTCTTGGCTTTTTACCCTTGCTGGAGTTATCCTTGTAATTGGGCTTATCGCATATTCTTTAACAATCAAGTGAAACCCTTGTAGTAGCTTGAATAATATGAGCATTTGCTCTGTCTTTTGGAGTTTAGAGTGAAAGTTTTCGTTCTTGGTGGTGACGGCTTCTGCGGATGGCCTTGTGCAGCAAATCTTGCTGACAAAGGTCATGATGTATTCATCGTGGATAATCTCAGTCGTCGAAAAATCGATATAGACCTTGAAGTTGAATCCTTAACTCCCATTACCAGTATTGGAGAAAGGATTAAAGCTTGGTCTGAGATAGGTGGAAGACCTATTCAATTTATTCATTTAGACCTTGCCTCTGAATATCAAAAACTATTAGATCTGTTAATCGAGGAACAGCCTGATTCAATAATTCATTTTGCTGAACAGCGTGCTGCTCCATATTCAATGAAAAGCAGTGCAACAAAGAGATATACGGTTGATAACAATGTCAATGGAACTCATAATCTCCTGGCCGCAATTGTTGAATCTCAATTAGATATTCACATTGTTCATCTTGGAACAATGGGGGTTTATGGATATGGGTCTCATAGAGGTGCGACCATTCCAGAAGGTTACTTAAAGGTGGAAGTGCCTCAACCGGATGGCAGTCGTTTTGAAGAAGAAATCCTTCATCCAGCAAGTCCTGGAAGCGTTTATCACATGACAAAGACGCTTGATCAATTGCTCTTTCTTTACTACAACAAAAACGACCAGATAAGAATCACTGATCTTCATCAAGGAATTGTATGGGGAACAAATACTGATGTCACAAGCCGTGATCCAAGACTGACTAATCGATTTGACTATGATGGTGATTACGGAACAGTATTAAATCGATTTTTAATGCAGGCTGCTATTGGATATCCACTAACAGTTCATGGTACTGGTGGTCAAACGAGAGCTTTTATTCATATTCAAGATTCAGTAAAATGTGTTCAACTGGCACTGGAAAACCCTCCAGAAAAAGGTGAAAGGGTAAAAATTTTCAACCAAATGACTGAAAGTCACCAAGTCGGAGAATTAGCTAAAAAAGTAGCCTCTCTCACTGGAGCAAAAATTAATTATCTTCCAAACCCAAGAAACGAAGCAGTAGAAAATGATCTAATAGTAGATAATCGATGTTTTATTGAACTTGGATTAGATCCCACAACTCTCGATAATGGACTTTTAGAAGAAGTTGTTAATGTCGCAAAAAAATTCTCCAATAGATGTGATTTAAACCGAATACCTTGTGTATCTGCATGGACATCAACCCAAGCAAAAGCAATCAATAAAACCTAAACCTAACTAGTACAAAATCTTGAAAATACACGCTCAGTGAAAATAGCTTTCTTTACAGAAACTTTCCTACCCAAAGTCGATGGGATAGTCACTCGTCTAACTAAAACAATTCAGAATTTAGTTGAATCAGGCGATGACGTTACTGTTTTTTGTCCAGAAGGCTGTCCATCAAGCTATCTGGGTGCAAAAGTTATAGGTGTCCCAGCGATGCCATTACCCTTATATCCAGAACTCAAATTAGGGCTGCCTGGTCCAGGCGTTTCAGATGAATTAGAAAAGTTTAAACCTGATCTAATACATGTAGTTAATCCTGCTGTACTTGGATTAGGTGGTATTTGGCTAGCTAAAACGAACAATATTCCCCTTATAGCCAGTTACCACACTCACTTACCTAAGTATCTAGAACACTATGGAATGGGGATGTTAGAGCCTCTTTTATGGGAGTTGTTAAAAGCTGCTCATAATCAAGCAACTCTTAATCTATGTACTTCCACTGCAATGGTGCAAGAACTTTCAGAAAAAGGAATTCAAAATACCGCCTTATGGCAAAGAGGAGTTGATACAGATATTTTCAAGCCAGAACTAAGAGACGAACAAATGAGAAAGCGTCTTTTAGGAAAATATAGCGATAAAGGCTCTTTATTGATTTACGTTGGAAGACTCTCAGCAGAAAAACAAATTGAAAGAATTAAACCTGTACTTGAAGCACTGCCAAACACTCGACTAGCTCTTGTTGGAGATGGTCCATATAGACAACAATTAGAAAAAATTTTTCAAGGAACCTCAACTACCTTTGTGGGATATTTAAGTGGAAATGAATTAGCAAGTGCTTATGCCTCTGGTGATGCTTTCCTTTTTCCCTCAAGTACAGAAACTTTGGGATTAGTTCTTTTAGAAGCAATGGCTGCTGGATGCCCAGTCGTAGGAGCAAATAAAGGTGGAATACCAGATATCATTTCAGATGGAGAAAATGGATGTTTGTACAATCCTGATGGAGAAAATGATGGGGCTTTAAGTTTAATTCAAGCTACAAAAAAATTATTGGGCAACGAAGTAGAACGCATAGCGATGAGAAAAGCTGCTCGTTCAGAAGCTGAGAGATGGGGGTGGGCAGGTGCTACAAAACAATTAAAAAGTTATTACGAAGAAGTTCTAGACAAAAAACAAAATGTTGCTGCTTAGTTTTTATGCCGCATGAGGCGGCGGAGTTGGGGAATCAAATGATTGCAAAGGTAATACCAAAGTTGCCCATCGAGAAAGTTTGGCTGGCCTTTGTTTCTTAGGCTGACGAACCCCAAATGGGACTCTAACTACATTAGTTCCAGCAACTTGTAAAAGTTCTCCTTTATTTAAAACAGATTCAAAGTAATTAGAAAAAGAAGGCAAGGATAAATCATCCTTTTTTTTCATTTGATCTAAAAGATCAAAAGATGTCTTTTTATTCATTTGGTCCCCATAGAATTTAAAGCTACAGCAAAGATTAATAGAAAAAATTGCAAAGCAGCCCAAAGAAAACCAATAATTTAGTTTTCGCTTGAAATTTAACTAATAAAACAAGTTTTAACCAGTCTTCAAATAGAATTAATATCTTCTAAATCTTCAACTGAAGGACAAGTACATATCAAATTCCTGTCTCCGTAAGCATTATTAATACGTGAAACTGATGGCCAAAATTTATATTTTTCTTGATCAGGCAATGGATAAGCTGCTTCTTTACGAGAATAAGGTCTATCCCAATCATCTGATGTAACTGTTTTTAAAGTATGTGGAGATTGTTTTAAAGGATTATTAATAGGATCAATCTTTCCTAATTTTATTTGTTCAATTTCTTCGCGAATTCCAATCATAGCCTCACAAAAACGATCTAATTCAGACAAACTTTCACTTTCTGTTGGTTCAACCATCAAAGTTCCAGCAACAGGCCAACTAATTGTTGGTGCATGAAATCCATAATCCATCAATCTCTTGGCAACATCCTCAACTTCTATGCCTACCTGACTCTTTAAAGGTCGTAAATCTAATATGCATTCATGAGCTACCAAGCCATTGGGATCTTTAAATAAAACGGGAAAATAAGGATCAAGTCGTTTTGCTAAATAATTAGCAGAGAGGATTGCGATTGAACTTGCCTTGCGTAAACCATCTTTCCCCATCATTCGAATGTACATCCAACTGATCGGCAATATTCCAGCACTGCCAAATGGAGCTGCAGAGACTGCCGAAATAGCCTTTTCGCCTCCACACTTAACAATTGAATGTCCAGGAAGATAAGGAACCAAATGGCTGGCAACAGCTATGGGGCCTACGCCTGGGCCTCCACCTCCATGAGGAATGGAAAAAGTTTTATGAAGATTCAAATGGCACACATCTATCCCATAAGATCCAGGCCTGCAAATACCTACTTGAGCATTCAGATTTGCACCATCCAAATAGACTTGACCGCCCTCTTGATGAATGACTTGGCAAATTTCACGAATATTCGGCTCAAATACTCCATGAGTTGAAGGATAGGTAACCATCAATGCAGCCAAATTCTTTGAATGAATCTTTGATTTATCTCTTAAATCTTCCAAATCAACATTGCCGTATTCATCACATTTGACAGAAACAACTTTAAAACCAGACATGACCGCGCTAGCTGGATTGGTACCGTGGGCACTTGTTGGAATCAAGCAAATATTTCTATGCCCTTCTCCAAGAGATTGATGCCACGAACGTATTACAAGCAAACCAGCAAATTCTCCTTGGGAACCTGCATTTGGCTGAAGGGAAACTCCCTGAAAACCAGTTAAAGCTGACAGCCAACTTTCAAGATCATTAATTATTTCATTGAATCCAGCTAATTGAACATTTGGAGTAAAGGGATGAATAGAGGAAAACTCGCTCCATTCAATAGGCAAAAGTTCCGCAGCTGCATTCAATTTCATAGTGCAGCTGCCAAGAGGAATCATTCCTTGAACTAAAGAAAAATCTTTCGAAACTAAAAAATTTATGTATCTCATTAAATCAGTCTCACTCTGATATTTGTTAAATACCAATTGTTCAAGCCAAGGTTGATCTCGAAGTGGGATTCCTGTTAGTGAATAATTTTCATCCAGAAAAGTAGAAAGATTATTAACTTTTTTTCCTTTCACTTTTGCAAGTATTTTATGTAATTTATCAATTTCTTCATCACAAGTTAATTCATCAAAAGTTACTCCAAAACCCTTGATATTTTGATTGTCTGAACCAATAGGGAGAACTCTCAGGTTGTATCCTTCCTTAGAAGCAACCTTAATTACTTCTTTTGCTTCTGGACAATAAATATCAAGACTATCAAAACCTGAATATTTTTCTAAAGGATAATTTAAATGCGTGATAATAGATTCAAAACATGATCTGTATTTAACAATCTTTTTAGCGATTTCTTTAAGACCATTTGGACCATGATGTACTGCATAAAAAGAAGAAAGAACAGCTAATAATACTTGAGCAGTGCAAATGTTACTTGTTGCTTTATCTCTTCGAATGTGTTGCTCTCTAGTCTGAAGGGCAAGCCTCAAAGCCTGATTACCTTCTACGTCAACTGATTGACCCACTATCCTTCCTGGTATTTGTCTTTTATATATTTCTTTAGTTGCAAAAAAAGCAGCATGTGGTCCACCAAAAGCAATAGGAACACCAAATCTTTGCGCACTTCCAACTACAATATCTGCCCCAAATTCTCCCATAGGTTTAATCAAAACTTGAGCTAAGGGATCAATTGCAATAGTGACAATTGCATCAAATTTGTGTGCCTGATCGATTATTGAGGTTGGATCCCAAATGCGACCATTTTTTCCGGGTAACTGAATAAGTATTCCGAAGACATGATTATCAATTTCAAAATTATTGTTATCAAAGATCTCAATTACAATTCCTAATGGTTCACATCGAGTTTTTAATACATCAAAAGTTTGAGGGAGAATTTCTTTATCTACTAAAAATTTATTAGCATTTTTATTTTTTCTAACAGCCAAACTTAAACTTATTGCCTCAGCTGCCGCAGTCGCTTCATCAAGTAAAGACGCATTTGATATGGGCAAACCTGTTAACTCACTGATTAAAGTCTGAAAATTAAATAAGGCTTCTAATCTGCCTTGAGATATTTCTGCTTGATAAGGAGTATAAGCTGTGTACCAATTGGGATTTTCTAGAACATTTCTTTGTACAACTGGTGGTATCTGAGTCGAATGATAACCCAGCCCAATCAGCGAACGATTTTCAATATTTTTCTTTGAGATTATTTTGATTTCTTTTAAGGCTTGATTTTGATCACATCCATCAGGTATAGATGCAACAAAATTTTCAGAATCAAAAATTTCATTAGGAATTACAGAAGATATGAATTCTTCCGAAGTGTCAAAACCAAGATGTTTAAGCATTAAAGCTTCATCTTCGTTAGTTGGACCTATATGGCGAGACTTAAAAGTTAAATCCTTTAATTCTGCTTTTGACATGAGCTTGTTCTCAAGCACAAGCAAATTAAATTATTGTAAGGAAGGCTAGTGTAGAGAAAAATTTCCAAATTTGTTGTAAGAAAAAATTATTCAGTTAAATTTTATGCAGCAATTTTCTTGGAATAAGTTTCAGAATCCATAAGCTCTTGTAATTGATCGGGGTTATCAGGACGAATTATTAATAACCACCCCTCGCCATGAGGATCATTTTGAAGTTCCTCTGGGCTGGCCAAAATAGAATTGTTTCTATGGACAATTTCTCCACTAACTGGAGCATACATATCCTCAACAGCCTTTACTGATTCTACTGAGCCAAAGCTCTCTCCTTTGACTATGGCAGTCCCCTCTTCTGGTAGATCAACAAAAACGATATCTCCTAACTGATCTACCGCAAATTCACTAATGCCAATTCGAACTAAAGCATCATCAGCAAACGCATATTCATGACTGTCAGCAAAACGAAAATGATCTGGGAAGGAAAAAGCCATTGCGTCAAAACGAAAAAACGCTTAACCATTCTGGGGCAATTTGATCAATCCTGCCTGAAATAAATTAGATAATGCATGAATTAAAGCAATTTTGACATGAGAGCGATGGGATCCTCCTTGAATAAATAGATCAAATGGAGACTTCATGGGGGCATCAGCTGAAAATTCACTAGTACTACCATCAACGAAAGTTCCTCCAGCCATTACCAAGTTATTTTCATACCCTGGCATTTGTGCAGGTACTGGATCGAGAAAAGATCCAATAGGTGATTTCTCCTGAAAAGACCTACAAATAATTTGTAAAATTTCTGGGTCGCCTATTCTTACTACTTGAATCAAATCAGTTCTAATAGAACCTGGGGTTGGCAACACTTGAAAGCCCAATTCGCTGAACGTTTTGGAAATAATTTCAGCACCAATCAAGGCCTCTGCAACCATTTGAGGCGCCAGAAAAAGTCCTTGTAAAATAGTTCTATTCAAATCAAAAGTAATACCACCCTCAGATCCAATGCCTGGCGCAGTCAAGCGACAACATGCTTTGTCAACTAAACCAGCTTTTCCCGCAATATATCCACCAGTTGGAACGATAGTTCCACCTAAATTTTTTATTAAAGAACCTGCAATCAAATCTGCACCTACTGACGTTGGTTCCTTAGTTTCGACGAATTCTCCATAGCAATTATCAACAAAACAAATACAATTAGGTTGAATCTTATGACATAAATAACAAATCTCTTGAATAACATCAATACTCAAAGATGGACGCCATGTATAACCACAACTACGTTGTATAAAAATTAATTTCCTAGGTATATTTAAAGCTTTTTCTAAAGCTATAAAATCTATATTTCCATCATTTTTTAAAGATACTTCTTCATAATTAATACCAAAATCAATCAAAGATCCTTGACCATTACCCCTTAATCCAATAACTTCTTCAAGAGATTCATAGGGCTTTCCAGTAACAGATAATAAATTATCCCCTGGTCTTAAGACTCCAAATAAAGATGATGTAATAGCATGCGTTCCACTTACAATTTGAAGCCTGACTGCTGCTTTTTCTGCTTCTAAAACATCTGCAAAAATTTTATCAATTACATCTCTCCCTAAATCCCCATGACCATATCCTGTTAAAGAGGAAAAATGTTGTACATTAAGATGAGAATCAGAAAAAGCTTTTAATACTTTTTCTAATTTATATGTTATACTATCAGTCTTTTCTTTAATAGTTAAACCTAATTTTTTTTCTATCTTATCAACAAAATTTTTTGCAGGATTTATGAACATATTAGTTTTTAATTAAGTATAAATAAGTTTCATAAGATTAATCAGAAAAAATAATTTCTAATTTTTCTTGATCTTTAAGTAATAAACCTCTTTGGCGAAGATTTTCCAAAAAGTCATCTGCACCTTGCAAATTGTTTGTATTTAACAATTTATTTGTTGCGTGCAAATCTAACAATTCACCATCAAGTTCCTCTGCTGTGTAATCTTTTAACCCAGCCATAACCGCTTCAAATCTGTCTCTTCGTTGTTTTTTACTTACGGGATAGGCTGACATGACTTGTTCTCTACAAATTCTCCATGACCTCCCTTTACATAAATAATCAGCCAAAGCAGCACTGAGAACAGGTGCCTCAGATTCCTCGATAAACCAATCAAAGGAGGCAGGTAAAGAAGCTAAACCAACAAAAATCTCAAAAAAGTCACCCGCAGAAAGTGGATGATTGTCATTTCCTTCAACAGCAATAGCTGATTCTTGAAGTGATCTATGTAACTCAGGATGAACGCTCAGTATTTGACTTTCTATATTTTCTAACCCACGAGAAAGAACTTGATTGACTTTCCCTAAAGCAAAAAATACTTCAGGACTTGGAGATACAAGTTTTCCATTTCGTAGATTTGAGATTTGAGAGCTATGAACTCTACCTAGATCCAAACATTCTGCCAAAGCAGGAAGAACTTTATGAGACCAGCCATTGCGCTCATGCCATACATGCACTAGATGAGCCATCGCCCTTCTACCTGCAGTCAGTTGGTCTCGAAAACTAGAGGTCACAAATCACATTCAAGATTAACAGATAGGCCTGATAAGGATCCTTATCGTATATTATATACATCATGTAAACGGATCACTAATGGTTTCAAGTTTAATCGAGGCTTCGGCTCCATTAAAAAAACCAGTTGCTGCCGATAAAGCTATGGCTGCATCGAAGAAGCTCCAAGGGCATGTACCAAGACGGATTCATAACCAAAGGAAAAGAAAAAGATGGGGAACAGTTATATTCATGCTAACAATACATGCTCTGACTATATATACATTGCAAGCTCAATTTTGGAGCTGGATAGCATTTTCTGGATTTATTTTCCTGTATTGGGTAACTGCTTGCTTGGGAGTAACCACAGGATATCATCGCCTTCTTTCACATCGATCTTTTCAAGTTCCAAAATGGCTGGAAAGATTTTTTGCAACTTGTGGAGCATTAAGTTGCCAACATGGACCAATAGATTGGGTTGGTCTTCATAGGCATCATCATACTTTTTCCGATACTGAAGCTGATCATCATGACAGCAACAAAGGATTTTGGTGGAGTCACATGGGATGGATGTTTGAAGACGTACCTGCCATGAAAGCAGTTCCAAGACTGTCTGGAGATCTAATCAAAGATCCTTACTATCGCTTCTTAAATAAAAATTTTTTACTTTTGCAAATACCTTTAGGTGCAACTCTTTATTTAATTGGCCAATCAGCTGGTGTTGGAGGATGGGCAATGGTTCTATGGGGGATTCCTCTAAGACTGGTTTTTGTTTATCACATAACTTGGCTAGTTAATTCAGCAACTCATTGTTGGGGTACAACTGCATATGAGAGTGGGGATAATTCAAAAAATAATAAATGGGTAGCTGCACTTACATTTGGTGAGGGGTGGCACAATAATCATCACGCTTTCCCTAATTCAGCTAAGCATGGCCTTCAACGAAAACAAATAGATTTAACTTGGCAACACATACGTTTTTTAAAAGCAATTGGGCTAGCAAAAAAAATTAGACTCCCTATCGCATCGTAATATTATCAACAAGATTAAAAGTATTAACTCATTTTCGATCCATGGCTAAGAGAGTTCAAGTTGTTCTAAATGAAGACATAAAAAGTCTCGGCAATGATGGTGATCTTGTTGAGGTCGCTCCTGGTTTTGCAAGAAACTTTTTATTACCCAACAAAAAAGCATTACCAGTAACTCCCACTGTTTTAAAACAAGTGGAACACAGAAGAGCAAAACAAGCAGAAAAAGAAGCTGCTAAAAAGCAAGAAGCCATTGACTTCCAAACAGCTCTTACAACAATTGGAAGATTTACTGTCAAAAAGCAAGTAGGCGAAGATGGAGTCTTATTTGGAACAGTGACAAATGGTGATGTAGCAGAAGCTGTGAAAGAGGCTACTAAAAAAGATATAGATCGTAGAGACATCTCTGTCCCTGAGATACATGGTGTTGGCAAATATAAAGTGCAAATCAAGCTTCACAACGAGGTAAATGCTGAGATAAACCTTGAAGTTGCAAGTTACTAATAGTTGCAAATTTGTCTGAACAAGCCAAAGTAGGAGTCCTTGTCCAACAAGTAGTAAATGATAAGTACCCCCTCTGCAAATAACGGGGATTTTTCAAAACAAACTAGAGATTTTGGAGCTTTTAATACTTCCAAGATTGAGAAACCTCGTTTTGAAGCTCAACCTGACCAAATACCACCACAAAACCTGGAGGCAGAAGAATCTGTTCTTGGTGGAATTTTATTGGATCCTGATGCAATAGGAAGAATAGCTGATTTACTACAAGCTGAAGCTTTTTACATTTCTGCTCATCGAGAAATTTATAGAACTGCATTAATGCTTCATAGCCAAGGCAAGCCCACAGATTTAACAGCGATGAGTGCTTGGCTAGCCGATACAAATTCTTTAGAAAAAGTTGGAGGCAATAATCGATTAGTTGAACTAGTTGAGAGGGTTACATCTACAGCTTCAATCGAACAAGTTGCTAAATTAATCAGCGATAAATTTTTGCGCAGACAATTAATTAAATCTGGAAATGATGTGATCAAATTAGGCTTTGATCAAAGCCTTCCAATGGAAGAAGCCATAGATCAAGCTGAACAAAAGATCTTTGCTATTAGTCAAGAGCAACCATCCAAAGGTTTAACACCTACTGCAGAAATTCTGACAAGTACTTTCAATGAAATAGAAAGTAGATCACTTGGTACATCAGTGGCAGGCATACCAGTTAATTTTTACGATCTGGATGCAATGACACAAGGACTTCAGAGGAGCGATCTAATAATTGTTGCAGGAAGACCAGCAATGGGAAAAACTTCAATTGTTCTTAATTTAGCTAAAAACGTAGCGCAACTTCATGACTTACCTGTTTGTGTATTCAGTCTTGAGATGAGTAAAGAACAACTAACTTACAGACTGCTATCAAGCGAGGTAGGCATTGAAAGCAGTCGATTAAGAACAGGACGTTTGCAACAAGATGAATGGCCATTACTCGGTCAAGGTATTAATACACTTGGTCAATTACCAATATTCATTGACGACAAACCAAATTCAAGTGTTCTTGAGATGAGGTCCTTATGTCGTCGCCTAATTGCTGAACAAGGCAAAGAGCTGGGACTAATTGTGATTGATTATCTACAACTAATGGAAGGTACTTCACCCGATAATCGAGTTCAAGAAATCTCAAGGATTACTAGAGGTCTTAAGGGTATGGCAAGAGAACTTAAAGTCCCAGTAATCGCTTTATCTCAATTAAGTAGAGGAGTTGAATCAAGAACCAATAAAAGACCAATGCTTAGCGATCTGCGTGAATCTGGCTCAATAGAACAGGATGCGGACTTGGTTCTAATGATTTATAGGGATGAGTATTACAATCCAGAAACGACTGACAGAGGAATTACAGAAGTTATCGTGACAAAACACCGAAATGGACCGGTTGGAACAGTTAAATTACTTTTTGAACCCCAATTCACTAGATTTAGAAATCTTGCGGCTTAATTGTTCGAAAATTAAATTCCTATTGCTTAATTGATGGTTACTAAACAATCTTCAAATGAAAGTTTTGACGTAATTGTTGTAGGAGGTGGTCATGCAGGCTGCGAAGCTGCGCTGACTTCAGCAAGATTAGGATTAAATACAGCTTTATTTACACTCAATTTAGATCGAATCGCATGGCAACCATGTAACCCAGCAGTAGGGGGACCAGCTAAAAGTCAATTAGTTCATGAAGTTGATGCACTAGGAGGGATCATCGGGAAATTAGCCGATTTAACAGCTCTTCAAAAAAGGGTCCTTAACGCAAGCAGAGGGCCTGCAGTACGAGCATTGAGAGCACAAACAGATAAGCGGTTATATGCACATGAAATGCTAAAAATCCTTCAAAACACCCCAAATTTAAAGATTAGAGAGGCAATGGTTACTGGGCTAGAAATTGAACATTATCCCAATCAGATTGAAAAAAAAACACCAGAAATTCAAGAGAGAATTGGATTTATAAAAGGAATTAAAACCTATTTTGGAAGCGTTTTTCATGCAAAGGCAGTTGTACTTACAACAGGAACCTTTTTAGGAGGCAGAATTTGGATTGGCAATCAATCTATGAGTGCAGGTCGAGCAGGAGAGCAGGCCTCTGAAGGGTTAACTGAAGAATTACAAAAGTTAGGCTTTACTACTGATCGTTTAAAAACAGGAACCCCTGCACGCGTCGATAGACGAACAATTGATCTTGACTCCCTAGATGAGCAATTGAGCGATGCTTCAGATAAATTCTTTTCTTTTGATCCTCTTTCATGGAAAAGTGGGGAACAAATGAGTTGTCATATAACGCGAACAACAAAAGCAACTCACCAACTTATTAAAAATAATCTTCATTTAACTCCTATTTATGGAGGTTTTATTGATAGTAAAGGTCCAAGATATTGCCCATCAATTGAAGATAAAATTGTACGTTTTGCTGACAAAGATTCACACCAGATTTTCTTGGAACCCGAAGGTAGAGATACTCCAGAAATGTATGTGCAAGGTTTCTCAACTGGACTGCCCGAAAACTTACAGTTAGAACTGCTAAGAACTCTTCCAGGCTTGCAAAAATGCGTAATGCTTCGACCTGCTTATGCAGTTGAATATGACTACATACCAGCCACACAATTAGAAGCAACACTAGAAACAAAAAGAATAAGTGGTTTGTTTAGTGCAGGGCAACTAAATGGAACAACAGGATATGAAGAAGCTGCAGCACAAGGTTTAGTAGCAGGTTTAAATGCTGCAAGATTAGTAAACAATCAAGAAGGAATTATTTTTGAAAGAGAGAGTAGTTATATTGGAACTATGATTGATGATTTAGTCACAAAAGATTTAAAAGAACCATATAGGGTATTAACTAGTAGAAGTGAGTATCGATTAATTTTAAGAAGTGACAATGCTGATAGGCGTTTAACTCCCCTCGGTTACAAATTAGGATTAATTGATGAAAGAAGGTGGAAAATTTTTAATACTAAGCAACAATTAATCGATCAAGAAAAAACAAGGTTAGAAAAAGAGCGCATTAAAGAAAGTGATCAATGTGCAAAAAAAATATATTCCTCTACTGGAACAGCTATTAAAGGTTCAATAACACTGGCCAATTTCCTCAGAAGAACAAATATTCACTATAAAGACCTAATTAATTATAATTTAGCAACTAAGGATATTCCTTTAGATGTTGAAGAAGGAGTTGAAATAGATATTAAATATACCGGTTATTTAGAAAGACAAAAAGCTCAAATAAATCAATTAAAACAGCAAAGTAAAAAGTTATTACCAAAAAATTTAAATTACAATGATATAGAAACACTATCTAAAGAAGCGAGAGAAAAATTAACAATTTCTCAGCCCAAAAGTCTTGGACATGCTGCTCAACTTCCCGGTGTAAGCAAAGCAGACCTCACTGCACTTCTTGTATGGTTAAAAATAGAGCAAATGAAAAAAGCTGAAAGAAAAGATCCACTACAAATAACAAGCTGATAACAGTGAATTCACATCAATCTCAATTACCTTCCCCTGAAGTGATTTGGAAAGCCTCGAAAGAAAATGTTCTCTCAGGGAAAGGAAATCATAAACTCTCTGGAGCATGGCAATTAATGCTATTGGGTGATGGCAGCCCAACCAGACATCTCAAGCTTTTAACAGGGCATGAGGTTGCCATAAAAGTCATATCCATGGAAATGGAAAATAATGATCAAAATGGAGTCCCAGAAGAAGTCAATGAACTAGAGCCTCCTTTGCTACGAAGACAAGTTTGGCTTACATGTGGAAATTTAACCCTGGCATGGGCGGAAAGCTGGTGGAATTATCAAGAAGCAGAAAAACATCTGCAAAATAAGGATCAACCAATCTGGAAAAGCTTGACCCAAGGACGCTCCGAGCTTTTTAGAGAAGTTGATGGCTTGGGATTAGTTAATGCCAATTGGTTGAAAGCAGAATTTCAAGAAGATGGCCCTTTTTGGAGCAGGCATTATCGATTTTTTCGCCATCAAAAAGAATTAACTGTAATCAGAGAAGTTTTCAGCCCAAAGTTAGAAAAATGGTTAGGACCAATACCAAGAAAGGCTTTTTAACAACAACTAGTATTTTCTCCGACTAGATCTTGGTATGTTTTTTCTTCTTTGAGGAGTTCGCTCATCTTGAAAAGAATCGTTTAACTCGGGTACATTTTGCTTAAGTTCACTATCTTTTCTTTCCCACTTACTTAATTTAAAAGATTGATCATCTGGCCATTCATCCAATTCGCCTGAATTGCTTCTCCTTCCTTGAATCTGAGGTGGTAAAGCTTTAGGAGCTCTCAAAGAAATAGCAGTTAAGGGTCTTTTTGTATTGTTTATGCTTTCTCGAAGCGGTTCATCATCTAAATCTTCATTATCCAACCAATCGTCATCATCTTCAAAAAACCAATCAATTTTCTCTTCCATCCAACGACCAACTTTTTTGAAATTTGCTGAAGTCTCTTTATCTTGCCATCCTCCCCTTCTTTGACCAGGTCGATTACCTGCAACACCATCTACAACCTGTTTCCCAGTTTTTATCCATTGATCCATTCTGCGATCAAGAGGTGCTCGAGATCGCTGTCGAATTGGATGACGATTGTTATTAGAGCTCATCTTTTAAATTTAACGCTTTCAAACCAACAAGTGAATCTCCGTAAAGATGAAATTATTCAAAAATTAAAGCCAATTATAGAAAAAAATTATTTATTACTTTTAGATAAAGGTTCAAATTCAAGTAAGCATTTTTGATCCCATCTACCTCCAAAATAATTGTTACAACAACTTCGACAAGCAGCACCTCTAACAATACGCCGATAGCTAAAAGTTCTCTTACATGAAGGGCAAGTTGCCACCCATTTTGGGGCTTTTTTTGTTATTGGAAACGAATGACGAACTGTTACTTGGAAATCCGTTTGAGCGGAATTGATCTCTGCCATACGTTGATGAAAATTAGGCCCATGTGCTTCCTCAACTTTCAGAACGTGGTCAATCCAGGCATGAATCATTTCGTGGCACAAGGTGCTCATCAATGCTTTGTGGGGAAGATGTTCCAATATTGGTCTAGACAAAATTATTTCACTAGCTTTAACTCCGAAGAAATTCGTTTTACTTCTATAGATCCCAGCCGTAGTGCTCATGCGGCCATCACTCCAACGAAGAGAGACTCTGGGAACTTCATTCTCGAGCAAAGAGTTCTGAAAATATTGTCTGTTTAATTCAAGAAATAATGGTAAAACAGGTATTAAAGACATTGATGCCGAGAACTCGTTAGCATTATTATTCCGATAACATTCTGTCTAACTATCAATAACAAACAAGCTAATCTCATGGCTAATAAGTCAGAATCTTTAACTAAAAGGAATTAAAAAAATGGATAGTGCTCTTATCAAAGCAATTGGATTAAAAGCTCTCTTGGTTGGAGTTGGCGCACTTCTCCTTTTTTGGACTTTTAACGCAATCAAACTGGTCATAAGTGCTAGAGGTATTAATCCTCTTGTGAAAAAGTTTTTTGATCAGATTGCAGCTGGCCGAATAGATGGGGCTTATAGACTTACTACAAAAGCTTATAAATCACATGTCAATAGACAAGACTTCATCAAATTTTTGGGTAGCTTGCAATTAAATCGATATAGAAACTTGAAGTCAGGGCGGCCAAGAATAGAAGACAATCAAATAATGCTCACACTAAGCTTGAAATCAGAAGATAAGAAAAATGAAATGCCCCTAGACTTCACTTTTATTAAAATAAACGAAAATTGGCAAATAGATCGTATTGCGAAAGCCAATACATAATGAAGCGAAATGTGAGAAGTGAATTCAAACTTAAATCAACATTATGAACGTGCAAAAGAGCTTAGAGCTTTACTCAATAAAGCAAATTACTCCTACTATGTATTAGATGCACCCGAGATAGACGATGCTGTTTATGATCAACTATATAGAGAGTTAATTGAAATTGAAAATATCCACCCATCTTTAATTACTTATGATAGCCCTTCCCAAAGATTAGGAGGTGTCCCTTCTACAGGTTTCAAAAATGTTGATCATAATATTCCTCTTTTAAGCCTAGACAATGCTTTTAATGTAAATGAATTAAAAACTTGGTACGCAAGGATCAGAAAATTAATAAGTTCAGAAAATAAAAATTTCAAGGAAGATGATAATCCAGAACTAATTTGTGAATTAAAAATTGATGGGAATGCTATTTCACTAAGATATGAAAATGGGATTTTAACTAGAGCAGCAACTCGTGGAGATGGAAAAACTGGAGAAGATATCACTACTAATATCAGAACAATTTCTACAATTCCATTAAGTTTATTATTAAAAAATCCACCCTCTTGGATTGAAATTAGAGGAGAAGCTTTCATGCCTAATAATATATTTGATAAACTCAATATTGAGAGAAAAAATACTGATCAACCACTCTTCGCAAATCCTAGAAACTCTTGTGCAGGAACATTAAGACAATTAGATCCCAAAATAGTTGCATCTAGAAAACTTGACTTCTTCGCATATAGTATTTATTTACCAGACAATTGGGAGCCAAATGATAGCAATTTGAAAAAACCAAATTCTCAATCTGAATCACTTGAGTTTTTAAAAAGTATTGGTTTTAAAGTTAATACTGCTTATGAAACAAAAAAAAACTTAAATGAAGCAAATGCCTATTATAAGTATTGGGAAATCGAAAAAGATTCTTTAGCTTATGCCACCGATGGAATAGTAGTAAAAATAGATAAATTTGAGATACAAAACATCCTAGGATCTACACATAAAGCTCCAAGATGGGCCATAGCTGTTAAATATCCAGCAGAAGAGAAAGCGACTAAGTTAAAAAAATTAATTTTCCAAGTAGGTCGCTCTGGCGCTGTAACACCAGTAGCAGAGTTTGAATCTATTGAGCTTGCAGGAACATCTGTGAATCGTGCAACTCTTCATAATGCAAACAGACTTGAATCTTTAGATCTTCATTATGATGACACCATAATTGTGCGAAAAGCTGGAGAAATTATTCCTGAAGTTATTAGAGTTATAAAAGAATTTAGAACAGTTAATGCAAAATTAGTAAAATTTCCTGAAAACTGTCCAGCATGTGATTCCAAGTTAATTCAAGAAGAGAACGAAGCAATAACGAAATGCGTTAATTCTAGATGCCCAGCAAAATTAAAAGGTCTTTTGCGTCATTGGGTCAGTAAAGGATCAATGAAGATAGAAGGATTAGGTGAAAAGATTATTAATCAATTAGTAAATGAAGGATATGTACAGTCAATCGCAGATTTATACAAACTTGAAATTGATTCCCTTTTAAAACTTGAAAGATTTGGTGAAAAATCTGCAAAGAATTTACTAATAGAAATTAACGAGTCTAAAAACAAAAATTGGCACAAACAACTCTACGGTTTAGGGATACCTCACATAGGAGAAGCGAATGCTAAATCTCTTTCAACAAACTTTCATAGTATCGAGGAACTTAATACTGTTGCTAAGGAGTCACCTGAAAATATATCGAATATTTATGGATTCGGAAATGAGATGAAAGATGCAATAATTAAGTGGTTTGATGATTCTAATAATCAAACCTTAATTAAAGAATTAAAGGCAATTGGATTTTCTCTAAGAGAGAATTTAGAGTCAAACTACAATTCAAACCAATCCAATATTTTTCATGGTAAAGTTTTTGTCTTAACAGGAACTTTAGATTCGCTTACAAGAGATGAAGCAAAAGAATTGATAGAGAGTGCTGGAGGAAAAGTCAGCTCTTCAATTAGTAAAAAAACTGATTTCTTATTATCAGGAGAAAAAGCGGGGAGTAAATTAAAAAAAGCAGAAGAGCTTGGAGTAAAAATAATTAACGAAACTCAATTTAAGCTATTATTGTAAAAATGATTAGAATTTAAAAATGGATAAGAATCTAATCTTTTCTTTAATCAAAACAGAATGTGGACGCGCAAAATATGAAATGCTTGTTTCTAAAAAAGGTATCTTTAATCGCATAAGACTTTATTGGTTTATCGTATTTGCAGCGATTGAAGATTGGAATTTAAAAGCTGATGATTAATCTAATGATTGAGAATCCTGGTTGAGTTTTTTTGTTGAACGTAAAACTAAAATAACAACTAAAATAGTCGATAAAATACTAATTAAGCTCCAAATAAATGAACTAGTATCAGATCTTCCTGAGAGTACTGCACGAAAATTTGAAACTTTGAGTGCTAAGGAACCTAAACTGCAATATAAAATTGTGCCAGGTAATATACCAATCATTCCAAGAGTAAAATCACGAACTTTTACCTCACTCAAGCCATATGTAAAATTAAGTAAGCCAAATGGAAAAAGTGGAGAAAGTCTTGTGAGAAGAATGACTTTGAGACCCTCACGTTTAACAGCTTTCTCCATTATTTGAACTTTTGGAAAATTAGAGACTTTTTTTCGAGCCCATTCTTTTAAAAAAGTTCTCCCTAAATAAAAAGTTAGATGAGCTCCAATAAAAGCTCCCACAAAAACCACCGAACTTCCAAGCCAGGTGCCATAAAGAAAGCCAGACAACATGGAAAGCCATGAGCCTGGCAACAAAAAAGACACCCAAAAAACATACACCAAAGCAAAAACTAAAATTCCAAAAGGGCTACTTAAAAAAGGAATGAAATTATTAACCAGAATTTCTAAGTTGTCAGACATAGTTAAGAGAGTTCAATCCAATCCCATTAGACGCTCTTTGACTAGACGGACTTGCGCTTCTGACTCCGTTAAGTTTGCTCTGCATTCCTCAACAACCTCTTTAGGTGCTTTATCAACAAAATTTTTATTTGCTAGACGTCCAGAGAAACTTTCTATTTCCTTTTGTGCTTTATTTAAATCTTTTTCAAGCCTTGATCGTAAAGAAGCTATATCTATCAATCCTTCAATAGGAAGAACCACCTCTAGCTCTCCACTTACGCCGGCTAAAGCTTTCATAGAAGGTAATGATTTTGCTTCTTCTGGAGATAATATTTGGACTTCCTTAGCCTTAGTCAAAACAGCAATATCATTGATTGATGTTTTTAGAGTGTTTTGCAAGACTTCCTTGCCAGAGACCAACATGACAGGAACTTTTTGAGAGGGTTTCAACCCAGCAACTGCTCTTAGATTGCGAATCAATCTGATAGATGCAAATAAATCAGAAAAAGAAATCTCTAAATCAATATTCAAGTCTTGTTCATTTAATTTTGGCCAAGGCTGCAAAGCTAGGAATTGATCCTCAGCTAAACCAGTTAATCCATGCCAAAGCTCCTCTGTTAAATGAGGCATTAGAGGATGAAGCATAATCAAAAGATCACTTAAAACTTTGTATAAGATACTTTTCGCTATTTTTTGATCTAGTAATTCATCAGGAGAAAAATTTTCTGAAGTATTCAATCGACGTTTGATTAGTTCTAAATACCAATCACAAAAATCATTCCAAGCAAATTCATATAATCCCTTAGCTGCCTCTCCTAAAGCATAATTTTCATATCGATTAACAGTCTCACGATTGACTCGAGCAAGTCTTGATAAAATCCACTTATCTGATAATTGCAACTTCGATAAATCATATTTCTCCAAATTTTCAAAATCTTGACCCTCAAGATTGATAAGAGCAAATCTAGTTGCATTCCAAAGCTTATTAGCAAAATTTCTAGAGGCCTCAACCGTTACTGAAGTTTGATTTTGACGATCAAAGTCAAGACGTATATCTTGTCCAGCACCGGCAACTTCACGAACAAGAGCAAACCTCAAAGCATCTGTTCCATATCTTTCTATTAGTAATAAAGGATCAATACCATTTCCTGCACTCTTACTCATCTTTCGATTCTGCTCATCTCTAACAAGTCCATGAATATAAACGTCAGAAAATGGCATCCTCTCCGTAAAGACTCCAGCCATCATTGTCATTCTTGCTACCCAAAAGAAAATAATGTCAAAGCCAGTAACTAGGGTATTGGTGGGATACCAACGTTGAAAATCAGGATGAGTTTCATCAGGCCATCCTAATGTGGAGAAAGGCCATAATCCGCTAGAAAACCATGTATCTAGAACATCTTCATCTTGCTCAATTTTGACTGAATCTCCATATTGTTCACGTGCTAATTTCTTCGCTTCATCTTCTGTTCTAGCGACAATATACGGTGTTTCATTAACAACTTTATTATCTGTTTCACTAATCACAAACCAAGCCGGAATGCGATGTCCCCACCATAATTGTCTACTAATACACCAATCTCTGATATCAGTTAACCAATCTCGATAAACTTTTGACCATCTATTAGGAATAAATTTAGGTTGTCCTTTCTCAAAAAATTCAGAACAACTTTTTGCTAAAGGATCCATTTTGACAAACCACTGAGTTGACAACAATGGCTCTACTGGTACTTTCCCTCTGTCAGAAAAAGGGACACTATGTTTATAAGCTTCTATTTTGGTTAAAAGACCAATCTCCTTTAAAGAATCAATAACAGCTTCACGAGCATCAAAACGATCCAAGCCTTCAAATTGACCTGCATTGTGATTCATTGTTCCTTTTTTAGTCATGACTGTTATTTGAGGTAAGTCATGTCTCTGACCTATCTCAAAATCATTAGGATCATGAGCTGGAGTAACTTTGACACATCCAGTTCCAAAATCTTTATCTACATGAGGGTCTCCAATAATGGGAATAGTTCTGCCAACTAGAGGCAAAGTAAGTTGCTCACCTATGAGATCTTTATACCTTTCATCTGATGGGTTCACAGCAACTGCGACATCACCAAGCATCGTCTCAGGACGTGTAGTCGCTACTTCTAAGTAACTAATTTGTTTCGCACTTGATACAGATGATGTGACTAACGGATATCGAAAATGCCATAGATGTCCATCTACTTCTTTCATTTCAACTTCTAAATCACTCACAGCCGAACCAGAGGCAGGGCACCAATTCACTAAATATTCTCCTCTATATATCAATCCTTTTTCATATAAACGAACAAATGCCTCGGAAACAGCTTTACTCAGGCCCTCATCCAATGTAAATCTCTCTCTACTCCAGTCTACGGAATATCCTAAACGCTTTAATTGATCAACAATTCTTCCACCACTTTTTTCTTTCCACTCCCAAGCTTTTTCCAAAAAAGAAGCTCTCCCAAGATCACGACGATTTTTGCCTTCTTCCTTTAGCTGTCTCTCCAGAATAGTTTGAACCGCAATTGAGGCATGGTCTGTTCCTGGAAGACAAAGAACATTCTTTCCTTTTAATCTCTTATATCTGACAACTGTATCAATTAAGGCGGTATTAAAAGCATGCCCCATATGCAGACTACCTGTGACATTTGGGGGAGGAATAACTACGGAGAACGGTTCTCCAGGGGCTGATGGATCAGGTTTAAAAGCTCCTTTTTCTTCCCAAGCTTTCTGCCAGCGATTTTCAGTACCAACTGGATCATATGTTTTAGGAAGCCCTGAGGCTTCAGATAATTTTGTAGTTTTTGCCCGCTCGATCACAGAAAAAAAAAGTGTTTAATTTAATTTACTCATTCCCGACAAAAGTTTTACATCATTCTTGCTTTTCCTAAATTCAAATGTCACTTTTCACGTTCCAAGGAATCGCAACTATTGAGTCATGCCTTTCCCATGCAGCCGAAGATAAAGAAACCTTTTCACTTAAACCAATCGTTTGTAAGGCTTGAACTATATCTTTATCATCAATCTCCTTATCTATAGTTATGGGCATTATCAAAACTTGCGCTTCTGCAGGGTCAGCCATCACATGTAATGACAAATCTTCTAAAGCTCTTTCAAAAAATATGTTTCTCATTCGACTTGTTAAGGGAGAACCCATAGCTTGCGCAAACAATTCCAAGCTTTCTTTCTCTCCAGAAAGCCCACAATTTAAACTTAACCAGATTAAAAATTTAACCCAGCTATCCACGCTCCACAGTGGCTGAAAGCTATCTCGCTTACTATAAATTAATTCCATCAATGCAAATTCAAATGCTTTTGCTTGAATAGAAGTACGAGATATTTGTTCCATAGAAGACATTTTCTCCAACTACAGCCAAACTAG
The DNA here is from genome assembly GCF_027359395.1 of Prochlorococcus marinus str. MIT 1013. NCBI lineage: Bacteria > Bacillati > Cyanobacteriota > Cyanophyceae > Synechococcales > Prochlorococcaceae > Prochlorococcus > Prochlorococcus marinus. Next base: position 1,385,359 of record NZ_CP114778.1, read on the forward strand.
TGTTTATTGTTCATTATCTGTTTATTTGTCATGGATCTGAACGACCCTGAACTTGAGTTCTCCGATCTTGTCTACGCATATCAAAGCTGGATAATTGCTGTAATCAACGATGAAAAATTAAATAGTAAGGAAAAGTTGCTTACAGAAGAAATATCGGACGAGGCTTTAAATGCTATGAGATTCTTACCGGGCGAAGTAACTAGTGCCATTGAAACAAGTTTAGCTCGCGTCTATGAAGTTGATCCTGAGGAACTCTCGTCAATCTTGTTTCCAGAAGAATAAAGTCAATTCTCTAACTGTTTGAAGAAATTATTGAGCTTTTGAAAGTTTTCTAAAGCCTGATCCACATGGAGAAGCTTCTGCCCCTTTTGGCGTGCTAATTAGAAATCCACCTCCACTTAAATCACCAAAATAATTCAGCTTTAGACCTTGAAAAAATAGGACTTGATCTTGGCGAGCATACAAAGTAATCCCATCAGCTCTAGCAAGGGGAACACCATCATTTTTCCCTGGCCTAATTCTTATAAATTTCCATCCCTCTCCACACTTATCATCCAGTAGATCAATATGCATAACTCCTGGTGTTCCAGTAAAAGCAGCTTGCCTATTTAACTCTGCTACTGCTGTTGCTGAAATTTTTAATCCGGGGCCATTTTGCATAAATCAAGAATTGTTTAGATGGGCGATCCAGGGTTCGAACCAGGGACATCCTGCTTGTAAGGCAGGCGCTCTACCGCTGAGCTAATCGCCCATACAACTTTTAGTCGTTAGACTAATTCATGTACTTTATACCTCAAGCTGCTCTGTTGTTGAGAATTAATCATAATTAGATCAACTATTCAAAAAAAATCGTTTTCTGGGCGTAGTAACAAGCTCTCTCAAGACAACTAGAAATGACAAACACAAGCGAAATAAATTCAGAAGAAAAAATCGATAAGCTCCTTGGAGTGGTTTCAAAACTACGAGATCCAATCAATGGTTGTCCTTGGGATCTCAAGCAAACTCATCTCTCTTTGATCCCATATGTTCTAGAGGAAGCATATGAAGTTGCTCAGGCAATAAGAGACGATAATCCGAATTCATTAAAAGAAGAGCTTGGAGATCTCTTATTACAAATAATTTTGCACGCTCAAATAGCAAAAGAAAAAAACTTATTTGATTTGACAGACATCATTGACGTGATTACTGAAAAGCTAATTAGAAGACATCCACATGTATTTCAAAATAATGCAAAAGTTAGTATCAAAGAAGTGGAAGACTCTTGGGAAAAAATCAAGAATAATGAAAAGCCATTAAATAACTCAAAAAGCCCAATTAGTGACAGATTAAAATTAAAGATAAGGCCACAACCTTCTACAAAAGCAGCACTAATTATCTCCAAAAAAGCTGCAAAAAATGGATTCGAATGGGAAAAAAGTGATCAAATCTGGGATAAATTATATGAAGAATTAGAAGAATTAAAATGTGCATTAAAAGCAGAAAAATTGTCCGAAGCCGAGGCTGAAATAGGAGATGTATTATTTACATTGATAAATATTGCAAGATGGAATAAAATATCTATAGAAGAAGGGTTAGCAAAAACTAATCAAAGATTCCTAGAGCGATTAGCTTATATTGAAAAACATATAGAGGGGGAATTAAATTCCCAATCAAAAAAGAAATTAGAGAAATATTGGAAATTAGCAAAGATTAATCTCATGCATTAATATTACAATTATGAATCACAAACTAAATACAAGATCCGATTGGCTTGACGAGTATCATCAAGGCGTTAGATATGGACTCCAGGGAAAAATAATATTAGAAGAGTCTAGTCCTTTTCAAAAAATTACCATATATGAAAGCAAAAGATATGGCAAAGCACTATTACTTGATGATTGTTGGATGACAGCAGAAAAGTCTGAAAAATATTATCACGAATGTCTTATTCATCCTGCCTTGTGCTGTTCTACGCAAATAGATAATATTTTAATTATTGGGGGAGGTGATGGAGGTAGTGCAAGAGAATGTTTAAAATATAAAGAGGTTAAGTCTATCGATTTAATCGAAATCGATCTAAGAGTTATTGAATTAAGTAAACAGTATTTACCTACTATCGGAGAAAATGCATGGTCTGACTCAAGATTGAATTTACAAATCAAGAATGGAATTGATTGGGTAAAAAATACAAAACAGAATTCATATGATGTGATTATTATTGATGGTGCAGATCCTATTGGACCTTCTAAAGAATTGTACAGCAATTCTTTTCTTAAAGATTGCAAACGAATACTTAAACCAGGGGGGATTTTGGCAACACAAAGTGAATCGCCAGAATCTTTTCAGCAAATTCACATAAATATTGTCAAAGTTCTTCGTGAAATTTTTGACTACGCAGATCCAATTTATGGATCTGTATCCATATACCCAAGCGGTTTATGGAGCTGGACATTTGCATCTATGGAGAATCCAAAATACATGAATCCCAAAAAAAGTCGCGTGAAAGAGATCTCTGAAAATTGTCAGATTTGGAGTGAGCGATGGCAAAAAGGTGCATTTAATACAATTCCTGCATTCATAGAAAGAGAGCTAGCAAAAATATGACCAAATACAACCTAAAAGATCTATCACTATTTAATAACGATGATGCAATATTTATGGGAGCACAAAGGAGCATCGATCAGTGCAAAGTATCGCTGTTAGGAGTTCCTTATGATGGAACTTGTTGCTTTAGACCTGGCGCACGATTCGGTCCTTCTGCTGTTAGGGAAGATAGTTATGGAATTGAAACATATTGTCCGCAATTAAATTTAGATTTAGAAGATATAAACTTTGCTGATTTAGGCTCTTTAGATGTTCCCCTTGGAGATGCAAAGTTAACAATTGATTATATACAAGATGCGATAGGTATTTTACTTAAAAATAATTTAAAACCTCTTGTTATTGGTGGAGAACATTCAATAACGAGTGGAATTATTAAATCAATAATTACTAATTATCCTGAATTGATTATGATTCAATTAGATGCTCATGCAGACCTTAGAGATGAATGGTTAGGTAGTAAGTTTAGTCATGCTTGTACCATGAAAAGATGCATAGAAATACTGCCAAGTAAAAAGATCTTTCAAATAGGAATCAGAAGTGGGACAAAATCAGAATTTCATGAAATGAGCAATACTAAAAGATTAATTCAACATACTTTGGGAGAGAATGCAAAATATTTAGAAGAAGCTCTAAAAAGTTTTAAAGGGACACCAATCTATTTAACTTTTGATTTAGATTGGTTTGATCCTTCAATAATGCCGGGAACAGGCACTCCTGAACCCGGAGGCTATTTCTGGGGGATTTTGCAGCAATCGTAGATGTTATCAAGTCTCATAACTTAATTGGTGCTGATGTAGTCGAATTATCTCCCAAATTAGATAACTCTGGTATTAGTAGTATCCTTGCTGCAAAAGTTATACGTTCATTAATTATGTTACTGGACAAATAATCGTAAAAATTTTGCGTTTAATTCTCATTTATAACTAATATCTTTCCAAAATCGAGTTGTTGATGAACAAATTTTTCAGAAATTTTTGGGGAATTAGGTTCTTTTTTTATCCAATGACCACAAGCAACAACTGAAGCTATCTCAGAATGTATTTTTATCTTTCTAAGTTTACACCATGAAAATGAATCAAAATGACTTGAAACACACTGATTGCAGCTCATACAAGAACTTTTTGGAATCATTAAGTCTTAACCCAAGACTCATAGATTAGTAAAACTTTCCGGATCGAGCCACAAAGCATTAAATTTAGTTTTAGAAATTCTTATAGGTTCACGTTATTACTAGTGAATTTCTTTTACCGTTCAACAAAAAATGAAATTACTGCAAACTCCTCTTTACCAAGAATGCAAAAAGTTAGGCGGTAAAATGGTCCCTTTTGCCAATTGGGAAATGCCTGTTAGTTTTTCTGGGTTAATAGAAGAACACAATGCAGTAAGAAAAAATGTTGGAATGTTCGACATCTCTCACATGGGTGTTGTCCAATTAAAAGGTAAAAATATCAAGAGCGCATTACAAAATTTAGTTCCCTCAGACGTGTTTCGAATAGGACCGGGTGAAGCGTGTTATACAGTTTTTTTAAAAGAAAATGGAGGAATTCAAGACGATCTAATCATTTATGATCAAGGGATTTTAGATACAAAAGAAGAAAGTATAGTTCTAGTCATTAATGCCTCAAGAAAAGAATCTGACATTGAATGGTTGAGTTTAAATCTTTCTAAAAAGGAAATCACAATATCCGAATTCATGCCAGAGGGTGCATTAATTGCCATCCAAGGTCCAGAATCAATTCATACGTTTGAGAAAATTCTTCAAGAGCCTTTATCGGATTTGCCACGTTTTGGTCACAGAACTATTACTGCTAATCCGAATATAACTAACTCACAAGAATCAATTTTTATTGCACGAACTGGTTATACAGGAGAGGAAGGGTTCGAATTTTTATCATCGCCAGAAACAGCTAAGTCCATCTGGAAGAGTCTAATTACATCGGGAGTTACTCCATGCGGGCTTGGAGCACGAGATACGCTGCGATTAGAAGCTTCTATGCATTTATATGGCAACGATATTAACTTAGATACAACTCCCTTTGAAGCTGGCTTGGGTTGGTTAGTTCATTTAGAAATGCCTAATGATTTTATAGGTAGGAAAGCTCTAGAAAAACAGACCGAAGTTGGAACGAGAAAAAAACTTGTTGGTATCAAGGTGCAAGATAAAGGAATAGCAAGAAAAGGATATCCAGTTTTATATAACAGCAAGACTGTTGGGCAAATAACTAGCGGAACTTGGTCTCCAACATTGAAAGAACCTATCGCTCTTGCTTATGTGCCTAGCGAAATTGCAAAAATAAATACTCAATTGGAAGTAGAAATTCGAGGGAAAAATCATCCTGCAATAATCGTAAAAAGACCTTTCTACAGAAAAGGTTTTTGAGCAAGTAGAAACTGTGTTGTGCATAAAAGCCGGTCTTTGTGGGAAACTCATTATTCATGATGATTGAGAATTTCATGCGCACTAAGACTTGTGGAGAACTACGAGCTTCCGCAATTGGCGCAAATGTTCAACTATGTGGTTGGGTTGATCGCAGGAGGGATCATGGCGGAGTAATTTTTATTGATCTAAGAGACCGCTCTGGAACAATTCAAATAACAGTTGATCCAGATCAAGGTCAAAATCTTTTTAGCATCGCTGAAAGTCTAAGAAACGAGACTGTTCTTCAAATCAATGGATTAGTAAGAGCAAGACCTGATGAAGCTATTAATAGAAAAATCCCAACCGGTGAAGTAGAAGTCTTAGCTGAAAATATAAAAATTCTGAATGGTGTTACTACTACTCTACCCTTCTCAGTTTCAATTCATGATGAAGAGAGTGTTAAAGAAGAAATCAGGCTGAGGCATAGATATTTGGATCTAAGAAGAGAGAGAATGAATAAAAATCTTCGATTGAGACATAACACAATCAAAGCGGCTAGAAATTTTCTTGAAAACGAAGGATTTATAGAAGTTGAAACACCTATTTTGACTCGATCAACTCCTGAAGGCGCAAGAGATTACTTAGTCCCCTCACGTGTATGCGGTGGCGAATTTTTTGCATTGCCGCAATCACCACAATTATTCAAACAATTATTGATGGTTGGTGGCATTGAACGTTACTACCAAGTTGCACGCTGTTTTCGTGATGAAGATTTACGCGCAGACAGGCAACCAGAATTTACTCAATTAGATATTGAAATGAGTTTTATGGAGGAAAAAGAAATCATTGAGTTAAATGAGAAGTTAATCAAACACATCTGGGAAAAAATTAAAGGGATTGATCTACCAAATTCATTTCCAAGGATGACTTGGCAAGAGGCTATGGATCGGTTTGGAACTGACAGACCTGATACTCGATATGGAATGGAACTTGTTAACACAAGTGATTTATTTTCTAAAAGTGGATTTAAAGTTTTTTCAAATGCTATTTCTTCTGGTGGATGCGTCAAATGCATCACCATTGAGGATGGAAATAATTTAATTAGTAATGTAAGAATAAAACCAGGTGGAGATATTTTTAGCGAAGCCCAAAAGGCTGGCGCGGGCGGGCTAGCATTTATTAGAGTTAGAGATAATGAAGAAGTCGATACTATTGGAGCCATAAAAGATAATTTAACTACCTCACAAATAAAAGAACTCCTATCAAAAACCCAAGCAAAAGCTGGTGATCTGATCCTTTTTGGTGCAGGACCCACAAATATTGTTCATAGAACCTTAGATAGAGTTCGTCAATTTATAGCTCAAGATCTAAAAATCATTTCCGACAACGGACTAAAAACACAATGGAATTTTCTTTGGGTCACTGATTTTCCTATGTTTGAATTTAATTCTGATGAAAATCGTCTTGAAGCAATTCATCATCCCTTCTGCGCTCCTAAGCCTGAAGATATTGGTGAATCAGAGAGCTTATGGAAAGACAAATTACCCAAGTCAAATGCTCAAGCTTATGATCTAGTGCTAAATGGACTAGAAATTGGTGGAGGATCTCTAAGAATTCACAACTCAGAACTTCAAAAAACTGTACTTGAAGTAATTGGTCTATCTAGAAATAAAGCAGAAGAGCAATTTGGGTTTTTAATTGATGCACTTTCAATGGGTGCTCCTCCACATGGTGGAATTGCATTTGGACTTGACAGAATAGTTATGCTTTTAGCCAATGAAGATTCAATTAGAGATACTATTGCTTTCCCAAAAACACAACAAGCTCGTTGTTCCATGGCTAAAGCCCCTGCAAACGTGGAAAATCAACAATTAGAAGACCTCCACATAGCCTCAACTTGGATCGAACCTGATTAAATTGATAGAAATTAGGGGAAAAAACATTATCCTAAAGAGAAAATATGTAAATTTCTTGGCGTTTAGCTGGATCAAGGTAGCTTAAAGAATGATTGAAAAGTAAATGGCAAAATTTGTTTTCGTCACAGGTGGTGTAGTTTCAAGCATTGGCAAAGGAATTGTTGCCGCAAGTCTTGGCAGACTTCTCAAATCAAAAGGATACAGTGTTTCGATTTTGAAGCTTGACCCATATTTAAATGTTGATCCTGGGACAATGAGTCCTTTCCAACATGGAGAGGTTTTTGTAACTGAAGACGGTGCTGAAACTGATTTAGACCTTGGGCATTATGAGCGCTTTACAGATACTGCAATGTCAAGGCTAAACAGTGTCACGACAGGTTCCATTTATCAAGCTGTTATTAATAAAGAAAGAAGAGGTGACTATGACGGAAGAACAGTTCAAGTCATCCCCCACATCACTCGTGAAATTCGCGAAAGAATTAAACGTGTAGCAGACAATAGTGGTGCAGATGTAGTGATATCAGAAATTGGAGGAACAGTTGGAGATATTGAATCTCTACCTTTTCTTGAGGCAATTAGAGAATTTAAAGGGGATGTAAAGAGAAACGATGTTGTTTATGTTCACGTCACATTATTGCCTTACATCGGTACATCTGGAGAAATCAAAACCAAGCCAACACAGCACTCAGTAAAAGAATTACGTTCTATAGGTATTCAGCCAGATATTTTAGTTTGTCGCAGTGATAGGCCCATTAATGATGATTTAAAAAATAAAATAGGAGGTTTTTGTGGAGTCAATTCTGATGCGGTCATAGCATCCCTTGATGCTGACAGTATTTACTCAGTGCCATTAGCTCTCAAAGATGAAGGACTGTGCAAAGAAGTATTAGATTGCTTGGATTTGAATGATCATGAAAGTGATTTAAAAGACTGGGAACAATTAGTCCATAAATTGCGCAATCCAGGTCCTTCTGTCAAAGTTGCATTAGTTGGCAAATATGTACAATTAAATGATGCCTACTTATCAGTAGTCGAAGCATTACGTCATGCGTGTATCTCGCAAGATGCATCGTTAGATCTTCACTGGATCAATGCGGAGAACATCGAATCAGAGGGAGCAGAAAAACTACTTCAGGGAATGGACGCAATTGTCGTTCCTGGAGGTTTTGGTAACCGTGGCGTAAATGGGAAAATAGCTGCTATCAGATGGGCACGGGAGCAAAGGGTTCCTTTTCTTGGACTTTGCTTAGGTATGCAATGTGCTGTCATTGAATGGGCTCGTAATTTAGCTGGTTTAGAAGATGCATCTAGTGCCGAACTAGATCCAAATTCAAAACATCCTGTAATTCACTTGCTGCCAGAACAACAAGACGTAGTTGATCTAGGAGGAACAATGAGATTAGGAGTATATCCTTGTAGACTTCAAACCAACACAACCGGGCAAAGTTTATACAACGAAGAAGTTGTTTACGAAAGGCATAGACATCGTTATGAGTTCAATAATTCATATAGGACTCTCCTAATGGAATCTGGCTATGTCATTAGTGGTACTTCACCTGATGGTCGATTGGTAGAACTAATAGAATTAAAAAATCATCCATTTTTTATTGCATGTCAATATCATCCAGAGTTTCTCTCTAGGCCAGGGAAACCACACCCTTTATTTAGTGGATTGATTCAAGCTGCACAATTACGCGTACCATCCTCTCCAAGTGAGGCATTCAATCCACAATCAAAAATTATTGAAAAAAAATCTCTAGAACAGCAATAAATGGAACCATCTCTACCAGTAGTGGAATGTTTTCATTCTCTACAAGGAGAAGGAGAACATGCTGGTAGAAGCGCTTACTTCATCAGATTAGCTAGTTGTACAGTTGGATGTCCTTGGTGTGATACGAAAAATTCATGGAATTCCGAACTTCATCCACAACAAAGTTTGATAGATTTATCAATTAGCACAGCCAAAGCCCAAAAAGAAGGTGCAGCTTTTGTTGTAATCACTGGAGGTGAGCCATTACATCATAATTTGGATCATCTCTGTAAAGAAATTAGAAAATCTACACTCAATCTAGAGAAAAAATCTATTCCAATTCATCTCGAAACCAGTGGCATAGATAAACTCAGTGGTAACCCAGATTGGATAACATTATCTCCTAAACGTCATTCTCCTCCACGCATTGATAATCTGTTATCTTGCCAAGAATTAAAAGTTGTTATACAAAACGCTGAAGATTTACTTTTTGCTAAAAAAATGGCTGATTTAATAAAAAACAATGGAAAGATTAAACCTCAATTATTTTTGCAAGCAGGATGGGAAAATAAAGAGGGACAAACACTCGCAATCAAATTTGTAAAAAACAATCCTGATTGGAAATTAAGTATGCAAACTCACAAATGGCTAGGTGTACTCTAACCATCTAGATAAATGAGATTTTGCTTCATTAGATTTAAAAAAAATAATGATTGAACAGACAACAATTGCATTACTTTCCGGAGGAATTGATTCAGCTACAGCTGCTTGTATAGCTATGGAAGCTGAGCAAAAAGTGATTGGATTATCCTTTGATTATGGTCAACGACATCTTAAGGAGTTACAAGCAGCCGCAGATTTAGCAAAAGATTTAAATCTTGAGGATCACATAACAATCAAGATTGATTTATCTTCTTGGGGTGGATCCTCCTTGACAGACACGTCACAAATAATTCCAACTAAAGGAATAGAAAAAAATACTATTCCTAATACTTACGTTCCAGGTAGAAACACTATCTTTGTTGCTATTGGGTTAAGTCTTGCTGAAGCTCGTGGAGCCAATCGAATAGCATTAGGCATCAATGCAATGGATTATTCTGGATATCCAGACTGTAGACCGGATTATTTAGAGACATATCAAGAATTAGCTAACTTATCCAGCAGAGTAGGACGCGAGGGGAAAGGTATAAAACTCTGGGCTCCACTACTAGATTGGGAAAAAGCAAAAATCTTTAAAGAGGCATTACGCTTAAAAATTCCTATAGAAAAAACCTGGAGTTGCTATCAAGGTGAAAGTAAACCGTGTGGTAGATGTGATAGTTGTCGTATTAGAGATAAAGCATTAAAAGAAATAGGTCGTGAAGATCTATGTAGTCAAAATATCTAGTGAATAAAATTAAACGAATACTAATTCAGTGGGAATCACCTGAACTAGTAGCTCACAAATTGATTAAAGAATGGGGAGAGGCAGGATTTGTATGGCTTGATGGCGATGGGAGTGATTTAGGTCGATGGGTTACCTTAGGAATTAATCCCTTAGAGCAGTTTTGTTCTAGAGAATTAGAAATTTCAAAAAAGAACTCAAATCCTTTTAAGATTTTACATGAATTGCCGCCAGGGCATTGGACTGGTTGGCTGAGTTATGAAGCTGGATTTTGGACAGAGCCACAAAATCCATGGCAAACAAGTTCTATGGCTACTTTATGGATAGCCTCGCATGACCCTATATTAAAATTTGACCTTCAAAATAAAGAGCTATGGCTAGAAGGCAAAGATGAAAAGCGCATCTCAATTATGGAAAATTTTCTAAAAAGTACTTTTCATCAAAAGCTTTCCAAAGCTCACTCTGAAACGACAAAACAAACAGAACGCAAACATAGTATTCCCCTAGAATCTTGGGACTGGAAGTTAACAAGTCAAGAATATTCTGAAAAAGTTGATGAAATCAAAGAATGGATTGCGAAAGGTGATATTTTCCAGGCTAATCTAACTACATCATGCAAAGCCCCATTGCCAGAATCCATGCGTCCAATAGACGTATATTCAAAACTTAAAAAATGCTCCCCTGCTCCATTTGCTGGAGTAATTATCGGCGATCAGATGGCAAAAGGAGAGGCTATTATATCAACTTCACCAGAAAGATTTTTAAAAGCGTTACCCAGTGGTGAAGTGGAAACGAGACCAATCAAAGGAACTAGACCCAGAGATAGAGATCCAGAAAAAGATGCTGATTGGGCAGCAGAGCTTATTTGTAGTCCAAAAGATCATGCTGAGAATGTAATGATTGTAGATCTACTAAGAAATGATCTTGGAAGAGTATGCCAACCTGGTTCAATCAAAGTCCCTCATCTACTAGTTTTAGAAAGCTATTCCCAAGTTCATCATCTCACTTCAGTAGTTAAAGGTAGACTCAATACAAATAAAACTTGGGTTGACTTGCTTGAAGCGTGTTGGCCAGGTGGTTCCGTAACAGGAGCACCCAAGCTTAGGGCATGTAAAAGATTGTATGAGCTTGAACCAACAGCGAGAGGTCCATATTGTGGATCAATATTAAATATAAATTGGGATGGGGTCCTTGATAGCAATATTCTCATTCGATCTTTAATGATTAAAGAATCCTCTATTACTGCTAATGCTGGATGTGGAATTGTTGCAGATTCAGATAGTCAAAAAGAAGCTGAGGAAATGAATTGGAAATTAATGCCACTTTTAAAAGCATTAACATGACTGAAAATAAGACCGAAAAATTAGGCTGGATTAATGGTCACTGGGGAATCTTCAAAGATTTAAAAGTACCAATTAATGATCGAGGTCTCAACTTTGCAGATGGAATCTTTGAAACGATTTTCATTTTGAATGGAGTTCCGCAGCTTCTTAATGAGCATTTAAATAGATGGGAAAAGAGTGCAAGTATTTTAGAAATGAGTCCTCCACCATCAAAAGAATGGTTGATTTCACTCGTTGAAGATGGCATTAACCGATCACAATTAAATAATGTCAATGGAGTAATTCGTATTAATTGGACTCGAGGAGCATCAAAACAACGTGGAATTGATATCAGCAATACAAGCCATCATAGTTTTTGGTTGGAGATAGATTCTTGTCAACCAAATTTTGAATCTATATCTACAATAATTAGTCAAACTGAAAGAAGAAATTCTTTTAGTCGATTAAGTTATTGCAAAACATTTTCCTATAACCAAGGGATTCAAGCGCGCATAGAAGCAAAGAATGCAGGCTTTAGTGATGCAATATTATTAAATAGTCAAGGTGAAATATGTTGCGCCACTACAGCAAATATATTAGTAAAAAGAGAAAATAATTGGTTAACTCCACCATCTACTAGTGGTTGTCTACCAGGTATCATGCGTCAACGAGCAATTGATTTAAATATAGTAAAGGAGACACTTATTGAAGCCACACCAAAAGATAATGATGAATGGTTTTTAATCAATAGCTTAAGTTGTCGTCCAATTCAAAAAATAAACAAAAAAGAATTAAAAATATCAACTAACCCCAAAGAATTTTGGCTAAGTTTATTAAAAATCTAAAAAATAATAACTTAAAAACTGTCTATATAGGAATTGGGAATGTCACTTCAGCTGGCTTTGGAGAGCAAGCTTCTACTTGAAAATCCACAACTGAACCTATTACAACAATCGCAGGAGACCTTAAATTTTCTTCTTGAACTCGCTCAAAAAGCCTAACCAAAGGGCTCTTAATATAACGTTGACCAATTACAGTCCCCTGCTCAATAACTGCCGCAGAAGTCTCAGGATTCATACCACCAGCAATCAACTCTGCTGAGATAAATTTTAAATTATGAACACCCATATATATAACGATTCCATCACTGGATTTCGCTAAAGACCGCCAATTTACAGCTGGGCGTTTTTTATCAATCCCCTCATGTCCAGTCACAAAAGTAACTGAAGATCCAGCAAGTCTATGAGTAACAGGTATCCCAACATAAGCAGGAGCAGCTATACCAGATGTAACCCCAGGTACGACTTGTACTGGAACCCCTTTTTTATGAAGATAAGAAGCTTCTTCCGCACCTCTACCAAACAAAAATGGATCACCACCTTTTAATCTAACGATACAAGAATAACTCTTTGCTAAATCAAACAAAATATCATTCGTTGTCCTCTGAGGTACCGAATGATGACCACGCCTCTTGCCTACTGAATGGAGTTGACAATTTGAGGAAACTAATTCAAGTAGCTCTAAAGGAACTAAAGAGTCGTATACAAGCGCATCACATTTACTAATTAGTTTTTGCGCTTTAACTGTTAATAAATCGGGATCACCAGGACCGGCTCCGACAAGATGTACAGTGCCAAACTGATTTGTATTCATGGCAAGTTACCCAAAATATTAACAAGACCACGATGAATGATATCAATCTCAAGCAAAGATTTCAGCTGCTCTCCTTTACTATCAATTTCTACATTTTTGTTGGGAGTCAAAAGATAGGGAATAGGAAGATAATTCTTCTCCTTTTTAAAAGTATATTGATTCCATATAGACCATGAATAAAGAGGAATATTGAGTAATTTTTCTAAGGACTTAAGAAAAACACTTGAAATATCTGAAGAGACAGGGTGATGAATCAATGCAGGTTTAACAAAAGGTCTCTGACTAGTTATCAGATCATCTATTAATGATAGCCATGGCATAAAAGAACCTAGGAAAGGAAACAATTTTATATTTTGTCCCTCTTCTTGCAAACGTTTAAATATTTTTGGTACATCAATACAAACATGACTTCCAGGTAACAGAAAAAGAGGAACTAAAACCACTGATCTATTACCGATGTCAATTTGCTCTGGATTATCATCAGTTAAAGCCTCTATTGAAACAGAGCGATTTTTAAGCCGTTTTAATTGGTCAACCAAAGAAAGAAGAGATGGATGTATCTCACCACCTCGAGAACCATGAACTAATAAATGTAAATGGTGAGGAGGCTCACAATTAATTCTATTTGGTAACAAAGACAACTTTTGATGGACATCTGAAGATGTATTAGTACTTTCAACTAATTTATTAAAATTCAAATGATGAGAAGTTTTAGATACTCGGGAACAAATAATTTCAGACGAGGAGAAGGCGTTGATCGAAGAAACACTCAATACAGAGGAAGAAGAAGATTCAAAAGTACGTTTCATAGAGACCTTTTTGCTATGAAAGAGGTTTGGGAAATGCTCAAAAGTGGAGCGATTAGAAGCCTCGGAGAAATTGGACGCCAATACTAAATGAGAAACTTTGAAACCAATTAATCAATTAAATGGATAAATATGGTGTATTGAATGATACCAAAAAAAATTATAATTTTGGTAAAAACTGATACATACAAGCCTTAGATTTTGACGGTTAATAATATATGTCATTTCTCAATACTAATGGTTCAATATTATCTAGAAGGCAAAAAACTAAATCAAGTCGAGAAAAATAAAGCTGCTAAAGATGGACTTGAAATAGGAAAGGATATAGATAAATTTGCTGAAATGGGATGGGAGGAAATGGATAAAACAGATTTAGAATTAAGATTGAAATGGTACGGGATGTTTTGGAGACCAAAAACACCTGGAAAGTTTATGTTAAGGCTAAGAATACCTAATGGAATAATCAATGCAGAACAATTAAATGTAATTGCGTCAATTGTTGCAAGATATGGAGAGAATGGAAGTTGTGACATAACAACTAGGCAAAATATACAACTTAGAGGTGTTTTAATTAGTGATTTACCTGAGATATTAAATAGATTAAAAAAAGTAAACATATCAACAACTCAATCTGGATTTGATAATCCAAGAAATGTTACTGGAAATCCAATTGCTGGAGTTGATCCAGAAGAAATTATAGACACAAGAAAATATACATCAAAAATGCAAGATCATTTAATTAAAGAGGGCAAAGGAAATTCAGAATTTTCAAATCTTCCAAGAAAATGGAACACAGCTATAGCTGGCTCTAAAGATAATTTTCTTTTACATAACGATTTAATTTTCCATCCAGTTAAAATTAATGATGTTTTAGGTTTTAGTGTTTGGGTTGGAGGTGTACTTTCATCAGTAATGAATGAATATGCAGTTCCATTAAATGCCTGGGTTGAAGAAGAAAAAATTTATGAATTAACATCAATTATTTTATCCCTCTGGAGAGATAATGGGGAACGCAATATAAGACCTAAAGGTAGGTTTAGATTTTATTTAAATAAAATTGGTATTGAAACATTTAGAGATCTTGTAGAAAAGCAATATGGAGAATTAAAAGAAGATCCAGGTTCAATCTTTGCAGATAAACCAAGATCATTTTTTGGAATTCATCCTCAAAAACAAGAACATAAATTTTTTGCAGGAATTCATGTTCCAGTAGGTCGCCTTTTAGCTGAAGATTTACAAGATCTAGCAAATATATGCGAAGCTTTTGGTGATAGTGAAATAAGACTAACCGAAGATCAAAATATTATTTTTACTAATATAGATACAAATCTAATTGAAGAATTTAAGGGGCAATCTCTCTTACAAAAGTTTCCATTAGAACCAGAAACTATTGCAGCAGGTACTGTTTCTTGTACTGGAAATACCTATTGTGGATTCGCTCTAACAAATACAAAAGATCAAGCTTTAAAAATCTCGCATGAATTAGACACAGAATTAGATTTGAAAGACGAATTAAAGATTCATTGGACCGGATGTCCTAATAGTTGTGGGCAAGCCTACATGGGAGGAATTGGTTTAACAGGTAAAAAAGCTAAAAACAAAGAAGGAAAAACCGTTGAAGCTTACGATATAAGCATTGGTGGATCACAAGGACCTAATTATAAATTAGGAGAATTAATAAAAAAATCTGTCCCTCAAGATGAATTAAAAGATGTACTAAAAGATTTACTTATCTCAAATTTTGAGGCAAAAGAAAAAATATTTTTAAGTAAAAAATCTGGTTCATTATCTCGATTTATGAATTGGTTTAGTCCTCTTGGCAAAGATAAACCGCTGATTAATCGAGCTAATGGCAGCCCAGACTTCTTTTCCAAATTTATGAATCGAATTAGTAATTAATTCGATTTTATAAAAAATTATTTTTCTTACTTTTTAAATTTATGACTCAAAGTACTTCTCAAATGAACTACGTCTTACCTAAAGATTCTATTTCTCGTTTCATGAATTGGTTTAGTCCTCTTGGCAAAGATAAACCGCTGATTAATCGAGCTAATGGCAGCCCCGACATCTTTTCCAAATTTATGAATCGAATTAGTAATTAATTCGATTTTATAAAAAATTATTTTTCTTACTTTTTAAATTTATGACTTCAAGTGCTTCTCAAATGGACTACGTTCTACCAAATGAATTGGTAGATGGAATGATTGCTGCAGGTGGAAAGAAATCATCTGTAAGCGTAAAAAACTTGCTAATAAGAGGCTTCTATTCAGGAGCAATTTTAGGTTTAGCGACATGTCTTGCAATTACTATAGGTATTCAATCTGGGATGCCTTGGTTAGGTTCTTTTATATTTCCTTTTGGTTTTGCAAGTATCGTCCTTTTCGGTATGGAGCTTGTTACTGGTAATTTTGCGTTACTACCAATGGCCGTATGGGCTGGAAAGAGTTCTTGGTCTGCAACTGTAAGGAATTGGCTATGGGTTTGGATCGGTAATTTTCTAGGTACAGCATTTGTTGCAGTTCTACTATCCATAAGCTTGTCCAGTGCTGGAAATGTTGATCCATTAACTGCTGCTGAAGGTGGAAAGGGATGGGCAGTTGTTGCAGCAAAAATAATAGCTATACATAAAGCAAACACAGTTGTTAAATATGAAGCACTTGGCAGTACTGGTTTTTTCCTTGCATTTTTACGTGGAGTAATTGCAAACTGGCTGGTTTGTTTAGGTGTAACAATGGCACTTGTAAGTAAAAGTGTTCCAGGAAAGATACTTGCTTGCTGGCTACCTATAACTGCATTCCAAACAATGGGAATGGAGCACATAGTAGTTAATATGTTTTTGCATACAACTGGTCCTCTACTTGGTTCTGGTATTCCTTTTACAAAAGTAATTTTTTGGAATTTCTTACCAGTGACGATTGGAAATATTGTTGGAGGAATGGTATTTATTGGAATGCTTTTCTATAGCACTCACAAAACTCCAATCTCTAACGTTTTACCTGCCGTCAAAGATGAAAAACTAGAAAGAGAGGTAGCAGCACAACTTGGTGCAAGATAAAATTAAAAAAATTAAATTTTAAACTAAATTAAGAAAGCCTAGAAAGTTGTATTCTAGGCTTTCTTAATATGTCTACTATTCAATAGTTATTAATAGAGTTTTAAAAGATTTTCAATTAATCTCTAAACAAATCAGATACTTGACTTGATTAATAAACAAATAGTAAATTAAAAAATTATTCTGATTAATTATTTTCTAATCCACTCAATTTAAATTCTATGATTATTGAAGAAAGCAATATATGGGATACCATTAATAACGCGAAAAAAAAGAAGCCAAGCGCTGAGTGGCTTAAGACTGCATACAATCCAAATATTAACTTTGAACTTAGACAAGAAATCGCTATTCGCTTGGGACAATTATCAAAAGTAGGATGGATAAAAATAAAAGATCTACTTAAGACGTATGGAAATAAAGACGAACTAATCCTTGCTGCAGGACTGACTTATCAAGATGATGCCAAAGAATGGCTCTTAAACCATCTTTATAGTGATGACACAATGAACATCAAAGTCGTAGAAGCTTTGGCTTGCTTTGGAGGAACCTTACCGATTGAGCTTATTAAAAAAACATTAGAAGAAAAAAGTGAACAAATGAAAATAGCTGGTTTAGAATTATTAAAATTCAAAGCTCATTTACTTTCTGATTGTGATTTACTTGACATAGCAAAATCTCCTTTAAATGATTTCAGAGAAGAGATAGTGATCAAAACACTGACAATAATTCAAAGACGTGAAAGCCTAGATATCTGTAAAGCCATCCGCGATGTAATACAAAAAGGCTCGGATAAATCTGCATACTATGGACTAATGGCTCTTGGTTCAATCGGTACTGAAATTAGTAAAAAAATCCTATTAGATTTAGTTAAAAATTTAAAGAATGCTGAGCGCAAAGAACTTGCAAAAAAACAACTTAACTTTGAAATATAAACCCCAATGACAAATAAATATGAAGAATTTAAAACCTATTTAAAAAAAATAGGTAGTGGTGAGTTTACAGGAAAAAGTCTTACTCGCGAAGAAACTAAATCAGCTCTCAAACTGATGCTGAATGAAGAAGCAAGTGCAGCACAAATTGGTGGCTTCATGATTGCACATAGAATTAGACGTCCTATCCCTGAAGAATTAGCCGGGATGATTGATGCCTATATAGAACTTGGACCAAAAATTCAATCACCCAGTAATCAACGTCAACCTATATTTTTTGGAATGCCTTTTGATGGTCGAAAAAAAACTGCACCTATATATCCTCTAACATCTTTACTATTACTAACGCAGAAACAACCTGTTATTTTGCATGGTGGTTCTCGTATGCCTGTGAAATACGGCGTTACTCATAACGAACTTTTTCAAGCCTTAGGATTAAATTTAACCGGTCTATCAATTACTCAACTGCAAAGTTTTTTCAACCATAACGAACTTGCTTTAATCCATCAGCCAGATCATTTTCCACTAGCTGAAAATTTAATACCTTATAGAGATCAAATAGGTAAACGACCACCGCTAGCCAGTATGGAATTAATCTGGACATGTCATCAAGGAAAGCATCTACATATAAGTGGCTATGTTCATTCTCCTACTGAAGAAAGACACTGGAAAACACTTGAGCTTATGGATGAAGAAAACGTAATTACTGTTAAAGGACTTGAAGGTGGAATAGATCTGTCAATAAGTCGTGCATCAACAATTGGTCAGTATAAAAATCAAAATGGAACTAGAGCAGTTTTTCATCCCAAAGACTTTGAATATTCAGGACAAGATCTTGAATGGACCAACATCGAAGACTGGCAGAGATTTGCTTTCCAAGCTCTTAATGGCGAGGGCCCATTAATTAAAGCACTAGAATGGAATGCTGGTATTTACTTTTTTTATGCAGGCTTAAGTTCTGATATTAAAGTTGGAATCAATAAAGCAAAAGAAGTAATCAATTCAGGATTTGCTTTAAAGCAATTAGAAAAATTAATTAATTGGAGACAAGCAAATATTGATTCATAAGAAGACTTTTAAAAAAGATATTCAATGCAAAGTTTTTGCCATTAAATAGCGTAAAAAATGAACACCTCCTATTTGAATCTCCTCAGGAGCAATAATTGTCCATCCATGACGTAAAAGCAATTGATAGCTACATAAACTTGCCTCTGTTTTTAAATTGAAAGGTCTATCTTTGAGAGTGTCTTCCTCAATTTGATGTAATAAAGCTGTAGCGTGACCCTGTCGTGACGAACGCCCTCGGCAATAAAGTAATGCTAAACGATTAGTTGGATATCTCAAAGCAAATGCTTCAATCGTCTTATTAACACAACTCACCCAACCAACTCCTTCCCTAAGAGGTTTATCTAAAATCCCAGGGAGATAAGCCAAGGAAGTCCAAGCATCAATCTGCTTCTGGCTGTATAAGGATTTATCACAAGTTCGAATAGCATCTTCATAAACTTCTCTTAGAGCCATTTCATCAGAACTCTCACAAGGTCGCAAATATCGATTTAGACTGTTTTTACTAAATGAAGCCAAGTTCTCTGACAGTATGAGAAGGTGAATAAATTATGAGCTATTTGCATTGAGAAGGCTAAAAATTCCCACCCTTTTAGGAGCTTTCATAACACTTCTAGATGATCGATTAGGCGAAACCATTGTTTTGCCTTTATTACCTTTTTTATTAGAACAATTCACGACAAGCGCGACTACTCTTGGTTTTTTAACTGGAACTTATGCAATATCTCAGTTTGCTGCAGCCCCACTAATTGGAGCTATGAGTGATCGTTTCGGTCGTAAGCCAATCATGATCACATGTGTATCTGGTTCAGTAATAGGAATATGTCTATTTGCATTAACTGTAAGCCTGAATTGGGATAATTATTTACCTTTATGGGCCTCAACTTTACCTTTATCTTTACTATTTTTAGCCAGAATAATTGATGGTATAAGTGGTGGTACCGCATCTACTGCTACTACAATACTTGCAGATATATCAACTCCCGAAAATCGCGCAAAAACCTTTGGATTAATTGGAGTAGCGTTTGGTTTAGGTTTTATTCTTGGGCCAGGATTAGGAACAGCTCTTGCTAAATTTAGTGTTACTTTACCTGTATGGGTGGCAAGCGGATTTGCAATATTTAATCTTATTTTTGTAATTTGGTTTCTACCGGAAACACTGCCCAAAAACAAAAGAAATTTACTACCAAGAAAAAGAGATTTGAATCCAATTAGTCAGCTATTAATTGTATTTAAAAACCCCTTAGCTAGAAGACTTTGCTTATCATTTTTTGTTTTCTTTATGGCATTTAATGGCTTTACAGCTGTTTTAGTCCTTTATTTAAAAGAAAAATTTGGATGGAGTCCTGAATTATGTAGTGCTGCTTTTATTGTCGTTGGAGTTATTGCGATGATTGTTCAAGGAGGCCTAATTGGTCCTCTTGTAAAAAGATTTGGGGAGTCGAGATTAACTTTTGCTGGTATTGGCTTTGTAATGACAGGATGCATTCTTTTAACGCTGGCAAATATAGACACGTCAATTCCACTTGTATTTTCTGGCGTCGCAATACTTGCAATGGGAACTGGACTAGTAACTCCTAGTTTAAGAGCACTAATTTCAAGAAGACTAAGTTCCATAGGTCAAGGAGCAGTATTAGGAAATCTGCAGGGTTTACAAAGTCTGGGAACTTTTCTTGGAGCCATAGCAGCGGGACGCTCATATGATCTTTTGGGTCCAAGAAGTCCATTCTTTGGGACAATATTGCTTCTACTATTTGTTATGTTTTTAATTTCAGGGAAAAGTCCTACTAAGCAAAAAGTAATTTCCTAGACTAATAGATGATCAAAATATTAAAATAATAATTAGAAATTGAATAAATTGGTTGTAGATATGACAAATCCAAAAATCAATAATGAAACTTATATTAATCGTGAACTCAGTTGGATAGATTTTAACAAACGTGTTTTAGAACTTGCTATAGAAGAGGAAACGCCACTACTAGAAAAAATTAAATTCAGTTCAATCTTTAGCAATAATTTAGACGAGTTTTTTATGGTTAGAGTTGCTTCTTTAAAATCACAAGTAGAAGGTGGAATCTCAAAAAGAAGCCAAGATGGAAAATCACCTGAAGAACAACTTATTGAAATTCGAAATTATTTAGACCCTATTTTAAAGACTCAGCAATATAAAACAATACAATATATAGAAGAAGATTTTAAAAAAGAAAATATATATATTCTTGAATATAAAGAATTAAATCAAAAACAAAAGGTTTGGATAGATAATTATTTTATAACTGCAATTTTCCCTATACTAACCCCCTTAGCAGTTGACCCTTCTCATCCATTCCCGTTTATAAGTAATCTTAGTTTAAATTTAGCTGCAATTATCGTCGATAGTGAATCAGATAAAGAACAATTTACCCGCATAAAAATTCCTGGGGAGAGTATTTCCAGATTTATAAGTATTCCAGCTGAACTACATGGTAATGAATCAATAAAATACACAGGTATTGCGATAGAGCAAATCATTGCAAATAATCTATCCATGCTTTTCCCTGGAATGAGTGTTAAAGAATATTCGTTCTTTCGCGTTACAAGAGATGCTGATCTAGAGCTTCGAGACATTGAAGCTGATGATTTAATGAGTGCACTAGAAGAAGGTTTACGCAAGCGTCGCAAAGGAGGTGAAGTAGTCAGGCTAGAAGTCTCTACAAATACGCCAAAAGTAATTCTTGATCTTTTACAAGAAGGGATGAATATTGACAAAGAAAATTTATATCAAATTGAGGGATTATTAGCATTAGATGAATTAATAGAATTAACAACTTTCAATCTTCCTAAATTAAAATTTAAAGAGCATCAAGGCGTTACTCATAATTCACTCAAAAATAGTCAATTGCGTGAACAAGAAGAATTAGATATTAGAAATAAAAGCAATTTTAAAAGTATATTCTCTATTATTCGCCGTAATGATTTACTAGTCCATCACCCATACAACCTTTTCTCGACATCAGTCGAGGAGTTTATTAATCAAGCTGCGGAAGATAAGCAAGTAATGGGAATAAAAATGACTTTATATAGAATTTCCAAAGACTCTTTAATTATTGATGCATTAATAAGAGCTGCTGAGAAAGGAAAGCAAGTTATGGCTCTAGTTGAGCTAAAAGCAAGATTTGATGAAGATAATAATATCCAATGGGCAAAACAATTAGAGCAAGCTGGAGTTCATGTTGTCTATGGAGTCATTGGACTAAAAACTCATACAAAAATCGCTTTGATTATAAGAAAAGAAAAAAACAGATTAAGAACATACTTTCATATTGGGACTGGTAATTATAATTCGAAAACTTCTAAAACATATACAGATTTTGGCTTGCTATCTTGTCAACCTGAACTTGGTCAAGATCTTATTGAGCTATTTAATTATCTGACGGGATTTGCTAAACAAAAATCCTACAGAAAATTATTAGTTGCACCGGTAACTCTTAGAAGTGGTATAGAAAAACTAATAAAAAGAGAGATCAATTATGCAAAAAATGGCTTACCAGCCAAGATAATAGCCAAAATGAACTCCTTAGTTGATCCAGAAATCATAAAATTACTTTATGTAGCATCACAGGAAGGAGTAAAAATTGAACTTATAATTAGAGGAATGTGCTGCCTATATCCTCAGAAAAAAGGCTTAAGCGAAAATATAAAAGTAACAAGCATTATTGGTAGGTTTTTAGAGCATTCAAGAATCTTTTGGTTTAATAACGATGGAGATGCAGAAGTATTTATTGGTAGTGCAGATTGGATGAGGCGTAATTTAGATAGAAGAGTTGAAGCAGTTACTCCTATTGAAGACAATAAGATTAAAAAAGAAATTAAACATTTATTAGATTCTTATTTAGAAGCAAATAAAGACTCTTGGAACATGCAAAGTGATGGAAGCTACACCAAAAATCAAATTTTGAATGATAAGAAAAAATTTATTCAAGAAAAAATTATTAAGCTATATAAAAAAGAAGAAACTTAAAAAATTTCATAGCTTTTTTCAAAACATTTAATCTGTTTTTTTGATGCGCTTTATACCTAATTAGGCAAAAAATCATAAATTTTTCGTTTCAATTAGTCAACTTCTCCTTATAAGTGCTAACTTCTTAATAAATCTAATTTCAAGAGGCCAGGG
Organism: Prochlorococcus marinus str. MIT 1013; assembly: GCF_027359395.1. Classification (NCBI taxonomy): domain Bacteria; kingdom Bacillati; phylum Cyanobacteriota; class Cyanophyceae; order Synechococcales; family Prochlorococcaceae; genus Prochlorococcus; species Prochlorococcus marinus. Next base: position 1,408,331 of record NZ_CP114778.1, read on the forward strand.
TGATGGGGATCCCGCTGGAATCTGCCAAAGAAATTTCTGATGTTTCATCAGGGAAGTCTAATTCGGCAAGCACAAGTCAAAAACTATCTGCATCAACTGTAAGCAGTCAAAAATCTCGAAGTTCTAGAAGACAAAGTAATCGTCTAGCTACTGATTCGATAGGTTTCTATCTCACAAGTATAGGAAGAGTCCCACTTCTGACTCCTGCAGAAGAAATTGAGCTTGCTCATCATGTTCAACAAATGAAAGATTTGTTAAGCCTTCCTCTTGAACAACGCTCTACCCGTCAGAAACACAAAATAAAAATGGGTAAGCGGGCAAGAGATCGCATGATGGCTGCAAATCTGAGACTTGTTGTAAGTGTTGCAAAAAAATATCAAAACCAAGGTCTCGAATTACTTGATTTAGTTCAAGAAGGAGCAATTGGATTAGAAAGAGCTGTTGATAAATTTGATCCTGCAATGGGTTATAAATTCTCAACCTATGCGTACTGGTGGATAAGACAAGGGATGACTCGTGCCATTGATAACAGTGCTAGAACTATTCGACTGCCAATACATATCAGCGAAAAACTTTCAAAAATGCGCCGCATATCGCGGGAATTATCGCATCGATTTGGTAGGCAGCCAAATCGACTGGAGTTGGCAAATGCAATGGGTATTGAACCTCAAGATCTAGAAGATCTAGTCTCGCAAAGCGCGCCATGTGCGTCTCTTGATGCTCATGCAAGAGGCGAAGAAGATCGTAGTACTCTTGGAGAATTAATTCCAGACCCAAATTCTGATGAACCCATGGAAGGGATGGATAGAAGTATTCAAAAGGAACACCTTGGAGGATGGTTATCTCAATTAAATGAGAGAGAGCAAAAAATCATGAGACTTCGCTTTGGCCTCGATGGAGAAGAACCACTTACTCTTGCTGAAATTGGAAGACAAATAAATGTTTCTAGAGAGCGTGTAAGACAACTTGAGGCAAAAGCAATTTTAAAATTGAGGGTAATGACTACTCATCAAAACGCTGCTTAAACATTGGCTATTCAAATAGCTATTTTTGTTATTACGTTATGGATAATTATAATTTTATTAATTGCATTTTTATGTAAAAGATATTTTCCTCAGAAAGAAGAGTTAAGTAGAAAAATTATTCATATTGGAACAGGGCCTGTAATTCTTTTAGCGTGGTTATTTGATATTCCAAAAAATATAGCTTTTTTAACTGCATTATTGATCACCATAGCCTTAGGTGTTAATTATCAATATCGTTTATTACCTGCCATTGAGGATATCGAGAGAAAAAGTTTTGGAACAATTGCATATGGTATCAGTATCACAGTTTTACTTTTACTTTTCTGGCCTCGCTATGCGTCATCTATTTCCATAGGAGTACTATCAATGGCTTTTGGTGATGGATTAGCAGGTTTGATCGGAAGGTCTATTAACTCTCCAAAATGGTCAATACTTGGTCAAACGAAATCAATTGTTGGAACATTAACAATGGGGTCAGTAGTAGCTATAACAACTTCAATTATCTCTTCAACTAATAATTTAGGCATACAGCCTCTAGAAATTATAGTCATCTCGCTAATAGCAACTGTTTTAGAACAAATAAGTCCTTGGGGTATTGACAATTTAACTGTTCCTATTGGAGTAACTTGTATAGGGATATGGTTAGTAGGAATATAAAAAACCAACTAAATTTATTTGACTGATTCAGCTAATTCCTCTAATAAAACTTCAGTTGTAGAAAAGTTTATGCATGCATCCGTAACACTTTGCCCATAGGTAAGTTTTGACAAGTCTGAACTTAACTTCTGATTACCCTCAACAAGATGGCTTTCAATCATTACGCCCATTACATTCTTTGATCCACCTTTTAATTGTGATGCAACATCCCGTAAAACTTCAGATTGTCTACGAAAATCTTTATTTGAGTTGCCATGACTACAATCAACCATGACTTTTCCAGGCATCTTAAATTGTGCCAATTCATCTGTAATTAAATTAATTGCATCAAAATGATAATTAGTTCCATTCTTACCACCTCTTAGAACAAGATGACCATCTGGATTACCTGTAGTACTCACTATCGAAGCGTGACCATCGTTATTAATTCCTAAAAAATGATGAGGTTTTGAAGCCGCTTGCATTGCATTAATCGCTATCGTTGCTGTCCCATCAGTACCATTCTTATAACCAACAGGCATTGACAATCCAGACGCCATTTCACGATGAGTCTGACTCTCTGTCGTTCTTGCTCCAATAGCAGTCCAACTAATCAAATCAGCAATATATTGAGGAACAACTGGATCAAGCAATTCAGTAGCAGCAGGCATTCCTTTTTTAGCTAAATCAAGCAATAAACCTCTTGCTTTTCTTAAGCCAGTATTAATATCGTAAGAATCATCAAGATGAGGGTCATTAATAAGTCCTTTCCAACCAACAGTTGTACGAGGTTTCTCAAAATAAACACGCATAACAATTTCTAGCTGCTGACTATATTTATTTCTCAATGGAGCTAAACGATTTGCATATTCAATAGCAGCATCAACATCATGAACCGAACATGGTCCAACAATCACCAAAATTCGTGGATCAATACCATGAAGAATGGATTGAATCTTTTTTCGAGTAGTAGAGACAACTTCTGAGGTTCCCTTATCTAAAGGCAAATCTCTATGAAGTAATGCTGGTGACATTAATGGACGAGTCTCAACTACATGAAGGTCAGAGGTGCTATCCACCATTGAAAAATATGATGAGGTGGACATTTAAAGCGTGATCATAGATATAAGATTAGAGAAGTATCAGTCATAGGGGGGTAATAAATTGCATTATCTGAATGATTATTCAAAAAACATGCAGTTGTAAACAATGAAAACAAAAGACTCTCACTCAAATACCTTCTCTATTGAGATTTAAAAATGCTAAAAAGCTACTTATCACATGTTGCAGAAAGAGAAGCATTAGGAGTCCCTCCGCTTCCTTTAGATGCAAAACAGACTCAAGCTTTAACAGAATTATTAGAAAAACCAGATAAAGAAATCGATCAAAACTTTTTACTTGATCTTCTTATCAATCGAATTCCTCCTGGGGTTGATCAAGCCTCTTATATCAAAGCCACTTGGCTTAGCTCAATTGCTCTAGAAGAATCAAAAAGTCCATTAGTGAGTCCTTTAAAAGCAACTGAACTTTTAGGTACAATGATTGGCGGATATAATGTATCAGCATTAATTGAAATACTAAAATCTAAAGATAAAGAATTAGCAGCATCAGCCTCCAAAGCATTAAGTAATACTCTTTTAGTTTATGATGCTGTAAACGACATTTTAGAATTAGCAAAAAATAATATTTATGCAGAAAAAGTTATAAATAGCTGGTCCGATGGAGAATGGTTTACTAATAAACAACCCTTAGCACAGGAAATAACAGTAACGGTATTTAAAGTTGAAGGAGAAACAAATACAGACGACCTTTCTCCCGCAACTCATGCAACAACAAGACCAGATATTCCTTTACATGCTTTAGCAATGCTAGAGACTCGAGATCCAGAGGGTTTAAGCACTATTGAAGAATTAAAAAAGAAAGGACATCCAATAGCATATGTTGGAGATGTCGTTGGAACAGGAAGCTCTAGAAAGTCAGCAATAAACTCTGTCCTTTGGCATACAGGACAAGACATACCTTACGTGCCAAATAAAAGAGGGAGTGGTGTTGTAATAGGAGGCAAAATTGCTCCTATTTTTTTTAATACTGCTGAAGATTCAGGTGCTCTTCCAATTGAATGTGATGTAAGCAATCTCAAAACAGGAGATGTAATTACTATTTTCCCTTACAAAGGAGAAGTTAGAAGAAGTGAAAATAAGATAAAGAGTGGAGAACTTCTTTCAAAATTTGACTTAAAACCACAAACTATTACTGATGAAGTAAGAGCAGGTGGGCGAATCCCTTTAATGATTGGAAGAGCTTTAACAGACAAAGTTAGAGCAAAATTAAAACTTCCTGCCTCTACTCTTTTTATCCGTCCTGGTCAGCCACCTGCATCAAAGCATGGGTTTACACAAGCTCAAAAAATGGTTGGGAAAGCTTGCGGTTTAGAAGGCGTACTCCCTGGTGCAAGTTGTGAACCAATAATGACAACAGTTGGTAGTCAAGATACTACTGGTCCGATGACTAGAGATGAAATGAAAGAATTAGCTTGTTTAGGGTTTTCTGCTGATTTAGTTATGCAGAGTTTCTGCCATACGGCGGCATATCCCAAGCCCGTTGATATCAAAACCCAAAAAGAACTTCCTGATTTTTTTGCTGAAAGAGGGGGCGTAGCATTAAAACCTGGTGATGGAATTATTCACAGTTGGTTAAATAGAATGCTTTTACCAGACACTGTCGGGACTGGTGGCGACAGTCATACACGATTCCCCTTGGGCATCTCATTTCCAGGAGGTTCGGGAGTTGTGGCATTTGCTGCAGCCATTGGTTCCATGCCTTTAGATATGCCAGAGTCAGTTCTTGTACGTTTTAAAGGATCTTTACAGACTGGCGTCACTTTAAGAGATGTAGTTAATGCCATTCCTTGGATGGCTATACAACAAGGTCTTCTGACAGTCGCAAAAGAGAACAAAGTTAATGTGTTTAATGGAAAGATATTAGAAATAGAGGGTCTACCAAATTTAAAATTAGAGCAAGCCTTTGAACTAACTGATGCAAGTGCAGAAAGATCATGTGCGGGATGCTCTATTCAACTCTCAGAAGAAACAATCAGTGAATATTTAGAAAGCAATATTGTTTTACTTAAAAATATGATTGCTAGGGGATATAAAGACGCAAGAACAATAAATAGAAGAATTAAAGAAATGAAAGATTGGCTAAAAAAGCCAGATTTACTAAAAGCTGATTCAGATGCTCAATACTCAGAAATTTTAGAAATAGACTTGAATGAACTTAAAGAACCTGTTTTAGCTTGTCCTAATGATCCTGATAACGTCAAACTTTTAAGCGAAGTAGCAGGTACTCCTATTCAAGAGGTTTTTATTGGTTCTTGCATGACAAATATTGGACATTATCGAGCCGCTGCGAAGATCCTCGAAGGAGAAGAAGAAAATGCCGCACGATTATGGGTCAGTCCGCCAACAAGAATGGACGAAGAAATTCTGAAGAAAGAAGGATACTACGAAATCTTTGAAAAAGCTGGTAGCCGAATGGAAATGCCTGGTTGTTCTCTATGCATGGGCAATCAAGCTCGTGTAGAAGATAATTCAACTGTTTTCTCAACCAGTACAAGGAATTTCAACAACAGATTAGGAAAAGGAGCTCAGGTGTTCTTAGGAAGTGCAGAACTAGCCGCTGTTTGCGCTTTGTTGGGTCATATACCTACAACTGACGAATATCTTGCAATAGCTTCCAAAAAAGTTTCCCCTTTAACTCACGAAATATACAGATACTTAAACTTTGATGAAATACCAAACTTTATCGAAGATGGCCGTGTAATAACAAAAGAAGAAGAGGCCTCTATTTTACAAACCTAAATTGAATTAAATGATCAAAAGTCAAAGTCAAAATCCCGTTCAAAAGAAATCAAGTCAAAGCATAAAAAAACTTCTTCAAAGAAAATGGTTAAACGTAATTCTTGCTCTCATACTCACAGGTTTAGGAGCAGCATTAACGGGAATATTATTTAAAACTGGAATTCATGCTTTAGAAGATTATCGATCAACTCTTCTTATATATATGCCTAGATGGATAGTTTTACCAATATTAGGAGCATTAGGAGGCTTAATTTCAGGATCACTCATTCAAAATTTTGCACCTGCAGCAAAAGGAGCAGGAGTAAGTCACATCATTGCATTTCTTCGCCATAAACGAGTCCCTATGGGATTAAGAGTGGGGATTGTAAAACTATTTGCTGGAATAATTGCTATTGGGAGTGGATTTCCACTAGGCCCAGAAGGCCCAGCAGTACAAATGGGAGGATCTGTTGCCTGGAAAATGGCTAAATGGCTAAAAGCCCCTATTTCATTTCGCAGAGTCATAGTTGCAGCAGGGGGAGGAGCGGGAATTGCAGCAATTTTCAGTGCACCTATTGGAGGATTTGTTTATGCAATTGAAGAACTCCTAAATTCAGCAAGGCCAGTAGTTCTCTTACTAGTAGTAATAACAACATTCTGGGCTGATAGTTGCGCAGATATTTTGCAAGCAATTGGACTAGATCAAAAAGCTGGTGGATTTGTTAATAATTTAGGTTTTCAATTAGAGAGAGCATATACACCAGTAATCGAATTCTTTCCAATAGATTTTATATACCTAATAGTTTTAGGAATCTTACTTGGATTCTTAGCAGAAATGTATTGCAAATATGTTTTAAAGATGCAAGTTCTAGGAAACAAATGGTTTAAAAATAAAACTATTCAAAGAATGAGTTTGTCAGGATTATTACTTGGCTCAATGTATTCAATAATTCCAGAAAGTTTTCACAATATCGAAGGATTGCAAAAGATTATTGTTAATGAAAGCAGTAGTTTCACGCTTGCAATAAGTATATTTTTAGTTTTATTTTTTGCTTCTGGTTTAGCAGCCGCCTCTGGAGCTCCAGGTGGTTTATTTTATCCAATGCTCACCCTAGGAGGGGCAATAGGATTAGCCAGCGGTATCGGAGTAGAAGCACTTACGGGCCATGTGCCAACAACATATATTTTTGCAGGTATGGGTGGATTTGTAGCTGGTTGTTCAAGGACACCTTTAACAGCAATGTTTTTAGCCTTCGCCTTAACTAAAAATCTCTTAATACTAAAACCACTTTTAATTACATGTATAGCTAGCTTTTTAACTGCTAGAATATTTAATGAACATTCAATTTATGAAAGACAAATTACAATTGAAGAAGGAGAATTAAGATAAAACTTTTTGAAATTTTTTTAATGAAATTTTATTGCTTGTAGATTCATCAATCATACATTTAAGACCTATCAATAATATCCAGCCTAAAATATTTATTCTGCTATCAAATAGTGGAATATCTGTCGCATGAAAACAAATCAAAATCAAAGTAGAAGTCCACCAAGCTCGATCAATAATTATGTTTTTTTGATGATTTAAATTATTAAATATTCTATAAAAAGAGGAAATCAATAATAAGCCAAACACAAATATATTAATCAAAAAAGAAACTATTATGCCATGGCTAACTGCTAATTCTAAAGGCAAATTATGGGAATGGCCGTGAAACAACCCTGTCCTTAAAGGGTAAATAATTGAGAAAGCTGCTGCTCCCCAGCCTAACCATGGTTTTTCAAAAATTAATGTAGCTGCTGTTGTCCATTGGCCAATACGTGTTGCTTCAAAAGGTCTAGTATCTATAAACTTCATATCATTCAATCTCATCCATATAGATTCAGGCACAATACTTCTTGCAAATTGTTGTATGCCAAAATCAAAAATTGGCAAAACCGCAATAAAAACTGGTAACAAACAAATAAACATTAAAGGTATTAACCAACTCCATGATGCTGAACCAATAACTAGCGGCAATCCTAAAAAAATTGCACCCCATGCGTTTCGAGAGTCAGTCAAAATCATTGCGGAAACAAACGCAATCAAGAGAACAAAAGAAATAACTCGATTTCGTCCAAGAATAAAAGGATACAAAACAGAGGCCAAACAGAATGACCATACGCCTGATAACCATGCAGCAGTGATATTCGCGTAATCAAACAATCCAGACAATCTACCTAAAGGCTCTCCACCTGGAGAAATAAACCAAATTATTAAACCATCAAAAAGCTTCCAAGGCCCCTCCCATCCAAGCCATAACTGACCAAAACCAGTGATCAAAACAGGAAGACTTCCTAAGACAAGCCAAGAAGCACATTTTCTTCTTCGTTCAGGAGTTATCAAATATGGTTGAAAGCCCCAAAAGCACCAAAAAAATGGCAACCAATTAAAAAGACCAAGCCATGCTAACCAACCCTGATCAGAACGAATACAACCAAGCAACATCAAAAAAGAAGCGAGAACTAGCGGATAATTCCAATATTCCCTCCAATAAAAATCCCATCTTTTGAAACTTCCTTCAAAAAGAGCTACAAGCAAAAAAACATAAGAAATCAACGCACTTGAGGGCAAACAAAATACACCTATCTGAAAACAACTCCAGCCAACATTCTCTGAGAAATTATTTTTTAAATTACAGAAGTAAGCATTATTTATCATGTAAACACAGCAGTTCTACCCCTATAAACAATAACTTGTCGCCTTAAATGCAATCTTAAGGCTCTTGCTAAAGCAACTCGCTCCAGATCTCTACCCTTTCTTATTAAATCTGACACTTCATCACGATGACTAACAGTAGAGATTGTCTGTTCAATTATGGGCCCAGCATCAAGATCCTGAGTAACATAATGGGCCGTTGCTCCAATTAATTTCACTCCCCTTTCCCAAGCTTGATGATATGGTTGAGCACCTTTGAAAGCGGGTAAAAAAGAGTGATGAATATTGATTAAATTAGGAAACTTTTCTAAAAATGAACTACTTAAAATTTGCATATATTTAGCCAAAACCCCTAAATCAATTTCGTACTCTTTTAATAAAGCTAAAATTTTACTTTCTGAAAACGCTTTATTATTTTTATCTACTTTTATAAGTTTAAAAGGAATAGAAAAACTTGAGCAAATCTCCTCTAAATCTGAATGATTCGAAATGACTAAAGGAACATTCATACATAATTCGCCTGCCTTAACTCTCCACAAAAGATCAACTAAACAGTGACTCTGCTTGCTAACAAATATTGCAACATTAGGAAAATCATCAGAGAAGCTCAATACTGCTTTCCCATTCAATCGCTGCTCAAGTAAACTTACCTCAGTATTTATTTCATTTTTATCAAGCAAAAAACCATCTAAATCCCACTCAATACGGCTAAGAAACAATTTTGCATCTGCATCTGTATGGTGATCAGCATGTCTAATATTCCCATTTTTACTTGCTATCCAACTTGCTAAATCACTTACAAGCCCTGGCTGATCAGGACAAATGAACTGCAAGATAACTGTTTTGATGCTCACTCCAGCTATATCGTTAAACTATTCTCTTTTTTAGACCACCCATAGAAAATTAACAAGCGAATTTAATAGCATTTGTGCAAATGAATAGCCAAAAAGCAAACAAGAATCAAACAGAAATCTCAGTCATTGGTGGTGGGATAGCAGGAATTACAACTGCCTTTTATCTAGGAAAAAAAGGTTATAAAGTAAATTTAATCGACCCAAGAGTCAACTCAGAAATAAATAATTTAAGTCCTACAAATGGAACACAAGCTGCTCTCGGTGTCCTTATGGGAAATGTCCACAAGAAATCAAAAGGAAGGTCTTTTTTACTACGAAATAAAAGTATGAAATTATGGAAAAAATGGCTTATTGAAATTAACTCTTCTGATTCAAATGTCTCTTTCGAGAAACCATTAGTTAAATTAGCAAGTTCTGAAAAAGAATATCAATCTATGATTGAGCTGAGTAAAAATAAACAGGAATATGGAATTGAACTTTTGGATAAAACCTCTTTAAATTTTTGGAATTCAATCTTTGAAAAAAAATTAATAGGAGGGTTAATCTCTACTGAAGATGGTCGATTAAATCCTATAAATTTAATAAAATCATTATTGAAAAGTCTTGATCAAATCAAGGTAAATAAAATTGAAAATAGTGTTATTAAAATAAGAAAAAATCTAACTTCAAATAAAAAAAGATGGAAAATCTATTTAGAAAATAACCAATATATAAATCAAGATTTTATCGTGATTTGTACTGCATTAAATACTCAAAAATTAGTGAAACCATTAGGTCATGAAATACTTTTAGAGCCGATATTAGGACAAGTTTTTGAATTAGAATTAGAAAATATTAATATGAATTGGAATAAATGGCCTGCAATATTAAATTATCAATCTATAAATTTTATACATCATAATAGCAATAATATGATTGTAGGAGCAACCGTCGAAAATGGCAATATACCAAGTTTATCTGAAAAAAAAGAGATGTTAAATATGAACAACACTGCTCCAAAATGGATGAGACAAGCAAAAGTATGCCGTGAATGGAACGGTATCAGAGCTAGACCAAAGAATGAGGCTTCTCCATTAATAAAAGAATTAGAACCTGGATTATTAATTAATACAGGTCAATACAGAAATGGTATTTTATTGGCTCCTTCATGCGCTGAATGGATTGGACTTAAGATAGATATAGCGAATCAATATTAGTTGAAAATTTTAACTTATTTTGATTCAGTAAATTCAGCGTCAATAACATCGTCACCATCAGTTTTGCTATCAGTATTAGAACCATCAGCAGCTTGTGAAGCAGCATTTGCTTGTTGATATACAGAAGCTCCTAATGCATACAATTCTTGTTGAAGCTCTTCAACTAAAGACTTCATAGTTTCATAATCATCTTTTTCAATGGCATCTTTTAACTTAACGCGTTTCTCTTCGACTTTGGTTTTTGCATCATCATCAACTTTATCGCCAAGTTCTCCTATTTGTTTTTCAGCTTGATAAACAAGTGTTTCAGCTTGATTTTTTATATCAATTTTGTCACGCTTTTCTTTATCAGCAGAAGCATTCATTTCTGCATCTTTGACCATTTTATCAACTTCATTATCTGACAAAGTAGATGCACCGGTAATAGAAATACTTTGCTCTTTACCACTTCCTTTATCTTTTGCGTTGACACTAAGAATTCCATTAGCATCAATATCAAAAGTCACTTCAATTTGAGGAACTCCTCTGGGAGCAGGAGGGATTCCATCTAAACGAAAGGTCCCCAAGCTTTTGTTATCAGAAGCCATTTCGCGTTCGCCTTGTAAAACATGAATTTCTACATTTGTTTGGCCATCAACTGCAGTTGAATAAGTCTCGGCTTTTTTGGTAGGCACAGTAGTATTTCTTGAAATCATTTTCGTCATAACCCCACCCAAAGTTTCAACTCCAAGAGATAAAGGAGTTACATCAAGTAGCAAAATATCTTTAACTTCACCAGCAAGAACACCACCTTGAATAGCAGCTCCAACAGCAACTACTTCGTCTGGGTTGACAGTTTGATTTGGATCTTTAGTTGTAACTCTTTTGACTAACTCTTTGACTGCTGGCATTCGGGTAGACCCTCCAACCATAACAATCTCATCTATTTCTCCAGTAGATAATTTTGCATCCTTTAAAGCTTGTTCTACAGGAACCCTACAACGGTCAATAAGTTTCGACGCTAACTCCTCGAACTTACCTCTTGTGAGAGTCAAATCAAGATGCTTTGGTCCTTCAGGCGTAGCTGTAATGAATGGAAGATTTATTTCACTTTGAGTCGCATTAGATAATTCTATCTTGGCTTTTTCAGCGGCTTCAGTTAAACGTTGTAGTGCTTGTTTGTCTTGGCGTAAATCAATGCCTTCATTCCCTTTGAATGTGGAAGCCAAATGATCAACAATCACTCGATCAAAATCATCCCCACCTAGATGAGTGTCTCCAGATGTAGAAAGAACTTCGAATACTCCATCACCTACTTCTAAAACAGATACATCAAAGGTACCTCCACCCAAATCAAAGACTAAAATTCTTTCATTGCTTTTTTTATCTAAACCATATGCTAGTGCAGCAGCAGTTGGCTCATTAATAATTCTGAGAACTTCTAAGCCTGCAATCTTTCCTGCATCTTTAGTGGCTTGGCGTTGCGAGTCGTTGAAGTACGCAGGTACTGTAATTACAGCTTGAGTGACTGATTCGCCTAAATATTTTCCAGCATCTTCAGAAAGTTTTCTTAAAACTTGAGCACTTACCTCTTCAGGAGAGAACTGCTTATCAAGTATTGGGCATTTTAATTTAACGTTAGAACCTGCCTTTTCAACTCCATAGCTTACTTCTTTAGATTCGTCATTTACCTCATCAACCCGTCGACCAACAAATCTCTTTGATGAATAAAAAGTATTTTCAGGATTCATCACCGCTTGGCGTTTAGCAATTTGTCCGACTAATTGATCCTGATTCTTTGTATATGCGACCACAGATGGAGTTGTTCTAAATCCTTCAGCATTTGCTATTACAGTAGGCTTGCCGCCTTCCATAACAGCAACACAACTATTTGTAGTTCCTAGATCGATTCCTACAACCTTCCCCATGAGTGAGTAGCTCCTAAATTCTTTCTTTAAGTAACATCCTCGTCAGTGAAACCTATTTGAGGCGAGGCGTGGTTCCCGAACAGTCTCTTAGCACTTTTGAACCTAACTAAGCATAAATGAACACTATCACAGGAAAAACTAGTCTGGCAGGACTTCTCGGACAACCAGTAAATCATTCTCTTTCACCGATTATGCATAACGCCGCATATGAAGAAATGGGACTTGACTGGTGTTATGTAGCGATGCCCTGCGATGGAGAAAATCTAAAGAAAGTCATAACAGGCTTAAGAAGTATAGATTGCAAAGGATTAAATATAACTATTCCCCACAAACAAGAAGTTATAAAAACTTGTAGCAAACTAACTAAAGTTGCAAATGATATCCAAGCCGTTAACACACTAATACCAGAAAAAAATAATCAATGGATAGGAGCAAATACTGATATGGAGGGGTTTCTAATGCCATTAAAAAATCAAAATTTAATCAATAAACATGTGGTCTTACTTGGTTGTGGAGGGAGCGCGAGAGCAGTAGTTATGGGGTTAAGTACTTTAAATATTAAACGAATAACAATAATAGGCCGCAATGAAAATTCATTAAATACTTTCGTAAAAAGCATGAAAAACTTATTATTAAAGAAAAATATATTAATTGAAGGTATTAATAATATTAAATTCAATATTACACAATATATTGCAGATGCTGATTTAATTGTTAATACAACTCCAATAGGGATGAATAACAAACAATCTGAACCAGAAAATATTCCACTTGGCCACAAAGTATGGGAAATTTTATCTAATAAAACTATTTTATATGACTTGATTTATACTCCAAGACCAACAAACTGGTTAAAGCTTGGAGAACAAAAAAATTGTTTAACAATTGATGGGCTTGATATGCTCGTAGAGCAAGGTGCTTTATCAATAAAATTATGGAGTGGTTTTAATAACGTTCCTGTTCAGAAAATGAAATCATCTGCAAAAAAACATTTAATGGTTTAATCTAATAAAAATCAAATTGCTAATGCCTTCAATAGGAGCAAAATTATTAGGTGTTTTTCTATATATGATTCCATGGGCTGATTGTCTTATTTTTGGTAATCATTTATATATTAAATATCCGATTACTCAAATTATTCAAATCCCAGCAATTCCAATCATATTAATAGAAAGATCAATACCTTTTGGAAATTTATTATTATTTTTAGCTATTTTTATTGGACTAGTAAGAAATAGTAAAGCATCTTATTTTTTACGTTTCAATGCACTCCAATCGTTATTAATCAATATTTGTATAATCATAGTTGGTTTTATATTCGAAATTTTCCTCAGTCCTTTTGGAAACTCATTAATTATAAGAACATTCTCAAGTACTTTATTAATAAGTCTTTTTTTCATGATTACTTATTGTGTTTGGTCTTGCACACAAGGAAATGAACCAAATTTGCCAGGAATCAGCCAAGCAACAAAAATGCAATTGTGAAAAGTTACCACTTCAGTATAAGATTAAAATTCCGCCGCTCTTAATGAGCCATAAAGTCCTAGTCGGAAATTTCTATGTCTGATCAACCCTATTACGAAACTATGTACATTCTTCGTCCGGACATACCGGAGGAAGAAGTTGATAGTCATTTAAAAAAATATAGTGAAATGCTTGAGAAAGCAGGTACAGAAGTATTGGATAGTCAAATGAGAGGCAAAAGAAGACTTGCTTATCCCATTGCAAAACATAAAGAGGGAATTTACGTTCAATTAAGCCATAAAGGCGATGGACAGCAAATTGCAATTCTAGAAAAAGCTATGAGACTGAGTGAAGACGTTATTCGTTATCTAACAGTTAAACAATATGGACCTTTACCTACTCCAAAACCCACTTCTAAAGATGGTGATGGTGAACCTAAGATAACTGCAACAGATAATGAAAACAAAAAACCTCCAGAAAATAAAACTGAATCTCCCACTCAAGAAACTACTAAATCCACCACTAAAGACGAGACAAAAGAAGAGGCCAACGAGTAAAGATATAGCTTAAAAATCAAAAATTAATTATTTTACTTATTTATCCAAGACCAAATTCGACTTGGTAATCCCCATACATAAATAAATCCTTCAGCAGATTTATGGTTGAACTTATCCTCTCTTCCATAAGTAGACATATCAGAAATATATAAACTATTGTCTTTTGACTGTCGACCAATTACATCAGCGTTACCCTTAAAAAGCCTTATTTTCACTGAGCCATTGACCTGCTTTTGAGAATAATCTATAAATGCATCCAAAGCTTCTTTTAAGGGACTAAACCAGAAACCTTGATACACCAAATTAGCCCATTGTCTTTCCAGTCTGAATTTAGTATTTAATAAGTCAGCGGGTAAAGTTAAACTTTCAATTTCTTGATGAGCTTTAATTAATAAAAGCAAACCTGGTGTTTCATAAATTTCTCGACTTTTAATTCCCACTACTCTGTCTTCAATAATATCCAAACGTCCAAACCCATGTTTTCCTGCCAAGCTATTAGCCTTCTTGATAAGAGATACTGGCTCCATTGGGGCACCATCAATAGCAACTGGATTACCATTTTCAAAAAAGATTTCAACTATCTCAGGTTCATCAGGTGAATCAGCAATAGAAGAAGTAATTCCAAAAACTTCATCTGATGGCATCTCAAATGGATCTTCAAGAGGACCAGCTTCAATACTTCTACCTAAAAGATTCAAATCAATAGAATAAGGATTTTTTTTACTTACAGGAGGAACTATTCCATATTTTTCTCCATAAGCAATTGTTTCTTCACGACTCATACCCCATTCTCGTGCTGGTGTAATCAATTTCAAATCAGGAGCTAAAGCTCCAATAGTGACGTCAAAACGAACTTGATCATTACCTTTACCAGTACACCCATGAGCAACTCCATCAGCATTTAATTCCCTTGCAATTTGAACTAGTTTTTTTGCAATTAATGGCCTTGCTAAAGCAGTTGAAAGTGGATATTTACCTTGATACAAAGCATTAGACCTAATTGCTGGAAAAGCAAAATCTTCAATAAAAGGCTTTACTAAATTGCCAACAAGTGATTCAGAAGCACCAGCAGAAATAGCCTTTTTTTTAATTTCATCAAGTTCATCACCCTGACCAAGATCTGCTGCAAAAGCAATTACATGCTCAACTCCATACTCGTTTTTCAAATAAGGAATACAAACACTCGTATCGACTCCTCCTGAATAAGCCAAAACAACTTTTTTAGCTCTTCCCATATGTTTATCTCCTTGAAGGAAATTCAATTTTCACTAGTAAATATAGAGAACTATTGGACAATTTTCTGATTTAGATAATCAATGCTGATTAAAATATTTTTAAGGTCAAATGACTTTAGAAAAAACGAAAATTTATTCCCATGGCTGTTTAATCGATTTTCCTGATTTCCTTTCACCTAAAAACCCTAGGAACCATACAAAAACAAAACCGATAGAAGTTAATCCAAAAAAAATAAGTACATAAATTAACCAAGTATCAATGTTATGACCAAAAATCAATAAATCTTGAACATCATTATTTGACGTAAAAATTAAATAATGATATGAAAGCTTAAAAGTCACTTCAACATAAATTAAATAGAGGTATTTAGAGAAACAGTTCTCCTAACCAAAAAATAAATTAAAAGGAAAAATGAAGGAGTAAAAACCAAAAACCACACTAAAAAATGGTTTATGAAAAAGGGTTCAAGATGAATAATACCCGCTATGCGAAGACAAATACTCACTAAAAAAGCCATGCCCCAAGTAAAAGTCATCAAAATCAGCTTTGAACTCAGCATAAAGATTAGAAAATCAATCCATAATGGACTATGTTAATTCATGGACTAAATTTTTGATATGAGCGATCTAGAACAAATCGAATTATCTGATTTAGACGGCATTAATCCTGCGCTAACTCGCTATGGCAGGCAAGAGCTCGCTCCTGTTCTCCCACTGCGAGAAGAACCCGATTTATTGTCATGGTTAGAAACCAGTGGAAGATTAGTTTCTGACGAAGATTCCAATGATCAAGAAATAAGTACCGTTGAAGAAGAAGAGCTTTCCGCTTTAATGGGAGAAAAAGAAGATTATAAAGCTGAAGAAGAATCAACAGATGAAGAATGGGAAGATTAATCTACTAGCTTAAATTTTGACAAAATCTACAAAGGTTCTAAATAAAAAAAAAATATCATTTTTAAACAAAATTAATCAGCAAATATTTATCCTCTTTGGATTAATAACAATAGTTTGTGTATTTTCTGATTTTTATTTTGAAAATAGCAATTTAACTGTTCCGTTTATAATTACAGCTCTAATCTCATTTATTATTACTTTTTTCAGTATACCTATATTAAAAAAAATCAAAATCAAACAAATTATTAGAAAAGAGGGACCAAAAAAACATTTGCTTAAAGAAGGGACTCCAACTATGGGTGGAGTTTTTTTTATTCCTACAGGAATAATAATAAGCAATATTATATATATTAATAACGAAAATTATAAAATTATTCTAACTTTAAGCTTACTTATTGTGTTTTTTATGTTAATAGGTTTAATTGATGACTTAATTAGTTTGAAAAAGAAATTAAATACTGGTTTAACTTCGAATGAAAAATTAATTTTACAATTTTTTATCAGTCTTATTTTTATTATTATTTGTGCGTTCAATAATTTTATACCTAATAACATTCAAATCGGAAATCAAAGTATTAATATAGGTAATCTAATTTATCCTTTAGGGATATTTGTACTACTTTCAGAAAGTAATTCAAGTAATTTAACTGATGGTTTAGATGGTTTATTAAGTGGCTGTAGTGCATTAATTTTTACGGGTTTAGCTATAAGTATTTCAATTGAAAATCAAAGTATTGGTGAAACTCTAGCTCCTTTTTGCATCGTAATGTCTGGATGCTGTATGGGATTTCTTTTCTTAAATAAATATCCTGCAAAATTATTTATGGGAGATTCAGGGTCTTTAGCTATAGGAGCATCTCTTGGTGGTATAGCTTTGATATCAAATAATCTTTGGTCTCTATTAATTATGGGAGGAATACTTGCAGCAGAGTCTATTTCTGTAATAGTTCAAGTAAGTATTTTTAAAATTTCTAAAAGAATAAAAGGTAAAGGTCATAAATTATTTTTAATGACTCCTATACATCACCATTTTGAACTTCAAGGTAACAAAGAGAGTCAAATAGTAGGTGGTTTTTGGTTCATTACATTATTATTAGTAATAATAAATCTAATATTTTTCATTAAACCTTAGATCTTCAAATTCAACTGATGACTTATTTTACTTGGAAAGAAGAAGGATTAACTAAAGACTGTGAAACTCTAGATTCTATGGCGGCTCGATTTGAAGAGTCTGCAAGACTTATGAGAACAATGTCAACAGAGGGTTTTAAATTAGAAAATAGAAATAAACGTCAAATAATCACTCATATAGACTCAAAGATTTTCAATGATTGGGGTTTTATAAGTGAAGAGCCACCATATCAACAACTTACATTAATACTTGAAGAAGAAATAAAGTAATCAATTGAATTTTTGAAGTACAACAAGTAAGGAAAATTTAAATATTAATTACTTTTAAAAAGTCGAAAATGCTTTAAACCATCAACAACTCCCTCTTGAGCATCAGAAAAGAAAACCCTTTGTTGGGATCTTAATCCATCTAATGATGAATCATGATCAAAAGGAATAACACTATTAGTCAATCCCTTGATTAACTCTGCATCACCTTGTTTACTCGCAACAATAAAAACTTTTTCTAGAGATAAACCCCAACGTAAAGTCAAAAATCTAATAGCTTCTGCTCTTGATGCTCGCAAAGGAACAATATCCAAGTACCAATGACATTTCAGATGTGGAGATGCCGCAAGTCCAGACTGCCTTAATCTTTTACGAACTAAAGGTAAAATGGCATCACTAGGTTCTTTCAATAAATAGCTAATCTTAAAAATACCTTGCTGATCTGTTGATTGAAGCTCTAAATAATCTTTTAAATCAAACAAAACTTTTTCTACCCCTGTTCGATTCCAATCAACGCTTATGGAATCTTGCCAAAAAATATCCGATTTATTTTCATCAGCATAATAAATTTCTGTACCAGCTTGGCATATCCAAACTGCTGGTGTAGGTAATTGTGTTTCTGGATATCTTTGCCGAGCAGCTTTAACTGATCTTCCAGTTAATATTCCTAACTTAATATCAAGGTCAAATGAATGTTTTTTTAACTGATTTCTCAACTTTGATGAGGCTTGGGGTTGCTCAAGATAGTTATCTAAATCAAGAAGTAATAATTTCTTACCAATAGGGCTTGTGTCCTTAGCATTCCCCAATGTCCAGTGTCGAGGTGCAAGAAATTTCAAACGCTTCTGCATCAATGCAATGTAATTACAAATATGAGCGTCCCAACTGAAGTGCCTGCTTACTCCCTCAATTCCATTGTTACTCCACGTTTTCCATAAAGAAGGGTTTGAACCAGCAGTCTCTAAACCATCTCGTAACGCTTCTAAGTCAGTTACATCAACGAGTAGTCCATTTTCACAACGAGACAGAATATCCCTTGGGCCACCATCATCAGTAGCTACCATAGGCAATCCACATGAAGCAGCTTCCAATAATGTTAAACCGAATGGCTCAGTTAAAGCAGGGTTAACAAATAGTCCCTTTTTATGGGCAACCCAACGATAAATTAAGGGGATTTGGTCTCTTTTATGTTGTTTGGGATAAGCAACTTTTCCGTATAAATTATATTTATCAACCAATTCAAAAACCTGCTGAAATACTTCTCTTTGTTGTTTATCAAGCTGACGTGAATCATCTCGACTACCTAAAATTAAAATAAGATTATGTCTTTGCTGCAAAATTGGCGAACGTCCATAAGTCTCAATCAAAGCAGGAATATTTTTTCTCCTTACTGCTCTTGATATAGCTAAGAGAGGAGGAAGATTTATATCTCTCAAAAAAGGTTTAAAAAGTTTGTGTAATTCTTTTTCTTCTTCCTTCAAATTAGAATCTATTGAATGAAAACGATTTAAATCAACACCAGGTGGAATTATTTCTACGTTCTTTGAACTAAATCGCCCATAACGCGCGTACTGTTCAACTGATTCCTGCTTAGTACTTGTTATAAGTAAGTTTGAATGCGCTAAAGCCAATTCTTCTGCATCTATTCTTTTACTAATTGAATAAGTTTGCTCTATTTGATCATGATCTATACCAGCAGCCAATAATCTTCTAAGTTTTTCCCGGCCTAGTGAGTGACCAGTAAAAACCAATGGCAATCCTAATCTTCTACTTACCAATGCGCCAACATATCCAGCATCTGCATAATGAGCATGAATCCAATCAGGAAAATTATTTTCTTTCTGTAATCTTTGAACTATTTGATCGGCTAAATCATCTAAATAAGGCCACAATAATTCTTTCCTAATATAACGCTTAGGACCAAAAGATAACCGAATAATTTCCGCACTATTTGATATCTTTTCAACGGGATTTGAATAATCGGATGATACTCTCCTATCAATAATTAATCTAGTAATAAGTTCAACTTTCTCAACTTCTGGTCTTGCAGCAAGTCCTTTTACTAATTCTAAAACATATAAAGTTTGCCCTCCAGTATCTGAATCTCTGCCCAATTCAAGATCATGTGAACGGATTAAACCATGCAAATTTAAATGTAAAAGTCTTAATCCCAAGCAAAATCAATGTAAGAGACAATGAATAGATAACTGATTTTATGTTTTTTAAATCTAAAGAAAGCATAATGTTTTTTTTTAAAATAAAAATTAATCTTTAAAAACCCTTCTATAACTTGATTTTTAAGAGTTTTTAGAAATCAGAAACAATTATATTTACCGTATAAATTAAGAAATGTGTACAAAAATAAAAAATATTCAAACTTATTTTGGAGGATGTAATTCCAAAACTTTTTTTAGATAATTACCTGTATGACTATTTGAATCTGTTGCCACTTCTTCAGGAGTTCCCATAGCAATAATTTCGCCTCCTCGATTACCTCCTTCAGGACCCATATCAATAATCCAATCTGAGCATCTAATAACGTCCAGATTATGCTCAATAACAATAATTGAGTTTCCTTTATCTACTAGTCTCTGTATTACATCCATTAATTTATGAACATCGTAAAAACTTAAACCAGTTGTAGGTTCATCAATTAAATAAAGAGTTTTACCAGTAGCTCTTCTAGATAACTCAGTCGCAAGTTTTACTCTTTGAGCTTCTCCGCCAGATAATGTTGGAGCAGGTTGACCAAGCTTTATGTACCCAAGACCAACATCTAAAAGTGTTCTTAATCGATCTGCAGCTTGAGGTATTGCAGAGAAAACATCCACTGCTTGCTCAACAGTCATTTCTAAGACATCAGAAATAGAATAATTTTTATACTTAACTTGTAATGTCTCTCGATTAAATCGAGCTCCTTTACATACATCACATTGAACATAGACATCGGGTAGAAAATTCATCTCAATTACGTTTACACCCTGGCCACGACAAGCTTCGCATCTCCCACCTTTTACATTAAAACTAAATTGTCCTGCTTGATACCCTCTCGCTTTTGCTTCGACAGAAGTAGCAAAAAGTTGGCGTATAGGATCAAATGCACCTGTATAAGTAGCCGTATTAGATCGTGGTGTTCTACCAATTGGAGATTGATCAATCACAATAACTTTATCAATAGATTTGATACCTTTTAGCTCTTTCAATCCTTTTGGAAAAGGAACTTTCAAGCCTAAAGAATGATTTAAAGCAGGATGAAGTAGTTCGTTTATTAAAGTACTTTTCCCACTTCCACTAACTCCAGTAACAGCGACTAATCTACCTAAAGGAAAATCAACTGAAACGTTTTTTAGATTATTTTTATCACAACCAATCAAGCGTAACTTTCTTTGTACAGAGTCTCTCCTATTAGCAGGAGTAGGAATAGATGAGCGCCCACTAAGATAAGCACCAGTTAATGACTCTTTTGCAGTTAACAAGCTATCTAGAGATCCTTCAGCAATAATTTCTCCACCATGCACACCAGCACCAGGCCCTATATCAACTAAATGGTCAGCTGCTCTTATAGTATCTTCATCATGTTCAACAACAACTAAAGTATTACCTAAATCACGTAGTTTTTTTAGTGTAGATAATAATCGATCATTATCTCTTTGATGCAGTCCAATACTAGGTTCATCTAACACATAAAGAACTCCTGTTAAACCTGCACCTATTTGCGTAGCAAGTCGTATTCTTTGAGCTTCCCCACCGGATAGCGTCATTGCTGGTCTATCTAAAGTTAAGTAATCAAGTCCAACATCCAAAAGAAATTGAAGACGTAATCGAATTTCTTTTAAAACTAATTCCCCAATCTTTTTTTGTTTATTGGAAAGTAATGGCTTTGATTTTTTTGTTGTCTCAAGATCCATTAAATCCTCAACATTCTGAAGTGTGGTAGAAACACTTGATGCAGTGAGATCAGTTATTGAAAAAGGTCCAAGTTTTACTGCAAGAGCTTCAGGACGTAATCTTTTGCCATGACAACTTGCACAAGGAACTAATTCAAGATATTTTTCTAACTTTTGGCGAACCGCTTCACCATTAGCGTCCTGTAACTGTCTTTCCAAAATAGGTAAAATACCTTCAAAAGGTCTTTTAAATCCTGAATCTTGTTTATATCTGCTATCTACCTTAATTAAAATAGGTTCTTTACTTCCATTTAATAAAATATTTTTTTGCTCTTCTTTTAAATCTTTCCAAGGAGTTTTTATCTCAAAGCCAAATGCCTCGCCAACTGAAAATAATAATGAAAAATAATATGAATTATCCTTATCACTCCATGGTGCAACTGCAGCATAAACAGGTAAAGATGGATCAGGTACAACTCTCTCACAAGTAAATTTTTTCAAGTGACCAAGACCATGACAATCTGGACAAGCACCATATGGACTATTGAAGGAAAATAATCTTGGAGATAATTCTTCAATCACCGCACCATGAACTGGACAAGCAAAGTTTTCAGAAAATAATCTTTCTCTATCAATGCCTTGAGGAAGTTCCTCATTCTTTTTAGGTACTGCTTCGACTATTGCTAAACCATCTCCCCTTTTCAAAGTAGTACTTAATGAATCAGTTAATCTCTCTTCGATGCCCTCTCTCGCAAGCAATCTATCAACTACTACCTCAATAGAATGAACTTGATTTTTATCTAATTCAATATTATCTGCCAATTCTCTCACTTCTTTGTTAATTCTGACTCGAACAAAACCTTCTGCTGCAAGTCCAGACAATAGCTTTGAATGTGTTCCTTTTTTTCCTCTAACAACTGGTGCAAGTAATTGATATCGCGTACCTTCTGGAAGAGTCTTAATTTGATCAACCATCTCATCAATACTTTGAGGCTTAATTGGCCTAGAACACTCTGGGCAATGAGGTTCACCAGCCCTACCAAAAAGCAAACGAAAATAATCTTGTATTTCCGTAACCGTTCCGACAGTTGAGCGAGGATTATGACTTGTGGATTTTTGATCAATAGAAATGGCTGGGGATAAACCCTCAATTGAATCAACATCAGGTTTATCAACCTGTCCTAAAAATTGTCTTGCATAAGCAGACAAACTCTCTACATAGCGCCTTTGTCCTTCAGCAAAAATAGTGTCAAACGCTAAGGAACTTTTACCACTTCCACTAACACCTGTAAAAACCACCAATTTATTTCTTGGAATTGATAAATCGACATTTTTTAAATTATGTTGTCTTGCACCGCGAATAGTTATGACTTCTTCACTAGAAGAACCAATATTTAATGTCTTTTTTTTAGAAGTAGATTTTGAACTTCCCATTAGGGAAAAATATTAATAGTTAATTGTATAAAAAAATATGCTCATCACGCAGCTTTGTGTTCCAGCAAGCTCGCCGCATAAGCATTCGCTTCTACAATTTCACCTCCAGCCAAGAGAGCCAATTCCCTCTGCCTATCTACGATTTCCTTTAAATTAGTAACAATGGACTTAGTATCGCCATCGATAACACTCTTTTTTAAAGCAAAATGATTATCAGCAAATGCTGCAATTATAGGTTGATGTGTAACGCAAAAAACTTGGCAATGATTTGACAATTCACGTAGCAAAGTAGCTACATAGCTACTAACTGATCCGCTCACTCCTGAATCTATTTCATCAAAAATCAATAGGTTAGTTTGATCAAATGAAGAAAAAATTGCCTTTATTGCTAAAAGAATTCTAGATTTTTCTCCACCAGAGGCAATTTCTGCAAGTGGTGCTAAAGAAAGGCCTGGATTTGCTGAAAACATAAAATTAACTTTATCAATTCCATTAACTGTTGGTTCACATTCTTCAAAAACAACTTTAAAACGAACATTAGGAATACCTAATTTTTTTAGACTAAGAATTAATTTATTTTCAAATTCTAAAGCTAAAGTTTTTCTTATAGTTGATAAATCTTTATTAGACTTATCTCGTATAATTCTTTTTTTATTTTCAGAAGAAGAAAGTTCGTTAATATTATTAGAACTGTCCTGAAAAGATAAACAATTAAATAACTCATTTTTATAACTGATAAGATCTGGTATATTTCTTTGATATTTTTTTTGATAGAATTTAAGGGTAGACAATCTGATTTGTAAATCATTTAAAAAGGATGGATCAATATCTAATGTTTTTTCGTAATCATTAATCTGATAAGTTAACTCATTAAGATTATTAGTTAATGAATAAAAACTATCAAAAATTGGCTCCAAAGAAGAATCAATTTGAGATAAAGATTTTAATTCATTAATACAAAAATTAGCATGATCCAAGATAGATGGGTATTCGTCTAAACTTTCATTTAATCTATTCAACAAAGATTTAACTCCCTCTTTTAATCTTAGAAGATTAGATAAACGATTCTGGTCAGTTTCTAACTTAGTTTGCTCGTTTGGATCTTCTAATTCTAGTTTTTCTAAATCTTGAAATATATATTTCATTTCTTCTAGCTCTTTTTTTGAATCTAAGATTCTATCTCTAGCTTCCTTTAATTTGGAATTAGATTCATACCATATCTTCCAATCTTGCTTGACTTTAAAAATTGATCCTTGAATTTTTTTTAAATCCAAAGAATCTAATAAACTTAATTGATTTAATGAATCATTTAAAATATAAGTATCTCCTTGTAGCGTAAAATCAAATAAAAGTGATCTTAATTCTGATATTTGATCTCTATTAACTAATACACCATTAATTCTAAATCTAGATTTATATTTATCTTCTTTTAAACGCCATTCCCTAGTCACAATTAATTCATCATCAATATCAAATTCCTGATCAATTAACCAATCTTTTGTAGTTTGCAAAACAGAAAAAACACCTTCAATTGATGAAAACGAAGAAGCTTTAGCTACCAATCGATTATCTAGAGAGGTTTTTTTATGGGCCAATAAAGCATTTAAGGTATCAATAAATATTGATTTACCCGAACCAGTCTGCCCAGTAAAAACAGTAAATCCCTTATCAAAATCGATCTCTAAGTTCCCAAATAGAGCTATATTTTGAAAGCGTAGGCTGTTTAGCATAATTCAAAGAATCAAAAAGACACAAAGTAGGCCTAAAATGGATTAGAAGGGATGTAAACACTGCCATATTAAAATGGCCGCAGAATTAAGCGATTTTATTGAAGCTTCAGGTCTGCTTGAGTATGACCCTGAAGCTATTGAATCAATCTACAAAAAAAATCCAATTCGTCTACTTCGTAGAATTTGGCAAACACTTTTACCAATAGGATTATTTTTACTTGGTGTTGGTTGGGAAAAGTTAATTGGTTCTTTAGAAAAAAATGAAAGAAAAACTTTTAGAGCCAAAGAATTTACTAAACTTCTTGTAGATTTAGGACCAGCATTCATAAAAGCTGGGCAAGCACTATCTACTAGACCCGATATAGTTCCACCAATAGTTCTAGAAGAATTAGCTCAGCTTCAAGACCAACTGCCAGGTTTTGAAAGCGAGCTTGCAATGGCATGTATTGAAGAAGATTTAGAAAATCAAATAAACAACATTTTTACGCAAATAGATAAAGAGCCAATTTCAGCAGCATCTCTTGGTCAAGTTCATAAAGCAATACTAAAAGGGGGAGAGAAAGTTGCCGTAAAAATACAAAGACCAGGTTTAAGAGAACAAATCACTTTAGATTTATATATAGTAAGAAATATCGCTATATGGCTTAAAAATAATATTGGAATTATTAGAAGTGATCTAGTGGCATTGATTGATGAGCTTGGTAAAAGAATTTTTGAAGAAATGGATTATATAAATGAAGCTAATAATGCAGAAAAATTTAAATTACTTCATAGTAAAAATAATAAAATAGCAGTTCCAAAAATCTACAGAGAAGTAACAAGTAGACGGGTGCTTACAATGGAATGGATAGATGGTATAAAATTAACGAACATAGAGGCTGTAAAAAAGTTAGGGATTGATCCAAATGAAATGATAGAAATTGGCGTAAGTTGCAGCCTTCAACAACTTATAGAACATGGTTTTTTTCATGCAGATCCTCATCCAGGAAATATTCTAGCCATGAAAGATGGTCGATTATGTTATTTAGATTTTGGTATGATGAGTGACATTACACAACAATCAAGAATTGGATTAATCAGAGCAGTTGTTCATCTTGTAAATAGAAGATTTGATAAACTTTCATATGATTTTGTTCAATTAGGATTTCTGTCCGAAGAAGTCGATTTAAAGCCAATAGCACCTGCATTTGAAAGCGTTTTTACAAGCGCTTTAGAAATAGGCGTTAACAAAATGGACTTCAAAGCCGTTACAGATGATATGTCAGGAATTATGTATAAATTTCCTTTTAAATTGCCGCCCTATTACGCATTAATTATCAGATCTTTAATTACTTTGGAAGGAATAGCTCTTAGCGTCGACCCAAATTTTAAAATACTTGGAGCGGCTTACCCGTATTTTGCAAGAAGATTAATGGAAGATGAAAATCCAGAACTAAGAAATAGCTTAAAAGAAATGCTTTTTGATGAAAACAATTTAAAATTAGAAAGGTTGGATGATCTACTTAAAAGCGCTACAAAAGAAAAGGAACTAGATAGCGGAAAAATATTAGATCAAACAATTGATTTTTTATTTTCAAAAAAAGGTATTATACTTAGGAATGAATTAGTGAATATTTTAGCTACAAAAATTGACTCAATTGGATGGAAAACATTAATCAAAATAAATAATAAGCTTCCATCAAAAATAAGGTCAAAAACTATAGAAAAATCATCAAAAATAAATACTAATATAAACTTGAATATGTCTACAATTCAAAAAATGTTTAATATGTCAAAAATGCAGCCTGGTTTTAAAAGAAAAATAATTTTTAAAAAATTACCTAAAATTTTAATTACTAGAGATACTTACGAGATGGGATTTGGATTAATGAAGAAAACATCTGAAAAAGGTATAGTAAGATTGGTTAAAGTTGCTGCTGGTGTTCCGCAATAAATGAATTTAAAACATAACATCTTAATATTTTTAATATTATTTTTAATTCCACCAACTAAAGCAGCAGAAACATTATTTCTTTATAAAGGTACCTTTAATAGATCAATAAAAATAGAAGAGCTATATAACTTTAAGAAAACGAAAATAGCTAATACTAAACTAAAAAATCTAATAAAAATAACCAATCAAAATGAAAAAGAACTGCATGAAATTTTATCTTATAAAATAGAAATACCCCTATCGCCTAGCAGCAAGTTAATGAATAGTAAAATAGGTGAGGTTTTTTTAAGTAGACTCACTGAAATTATACATCCTCATAAAATATCTAATCAAAAAATCAGTACAAAAGCTATAAGATCAGGAATTATATTAGGTTCTTATAAAAATAATCAAAAAATTAATCTAATAGATTTTTTTAAAGCTTACCCAACTAAAAATATTGCTATTGATCTAAATGCATTGAATAAAACCTTAAAAAAAGTTGAATCATTAAAAGACTTAATCGAATTCTATTCAAATTCACCTTTAAAAAAACTGAAAGATGGAAGGTCTAGCACTTAGATTATTTGAAAATACTTGGTGAAAAAGTGTCATTTTCGGAAAAATTAAAAAAGATTTTTACCTCTAGTCCCAAAAAAAATAATTGGGATGGTCTTATAGAAGCCTACAAACCTTGGTTACCAATAACAAAAAAAACGCCAATTATTACTCTAAAAGAAGGCGCAACTCCTCTCATAGAAGTAAAATCAATATCTGATCGAATAGGAAAAGGAGTAAAAGTATATGTCAAATATGATGGACTAAATCCAACAGGCTCGTTTAAAGATCGCGGAATGACAATGGCAATAAGTAAAGCCAAAGAATCTGGTTGTGAAGCTGTAATTTGCGCAAGTACAGGAAACACCTCAGCATCTGCAGCTGCCTATGCAAGAAAAGGAGGTATGAGAGCCTTTGTGGTTATTCCAGACGGTTATGTTGCTCAAGGAAAACTAGCTCAAGCATTAGTTTACGGAGCAGAAATATTGGCAATCAAGGGAAATTTTGATAAAGCACTAGATATTGTTAGAGATTTATCAAATAAATACCCAATAACATTGGTTAATTCTGTAAATCCTTATAGATTACAAGGACAAAAAACGGCAGCTTTTGAAATAATAGAAAATCTTGGAAATGCACCTGATTGGTTGTGTATTCCAATGGGAAATGCAGGAAATATAAGTGCTTATTGGATGGGATTTAAAGAATTTTTTGAAGCTAACAAATCTAAACACTTACCAAGGATGATGGGCTTTCAAGCAAGTGGTTCTGCACCTTTAGTTGAAGGGAAAACCATTACTAATCCAGAAACAATTGCTACGGCTATAAGAATTGGTAATCCTGTCAATAAAGAAAAAGCTCTTCTAGTTAGAGAAGAAAGTAATGGTAAATTTTCATCTTTAACAGATTCTGAAATAATAGACGCATATAAAATTCTCGGTAAAGAAGAAGGTATCTTTTGCGAACCTGCCAGTGCAGCATCAGTTGCTGGTTTATTAAAACTAAAAAATGAAGTACCGAAAAATTCTACAATCGTTTGTGTATTGACTGGTAACGGACTAAAAGATCCTGACTGTGCAATAAAAAATAATGACTCTATTTTTCACGCTGGTGTAGAAGCAGAAGTAAATTCAATATCAAAAAGAATGGGCTTTTAAAGACATATAACTATCCAAAAAAAAAAGTGTCTGTGCATTTCACTTTTTAATATGTCTATTTCTTTGTGGAAAAACATTAAAAACTCTAAAGAATTTTCTATTTTTTTTCCACAGTTTAACAAACTTGTGAAAACGAAACTTTTTATCCCCTATAAAAGCATTTTTTCCACAGGTATTAATTAAAAAATTACAGATGAGCACTACATTTTTTTTAATAACCACAAAAACCACAAGAACTACTACTACTAATTCAATTTCATATAAAGAATAAAGAATATAGTTGAAAGTAAAAAATTTTTGTTTTATTTAACGGTATTGCTTTTTTGAAATAGCTATGAAATTGTTATATCAGTGGATTTTATTTGAAATAACAGGATGAAATTAAATTGCTCTCAATCAGAATTGAATTCTGCTTTACAGTTAGTAAGCAGAGCAGTTTCTACTCGACCGACACACCCTATATTGGCAAATGTTTTATTAGCCGCTGATGAAGTAACGGGTAAACTTCGTTTAACTGGTTTTGATTTAAGTTTAGGAATACAAACTTCAATATCTGCTTCTATAGAAACTAGTGGTGCTATTACTTTACCAGCCAAATTATTTGGTGAGATTGTCTCTAAATTATCTAATGATTCACCATTAATTCTTACTTCTGATGATACTAGTCAACAAGTAGAATTAACAAGTAAGAGTGGTACGTATCAAGTCAGAGGAATGCTTGCAGATGATTTTCCAGATTTACCTTTAGTAGAAACAGGGACATCACTTCAATTAAATCCATTATTATTATCTAATGCTATTAGATCTACTTTATTTGCAAGTAGTACAGACGATGCTAAACAATTACTTACAGGTGTTAATCTTACTTTTGATGGGTATGGTATTGAATCTGCTGCTACAGACGGACATAGATTAGCTGTTTTAAATTTAAATAATATTTTATCTGAATCAAAAGATATAAATAAATCTGATGATTTTGATAAATTTTCTATTACACTCCCTTCTAAATCTTTAAGAGAAGTAGATAAATTTTTAAGTACATGCGACATTAGTAAACCAATCAATTTCTTTATTGATAAAGGTCAAGTTGTTTTTATATCTGCTGACGAAATTATAACTATTAGATCTTTAGAAGGCTCTTATCCAAACTATTCACAATTATTACCAGATACATTTTCAAATATTTTAGAATTTGATAGAAAAGATTTTTTAGCTTCCTTAGAAAGAATAGCAGTCATAGCTGATCAACATAACAATGTTATTAAAATAACAATAGATGGTTCCTCAAATTTAATTAAAATTACAACTGACGCTCAAGATATAGGAACTGGCTCTGAGTCTTTACCTGTTTCTTTTAAAGGCGAATCATTTCAAATAGCATTTAATGTAAGATATTTATTAGATGGATTAAAAGTTATAAATTCAAATTTAATTAAACTAAGTTGTAATGCACCTACGACACCTGCCGTTTTTTCACCAATTAACAGTGACGTTAATTTTATATATTTAGTTATGCCAATACAAATAAGAAATTAATTTTGACCATACCATCTAAATTATTTCTAAGTGATTTATTAAAGCATAATGTTCGCTGTGATAAAGGGATTGATCATGGTCCAGGAGTTAGCCCATGGATGCATCCCCCTGTTCATAGAATATTAGGATGGGTAAGTCGCCCTTCTAGCTTGAGATTAAAAAGAGAGGTATGGAG
This sequence comes from Prochlorococcus marinus str. MIT 1013, assembly GCF_027359395.1. Lineage (NCBI taxonomy): Bacteria > Bacillati > Cyanobacteriota > Cyanophyceae > Synechococcales > Prochlorococcaceae > Prochlorococcus > Prochlorococcus marinus. Next base: position 1,438,423 of record NZ_CP114778.1, read on the forward strand.
GTTAGATCAATTAAAGGGAATCAATGACCAAGAAGTTTACGTAAAAGGAGCTTCTTCTAATTCAGACGAACAAACTTTGGAACGTTTTCCTACTTTAATGAATGCAAATGTTTATAATAGAAATGGCCAAAAATTGGGTTTAATTGCTGATTTTGTTTTTGATGTAAAAACTGGAAAGATTCAGTATTATTTAGTTAGTCGATCAAATCCATTAATACCTGGAACAAGTCGATGGCGTTTACTCATATCTCAGATAAGTGATAAACAACCTGGGTCTATTTCTTGTGAAATTGATTCATTTGAAGATCTAGTTATTCAGAAAGCAAGCTTAAAAGAAGAATTTCTTAATAAGAGTAGGAAATTGAAAGCACAATTTCAGGATTTTAGTTATGGAGCTTCTGATAGACTTGAGGGATGGATTGACGATCAAATTAGTGATAATCAGGTTAATTCTGATGATGATTTCAATCAATATGAGAGGAAACCTGACTTGCATGATGATTGGATAGATAATCTAGATATAGATAGTTCTGAAGAATTTAATACAATGAATAAAAGAAAGAGAAAAACAAGTTTGAACAATGAAAGAGATCTTGATCCTTGGATTTAATTAATGGAAAATTTTACTGAGAATAAAGACTTTAATAAATTAATTAACTCATCAGATTTTTTTGTTGAATATGATGTTTTGTCTTCTCTTGTCCAAGAAGGTTTAAAAAAAACTGATTACTTAGAAATTTGTAGAAGACTTAATAGACCACCAAATAGGAACGAATTAGGAATGTTTGGTGTGATGTGGTCTGAGCATTGTTGTTATCGAAACTCTCGCCCTTTGCTTAAAAATTTTCCAACTTCAGGTTCACGCATTCTTGTTGGTCCTGGAGAAAATGCAGGAGTAGTCGACATTGGTTTAGGTCAAAAATTAGTTTTTAAAATTGAGAGTCATAATCACCCATCAGCTGTTGAGCCCTTTCAAGGAGCTGCAACTGGTGTTGGTGGAATATTGAGAGATATTTTTACTATGGGAGCTAGGCCAATAGCCTTATTAAATGCTTTAAGATTTGGACCCTTAGATGATGAAAAAAACATCAGTTTATTGGAAGGTGTAGTCGCAGGGATTTCTCATTATGGTAACTGTGTAGGGGTTCCTACTGTTGGAGGAGAAGTTGGTTTTGATAGTAGTTATTCTGGTAACCCTTTAGTTAATGCAATGGCTTTAGGGTTAATGGAAACAGAGGAAATAGTTTGTTCAGGAGCTAGTGGGATAGATTTTCCAGTTCTATATGTAGGAAATACTACTGGCAGAGATGGAATGGGAGGAGCAAGTTTTGCTAGCTCTGAACTTTCAAAAACTTCAATAGATGATCGACCTGCTGTACAGGTTGGTGATCCTTTTCTTGAAAAAGGATTAATAGAAGCATGTTTAGAGGCATTTAATACAGGATATGTAATTGCAGCTCAGGATATGGGCGCTGCAGGACTAACTTGTAGTTGTTCTGAAATGGCTTCAAAAGGTGAGGTTGGAATTGAATTAAATCTTGATCTTGTTCCAGCTAGAGAAAAGGGAATGACTGCATATGAGTATTTGTTATCAGAATCACAAGAACGAATGTTATTTGTTGTGAAACCTGGTTCAGAAAAAGAATTGAGTGATCTGTTTACTAAATGGGGTTTATATGTTTCAGTTGTAGGAAAAGTTTTAAAAGAAAAAGTTGTAAGAGTTATACATAAAGGGAAAATAGTAGCAAACTTACCAGCATCTTCACTCGCTGATGATACACCCATAGAGGAGCATATATTAATTCATTCATTGCCTGAATATTTACAAGAACATTGGAAGTGGACAGAAGATTTATTACCTAAAAGTTTAAATAATGGAATTATTAATTTAAAAAATAATTTATTTGTTACTTGGAATAATATTTTATTAAATCTATTAAGTACTCCTTCAATAGCATCAAAAAATTGGATTTATACACAATATGATTATCAAGTGCAATCAAATACGGTTGTTTCTCCAGGAGAAGCTGACGCAGCAGTTATTCGAATTCGCCCGCAAAATGATTTTAAAGGCCAATCAAATCAAGATAGAGGAATAGCATCTGTAGTAGATTGTAATGATAGATGGGTTTACTTAGATCCTCAACGTGGAAGTATGGCTGCTGTTGCAGAAGCAGCTAGAAACTTAAGTTGTGTTGGAGCCGAACCTATAGCTATCACTAATAATTTAAATTTTTCTTCTCCAGAAAAAGCAATAGGTTTTTGGCAATTATCCATGTCATGCAAAGGTATAAGTAATGCTTGTAAAGTATTAAATACTCCTGTAACAGGAGGAAATGTATCTCTTTATAATGATACAAAATTATCAAATAATACTGTTATTCCAATTCATCCAACACCTGTAATTGGTATGGTTGGAATAATAGAAAATATCAATAATATTTGTACAAAATCTTGGCAGAATTCTGATGATCAAATATGGATGATAGGCTTACCATTGGAAATTAAAGATGATAGAATTTCACTATCTGCTTCATCTTATTTAGAATATATTCATGGATTAAAAACTGGAAGACCTCCAGAAATTGATTTAGATTTGGAAAAACAAGTTCAGTCTTTTTTAAGACAAATAATACAAAAACGCATTATTAATTCAGCTCATGATTTGGGTGACGGTGGATTAGCAATTGCAATAGCTGAGTGTTGTATTTCCTCAGGATTTGGAGCAAATATTATGCTTTCCGCAAGTGATTTAAGATTAGATCATCTTCTTTTTTCTGAAGGAGGAGCACGAGTTATAATTAGTTGTTCAGAGAATCAAAGTTTAGAATTAAAAAAAGATTACAAAAGATTATCTTTAGAAGAATCTATCAGTTTTTCTTTATGTCATTTAGGTACTGTAAATAATCAAAATAATTTATCAGTATATCAGTCTAATAATTTAATTATAGATGCTAATATTCTAGATTTAAAAGATGTATATAAAAATGCTATTTATAAAAAAATATCTAAATAAAATATCTATGATTTATAATTTTAAAAATAAAATTTGCTTATTTAAAAAAGGAATATAATTATGTGTGGAATAGTAGGCGTTGTTTCAACTGATCAATGTAATCAACAAATTTACGACAGTTTGTTATTGCTGCAGCATAGAGGACAGGACTCTACTGGGATAGCAACAATGGATGGAAGTGTTTTTCATATCAATAAATCTAAAGGCCAAGTAAGAGAAGCTTATAGAACTAGAGACATGAGGGCTTTGATTGGAAAGACTGGATTAGGACATGTCAGATATGCGACCAAAGGAGCTGCTCATAGAGAAGAAGAAGCACAACCTTTTTATGTAAACGCTCCATATGGGATTATTCTTGTTCACAATGGAAATTTAACTAATACAAGAGAGTTAGAAAAAGATCTTTTTAAAGTTGATAGAAGGCATACAAATACTTCAAGTGATACTGAAATGTTATTAAACGTTTTGGCAACGGAATTAAATAGTTCAATACAAGGAAAAGATATAAATCCAGATGATCTTTTTAATGCTATTAAAAGACTTCATTCAAGAGTAGAGGGATCTTATGCTTCTATTGCTTTAATTGCAGGTCATGGTCTTTTAGCTTTTAGAGATCCTTTTGGAATTCGTCCTTTGGTTATTGGTAAAAGGTTGAATGAAAAGAATAAACCTGAGTGGATAATTGCAAGTGAATCATTAGTTATTGAAAATAATGATTATAAAATTGTTAGAGATGTTGAACCTGGAGAAGCGATTTTTATTACCTCAGATGGTGAGTTTTTCTCTAAACAATGCTCAGATAATCCTCGATTATTTCCATGTTCTTTTGAATATGTTTATTTAGCTAGACCTGACTCAATAATGAATGGTATTTCAGTTTATGAGTCAAGATTACGAATGGGAGATTTATTAGCTGAAACCATAAAAAAACAAATTTCTCTTGGCGATATAGATGTAGTAATGCCAATACCTGACTCTTCTAGACCTGCTGCAATGCAAGTAGCAAGACAGTTAGGAATAGAGTATAGGGAGGGCTTTTTTAAGAATCGTTATGTTGGAAGAACATTTATAATGCCAGGCCAATCTTTAAGAAAACGTTCAGTTCGTCAGAAGTTAAATGCAATGAGTACTGAATTTAAAAATAAAAATGTTTTGATAGTTGATGATTCAGTTGTTAGAGGAACAACATCTCAGCAAATTGTTCAAATGGCAAGAAGTGCTGGCGCTAATAAAGTTACTTTTACTTCTGCTGCGCCGCCAATTAGGTTTCCACATGTTTATGGAATCAACATGCCAAGTAGAAATGAATTGATTGCTTTTAATAGAAATATAAACGAAATAGAGAATACTTTATTGATTGATAAAATGATCTATCAAGAAGTAGAAGATCTTACAAAAGCAATTACTATTGGTTCTCAACTCAATGAATTAGATTTATCTTGTTTTACTGGAAAATATGTAACTGGAACAGTTACAGATGAATATTTAAATTGGGTTGAAAAAACTTCTTTATCTTAATCTTCTTCTGGTAAAATCATTGAAAAAATAGATTGAATAAATTCATTATCATTTAATTTTATATTTAATTTTTTTTCTTTTTTATATAAACTATTATTAATTAGTTCTGTTTCTAATTTTTCATACCTCTCTTGATTCGTTTTAATAAAAACGTATTTATTGTTTAAAAAACAATTAATTACTCTATCTTTCATTTCTTTATTATTTTTAAAATTTATTCCAATTGTTCCTAACTCTCCTTTTTTAGATATTTTGATTTCTTTCGTATTATGTTTTATAAAAGTACCTTTACTTGTTATTAAAATTAAGTCTTTAATTTGTTTTTCTCGAATATTTATTGCTTCAATTATATTTTCACTGGGGAATAATTTCATGATACTGGTTCCTTGAGCTAATTTTCCCATACAAGGGAACTCATTCTCTGTTATTTTGATTTTGATTATTCTTCCTATGTTACTTATTAAAAATAGATAGCTATTTTCTTCACAAAGAACACAAGACTGAAGTGTAATATTGTTTTTTAATTTTAAAATTGTTGTAGATCTATTAGAAATATCGCTAATTTCATTTATTGAAACTCTTTTGAATTTTCCATCACTACTTATTAATCCTAAACTTATATCTTTTTTTTCTTGTAATGGAATTAAATTAATTATTTCATCATTTTCCAATCCCGCTGGTAAGAAATTTTCAAGAGGACCAGGCTTCTTTCCTGCAAATTCCCATTTAAGAAGACCTATTTTTCCAAGTTGACTTATCGCTAATATTTTTGGTTCATTTAATATTGGCCATATTAGTTTTGTAGGTAGAATATTTTTTCTTTCTTGATTACTTTCTTTTATCTTTAATTTTTTTATTGTGATTGAAGGGATTATTTTTACTTCATTATTTGCTTGAATAATAATTTCTGAATCTTTCGATAATTCTTTTAAAGCATTTATTCTTTGCAATTCCTTATTTGGTCTTTGATTTGCCATTCTTTCAGCAATGAGAGCATCTCCACCCTCTATTAATTTTGTTTTTCTAACACTTCCAAATCTTTTTTTTAGTTCTTTTAATTCTTTAATCATAACTTTCATTAATTTTTCTTTATCATTAATTATTGACTCGAGCTCAGCTCTTTTACCTTGCAGATCTTCTATTTCATTTTTTAATGAATTCTTTTCTAAACTTGTGATTTTTTTTAAAGGCATTCCTAAAATTCCATCTGCTTGTCTCTCATTTATCTTCAAGTTACTAATTAAACTATTTTTTGCTTCAGCTGTATCTTTAGATTTTTCAATTAAATTGATTATTTCTCGCAGATTATTTATAGCTTGAATTAGAGCTTCAACTATTTCTTGTCTTTTTTTTATATTTTTTAATAAATAATTGCTTCTAAGTAAAATAGTATTTTCTCTAAATTCTAGAAAATTATCTAATAGCTTTCTTAACGTAAGTTGTACTGGTTGACCATCAACTAATGCAAGTAAAATTGCACCAAAATTACTTTGGAGACTAGTTTTTTGATATAAAAAATTTAGAATTTTCTTTGGATCAGAATCTCTTTTTATCTCTACAAGAATTCTCATCCCATCTCGATCACTTTCATCTCGGATATCTGCTATTCCAGAAACTTTTCCATTATTTACTAGCTCAGCTAGTTTTTCAATCCAACTAGCTTTGTTTAATTGATATGGCAGTTCTGTAATTATAATACCACTTCTTTTATGTTTACCTTTGCCTGGATTAATTTCCTCAATATGAGCTATTCCCCTCATGGTTATACTTCCTCTTCCTTTTGTGTAAGTGTCTTTTATTCCGTTGCTAATTAAAATTTCCCCTCCTGTTGGAAAGTCAGGTCCAGGTATTAGTTCTAATAATTTTTTTTCTTCTAAAGATGGTTTTTTAATTATTGCTATTAAAGCCTCTACCACTTCATTTAAATTATGAGGAGGAATACTTGTTGCCATTCCAACAGCAATCCCTGCACTTCCATTTAAAAGAAGGAATGGTAACTGAGCTGGTAAAACATCTGGTTCTTGTTGGGATCCATCAAAATTTGAGGAGAAATCAACAGTTTCTTTATCTATTTCCTTTAAAATTGCATCGTTGGAGATTGGAGATAGTCGTGTTTCTGTATATCTCATCGCAGCAGGAGGATCATCATCAATAGATCCAAAGTTCCCATGCCCATCAAGAATTGGATATCTTGAACTAAATATTTGTACTTGTCTTACTAGCGCATCGTAAACAGCTTGATCTCCATGTGGGTGATATTTACCGAGAACATCTCCTACAACACGGGCACATTTTCTATAAGGTCTATCAGGTGTAAGTCCTAATTCGTACATCGCAAAAAGAATTCTTCTTTGCACCGGTTTCAATCCATCCCTAGCGTCTGGCAAAGCTCTTCCAACGATTACGCTCATTGCGTACTCGAGATAAGAGCGCTGCATTTCTTGATGCAACGATATTGGTTTCAGGCGTTCCTTGGCCATCTTTGAGTTTGTAAGAGGCCTATATTTCTTTATTTAGGCTACTAACTAATCTGTTAAAAACCAGTTTTTTGTTAAACATTAATTCATCGACTTTTTTCAATAGCTTCTCTAACTACTTTTTTCATTTCTTTGTCTTTAAATAAAAGTTCTGCCGATTTTTGTAGTTTCTTCCCCCACAATTGCTTTGCTTGATAGTTTTTTGAAACATATCGATGATTGGAATTTAAAGCATTTTTTGCTAAGTTCAACGACTCAATAGGTTTATTTTTTGAAGAATATAGAACTACTGCTAAAGCTAACATTGGTTCAGCATCATTGCTAATTTTAAGTGCTGATTTAAACCTTGAAATGGCCTCATTAAAATTATTTAATTCATATAAAACAAGACCTTCATTATTAATAGATTGCCAAAAATCTGGATTAATTTTTGATGATTTTTTGAATGCGATCAATGCTAACTTATAATTATTTAGCATGATTTCAACATTACCTAATTGAAAATATCCTTTTTCATTATTTTTATTAATTGATAAGCCCTTCTTTATCGCAGCCTTCGCTTTTTTGGGATCATTCAAATCCATATAGATGGAACCTTGTATAAAATATATACTTTGATCTTTCGGTTTTAACTTTATTGCTTCATTTAATGATGATAATGCTTTATGTTGTCTATTTGATCTAGTCTGAGCTTCTGCAAGACTTATCCAAAGATCTTTTTCTTTAGGATTTAATTGAACTGCAAGTTCTAAAAGTTTAATTGCTTCATCATTTTGACCAAATTGAATTAGTTGTATTGCTGTCTTCCCAATTTGTATTGAAGTAGATTCTAATTCTTGTTGATTTGGTTCATTGATTCTAGGAAAAAATGCATTTGATGATTTTGTTGTAAGCAAAGATTCAAAGAGAGTTAGACAGAGAATAAATAGAGAAATCGTTGGAATTTTTTTCATTTTTACGGATTATTTGATATTGAATTTATATTTCTTCGCCACATCCAGGGTTTAATTCGTTTTAATGCTGAGTTGTTTAAATTGTCTTTCCATTTTGAATCACTCCAAGACAACGCATCTTTTTTACTTATATTTAATATCCATTCAGAAGGTTGTAGATCCGGTTCTAAAGTGCTAGGAATATTTTTTTGATTCCACGGGCAAACATCTTGACAAATATCACAACCTGCTACCCAATTACCCATTTTATTAATAATATTTTTAGGTAATTCTTTTTCTCTGTTTTCTAAGGTGTGATATGCCAAACATTTATTTGAGTTGACAATAAATGGTTCTTCAATTGCATTAGTTGGGCAGGCTTCAATACATTTTTCACATTCACCACATATGGGTTTTGAGGGTTTATCAGCTGTTAAATCTTCAGTTGACAAAAGATGACCTAAAAACATCCAAGACCCAATTTCAGAATTAATTATATTGCTGTGTTTTCCAATCCATCCAATACCAGCTTCCTCTGCCCATGCTTTATCTAAAAATGCGCTCGTATCTACACATATTTTCCATTTAGAGTTTGGCCTTTCTTTTTCAAGAAATCGGGCAACTTTCTTTAATTTTTTTTCAATAACTTTGTGATAATCTTGCCCCCATCCGTATCTGGCAATGGATATGTCTTTAGGATTGTTTTCTGTATCTACATAGTAATTAAGACCAACTGCGAGAACACTTTGCACGCCTTCAAGCATGTTTTCTATATTTTTTCTTCTTGGACTTTTCATCCATTCCATTTTTGCTTGATGGCCAGCTTGCAACCATCTTTCTAAGGAAGCAGATCGAAGTTTGATTCTCGAAGATCCTGGAACTTTTGCAATCCCTACTGCATCAAAACCTTCTTTAAACGCTTTTTCTTTGATTTTTTTTGTTAAAAGAAGAGATTTTTTTAAGTTCACAGTAAGTTTTTCATGAATAATTTTTTTGCCTTAATAAAAAGGTTTTCAAGTTAATTGCGATTTTATTTGGGCTTCAAATGCTTTCTTTTAATGTTTTATTTTTATTAATAGCTTAAATTATTTAATTAATGCACTTAATTTGGTTAGATTATAGATATGTAAATTTTCGGACTCTCTTTATTTGGTGCAGTCCTCTCCCAAGGAAGACCTGACTCTTGGCTCAAGGCTTCAGCAGGATCTTAAAAATGACCTGATAGCTGGTCTGTTGGTGGTTATTCCTTTAGCTACCACTATTTGGTTGTCTACAATTGTCAGTCGCTTTGTTCTGGCAATATTAACTTCAATACCAAAACAATTAAATCCCTTTATTACTCTAAATCCTTTATTGCAAGACTTGATAAATCTTGCTTTAGGTTTAACGGTTCCATTACTAGGAATTTTATTGATAGGTCTTATGGCTAGGAATTTTGTAGGGAGATGGTTGCTTGAGTTTGGAGAAGGAACTCTTTCACGAATACCTCTTGCGGGATCAGTGTATAAAACCCTTAAGCAACTTTTAGAAACTTTTCTGAGAGACAATTCAACGAGATTTCGTAGAGTTGTTTTAGTTGAATATCCTCGTGAAGGTTTGTTCAGTGTTGGTTTTGTGACTGGTATTGTTGGACCATCTCTTCAAACCGAACCAGACAAACCTCTGTTAAGTGTTTTTATACCTACAGCACCAAATCCTACTACTGGTTGGTATACCTTAGTTCCAGAAGGTTCTGTTAAAGATTTAGATATATCTGTTGAGGATGCGTTTAGGACAATTATTTCTGCTGGAATTGTAAATCCTGATGATAGAAATAACTCTACAAATACTTCTTTTTCTAGTTTGTTTTCTCAGCTAAGAGCTTCATCATAGTAAAGTATCTGACTTATACTTATGCAATTAAAATCAATTTCTAGAGAATTAGCTCTCTTACTTTTAGGACAAATTAAAACAAAAGATATTAATAATATTAATTTTGAAAGTATACTTAGTAAAGCGATAGAATCTTTAACTCAACATTGGAGAGAGCAATTAGACTTTTGTGCCTCAAAATTAGAAAAGGCAAATCAAGAATTATTGGATAGTGAATTGCAAGAAGAAGCAGGGTTGTTAAAAAATTCTCGTAATTATTTGAAAACCTGCTTAATTGAGTCAGAGAATATACTTAATAGTTTGTCTGAAAGTATTGAATTACCAAGAATATTAGCACTAGTCGATCAAAAGGAAATACGTGAGCTAGCTTTAAAACGGGTTCATTTAGTCATTGAAAAACAAGATGAGATTGATAATAATATTGATAGTGTTATGGAAGGTTGGCGATTAAAAAGATTACCTAGAATTGATAGAGATATTTTAAGATTAGCTTTGGTTGATTTGATTGATTTTAATACTCCTACAGCTGTTACTTGCAATGAAGCTGTAAATTTGGCTAATCGTTATAGCGATGAACAAGGACGGAGAATGATTAATGGAGTTTTAAGGAAACTTCAAAACTCTACTTTAAAACTAAATTAGAAATGAAAGATAAATTTTCTCAGGAGGAACAAAGTCCTACTAATTCAAATCAAATTGATGATTTTTCATCTGTTAAGGATGAATCTATAGATTGGGCAAAACAAGTGTATTTGCAACTTAAGCAAAAGCAAAAAGAGGAGAAAGAATTACTTAATAAAGAAAAGAACGAAGAGGAAAAAGATAATAAAGACAATAATATAAGTAAGGATCTTAAACCAAATATTGCGGATGAAAATATACTTAAAGCTCATCCAGATTCAAAAGAAGAAGATGAGCTTCAACTGGGAGATTTTGATGATACTTTTACATGGTCAGCTGAAGTTTTAGCTGCACAAGGTAAAAAAATCGGTCAGTTTTCATTAGATGAAATTGATTGGCTTAGTACGTTAAAGAAAGGATTAGAAAAAACTCGTAAAGGTTTTGTTACTGATTTACTAGATAAATTAGGTGACGATCCATTGACGCCTGAAGTTCTTGATGATTTAGAAACTCTTTTACTTAGAGCAGATGCAGGAGTTTCAGCTACAGATCAAATTTTAGACTTATTAAGAAGAAAGTTAAATGAGGAAGTTGTTGAAGCATCTGAGGGTTTGCGTTTTTTAAAAGAGCAATTGGTTAACGTTTTAGAAAAGCCAATAAAAGATAGTGGTGTTGATTTGTTGTCTCCAAAAAAAGGTAATTTAAATATTTGGATGTTAGTTGGTGTTAACGGGGTTGGTAAGACCACGACTCTGGGTAAATTGGCAAGTGTTGCAAAACGAAGTGGATTTTCAGCAATGATTGCTGCTGCAGATACTTTTAGAGCTGCAGCAGTACAACAAGTAAAGGTTTGGGGCCAAAGAACAGGCGTTGAAGTTATTGCCAACGAATCTAAGAACGCTGATCCAGCATCAATCGTGTTTGATGCTATTGGTGCAAGTAAATCAAAAAATATAGATTTATTGTTGGTTGATACTGCAGGTAGATTACAAACTAAAAATAATTTAATGGAGGAATTAAAAAAAATTCGAAAAATTATTGATAAACTTGCTCCAAATGCAAGTGTTGAATCTCTATTAGTGCTTGACTCTAGTCAAGGTCAAAATGGACTTAAACAGGCATTAGCTTTTGCTGATTCAGCAGAATTAACAGGAGTAATACTTACAAAACTTGATGGATCATCTAGAGGAGGTGTTGCAATGGCTGTTGCATCAGAAGTGAAACTTCCAGTTAGATTTATCGGAGCTGGAGAAAAAATTAGAGACTTACGACCATTTAATAGTTTTGAATTTATTGAAGCACTTTTATCTACTCGATAATATTTTAGAAATTCTCTGTATCTTTTGCTAAATTTTAATTTCTTTATTGCTGGAGAATAGTGAAAGAAAATTCTCCAATTTCTGAACAACAATATTTAGATTCAACTCACTCATTTTCAAGTGCTGCATCTAAGTCCCTAACAGATTTAATTCATAGCCTTTCTCAAGAACAAATTATTAATCAAGATTTATTGCTGTCTTTAAGCTTTGCATTACGTAGCTTTACAAATCTACAGCGTTTTCTTGAACTGATTCCACTTCTTGTCGCTCAATTAGTTGGTGTTAAAGGTGCATTGATAATTCCTTTTCATGATGATGGAACTATTTGGCGTGAGCAATTACAAATGGTTCCTAATGGTGAAGACCAGGAATTATTTACGAAATTATTTCTTTTAGAGGAGGGAAAAAAAACGGGTTTTGGCATGCAGGAAAGGAATATTGCATTGTTAGATCATTTAGTTAAAAGACATTTTGACTCATTTAATGTAATTGCTACATCAATAGTTTCTCGAGGTAGACAGCGAGGTCGATTGTATGCGTTTGATAAAAAAGAGATTGTGTTTGGAAGCAATGTTCATCGAAAACATATTCAAATAGTTGCTGATCTCACTGGTGTAGCAATAGAAAATGATGTCATATTTCAGGTAATTCGGAATCATGAAAAAGTTGATAGACAAATAAGTATTGGTGCTGAAATTCAATCACAATTATTACCTGATCAATGTCCAATCATTGAAGGAATTGAATTAGCTGCTTGCTGTAGGCCTGCTTTTCAAGTAGGTGGTGATTATTACGATTTCATGCCAACTCGTCCAGATTTCACTGAAAAAGGAAAATCTTCTGGTCGTTGGGCTTTTGTGATTGGTGATGTTATGGGTAAAGGTGTTCCTGCTGGATTGTTGATGACTATGTTGCGAGGGATGCTCAGAGCTGAGGTTTTAACAGGATTGGCTCCTGATTCTATTTTGCATGACTTGAATCAATTAGCTCTTGAAGATCTGACTCAATCACATCGGTTTGTAACTTTGTTTTATTCGGACTTTGACGCGCAATCAAGAAAATTACGTTTTGCTAATGCAGCACATAATCCTCCTTTGCTTTGGAGCGCTAAGTCAAAATCAATACATAGATTAGATGCTCCTGGTTTATTGATCGGTCTTCAACCTGAAGCAGAATATGGATGTGGCGAGATATTTCTTCAGCCAGGTGATGTTCTTCTCTACTACACCGATGGAGTTACTGAGGCCCCTGGTATATCAGGTGAACGTTTTGACGAAAATCGTTTAATAACTTTTTTAGATAAATTTGCCAGGGAAGGTTTAGGAGCCAAACAAATATTAAATAAACTTTTTGAAAGATTAGATGGTTTTGTTGGTGTGAGTGACCATCAACTTGAAGATGATGCATCAATGGTCGTTTTAAAAGTTAATGAATAATCAACGCTTCCTAAATTAACTTAGTAAATCTCCTGACAATCTCCAAGACTCTTGCTTTATTTGTATTAGTAATTTGGAAAATGCATTGAGCAAAACTTGGAGCGATAGATTTGAAAAAGGACTTAATCCTTTTATAGAAAAATTTAATGCTTCAATTGAGTTTGATGTTTGTTTATTAGAAGAAGATTTGGATGGATCAATCGCTCATGCACGCATGCTTGGAATTCAAGGAATTATTACTAAGGAAGAGGCTTTTAAATTAGAACATGGTCTTGAACAGATTAGGAAAGAGGCTTCTGATGGATTATTTCAACCTGATATTTCAGATGAAGATGTTCATTTTGCAGTAGAAAAAAAATTAATAGATTTAATAGGCCCTGTTGGAAAGAAACTTCATACTGGTCGTAGTCGAAATGATCAAGTTGGAACAGATTTAAGATTATGGCTTAGAAAGCGTATTGATGAAATTGATATAGATTTGGAACGTTTTCAGAGATCTCTTTTTTTATTAGCAGAAAAAAACCTTTATACGCTTATTCCTGGTTATACGCATTTACAAAGAGCACAACCTGTCTCTTTAGCTCATCATTTATTGGCATATGTTGAGATGGCACAAAGAGATAGAAATAGATTAACAGATGTAAGAAAAAGAGTTAATATCTCTCCTTTAGGAGCAGCTGCTTTAGCTGGGACTTCTATCACTATAAATAGAAAGATTACTTCTTCAGAATTAAATTTTCAAGATATTTATTCTAATAGTTTAGATGCTGTAAGTGATAGAGATTTTGTCGTAGAATTTTTAGGAGCCTCAGCGTTAATTATGGCTCATCTAAGTAGATTATCGGAAGAAGTTATTTTGTGGGCATCTGAAGAATTTTCATTTATTCAATTAACTGATCGATGTGCTACGGGAAGTAGTCTTATGCCTCAAAAAAAGAACCCTGATGTTCCTGAACTGGTTCGAGGTAAGTCAGGGAGAGTATTTGGACATTTACAAGCTATGCTTACTATGATCAAAGGATTACCTTTAGCCTATAATAAAGATTTTCAAGAAGATAAAGAAGCAATTTTTGATAGTGTTACTACAGTAAAAAATTCGTTAATTGCCACATCAATTTTGTTTGAAGAAGGTTTGATTTTTCGCACAGAAAGACTCAATCATGCTGTTTCATCGGACTTTTCAAATGCAACTGATGTTGCTGATTATTTAGTGGCCAAGGACATACCATTTCGAGAGGCTTATCAATTAGTTGGACGAATTGTGAAGACTTCTTTGGAGGATGGGATTTTATTAAAAGATATTCCTTTGGAAAGATGGAAAACATTTCATAAATTCTTTGAAAAAGATATTTATGAAAAGCTTTTGCCCTCAACTGTGGTTGAGTCTAGATTAAGTGCTGGTGGAACTGGATTTGAGAGAGTACAAGAACAGCTAGTTTTTTGGCGGGAGAAATTATTTAAGTAAAAAAATTGTTTTCAATCTATTTGAGGGCTTTCGGTATTAAAGTGTTGAATGATGACTCGTTTTAGAGTTATTAATTTTGGCTATTCATAGCCTCTTAGTTACATTTTATTTTCAGTCCAATTTTCAAGTGAGTATTTTTGTCGGCAACTTACCCTTCCGCGCTGAGCAGGAAGATGTCATTGAATTGTTTTCTCCCTTTGGGGAGGTGGCAAACTGTTCTTTACCTTTAGAACGAGATACAGGACGCAAAAGAGGTTTTGCTTTTGTTGAGATGGCTGATGAAGCAGTTGAAGCTTCAGCAATTGAATCTCTCCAAGGTGCTGAGCTTATGGGTCGTCCCTTAAGAATTAACAAAGCTGAACCTAGAGGTAGTGCACCTAGAAGAGGCGGCGGCGGTTACGGCGGTGGCGGCCAAGGCGGTTACGGCGGTGGCGGCCAAGGCGGTTACGGCGGTGGCGGCCAAGGCGGTTACGGCGGTGGCGGTTACGGCGGCGGCCAAGGCGGTTACGGCGGTGGCGGCCAAGGCGGTTACGGCGGTGGTGGCCAAGGCGGTTATGGCGGTGGCGGCCAAGGCGGTTATGGCGGTGGCGGCCAAGGCGGTTACGGCGGTGGCGGCCAAGGCGGTTACGGCGGTGGCGGCCAAGGCGGTTACGGCGGTGGTGGCCAAGGCGGTTATGGCGGTGGCGGCCAAGTTGATCAATCAGCTCAAGACAGACCTTCTGGAGCCAAAGGCTGGGAAGATCGTAGTCATGGCAATACTTCTCAAGATCCCAATGGCTTTGACCAAGGTCGTAGTAGAAGAAGAAGAGGTGCTTCGCCTGAAGGGGGAGACGACTCTACTGCAGATTATGGTGGCGCAGAATCTTAAAGATTTTGTTCCTTATAAGTTAATGCCCAG
This sequence comes from Prochlorococcus marinus str. MIT 1013, assembly GCF_027359395.1. Lineage (NCBI taxonomy): Bacteria > Bacillati > Cyanobacteriota > Cyanophyceae > Synechococcales > Prochlorococcaceae > Prochlorococcus > Prochlorococcus marinus. The sequence continues at coordinate 1,453,977 of NZ_CP114778.1, forward strand.
CATCTTCTAGTTGTTGGGCAATTTTTTTTAAAATTGAAATATCAGCTTTCTGATTTTGACATTTTTCACTTAATTCTTGTCTCAAAATTCTTGCATTAGGTATATTTTTAATAAGATTTAAAATATGTTTTGAAATTTGCCAAAGACGCCCATCATTTTCTAAATGTTTTTGAGCAAAAGGAATAACTTTTTTAATTATTTTTGATCTAGAGAGATATTCTTCCTTATCTCCAAAAATCATTGAATCTATTTTTGTCCAAAGAAAGGGATGTGAGTATGCAGCTCTACCAACCATTGCTCCATCAAATATTTTTAGAGTTTTAATACAATCATTTATTGTATTTATGCCACCATTAAGTTCGATAATTAATTCAGGTCTGTTGTTTTTTAATTTTTCAACTCTTTCATATTGAAGAGGTGGAATTGTTCGATTTTCTTTTGGATTTAGTCCATTTAGCCAAGCTTTTCTTGCATGAATGATAAATCTGTCTGCTCCTGCAATTGAGCATTGATCAACAAATTGCATAAGGTAATTATCATCGTCGAGATTATCAATACCAAGTCGATGTTTGACTGTTATTGGGATATTGCATGATTTTTTCATTTTCTCAATGCAGTTGGAAACTATTTTCGGTTTTCCCATAAGACAAGCTCCAAAGTTGCCAGATTTAACTTTTGAACTAGGGCACCCAATATTTAAATTAATTTCGTCATAACCCCAGTCTTCAGCCATTTGTGCTGCTTCAGCTAAAAGATTTGGATTGTCTCCTCCAAGTTGTATGGAAATTGGATGTTCAATCTCATCAAAATCTAATAGTGCATTTCTATTTTTACTATAATGAAGTGCTTGGGCGACAATCATTTCCGTGTATAGAAGAGATTTTTTTGTGATTTGACGCATAAGCACACGAAAATGCCTATCTGTACAATCCATCATTGGAGCAATGCTTAATCGGTAGTTAGCTAATTCATTTCTTTTCAAAGAGTTTGAAATCATTTTTTTATCAATTAATTTTTTTCACCTTTTAAAGGGTAAATTTTATTAATATTGAATAAGTTGAAAAACTTTTTTGAACCGTCGATTTTTAATGATTGGATTTTTTAATACTCTTTTGGACTTTATTATCAAACCAAAGAGTGCTTTTGCTGCAACTAAATCTATGGATAACTATAAAACTTTAACGGACGCAGAATGGGAAAAACGGTTACCCAAAGACGCTTTTTACGTTTTGCGCAAGGAAGGAACAGAGAGGCCGTTTTCAAGTTCCTTGAATGATGAAAAAAGGAAAGGAATTTTTTCTTGTGCAGGATGTGGGCTTGCTTTATTTTCTTCCAAAACAAAATTCGACAGTGGAACAGGTTGGCCAAGCTTTTTTGATCATTTACCTGATGCAATCGAAACAAAAACAGATTTCAAATTAATTGTTCCTAGAACTGAATATCATTGTCGTCGTTGTGGTGGGCATCAGGGGCATGTATTTAATGATGGCCCAAGACCAACTGGCAAACGGTATTGCAATAATGGGGTTGCTCTAAAATTTGAAGTGGATTCTTAAATGACTTTCATATTGTCTAAATAGGTGTGGGCTTCCGTAGCTTGTACAAAAAACTCTTTCCTATCAACATGTATTAATAGCTAATTAAACAATATGAATTCAGATGTTGTTCCCTCCTCAGAACATGAATTATCTAAGGATGGCTCATTAGAAAATGATTCCAATGAAAATTCTGTCAGTTCTCATACAAGTAATGCAGTACCCAATCAGGCGGACCTCTCTGACAATCACGAACAAGAGTCTCAATTGAATAATGATTCTCCAGATAAAGACAACGATCAACCCTCACCTACATCAGATCCAAATATTCAAGTTGCAGATACTGAATCAAGATTACAGCAATTGGAAAAAGAGCATGAAACGCTTAACAGCCAATATATGAGAATAGCTGCTGATTTTGATAATTTCCGAAAGAGACAGTCGCGTGATCAAGATGATCTAAAAATTCAGCTTACTTGCACCACGCTTAGCGAAATTCTTCCTGTTGTGGATAACTTTGAAAGAGCAAGACAGCAATTAAATCCTGAGGGTGAAGAAGCTCAAGCTCTACATAGAAGTTACCAAGGACTTTATAAGCAATTGGTTGAAGTGCTTAAGCAATTAGGTGTTGCTCCAATGCGTGTTGTAGATCAACCTTTTGACCCCTCTCTGCATGAAGCTGTGATGAGAGAACCAAGTGAAGAAAAATCTGAGGATATTGTCACAGAAGAATTACAGAGAGGCTATCACTTGAATGGACGCGTTTTAAGGCATGCTTTAGTCAAAGTTTCTATGGGCCCAGGACCTAAAGCTGCTAATGAAGAAATTTCTGACAAGAGTGCTTCTAATCAAGAACCCAATGAACCTTCAGTTGCTTCAACTAAAGATGAAAATTAAATATACATTTATCGAAAAGGAAATGAATTTGTTTAAATATACTAATGGCTGATTTTTACGAACTATTGGGTGTCAGTAGAGATGCTGATGCTGACACTTTAAAACGAGCTTATAGACAACAAGCTCGAAAATATCATCCTGACGTGAATAAGGAAGCTGGAGCTGAGGAAAAGTTTAAAGAGATAGGGAAAGCATATGAAGTTTTAAGCGATTCTCAAAAACGATCTCGTTATGACCAATTTGGAGAAGCTGGACTAGGTGGAGCAGCTGGCATGCCTGACATGGGAGACATGGGTGGCTTTGCAGATTTGTTTGAGACCTTTTTTAATGGATTTGGTGGCTCTGGATCTCCAGGAGGTTCTCGACCTCAAAGACGAGGACCTCAGCAGGGAGACGATTTACGATATGACCTCACTATTGACTTTGATAAAGCTATTTTTGGACAAGAAAAAGAAATTAAGGTTCCGCATTTAGAAACTTGTGATGTTTGTGGTGGTGCTGGGGCAAAAAAAGGAAGTGGTCCTGTTACATGTTCTACCTGTGGTGGCGCTGGTCAAGTAAGAAGAGCTACTCGTACTCCTTTTGGCAGTTTTACCCAAGTTGCTGAATGTCCAACTTGTGGAGCGAGTGGACAAGTTATTAAGGACCCATGCAATGCCTGTGGTGGAAAAGGGGTTAAACAAGTAAGAAAACAATTAAGGATTAATATTCCTGCTGGAGTTGATAGTGGAACACGTTTAAGAGTTTCAGGTGAAGGTAATGCTGGATTGAAAGGTGGTCCATCTGGTGATTTATATGTATTTTTAAAAGTTAAAAATCATCCCAATCTTAAGAGAGATGGTTTGACTATTTTATCAGAAGTGAACATAAGTTATCTCCAGGCGATTTTAGGAGATACTATAGAGATAGATACTGTAGATGGCCCTACTAAGTTACAAATTCCAGTAGGAACACAACCTAATTCTATCTTGAATTTAGAAAACAAAGGAGTTCCAAAACTAGGAAATCCTGTGGCGAGAGGAAATCATCAAGTTACAGTAAAGATTAAATTACCTACAAAACTATCTGATTCTGAAAGAAATTTATTAGAAGAATTAGCTGGACATTATTCTGCACGTGGACCTCAAAATCACCATCATAAAAGTGGTTTATTTAGTAAGTTATTTGGCAAAATATAGTGAAAAAAAACATCTTAACAGATCATTATTTAAACTTATGTGGACTTGTTTGCCCAGTCAATTTTGTTAAATGCTGCTTGGCTTTGGAAAACTTATCTTACAATGAAGTTTTAAAAGTAGATTTGGATGTAGGTGAATCTGAAATTAGTGTTATAGATGGATTAGAACAGAAGGGTTACGAGGTAAAAATAACGTATAAAGACGCTAAAAAAGTAACTTTGATAATATCGAGTGAATACAAATAAATCTAAGAATTTAAAAGGTATCGTTGTTGCACTTAAGGCAAATTTTTTAATTGTAGAAGTTGATTATATAGATTTTAAAGAAGATTCATTGGAGCAATTTTCAGAAAAAACTAGATTGCTTTGCACACGACGAAGTAAGTTAGATTATCAAGGCTTATTTATAGATGTAGGTGATATCGTTTTTGTTGAGTCTATAGATTATAAAAATAAACGAGCTGTAATTTTTGAAGTAGAGCCGCGAAAAAGTTTTTTAAAACGTCCATCAGTGGCAAACGTTACATTAGTTGCTATTTGCATCTCAGTTGATGAGCCTTTATTTGATATTGAGCAAGCAAGCCGTTTTTTATTAACGGCTGAATGTGCAAACATAAAACCTTTGATAATTTTAACTAAAATAGATTTAATTACAAAAAATAATTTGATCTTATATGTAAATAAATTAAAATGCTGGGGTTATGATTGTATTGCAATATCTATCGAGAATTCTAAAGGCATTGATTTGTTAATTAAACGATTTAGAAATACAAAATTAACTGTACTTGCTGGTCCCTCTGGAGTGGGAAAGACAAGTTTGATTAATCATTTAATTCCAACTCTTTCACTACCTACTTCATCTGTTTCAAAAAAATTAAAGAGAGGTACTCACACGACTAGACACGTCGAATTGTTTGCTATTGGAAATGGATCTCTTCTTGCTGATACCCCCGGTTTTAATCGTCCAGAAATTTTATGCGAGCCTTCTGGTTTTGCTTATTTGTTTCCTGAGTTTCGAACTCAATTAACTAAGTCTAAATGTAAGTTTCGCAATTGTTTGCATAGAGATGAACCTGGGTGCGTAATTAATAAAGATCTCGAAAGATATTCTTTTTATCGTGAAAACCTTGAGGAGATGATTAATTCTCATCTCCCATACCAGGGAGGTTAAGCTTGAACCCACCTGTTAAATCTTCCATCTTCTCTTTCATCGTTGAAGTTGAGACTTCGTGAGCGGATTTCATAGCATCCAATATGGCTTCTTCGACTATCGCTTTTTCTTCAGAAAGAAGTGAAGAATCAATTTCTATTCGTAAAGGCTTTTGATTGCCTGACATCCATATTTTTGCCCTATTGTCATTATTCGCTCCTTCTATTTCCATAACCTCAAGCTCTTCTTGAAGTTTTTGAGCATTCTGCTGAATTTGTTGTGCTTTTTTAAAAGCTTCAGTGAGTTGTCCAAAATTTGGTAGTCCGAATCCAGCCATGAGAATTTCCTATTGGTATTGATCTTAGGGTTTAAATTTAAAAGCCACATAGTTTGACTTCTGTTTCTAACAAGATCCCATAAGCATTAAAAACTCTGTTTTGGATATATTTAATTAATTCTCTTACGTCATAAGAGGAAGCTTTGTTTGCGTTAATTATAAAATTTGAATGTATTTTAGATATTTCAGCTCCACCAAAACGAAATCCCTTTAAACCAAGTTCTTCAATTAATCTTGCAGCTTTCAAAGGTTCAGGATTACGAAAAACACTACCGCAGGTTTGGGCTTTATAAGGTTGAGTTCTTAATCGATGATTTAGGTTTTCATTTGTGACTTGTTTAATTTTTTCTGCTTGACCTGACACCAGCTTCAGTCGAGCAGATACGACAATTAATTTTTCATCTTGAAGAAGACTGTACCGGTATCCAAAATTGAGATCTTTTCCTTTGATAACTTTGTATTCACCTCTCAAAGATAGCGTTGTAACACTCTCGAGATAGTTGGATATGCAATGTTCTTGTGCTCCTGCATTCATAACTACTGCTCCCCCAATAGTTCCTGGTATTCCTATAGCCCATTCGAATCCATGAAGTCCGTTTGCAGCAGCTTTTCTGGCCACAGTTGGAAGCATCTCTCCGCTAAGGACTTCGATAATCCCATTACTTTTATCAATTTGAATTCCTTTAAAATTACGCATACATAAGCTCAAGCCTTGAATTCCCTTGTCATTGATTAAAAGATTTGATCCAGCACCAAAAATATTGCAGGGAATATTTTTCTTATTAATCCAATTAATTAAATATTTAATTTCTTCATTATTTTTTGGTTGAGCAATCCATTCTGCAGGACCTCCTATTCTCCAAGTTGTAAAATTTGATAAGGAAATATTTTTTTCTAATTGAATTAATTTCATATATTAAGCGGCTAAATTACTGCTAATTGAATTATTATTCATTACCTCTAAAAGTAGATTAGTAGATATTAAATTAATATCTCCTGCACCCATAATTAAAAGTAAATCTTTTTCAATTGTTTTTTCTTTTATTAGCTGTATCAACTTTTGATTGTTATCTGGAGTATATATTTCTAGATTTGGTTTTAATCTTTTCAACTCATATCCAATAGTCTTATTATTTATTCCTTCAATTTCATCTTCTCCAGCCGAGTAAATTGGAGTTATGAATACTAAATCAGATTTGCTGAGACTTTTTGCAAATTCCTTTTGAAATTGTTTAGTTCTACTATATCTATGCGGCTGAAATATAGTCACTAATCGATTAGCGGCTATTTTTGAAAAGTTATTTTTTGTTTTAATTATAGTAGATGCTATTGATATTGAAGCATCAATTTCACTAGGATGATGAGCATAATCTTCAACTATTAATCTTTTTTTCCATAATCCTTTAAAGTCAAATCTTCTTGCAGGTAGCTGTAAATGATCAATTCCTTTTTTTATCTCTTTAAAAGAAATACCAGCTATTCTACATGCAGCTATTGCAGCTACTGCATTACTTAAATTGTGAATTCCTGGAACAGGTATTTTTAGGAAATCAATAAATTTTTCTTTTTCATAATACTCTGCAAAAACTTCACATCCATTAGATTTTTTTGGAATTAGTGCAAAATCTATATTTTTAATTTTTTGTGTTGAAAACCATTTAGAAACTTGTATATTATTTCTAATATTTTTACAGTCAAAATTACTAATTAAGCATTTACAATTTTTAGCAAATTGATTCATTGTTGTTATTAAATCTTCTAGATTTAAATAATGATCAACATGTTCAAGTTCAATATTAGTTATTATACCAATATTTGGATAAAATCTGACTAGTGATCCATCTGATTCATCAGCTTCTGCTATTATTAATTCATTATCACTAAAATTATAGTTTTTTTTGTAAAGAGGAACAATTCCTCCAATTATAGCTGTTGGATTTCTCTTTGCGTAAGAACATAATGTTGCAATAAAAGTACTTGTTGTTGTTTTTCCATGAGATCCTGAGATGATTATTGATCTTTTTTGTTCAATTAAAAAGGCTAGAATTTCAGAGCGGTGTTTGATTTTTAAATTATATTCTCTTGCTTTACATAATTCTAAATTATCTTCATCAATGGCTGAACTTCTAACAACTAATGTATTTTTCCCATGAACTTTAAAAATTTTGTCAATATTAGATTTTTTTTGAGTTTGAAAGATATGTAATTGATTTCCAGCTAGTTCTTTTAAAATAGAACTTGTTTTTTGGTCAGAACCAGATATTGAATATCCATTTTTGGCCAGAATCATTGCTAGAGCAGACATACCAATACCTCCAATTCCAATAAAATGGATATGAAATGGTAATTGTTGTGATTTCTTCAATTTTGATTCAGTGTCGAGTGAAAGATAACTCTTCATTCATCTAAAGGCACATTTTTTAAAGAATTAGAGATTTTTTATACTTTTTATGTCCTTAACGCTTCAATTATTTTTCAAAATGCACAGAAAATGATCATCGTTCTGTATGATCAGCGGCCAGTAGCTTATGCGGTTTTACCGTTTTTGAAATGACTTTGCGTGTTGCGATTAATGGATTCGGAAGAATTGGACGCAATTTTATGCGTTGTTGGCTGAGCAGGGGCGCTAATACCAATATTGAAGTGGTTGGTATTAACGTCACTTCTGATCCAAAGACATGTGCCCACTTGCTCAAATATGACTCTATTCTGGGTGCGATAAACAATGCTGAAATTTCACATACAGACGATACATTTCAAATTAATGGTAAAACCATCAAATGTTATTCAGATAGAAATCCGTTAAATCTTCCTTGGAAAGATTGGGGAATTGACTTAGTAATCGAGTCCACAGGTGTGTTTAATACAGACGTTGGCGCTAGTAAGCATTTACAGGTTGGGGCTAAAAAGGTCATCCTTACAGCACCTGGTAAAGGTGATGGTGTAGGTACTTATGTAGTTGGTGTTAATGCTGATAAGTACTCTCATGAAGATTTTGATATTTTGAGCAATGCAAGTTGCACCACCAATTGTTTAGCTCCGATAGTAAAAGTTTTAGATCAAAAGTTGGGAATTAATAAAGGTCTAATGACCACAATTCATAGTTATACGGGAGACCAAAGAATCTTGGATAATGCTCATCGTGATTTACGACGTGCAAGAGCTGCCGCAATGAATTTAGTCCCTACTTCAACTGGAGCGGCAAAAGCTGTTGCTCTTGTTTATCCAGAAATGAAAGGGAAACTAACTGGTATTGCTATGAGAGTTCCCACTCCTAATGTTTCTGCAGTTGATCTGGTTTTTGAATCAAGTCGTAAAACTAGTGCTGAAGAGGTAAATTCATTATTAAAAACTGCTTCACAGGGCGAAATGAAAGGAATCATCAAATATGGTGATTTGCCTCTTGTTTCTACTGATTATGCTGGAACAAATGAATCAACCATTGTTGATGAAGCTTTAACAATGTGTATAGATGACAATTTGGTGAAAGTTTTAGCTTGGTATGACAATGAGTGGGGTTATAGCCAAAGGGTTGTCGATTTGGCAGAAATTGTTGCTCAAAAGTGGAAATAAATTATAAATTTAATACTTAAAAATGTTGAAATATATTAGAGTTTTCAACATTAATTTCTTCTAAGTTATCCCAGAAAACATTGGGTTTACCTTCTTTTATAAACCCAATAATTTGGGCAGATTCTAATTTATTTGATAAAGCTTCAGCCCACTTTTTAGGAAGACTCAAAATCAATTCATAGTCTTCTCCCCCATAAAGCACCCACTCATCCCAAATAGAACCTTCTGGCCAGTCAGGATCTTTAAGAATAGAGTTTTTAGTTAAAACAGCTTGGCAATTACTGCTTTGGCAAATGCCTCTAATTGATTCAATAAGACCATCGCTGCTATCAGTTCCTGCGGCTCTCCAACTCGAAGATTCAGGTTTGCACTCTATTAATGCTTGTAGTGACTTCACGGCTGGATAGGGACGTTTGTGTGAGTTGATAGCTCGATTAATAAGCTCAGGACTTATTTGGACTTCACTTGGAAGTTTTTCGGATGACAAAAGGGCTAAACCTAACCTGCTTAATCCATGGAATCCAGTGCTAACAATATAATCTCCTGGTAAAGCATTTCCTCTATGCAGCCTGGGCGGGTTCATTTCTCCAATTGCAGTAATTGAAATCATTTTTATTTCTCCACAAGAACAATCGCCACCAATTATTTCTCCTCCAAATTCTTGCATCGCTTCCCCCATTCCTTCATATAGGTTTTCTACCCATTTCCAATGTGTGCTTGGCGGTAAAACAAGCCCAACATTAAATGAGATTATATTTTTTGAGCCGCTGCAAATAAGATCAGAAATATTTGTGGTAATACATTTCCAGCCAATATCTTTAGCATTAGATATTTTTTCAGAAAAATGAATTTTCTCAACAAGTAAATCAGTATTAATCAATAAATTTTTGTTGATCATATTTATTTCTGCTATATCATCTTCTATTTGTCCACATCGCATAAATCTTTTTAAACGATTTAGCAATTCTCTTTCACCTAAATCTTTAATAGTAGTTGTCACTTTATTCAAAATTTAGGCTTGAGATTTTAGATTTTCTGAACCATTTAACACTTTGATTGCAATAATTTTATCATCTACTCCAAGTTTATTTAATATTTCAGAACCTTCTATTACATAGCCAAAAGCTGCGTTTCTTCCATCAATAAGATTACGTCCGGCCGGATTTAACTCAGCTTCATATAAGAAGAAGAAAAACTGAGATGAACCATCATTTAAATCCGTATCAGAGTGTGCCCAGCCAAGTGTTCCTAAAGTTGCGAATGGAAGAACTGGCGTTTCAGTGTAAAGACCAACGTCTTCAAAAGTTTGTCCATAAAGTGTATCTTGAAGATTAGGTGTTCTTATTTCTAGTGGAACTTTTCTTAACTCATTATTATCAGGGTTTACATATCCAATCTCTTCTCCTTTTGGATCACCAGTTTGAAGAATAAAAAATTCTTCAGCTCTATTAATTGGCAACCCATCGTAAAAACCCTTTAATGAAAGATCTATAAATGCACCAGCCGTTAAAGGAGCATTATAACCATCAATAATTGCACTCATATCTCCTTTTGATGTTTTTATCTCTACATTTGCTCTGCCTAAAAGCCGTGGTAAATTGTCATATTCAATTGGTATTTTATATGGAAAGTTATTAGTTATTAAAAGAGATTCTAAATCATCAATTGTTTTTAAACTTTTACGTCTGACGTCAAGAAATGAGACTTTATTCTTTTCGTTCGCTATTTGCCCTAATTCATCAAGTTCTTCTTTCAGATTGGATAGCAGATTAGATGCTTGGTTCTTATTTTCATCTGGTATGGAGTCAAGAATTTGATTTTTTCTGTTACTAACTAAGAATTGACTTCTTGAGGTGGCTTTGCTGATTGCTGACCATCTGCTTCCTCGAAGATCATCGCTGGTATCTTCCAGTTTGTTTTGTAATTCACGTAATTCCTTTTGGTCAATCGGTAAAGAATTTCTTAAGATTGCATATGGATCCTTTAGCCGATTACCCTTAGGAAGGCTTGCAACAGCAGGTTCAATCCATGGAGAGCTCAAAGAAAATAGGATTGTTATCAGGGCAAGAATGCAAATCTTTTTTGCCATGTTAATTCTATGTTTTGCATGACTTTCGCACAGACTTATGATCGATTGGTATCTTTTGTGTGAATGATTTCAACTAACGACTTTCGCACTGGCACTACGATCGAGTTAGACGGTGCGGTTTGGCGTGTTATTGAATTTCTACATGTCAAGCCTGGTAAGGGTTCTGCATTCGTCAGGACTAAATTAAAAGCTGTTGTGAGCGGTAGTGTTGTAGATAAGACCTTTAGAGCAGGGGAAATGGTTCCACAAGCTCTTCTGGAGAAATCAAAGTTGCAACATACATACATGGACGGAGATGATTTTGTATTTATGGATATGACTTCTTATGAAGAAACAAGCTTAACAGCTAAACAAATTGGTGAAAGCAGGAAATATCTAAAGGAAGGTATGGAGGTTAATGTAGTGTCTTGGAATGAAAAACCTCTTGAAGTTGAATTACCCAATTCAGTTGTTTTAGAAATAAAAGAAACTGACCCTGGTGTTAAAGGTGATACTGCTTCGGGAGGTACAAAGCCTGCAATCTTGGAAACAGGAGCTCAAGTAATGGTCCCATTATTTATTTCAATTGGTGAGAAAATTCGAGTAGATACTCGAAATGACACTTATCTAGGCCGAGAAACACAATGACTATGAATCTTGATCACGAAGAGCTTCATCGCTTGTTGGCAACTTTAGCTGAGAGCGATATTCAAGAGTTTCGACTTGAGGGAGAAGACTTTTTTTTGGAGGTTAAACGCAATCTTGGCGGTTCTTTTGATTCAATCTCCTCTCAAAAGAGAATTACATCAGAAGAGATTGATACACCAATGCCTCAACGCAAAATCGAGGCTTCCTCAGTACAAAGCACGCCTCCGCCTTCGGTCCCTGGATCACGCTCTGATTTGGTCGAAGTAACTGCTCCTATGGTTGGCACCTTTTATCGTGCACCAGGCCCAGAAGAGCCACCTTTCGTAGACATTGGGTCGAAAATTAGTGTTGGCCAAGCTGTTTGTATTCTTGAGGCAATGAAATTAATGAATGAGCTCGAGTCAGAGGTTAGTGGAGAAGTAATTGAAATTCTTGTTGAAAATGGAACACCAGTTGAGTTTGGACAGGTTTTAATGCGATTAAAACCTTTATAAAGTTTTTTCTTATTGAGAAAGAAGCCAAGCATTATTTATTGCAGCAATCATGCTTGTTTCTCTAGCTTTGAACTTACCTGCAATATCAAGAGCAGTGCCATGATCAGGTGATGTCCTTACAAAAGGTAGTCCTAGTGTTGTATTAATAGCTTCATCAAAGGCAATTAACTTGACGGGTATTAGACCTTGATCGTGATACAAAGCAAGAATTCCATCAGGAGCATTATTTTTAATTGATTTGCCATTCCATGCATCTGCTGATGAAATCCAGCAGGTATCTGGAGGTATAGGACCACTGATTTTGATTCTTGGATGATCTAGTTTCCATTCATTTAAAATAGGAATAATTATGTTTTGTTCTTCTATTCCAATTTTTCCTTCTTCTCCTGCATGTGGATTTAAGCCCGCTATATGTATTAATGGATTCTCCTTGAACTGAAGACAGAAATTTAATAAGCTATCTAACTTGTATCTAATTAACTCTTTTGTTAAATTATTTTTTATTTTATTAAGAGGTATATGTGTTGTGGCTAATAAAGTATTAAATCTCCATCCATTGTTTGGTGATACTGCGGTAAAAAGCATAGATGTTGTTTTATTAGTTAATTTACCTAATAATTCAGTTTGCCCTGCAAATTTATGACCAGCTTTGTGCCATGCAATTTTTGAAATTGGTGCTGTTACCAGGGCATTAGCTTTTCCTTCTAAAAGTATATTAACTGCATTAAAAAGCCATTCAAAGCTAGCATTACCACTATGAGTATCTACTATTCCTGGAATTATTTTTCTTTCTAAAGGGATATCAATAATATTAAGACTTTTTGGATTGACGATATTACTTATTCCATGCTCAATTAACTTTGAATAAGTTTGATAAATATTCTTTTTGCATCCTACAAGTAAAGGCTGAATATTTTTATTTAAGTATTTAGAACTAAGAGCTTTTAAAGTTATTTCAGTTCCTATTCCTGCAGGATCACCTAATGAAATGATAATGGTATTTTTTTTATCTTTTGATGTTTTAAATTTTGCCATGTTGCAATCCTTTTTGTGATTTTAATTTGCTTAGCTTAAGTAATGAGTGGTCTGTAATTAATTGGAATAAGTTTTCAAATGATATTAAATTAATTTCATTTGATTCTAATTATTAATTAAATCTATATCAATTTTTTAACAAAATAGCGATTAAAAACAAGATGGAAAATAAGGATTATTAATTTATTTTTAATTTTGAGAAACAATTTTTTAAACCAGATTTAAAATCAGGATAAATTAGAGAATAACCAAGTTTTTTACACAATAACTTATTATCAACTTTTCTATTCTCTTGCCAAAAAGAAAGCGCCATAGGGCTCATTGTTTTTTTTGCAATTTCAAAAGGCACTGTTGATGGTAGAGATTTTTTAGCTATTTTCGCTGCTAAAGCAATCACTTCAATATTATTTGTTGGTAAGTTATCGGCTACATTTACTACACATGGATTTTTACCTTTAGCAAAAAGATTTATTAAAAATAAAACAGATCCAGCAATATCGTCGACATGAATCCTTGAAAACACTTGCCCTGGCTTGTCGACCATTTTTGTTGTTCCATTTAAAAGGCTTTCAAATGCAGATCTGCCAGGTCCATAAATTCCTGGCAATCTGAGTATTTGAATAGGCAGCTTTGTCTCTAACCATTGTTTTTCACAAGAAAACCTACGAATGCTTCTTTCTTGTTTAGGATTAGGAGAAGAGTTTTCATTGACCCACTCCCCTTTTGTATCTCCATATACACCGGTAGTTGATAAGTAGCCAACCCATTTTAAATTTCTTGAATTTAGTAATTGAGTCTTGAGTTTAAGTAGAACAGGGTCTTCTCCACTGGATAGAGGAGGAATACAACTTAAAACATGAGTTGCTCCCTCGAAAACTTCATTCGAAAATTCTTTATCAGAGTTAAATATGAAATCAGCTCCTTCGCTATTTTCTTGTCTTCTGCTGCACAATACTTTTACTCCTAGATGTCTTCCTACACTTGCGATCCTTTGACCACTGAATCCACCTCCAAATATAATTAATTTTGATTTGGGTGGCAGAGGATCTAATCGCTTGACAATATCTTCAATCATTAGTACAAATGTATTATGTTGATTTTTTAGCAATGATTGCTTCTTATTTAAAGCCTAGTCTGAATTCCATTAATGGTCATACCAAATTCACGAACGATAAAAGATTATTGGTTCGAAAGAATAATAAAAGCTTGATAAAGCCTTTTCTTGCTTCAATTTTCTTTCTTTATTGTATTCTTTTAATCCCTGAAAGGCCTTCTCATATAGCGTCTATATGTGAAAAATATAATTCTTCTGCCGCTTGTCAAGTTTGGTAGAAATTTAAGCTGCTTGCCAAGAAAAATCTTCATTCAATCCGGATTTTGTTTTCTCAATACTTCTGTTTTGTTTAGGTTGAGCCCATTTAAGAAGTCTCAGAGCTAAACGTATGTCCCCTTCCGTCCATGCTTTGATAGCCATAGAACGTCTTGGGTCGTAAAAACGTTGTTTTCTATACCATTCAAACGCATCATTATCTGTTTTGCTGCCGTTACATGAGAGGCAGGCAGGTACACAATTTTCAGTAATGCTTAATCCACCTTTACTTCGTGGTAAAACATGATCAATTGATTCTGATTTTTTTCCACAATATATACAGCTTTTATTAGTGAATTCATGCAATGATTTGCGCCATCTTCTGTCTCTTAGCTTAGGGCAGAGATCTTCTAAGAAAACCGCATCCCTTTTGTGCATAAGTATTTGTTAACTAAAAGAATTTTGCCTCTATTGACCAATAAGTCAATGTATCGAAAATTGCATTTTTAGAATTTATAAGAATTTTTTTATTTAGCAAGATTGAGTACGAAGCTTTTTTTACTTTTATAACTTAAATTTAATTAATAATTATAACGATCTATATTTTTACCTTTAGGAATTTTTTCTGTATTTTCGATAGATGATTTTACTTCATTTTCTAATTCATTATCATCACTAAACTCTATTGAGCTTGATTCACCTGTATATAAATCGCCTAAATAATTAATGCAATCTTCATATTTTATAGGATCTTGCACTACTTCTTCAACAATGAATGAGGCAGCTTGTTTAGGCGAAGTTTTGAATAAACCTTGTTTTTTATTTTTAATAAATTCATAGGCTGCTTGCCAGCTTGGTTCATGAGGGTTACCTCCATTCCTCATAAAGCAATATATGTCTGCTCCGTTTGTTACTGCTGCGTTAGTTTTTAATCCTAAAGTAGTACCGCAGACCAAACACATTATTGAAATAGGTAAGAAGTTTCGCTTTATCTCAAATGGCATGATTTTAAGAGAATTATCAATATTAAATTATCTATTTTTCTTTCTTCTGTCTAGCTGAGGTTCGTATTAGTAGTTCTGTTTTATTGCTTAATTTTCTTAGTTTTTGATTTGATAAAAAATCGTATTTATAAATCGATGAATGAAATGTTTTATTTGTGATCTTGTTTATTTTTTTAAATTACTAAAATATCTATCTTTTGATATAGTGATTTGATAAAAATTGTTTGTACTTAAAAACTTAATAATGGATCAAGTACAAGTTAAAAAACAAGCATTTTTAAAAGAAGCTGGCTATTTTTTTCAGAATGCATCTGAGCATGCTGATGAAGGAGATTTGCAATCATGTGCTTGCTTTATCTTGAAAGCACTTAATAAAGAGAGAAAGGCTGGCCGAATAGGGCCTCAAGTGCTTCAAATAATTAAAACTAGATGATAATTGTATAAATTCTGAAAATATTATTCTTTATTGAGGACTGAAATTGTTTTTGCAATTCCTTGTCCAGTTGGCGATTTGAGCTTTCCCATTTTATCTAGAGTGCACTCCAAAGCAGATATAACGCTAACAATATCTCTATCATTTACAAATCCTAAATGACCAATTCTAAAGATTTTGCCTTTTAAATGATCTTGACCGCCAGCTAGAAGTATATCAAAATCATTTTTTATTGATTTTCTGATATTCTCAGCATCTATATTTTCAGGTTCAACAGCTGTTATGGCTGGGCTTCCAAAACCTGCTTTTGTAAATAATTTTAGACCCATGGCTTTTATTCCTTCTTCTGTAGCTTTTTGATGACGAGCATGACGACTGAAAATATTATTTAACCCTTCTTTTTGCATCATATTTAGTGAAGCTTCTAAAGCGAAATATAAATTTATTGCAGGAGTAAAGGGATTACTATTCTTATTTACTGTTTTTAAATATTGTTTTAAGTCTAGATAAAATTTAGGTAAATCAGATAAAGCATTTGCTTCCCATGCTCTTTTGCTCATGGCAACAAAACTGAGACCTGGTGGAATCATATAACCTTTTTGAGAACCTGATGCTATTACATCAATTCCCCATTCATCCATTGGGATATTGCATGCACCAAGGCTTGTTACGCAATCTGCAATGGTAATAGCCTTGCTATGAATTTTTACTTCATTATTAATTGCTTTAAGATCGTTAATTACTCCTGTTGATGTTTCTGAGTGAGTCAGAATTACCGCTTTAATTTTGTTATCAGTATCTTCTTCAAGAATCCTCTTAAATTGATTTGGATCTAGAGGTTGGCCCCATTCAGCCTTTACTACTTTTACATTTAATCCATATGCTTTTGCAACTTTTATCCATCTTTCTCCAAATTTGCCATTCTCACCACAGATGACTTCATCACCTTTGCTTAATGTATTGATTATTCCTGCTTCCATTGCCGCTGTCCCACTTCCTGTAATTGTTAGGACGTCTGCTGTTGTTTGGTGAAGCCATTTGAGTTGCTCTGTTGTCTTTTGAACAATTTCTTGAAAATCCCCACTCCTATGACCGATTGGGTGTTTACTCATACAACTCAAAACATTTTCCGGAACCGGTGTTGGTCCAGGAATCATTAGATTCAGTTTGTCCTGCATTTACTTATTTAAATCTAGATTATTATTATTTTAAAAAATTATTTAAGGAATTTCCTCTATCGTCAGCTCTTCGAATGATTTGAATGAATTTACTCTTCCAGTTTGGGTAGTAGCGGCTGCAAAGTCTGCAACGAATATCCTCATTGGGAATAAATTCAAAGAAACTGAGACAATTGATTTACCCAATAATCAAGATTCAATAACGGTTCCTATTTCTTCTTCTGCATTACTTGATAATGGTGAGCGATCATTAGGAGTTAGTCATTGTCAATCTGGATTATCTCTTGATGTAACAAGAGGATTAGAAGTATGGGCTTATATTCAATTAAACAAAGCAAGTTCTCATTCGCGAAAGATAGTTAAAAAGGACTTTCCTGATTGGCTCGATTTTCATGCTGGTTATGGAGTCGGTAAATTCGAATCATCTGGTCAGCCATGCATTTCTAAGTTTACGCGTGACTTGTTATGTATCAATCTTTATCCCTTATTGCCCAAAGGTTATGAATTTAAAGTAGAAATTGTTTTACCTGAAGGCAAAGATCGTGCTTTAAAGACAAGTAATAAAGCATTTGGCGTTGTAGATGGATTATCACTTATTGGGACACAGGCTGAGGTGCAAATTAGTGCTTCTCCAGAGCAATTACAAAATTGCAAAGAAATTTTGCGACATAGGTCTTCTGAATCAGCATTTGATGGATGTTTGACTTTTGTGATTGGTGAAAATGGAATGGATTTAGCTTTAAAATTTGGACTTCCAGCAAAGCAAATTATTAAAACAGGTAATTGGTTAGGTCCTCTCCTTGTTGCAGCTGCGGAAAGTGGTGTAAAAAATCTTTTAATCTTTGGCTATCACGGCAAATTAGTAAAACTGGCTGGAGGTATTTTTCATACTCATCATCATCTTGCAGATGGAAGACTTGAAATACTCACTTCACTAGCTGTTAGAGAAGGTATTTCTATTGACTTAATTCAAGTTATAAGTAAATCAACTTCTGTGGAAAATGCTTTATTAGCACTTGAGACACATAATCCAGACGAAGTTGCTTTGATTTGGAGCCGAATGGCAAAAGAAATCGAAATTAAAAGTCGGAGCTATATGAATCGATATTTGTCTTCCTCAATGAAAATTGGTTCTGTTTTGTTTGATCGTAAAAGACAAATTCGTTGGGCTGGTTTTCAGGGGTTAAAACACATTAATTCTTTAGGGTTATTTCTTAAGTCATAGGCATATTCCTATGCTCTTAATTAGTCTGTTTGATAAGAATGTTTCATAAGGATTCATCAAGTTAATATGGCATCAATGATTTCAGAGGAAAAACGTAATCCAGCAATCGTCATTCTCGATTTTGGGTCTCAATATTCAGAACTAATTGCCAGAAGGATTAGAGAAACAGAGGTTTACTCATTAGTAATGAGTTACACAACCTCTGCTGAGCAATTACGATCTCTTAAGCCTAATGGAATTATCTTAAGCGGAGGCCCTGGATCTGTTTATGAAGAAGGTGCTCCATATTGTGATCCAGAGATTTTCAATTTAGGAATTCCTGTTCTTGGTGTTTGTTATGGAATGCAATTAATGGTTCATCAGTTAGGAGGCTCTGTTAAACCTGCTACTGGTAAAGCTGAATATGGTAAAGCTCCTTTAGAAGTTGATGATCCTACAGCTTTATTAACTAATGTGATAAGTGGTTCTACTATGTGGATGAGCCATGGAGACTCAGTTGAAAAATTACCTAAGGGATTTGTCAGATTAGCTCGTACTTCTAATACGTCAGAAGCAGCTATCGCTCATCATGATAAGAGCTTTTATGGAGTTCAATTTCATCCTGAAGTTGTTCATTCAACTCATGGAATGGTTTTAATTAGAAATTTTGTATTTCATATTTGTTCGTGTGAATCAGATTGGACAACAAATCTATTTATAGATGAAGCTGTGAGCCAAGTACAGCAACAGGTAGGAGATAAAAAAGTTTTATTGGCTCTATCGGGTGGAGTTGATTCATCAACTCTTGCATTTTTATTAAACAAAGCAATAGGGTCTCAATTGACATGTATGTTTATTGATCAAGGTTTTATGAGAAAAGGTGAGCCGGAATTTCTTATGTCTTTTTTCGACGAGAAGTTTAATATTAATGTTCAGTATATCAATGCTAGAGAAAGATTTATTTCACAATTAAGAGGAGTCACAGATCCTGAGCAAAAGCGAAAAATTATAGGTAGAGAGTTTATTAGGGTTTTTGAAGAGGAGAGTCTTCGTCTAGGCCCCTTTGATTACTTAGCTCAAGGGACCCTCTATCCAGATGTGATTGAAAGTGCAGGAACAAACATTGACCCGAAAACAGGGGAACGCATAGCTGTAAAAATTAAAAGTCATCATAATGTCGGTGGTTTGCCAAAAGATTTACAATTTAAATTGGTAGAACCTTTGAGACGTTTATTCAAAGACGAAGTTAGAAAAGTTGGTAAATCACTTGGATTACCTAATGAGATAGTTCGTCGACATCCATTCCCAGGACCAGGATTGGCTATAAGAATTTTAGGGGAAGTTACTCATGAAAAACTCAATTGCTTAAGAGATGCTGATTTAATAGTGAGAGAAGAAATAAATAAAGCTGGCTTATATAATGATATTTGGCAAGCTTTCGCTGTCTTGCTACCTGTGTATTCTGTTGGGGTGATGGGAGATCAAAGAACCTATGCATGGCCTATTGTTCTTCGTTGCGTATCAAGTGAAGATGGAATGACGGCTGATTGGTCTCGCTTACCTTATGAAGTCTTAGAAAAAATTTCTAACCGCATAGTTAATGAAGTCGAGGGAGTAAATAGAGTTGTTTTGGATATAACAAGCAAACCTCCAGGAACTATTGAGTGGGAGTAACGGAAACGTCTACTCTCTAGTGATAACTTGATTCTTATCGTTTCACACGGCATTTACTCGCCAATCAATCCTAGTGATGGCAAGGGTTTTCAGGAGTGCGTTTCACATAGGCTTCACAAAAAATCTTTTTACTGTCTCTACAGAAATATGGTAGAAAGTCAGAGTTCTCTACAAATCAAAATTTTTTCTCTTCTATGAAGAGTTAGATTAATTTTCTTTGAAAGCAAAGTAAATAAACTAACTATCCTCTCTACGTCCAAATAACAAAGTTACATTGATTCGGCGATTTTCATATCCGTCTTTGAATTCATAACTATCAGTTTCATGAAATAAATTAGAATTGAAGATAACAGCGCGATTTTGGTTATGTGGAATAACTTGTGTATTGCCTTTGCTTTTTTTTAGTTCTTCTCGGATTTTTGTTTTGTCATTAGGATTATTGTAAATTTTAAAATCCCAATCATGTGGAGCTTCTACGTCGTAAACGATTAAACCACCAGATTTGGGATTTAAGTTGGCTTCTTTAGGAGTAATCCAAAAATTTACATTTATTGCTGCCTGATCTGCGTGAACTTTGATGCCTCTGAGTAATGAATTTTCATTTTTTGCGCGACTATCATACTTGTAAGCCCAGATCCCCTTTATTGGATGATTTTTGAAAATTTTTGGGAACTTTTTTCTAAGCTCTTCCGCTATTTGAATAATTA
Source organism: Prochlorococcus marinus str. MIT 1013 (assembly GCF_027359395.1). NCBI lineage: Bacteria > Bacillati > Cyanobacteriota > Cyanophyceae > Synechococcales > Prochlorococcaceae > Prochlorococcus > Prochlorococcus marinus. The sequence continues at coordinate 1,474,400 of NZ_CP114778.1, forward strand.
ATGGACTAGCTAAACCTTCTTTCAAATAAGCCCCAAGATATCCACCACTTTTAACATCGAACCAAATTGTACTTCCCAGTAAAAATTTGCGAAGAGATTTCAGAGCAGTAGGATTTAAGAAATTATCAATGTAAGTCAACCCGAATTCATGATCGAAATAGTTCTTTGTAATTTCTTCAATATTTAAGGAATTGTTTACTGCTTCTTTTTGTAATCTAGGTGCTTCTATTACATTAATTAAACGATTATAGCTATCTTTCAGAAGGCTTTGATGTTTATTATTTAGAGTAATTAATTGGGTTTCAGATGGCCAGTTAATCTCAGTAGCAATTTTTTTATAAAGAATGGCAAGCTTAGTAAATTTTTGGGTCTCGTAATCTTGGGAGACTAAATATTCAAATTGTTCAATATCATGTTCGATTTTAGCTTTACTGATATCTTTGAATATTGAGGTATTAGGGTCTTGATTATTCTCTCCTCTAAGTAACTCAGCACTGTTTGAAAAATATTTAAGGGATAATTCGTGCGAACCTTTTTCAAGGAGTATTAATCCCAGATTGGAATGATTATTTGCCAAATCAGGTTTTAATTCAATTGCTCTGCGAGTAGATAATTCTGCTTCTTCTAATTTGCCTAGATCTTTCAATATGACTCCCAGATTGGAATAAGTATCTGCGAAATCAGGTTTAATTTCAATTGCTTTGCGAGTGGATAATTCTGCGTCTTGTAATTTGCCAAGATCTTTCAATATGCCTCCCAGATTGGAATGTGCTTCTGCGAAATCAGATTTGATTTCAATTGCTTTTCGATATAACAATTCTGCGTCTTCTAATTTGCCAAGATTTTTTAATATGACTCCATAATTATAAAAAACTCTGTGATCTCTACCTCCTTGATTAATAAAAAGTTGATAATATTTTGTCGCTTGTGGAATATTTCCTTGTGAATGAAACTTAAATGCTTGATTGATTATTTGTTCTTTAGAAAGTTTGGAAAGAGTGTTCGTACTAATAGTTATATTTTCTTTTTTTTCTCCTAAAGCAAATGGAACTGGGAATGTAGTTACTTTAGTGCCTGATGTATTTACTTTCTTTGTTTGCCTATGTTTCTCCATCTCTGCCGTTTCTTTTCTCTGAATCCTTTTATGTTACTACTTATCTTGAATCCTGTTTTATTCTTTCGAAAACCATTTTTTGCCTTTTTGAGTGAAACTAAAACGTAGGTTTGTATTATATTTCTACGTAGAGAACATAGGACAAGGGGACAAAATCACCAAACGGAAACAGGATGTAATATGATTTACGTAATCTCTATATGAATGTCTAAAACGGAAATATAAAAGGGCAAAAATGTCTCCTACACGTTTCCCATACGTTTCCCACCAGAATTGAGAGAAAATTAGTTGAGTGAAGCACTGGGATTCCAAGGAATATTTGGGGTTGAAACTATTGAGTGGGAATAGTCCACAGGGCAAAAACGTAGTCCACCACTCAAATTCGTTGTCCCCCGTAAGTTCCCCGTGCTATATTGCATTTAAGAAACCCTGTCACTCACTGCGTTTTTACACCCCATATATAGTAGGAACTATTGAGTGGGAGTGAATATAACTACAAAAGGTAGTTATAGATTAAAAGATGTAGTTCCACGTGAGTTCAAAGTAAAAAGTTATGAACCTAGTTCTAATGATTTTAGGAGGTTATGTAGTGATATTTATCCGTTTGAGTAAGGATTTCAATAGCAGGTTTCAGCATATCTTTGTAGTTCTTCCATCCATTAATTGATTTTGAATTGATAGGTGAACGAACTTCAACATTACTTCTTGTGAAGATTGAGCGAGGGTTGAGATGCGGTGTTAGATATGATTCATTCCACTTCCAACCTAACCAAGAGATCAAAGATTTAATTTCTATATTAGGATTGCTTACTAACAAATCGTAATTCAAGTCGTATATTTTTGATCTAAATCTATTCTTATACCCTGTCATTAAGTCTTCTTGATTTAAATAAACTCTTGCACAATCAACCAAGGAAGAGGAATATTCATTCCCTATAGCAAAATTTGCTCGGTAAATTGAAAGAATATTATCTAAAGGATTCCTACAGCAGTGTATGATTTTGGCATTCGGTATTTGATTACAGATAATACCTGCATATTGATAATTATATAAGTTTTTATTAGTTGTAATATTAATTGCACCCTTTAAACTATTAGCCTTCTTCCAATATAATTGAGCAATAGTTAGTTTTTGATCAACTTCTTTTTGCTCTAGGAATGATTCCTCGAGGATATCACTCTCTCCTAAATCATTAACACAAGTATTCATAGTGAGAATTGATTCCAATAATGTAGAACCACTTCTTGGCATTCCTACAATGAAAATACTTTTTGGAGATTGCATTTGTTCTTTTTTAGTAATCTCGTTTTTATATGATTGAATTAGTAATGCTCTAGATTTATTGATAATAATTTCAGGTTTAGATGGTTTGAGATAAAGTTTTAATGTATTTGCTAAGTTAAGCCATTTGTAACTTTCTTCGTAATTTTTCTCCTTATGAAGAATATTTGCTCTAGCGAAGTAAATATGAATTTCATCTTCTTTTGATTTGTTTTTTAAGATAGTTTCAGAAAATAGGTTATCCTTCCATATTGTATTTTTATTGGAATATTTAAGAGTCGATAGAGAAAAATATGCCCTTGCGAAATCTGGTTGCAGTTCAATTGCTTTGCGTAATGAGATTTCTGCTTCTTCGAAGTTTCCAAGATTACTCAATATTCCTCCCAAATTGTAATGCGCCTCTGCCAAATCAGGTTTGATTTCAACTGCTTTGCGTAATGAGATTTCTGCTTCTTGTGATTTGCCAAGATCATTCAATATGTTTCCCAGATTGGAATGCGCCTTTGCGTAATCAGGATTGAGTTCAATTGCTTTACGTAATGAGATTTCTGCTTCTTGTAATTTGCCGAGATCTCTCAATATGTTTCCCAGATTTAAATGCGCCTTTGCGTAATCAGGATTGAGTTCAATTGCTTTGCGTAATGAGATTTCTGCTTCTTGTAATTTGCCGAGATCTCTCAATATGACTCCATAATTAGAAAAAACTCTGTGATCTTTAAAATCTTGATTTATAAAATGCTGATAATATTTTGCTGCTTCTGAAATGTTGCCTTCCGACTGAAATTCAAATGCTTGATTGATTATTTGGTCTTTAGAAGGTTTAGAAAGAGTATTGGTATAAATAGTAAGATTTTCTTGATTTTCCCCTACAGGGAATGGAACTGGGTATGTTTTGATCTCAGGAATTTTCTTCTTTCCTTCTTCTTCTTCTTCTTGACTACGATTATCCATCATCTCTTATCTTTGCTCTCTTTTGGTTCTTCGGATTTTACTACTAATTTCAATCTTTATTAATTCTTTCTGAAATTATTTTGAACTGATAGAGAGAGAATAAAAAAAGGTCTGTATATTTTTTTCTACGTAGAAGAGCAGGTGACAAGGTGACAGAAACATAGTTATTGCCATGAAATTGAATGAAACACTCTACTACTTCCCTACAAAAGCATCACTGAGTGTATTTTCCCTTGTGATCCATTGGTATAAATGGGTTTTGTGTGGCAAACTTTTACCGTCTCCATGGAGAAATCGTAGAAAGATGCTTTTCTATACAAAACCAAATTATTTTTATACTTGTTAAGTAGTCAGATTTACGGTTTTCAAACTCAGAACTGATATATATCCGCGAAAATTTTTGGATATTTATCTTGAAATTTTCTTCAGTTTTCTAAGTTGGTTTTGTGAGGTTATGTCTTGATATTTATCAGTTTGAGTAAGGATTTCAATAGCAGGTTTCAGCATCTCTTTGTAGTTATTCCATCCACCAATTGATTTTGAATTAATTGGTGAACGCACTTGAATGCTACTTGCCGTGGATACTGTGCGTGGATTTTGATGCGGCGATAGATATGAGTCATTCCATTCCCAACCTAACCAAGAGATCAAAGATTTAATTCCTTTATTAGGATTGCTTACTAAGAAATCATAATTTAAGTCGTATATCTTTGCTCTAAATCTATCCTTATATTGAGTCATGATTTCTTCTTGATCTAAATATACTTTTGTGCAATCAACTAAGGAAGAGGAATATTTATTTCCTCTAGCAAAATGTGCTCGGTAAATTGAAAGAATATTATCTAAAGGATGTCTATAGCAGTGGATAATTTTTGCGTTTGGTATATGCCGAGCAATAATACCTGCGTATTGGTAGTTGTATAACCATTTATTAGTTGTGATATTAAGTTCAGTCTTATTATTTACTTTTTCCTCATATAATTTAGCAAGATTTATCTCTTGTTTAAACTTCTTATATTCAAGGAATGATTCCTCTAGAATATTAACTTCACCTAGATCATATACATCATTACTCATACTTAGAATTGATTCCAATAATGTTGAACCACTTCTAGGCATTCCTACTATAAAAATACTCTCAGAAAAATTTCTGTGTTCTTTTTTATTAATCTCCTTTTTATTAGATTCAATAAGTAATACTTTAGATTTATTGATTAAACTATCTGCTGTAGATTTTTGAAGAATTAGTTTTAATTCATTCGCCAACTCAAGGTATCTAGAACTTTCATTGTATTTCTTTTCCTTATGAAAAATATTTGCTCTTGCGAAGTAAATATCAACTTGATTTTTTTTTGATTTGTTAATTAAGATATTTTCAGAAAAGAGTTGATTCTGCCATATCTTATTTTGATCAGAATATTGAATTAATGATAGTGAATAATATGCTTCTGCGAGATTAGGATCAAGTTCAATTGCTTTACGAGTTGATTTTTCTGCTTCTTTTAAGTTGCCAAGATTTTTCAATATATTTCCCCGATTGGAATATGCTTCTGCGAGATTAGGATCAAGTTCAATTGCTTTACGAGTTGATATTTCTGCTTCTTTTAAGTTGCCAAGATTTCTCAATATAATTCCCAGATTGGAATGCGCCTTTGCGTAATCAGGATTAAGTTCAATTGCTTTGCGGATTGATAATTCTGCTTCTTGTAACTTGCCAAGATCTTTTAATATGACTCCATAATTAGAAAAAATCCTGTGATCATTACACCCTTGATTTATTAACTGTTGATAAGATTTTGTTGCTTCTGAAATATTCCCTTCTAAATGAAACTTAAATGCTTGCTTGATAATTTGCTCTTTAGAAAGATTAAAATGAGAATTAGTATTAATAGTGATGCTTTTTTGATTTTCTCTTAAAGGAAATGGAACTGAAAATGTTTTTACTTCAGTAATTTTATTCTTTCGTTCTCCTTCTTGACTAGAATTATCCATTTTCTCTTTTTTGGTTCTTCCGATTTTACTACTAATTTCAATCCTTATTCATTCGTTCTGAAATCATTTACCACTTATAGAGCGAGAGTAAAAAGTAGATCTTTATATTATTTCTCTACAAAATGATCATTGAGTATAATTCTCCTTATAATCTATTGGCCCGATTGGTTTTACGTGGGTTTCAAGTGCTATATGTAAAGATGAAATTCGTTGGTATGACTGGGGTTTAGGAGTGCTCTTTTGTGATTGACTATTGAGTGGGAGTAAATATAACTACTAAAAGATAGCTATAGATTAAAAATTGTAGTTCCACGTGAGTCTAAAGTAAAAATTGATGAACCTAGTTCCAATGGTTTTTGGAGACGCGTTCCACGTGAGTTCCACGTGGCCCCTTGTCACCTTCTCTGTAAAGACATCGTAGAATGTTTGATTTCTCTAAACTTGTGATTTTTCAATGCATCATTTACAAGGAATCTATTGACGACTTCTCTACATATTCTTTTGTCCTTAGGATTTAAAAAGGCACAAAAAAACCTTTTCTAAAGCAGGTTTTCTTGAAGATCAGTCGCAAGTGTTTCCCTGCTCTGATTTTTTAATCATCAAAATAAGAGCATGTGTAGTTTACTAATTCTGAAACCTCTAAACAAAATGAAGAATTTGGGGGGACAATAAAATCCATACCCTCTGTTATTAATGTCCAATCTTTATCACCTGCGATTTTTACATTTAGTTTTCCAGAATGGATTTCCATGAGTTCTCTTGACGCAGTTTTAAATTCATATCCACCCTCCAACATCACTCCTAATGTTTTTTTTGAACCATCTTTTAAAAAGATATTCCGACTAATAACTTTACCTTCAAAATAAATATTTGCTAATTTATCAACATCTACATTTTGATAGTTATTCATTTAGAAATACCCCAATCTAATTTTCTAATCACTAATCATAATATATAGATGTTGAGTTTCATTTATGCACTTGTTATCCCAGTACTGATTTTGGGATTGCTTTATCTATTCATCATTGAGAATAATGGTCTTCCAGATTGGATGGAACGTGTCTCAAGAAATAGTGGCTCCGTCTGGACTTATGGAATTATTGCTATCGCCCTCGTTGGTATTCTTAGATATCTGATTCGATAATTAAGCAGCAGCATCATTGATTTGAGGCTCTATTAATTCCCAATCATTAGATAGCAGTTCATTCCACGTTTCATGGGCAGATTTATAATCAAGTCTTCTTGTATTTTTTAATTTGGTTGGAATGCCTTCTTCAGTGCAATACCAAAGTTGAGTAAAGACAGTGGGTGCAACCATGACCGACTTTGGATCACGAATAAAGAACAAACAAAAATCTCTTGTTGGTCCAACTAGCCAACCTGTTGGTGTTGGCAATGCTTCTCTGATTGGTTGATTCATACTTCTCTCCTTTAATTCAAGGCATCAAAAAAGCACCTTGCTCACTGGTATTACGCAGGTGCTTTATGAGTGAGGACTGCTTGCGTGAGGAATGTCCTAGTACAGATATACTATTAAATATTTAGTGGTTCGTCAAGCATCTGAATCTTTTTTTGGGTGCATTGAAATACTCTATAAAAATGATATTCGAATCAAACAAAGGAAAATCCTTTATCAAAGAGCAAGCAATAGACCTAATGGTGTCATTTAGTGCAACTGACGCAAATTCAGAAAAGAAATGGAGAGGTTTCTATAACTCTTTATCGCAGAGTGAATTAAAGAATGAATGGGATGAATATTGGCAAACTTAAACGCATGAAGAAGGGGGCAAGATTTTGGTTGCCCCCTTTAAGTTCAGCACTTTTGTATCCATTTGAACAATCCATTTCCCGTACTAACCCTTCGCCGACCTACGACAACTCAAGTGCTAGTACTCCAACCCATTTCTAATCAAACCTAGAGATCGGAACATGAGAGTAAACACCTGTTTATTGCCCAAAAAGAAAAACCCCTTGCCTAATAGTGGCACTAAGGGTCTTTGTCTACCGCAGAACTTATTTTGTTGAGGAGTGTTCTGCTATTTCTTTTTTAATCAATTTCAAAAGAGGTCAACATTAGAATTTATTCCTAATCAAAGATCGTCTTCATGATTTCCAAAGGGCTTATATCTGATATCGAAAATCAAAACTACTGCTGTGCTTAAAAGCAGTAATCCAAAAACAACTTGGGGAGGTGGAAATATCATTAGAACATTCTAGAAAAGGCACAAAAAAACCGCCCAGTTCTCTTAGGGCGGTTTCTTTGTGAGATCAGGCGCAAGTGTTTCCTTGTTTCCACTGCGGAGGATCTCAACTCCTCACAAATTAAACTTAATCAACGTCACGAAAAGAGAAATACTGAGTATTAGAGTTCTTTAACTGTCACATGTGCCAATTCTTTAAAATCAACCATTAAAAAAGCACCCTACTTACGCGAATTCGAGTGCCTTTTTACAACAGAACTATTGTGTGAGGAGTTGTTCTGTTATTTCTTTTCTACTCCTGTCTGCACCTTTTGTCACTACTAAAAAGACAAACTGATGAGAACCTACAAAATAGGAATAAGAACAAAGGATCCAAGAATAAAAAGTGGGGACTTTTAACGAGTTCTATCAATCATTAGATCCTGAATCAAATAAACTCTCTTAGTGTATTGAAGAAAAATAGAAGATTATGGATGAAACTTGGTTAAAAGAACTCAATCAAAGAAATCTTGAGTTGGAAGGAGAAGATAGTTCGAAATGGGATTGTGTAACCGTTTCTGTTTCGTCCTCAGTTTTAAACAAATTAAGTCAGGCAGAACAAGGGAAATTTGAAATTACTGAATTCAAAAGAGCAACGAATGAAATTGAGCATTGGGCAAGAGTAGAAGAAATATGTGATTTCTTTGGAGTTGAAGATCCCGATCTAGCAGGAGATGTCTATGTCAGAAAGTTCAAAAACTTGACTGTAGATGAGGAGAGTAGATGGATGGATTTAAAAGATATCAATGACGAGATACCTGAGGGTTTTGGCGTAAAAATCGATCGTAGTTAAGGAAAGTTAAATAATTGTTTGCTCCCTTGCTAATGGAAATATTTGCTAATTCAATGTTGCCACGTGAGTTCCACGTGGAAAAATAGGGGAGAAAATCCCTATCCACCACTCAATAATTTGAGCAGGTGCTATTGATTGGGAGCAACGGAAACGTCTACTTTCCAGTGATAACTTGATTTATACGGTTTTACGTAGGTTTGAAGTGGCACATTTTTACCGTCTCCATGGAGAAATCGTAGAAAGATGCTTTTCTCTACAAATTAAATATTTTTATTCTGTGGAAGTTGTCAATTCCCCCTTTTATAAACCCAGAACTGATACATCTCTTTGAAGGTATTTGGATGTTTTTCGTCAAATTTTGGCCAGTTTTGTAAGTTGTTTCTATGAGGTTATGTCTTGATACTTATTAGTTTGAGTAAGTATTTCAATAGCAGGTTTCAGCATATCTTTGTAGTTCTTCCATCCACCAATTGATTTTGAATTGATTGGGGAACGAACTTCAACATTGCTCCTCGTTTTAACTGATCGAGTATTTAGATGTGGTGATAGATATGACTCTTGCCAATCCCAACCTATCCAATTGATTAAAGATTTGATTTCTTTATCAGGATTCTTAACTAATGAGTCATAATTTAAGTCATATATTTTTGATCGAAACCTATTCTTATACTTACTCATTACTTCCTTTTGGTTTAAATAAACATTTGCGCAATCAACTAAGGAAGAAGAATATTCATTTCCTTGCTCAAAATGTGCTCGATAAATTGATAAAATATTATCTAGCGGATTTCTATAGCAGTGAATAATTTTTGCGTTTGGTATATTCCCCGCAATAATACCTGCATATTGGTAGTTGTATAACCATTTATTAGTTGTGATATTCAATTCAGTCTTATGATTTACTTTTTCCCAATATAATTCAGCAAGATTTATCTCTTGTTTAGGTTTCTTACACTCAAGCAATGATTCCTCTAGAATATTAATCTCACCTAGATCATGTACATCATTACGCAGACTAAGTATTGATTCCAATAAGGTAGAACCACTTCTAGGCATCCCTACAATAAATATACTTTCAGGATATTTTCTAAGTTCTTTTCTATTTATTTCTTCTTTATCAGATTGAATGAGTAATACTTTAGATTTATTGATTAAAAGATTCGCATTCGATGGTTGAAGATAAAGCTTTAATTTATTCGCCAATTTAAGGCATTTAGAACTATCTTCGTATTTTTTTTCCTTATGAAGAATATTTGCTCTTGCGAAGTAAATATTAACTTGATCTTTTTGTGATTTTTTATTTAAAAAACTTTCTGAAAAGAGTTTATCTTTCCATATCTTATTTTCATCGGAAAATTTTAGTAATGATAGTGAATAGTATGCTTTTGCTAAATCTGGATTCAGTTCAATCGCTTTGATTACTGATAGTTCTGCTTCTTGTAATTTCCCAATATATCTCAATATTTTCCCCAGATTTAGATAAGCATCTGCGAAATTAGGATTGATTTCAATTGCTTTGCGAGTGTATAATTCTGCTTCTTGTAATTTACTAATATATCTCATTATTTCTCCTAGATTTAGATAAGCATCTGCGAAATTAGGATTGATTTTAATTGCTTTTAGTAGTGATATTTCTGCTTCTTTGACTTTCCCAATATCTATCAATATGTATGCAAGATCGTAATATGCTTTTGCGTAGTTAGGATTCAGTTTAATTGCTTTGCGAGTATATAATTCAGCTTCTTTTAATTTCCCAAGATTTTTTAAAATTACACCATAATTAGAAAAAACTCTATTGTCATTAAAACCGCGATCAATAAAATATTGATAATATTTTTCTGCTTGTTGAATATTTCCTTCTGAATGGAACTTAAATGCTTGATTAATTATTTGTTCTTTAGAGGGATTAGAAGGAGTTTTGGTATTAATAGTAATGTTTTCTTTAATCTCACCTAAAGGAAATGGAACTGGAAATGTAGATACTTCATAGACTTTCTTTTCCCCTTGATCTTGCTCAGCAGATGGTTCCATCTATATCTTTCTATCATTTGATGCAAGGTATTTTACTACTAACTCTGCAATAATTATTATTTTATTGTGAGCGCCATCAATTAGCAGTCTCTTTGAATAGTTGCCTACGATATTTCTAAGGCAATGTCATCATTAAGAAGTTTCACTCAGAAACTATTGAGTATCAAATACTATGATTTCTTCAGTTATAAGAATAGATCCTGAACTGTATATTTTTAGAGGAACTATTTAGTGGGAATAGTTATAGGTGTAAATCCCAGCTATAGATTGAAAGTAGTGATTTGTTACGGGTTTGTTTCGTAACCTTGTCATATTCTCTATAGAGAAGTCGTAGAAGAATTGATTTTTCTGCTTTATTAAATCCATCTTTTTGAAGAAATCAATGCTCTTAGCAACTATGTCTATAAAGATGAGACTTATTTGGTAAAACTTTAAGTTCTATATAGGTGATTTTCAAATAATATAGAAAGGGATTTCGGAGACAGGTGAAATTGGTCGCACATATGAAGGTTGTTATTTTCTCCATTTCTAGTTGATGTCAATGTATAAATATCTAAAAAATAGGAACCCCTAGATAAAACTTCTTTCTTTAAGCATTCATTGTATCGTTTGATCATTTTAATTCTCTTTATATCTAACTCATCAAGAGAATCCTTTTCTTTTTCCGATTTTACTACTAATTTTGATCCCTATTAATTCTTTTTTCAAATCATTTTTGTTTAATTTTTTATTACTATAAAACACGAGTCTGTTTGAATTTTTCTCTTTAAATTTTGACCAGTTTTGTATGAATATGCCTTATCTTCTGGAAATATTTTATTCTTAAAATATTTAGAATTGATGATTATCAGAAGCCATAGAAATTAGCACTTAAAACTATTCTATCTTTTCTACCATGATAGGAAACGGAATGATATCTTTCTGCACCAATGATTACCAACATATTGTTAGTTGGTAATATTTCTTCGTCAGGCTCATATAATTTTAGTATTCCAGGATCTTCGCCATTTTGATCTCCTATATCTAGATAATAGATTAAGCTGTATTTATAAAATTTTAATCCAAAGAAAGAATCTCTTTTGCCTATATGCCAATGAGACTTGGCACCAGCACTAGATCCGGATTTGAAAATATTAAAAAATGATTCGCAAATTATTATTTCCTTTAATCCAAGCTCGGCCTTACAAATGTTCTTTAAATCATCTGAAAGGTTTGATATGGTAGGTGATTGATCATCAAAGAAATGAAGATCTTGGGAACAATACCCTTTTCCATATCGAGCATCTACTGTGTTATTTAGCTCTCGATTCTTGACACCATATAGATAAGTTAATAATTCATCTTCTCTTTTCCGATTTAAAATTAATTTATTTTTACTTTTATTAATTAATGATTTTGACCTTTTTTTAATATCTAAGTTTTTTGAATATATTAAATTATTTCTTGCTAGGCCTGTTGCGTTTAGTGCGGCATTTATATAAGCTTTTTGATGGTTCTCTAGCTCTAGTGACTTTGCTTTCAATAGGTTATTTGTCACAACTTCAAATGCTTTTCTCTTAAAAATACAACCAGCATATAAAAAATATGCTTGCCAATCAGGTTTAAGTTCAATTGCTTTCTTTAGTGATAATTCTGCTTCTTTGAATTTCCCAAGATCACTCAATATGAACCCCAGATTGGAATGCGCCTCTGCGTAATCAGGACTGATTTCAATTGCTTTTCGAGTGGATAATTCTGCTTCTTTGAATTTGCCAAGATCTTTTAATGTGTCTCCCAGATTGAAATGAGCATTTGCAAAATCAGGTTTGATTTCAATTGCTTTTCGAGTGGATAATTCTGCTTCTTTGAATTTCCCCAGATTTTTTAATATGACTCCCAGATTGGAATGCGCCTCTGCGTAATCAGGACTGATTTCAATTGCTTTTCGAGTGGATAATTCTGCTTCTTTGAATTTCCCAAGATCACTCAATATTAGTCCCAGATTGGAATGCGCCTCTGCGAAATCAGGACTGATTTCAATTGCTTTTCGAGTAGATAATTCTGCTTCTTTGAATTTCCCAAGATTTTTTAAGATGACTCCATAATTAAAAAAGACTCTGTGATCATTAAAACCTTGGTTTATGAAATCTTGATAATATTTTATTGCTTCTAATATATTTCCTTGTGAATGAAACTTAAATGCTTTATTGATTATTTGTTCTTTAGAAGATTTAGAAAGAGTATTGGTATTAAAAGTAATTTTTTCTTTTATTTCTTCTAAATTATATGGAACTGAGAATGTTTTCACTCCAGTAATTTTCTTCGTTCCTTCTTTTTCTTGACTAGAACTATCCATCATCTCTTATCCTATTTGGTTCTTCTACTTTTCCTTTTCTAATCAAATTCATAAGGGTCAGTATCGGAACATTATTAATCAACAGTCAGCGTTAGCAATGCCCATACCAAGAACAGCACCTAGAGGAATAGACCATGCATAAGCATCTTTCTTGGAGATTGCAGCAGCAAGTCCACCTCCAAGAAGTCCTCCTGTGGTTGTATTACTTGAATTACAAGTACTTCCACTAGTTCTATAACTGTGAGAAACTAATACTTTTTGGTGAGTTGGCTTGTAATACCTGCGATGAGTGTGAGGGAAATAATGAACGTGATTATTGTGATAACGATATTTGGGAACCGGTGGAATCCAACTCAATGAAGAACAAGGCACTTCAACCTTATCCAAATAGGACTTCACATAACCCATTAATTTTCTAGTTCCAGCAACATATTCCTCTTTGTAGATTTCCTTGTAGCAAGTTCGTTGAGTTGTATAACCCCTCTGGTGATGATATCCATCTGCCATTGCTGCCATTGGAGAGAGAAGTATTGCAGTTAGGAGTAATAGTCGCATTCTCATTGTTTATTTCCATCTTTAATATAAACATAGGATTCTTCTAATCCAATAACAAGCAATTCAGACACTATGTGAATTGATTGGTGTATTAAGAAACAAGTTTTTTTAATTCAGTTATTATCTTTTTCCTTTGCTTTTTTTTCACCAATTGCTTGATTTTTGCCAGTGCTACATCATTGATTTAAATTGTAAGCTAGATTAAGTATGAAAACCATAGGACTTATAAGAGCTATATATTGATATCGATTGGCTGTGGATCCGAATTTCTTATGATTTTTCGACTTAGAGATGTAAAATAAGAGGATACCATTGCCAGACCGAAACAGCATATAATTCGATTTACGTAATCACTAGATCAATATCTAAAACTACAAGATCATTTCATAGATGTTTCCTATGCCTTTCACATGGGTTTCAAAAAAGAATTGACGAGAAATAGGTTGAGTAAGGGATTTGGATAACCATGAATGTTTAGGGTAAAGACTATTGATTAGAGTAGTGGAAACGGCTACTTCCTCGTGGCTATTCCATTTCTGAGTTCATTTGATACTCTTTCCATCACTTCTTCCCAGTTATATATCTCTTTTTGTCTGAATAATCGCATTGATGGATACCAAAATGTACTTTCTCCCTCAATTCCCCATCTCCATTCTGGAATATGTTTAAGAAGTAACCAAGTCGATTTGCCCATCCCTCCAGCCAGATGAACAATTGAAGTATCAGAAGTAATAATTAAATCACAGTTTTCTATAATGGCAGCATTTTCAAGAAAATCCCAAGTCTTATCGACTTGTGGTTGACATTCAACAAACTGATTTTTAAATGAGCAATTGTTTAATTGCTCGGAACCAAAACCTTTTTGTAGTGATAAAAAATTGTAATTATTTTTCTTAGCAAGTGTAGAGAAAGTTTCTAAAGGTAGTGAACGGCCTTTTAAATCTTTCTTTTCGACATTTGGATTCCCTTGCCAATTTATACCAATAATTGGTCTTTTCTCCCTAGAGAGTAGATGTTTCCATTTTTTTTTATGTTCACTTGTTGGATAGATATAAGGTTCGGAAATGATTGGATTTTTTGGATTTATTTGTAGATATCTAGGTAAGGATAATAGTGGGATCCATTGATCTGCAGAAAGGGTATTTGCTTGTTCTGGAGTTAATGGATCTGAATCAATAAATGATGCCTTGATTAATGAATGGAGTTTTGTTTGAGCACAAAAAGATATATCAAAACCTTGCTTTTGAAGATATGGGATATACCGCATATATTGAAGCGTATCTCCTAAACCTTGCTCGCTAACGATTAAGAGTTTTTCTCCTTTTTGTAATTTTTGATTTTTGAATTGCTTTAGCTTTGTATTTGCGTGAGTAATAGCTGGTTTTTTTGTTTTAAATCTAAACTCATAATTCTCAAGACCAGACTGATATTCTCCTCTTAAAAGTTGAATCCACGACAGATTGAAATAAGCTTCAGAGTAATCAGGCTTGAGTTCAATTGTTTTGCGAGTGAATAATTCCGCTTCTTGTAAATTGCCAAGATCTCTCAGAATTAACCCTAGATTGAAATAAGCTTCAGGGTAATCAGGCTTGAGTTCAATTGCTTTGCGAGTGAATAATTCCGCTTCTTGTAAATTGCCAAGATCTCTCAAAATGCCTCCTAGATTGGAATGTGCCTCTGCTAGATTAGGTTTTAGTTCAATTGCTTTGCGAGTGAATAATTCCGCTTCTTGTAAATTGTCAAGATCTCTCAAAATGCCTCCTAGATTGGAATGCGCCTCTGCGAGATCAGGTTTTAGTTCAATTGTTTTGCGAGTGAATAATTCCGCTTCTTGTAAATTGCCAAGATCTCTCAAAATGTCTCCTAGATTGGAATGTGCCTCTGCGAGATCAGGTTTTAGTTCAATTGCTTTGCGAGTGAATAATTCCGCTTCTTGTAAATTGCCCAGAGCTGTCAATATGGATCCTAGATTTAAATGAGCTTCAGGGTAATTAGGCTTAGATTCAATTGCTTTTCTATAGCATTTTTCTGCTTGTTGTAATTTACCAAGACTTTGTAAAATTGATCCATAATTAGAAAAGACTCTATGATCAGTAAACCCTTGATTGATGAAATTTTGATAATATTTTGATGCTTCTGAAAAATTTCCTTGTGCATGAAAATTAAATGCTTGATTAATGACTTGTTCTTTTGAAGGTTTAGTAATTGTAATGTTTTTTTGATTTTCTCCCAAAGCAAAGGGAACTGGGAAAGTTCTTATTTCAGTCACTTTTTTTTTTCTTCGCTCTTTTGGATTAGATCTATCCACCTTTTTTTGCCAAGTTTTTTCTTCCTTGCACCTTACTACTATTTTTAATTCTTTTTGACCTTATTGGAATTCATTTAGTCAGATTAAAATGAAGAGCTATATATTATTTCTCTATATATAGATTTGGGAAAAGGTTACAAAATATCCCAATTTAAACATGATGGAATTTGTTCTACGAAATTTCTAATTAATGTCTAAAACGCAAAAATCAAAGGATAAAAGCGTCTCATGCACTCAATCTATACGTTTTCAAGGAGAATTAAAGAATAATTATTTGAGTGAGTAACTGGCAATTGAAATAATATTTGGTGTAAGAACTATTCAGTGGGCGTTATTACCACTACTGAATTGTAGTGATATTTTTCGAAATCTCACTTCTTTAGACTTTTATATAGAAAATAAAGTACCAAAGTGATATAGATTTCAAATGTCACTTCCATTTGTTCTCTTTTACCTTCTTTTTAAAGACGTTGTAGATAGGTTATTTTCTTTGAACTTGGTATTGTATTACAATTTATATGTAAAAAGGCATAAAAAAACCTGCTCAAAAGCAGGTCTTATAAAAGATCAGTCGCAAGTGTTTCCTTGTTTCCACTGCGGAGGATCTCAACTCCTCACAATTACAACATAATCAAAATGGCGATGAGAGGAATAATGACTATTTGAGTTTCTTAACTGTCACATGTGCGAATTCTTGATAAAAGTGAGAGCAAAATACAAGCCTTATAATACTGGTGTCTTACTATTCTTTGCTTTTCAACTCGTGACGATAATTTCATTTTTAGTCTAAGTTGTGTAGGTAGCATTAATACTCATTCAAATTAAATAGATAAGTAAAGAAGTCTAGCCTTATTTTTTAGAGGGGTTTTAATATTTAGAGTTATACCTTTTAAATGTCTCTCGCAATCACTGAGCTTGAGTTGACCGATAATAATATAATTTCAATTCCTACAGATGTCATATCGATGCTCTCTCTATTAATTGTCTTTGCATTAATAGGTTATTTCTTTCATAACTTTATAGAGAAACAAACAAATAAATTTGTACATAAAGTAGACGATAATTCAAATCTTGAATTAGTCAGAGAAAAAATAGACGATCAATTAATTCTTCAGTCAACGATAGTAAATCACGAAAAATTAGAACAACCCAAAATTAAAAGATTAAATTTCTTACCACTATCAAAATTATTAGGGATTGGTAGCTTGGCCGTTGTAGCTATAGGTGGGTCAAATCTTTTAAGGAACCTAAATATTCAAAATTCATATAAAGGATTACACAACAGTCAGGTTAATATCAAGACAGAAAATGAATCGGCAAAATCTTTATTATCAATGGCAAAAATAAAATCATCAAATCAATCTCAAATGAAAATAAAAAAGATCAGTTATGTTGACCCTATATTATCAACTAATAATAGTTCCAAAAACAATAATTTTTACCAGATTAAGGAAATAAAAACAGCAGATTTTTTCTCTTTCTAAGACCTCCTATGAACTAATCACGAGCATTTTTTGCAAAGAAATCTAGCAAATAATTACTAAATCGTTAATGTTTTTGGACTGATTTATGAATATCCGATCTACGATCTATATCAGCTAGGAATGCAACTAAATCACCTGCTTCAAGCTTAACATTTTTCCTCTACATGAGTAACCTTAGCTTCACACTCAACCAATAAGTAAGTCTTTTTTCTGCATAAGTTCAATCGAAAGAGCTTGCTTCAAAAGGCGAAATTGGTCATTTCTAAGTACTAACTTTTTAACGATACTTTCATGACAATGACATTTGACTGATAGAGACAGGAGATAAAAAGATAATGGACTTTTATTTAGACATAATGGGAAAAAGTAGTCTAATAGCTCTACAAATTTTCGATAAAATATTTGAATCATCCCTCTTAGATAAAGAGATAATAAGTTTTCTTGGCCTATACTTGTAGTTAAATAATTTATTTGTTTTATTAGCTTAGAATAATACATGAATTAATGGATTCTGCTAATCACATCCAATCGCTAGTTGATCAAGTAGAAAAAAACTCTGAATATAAGATTAGCGAGCAAGAGGCTAAGGGCTTCTTATCAGAAATAAAACGAATTACACAAGAAGATAAGACAAATATGCCTCCATTGGTTGTGATAATAATGGTTTATATCAACATGCTTTTTCCAGAACTAGATGAAGTGAAGCTCTAAGGCAAAAGCACACAAAATAAAATAAATTTCTCTTTTCAATTTTTGAGATTTTGGTTTATACAATTGGCACAGATGGTCTACACAAAATAATTAAAAACAAAATACCTCCAGCCATTGGAATAAAATTAATAAAAATCCATTGCCAAGATTTACCTATATCTCTAAGACGTCTAATTGACATAGAAATATTGGGGGTGAAAGTGGCAAAGTAATACAAGAGATACAACGCCATGAATGGTTCTGATATGGAACCTAATATGGCTAAAATTAGTGCAACTAGAAATGACGCCAGTACTGCCCACCAATAATCTGGTCTACTAGTCCTACCTTTAAATTCAAAAGCAAGAGTCCAAAATCTTTTATACGCCTCGATCATTATATGGGTTAATAACTTTCAATAAAATTTAGCAATAATAAATATCAAATAAAGCTCGATTTAAATTCAGTAATGAAGAAATACTAAATTCTTTTTCTTTTTCCTTTGCTTTTGGTGATTACTCCCTCAAAAGCAGATACTTACTACTTTGGTGCAAGAGGAGTTTTTCGAATTAGATCTGACTGATGGTGAGATACTTTTTCATTATTGAGACACCTGTAAAACAATGTCTATATTAATTTCGTTAATTAAGCTAGAGATTAATTAGGCACATTCACTGGGATTGGACTACTAATTTTGACTGTTATCTCGTTAGAAGACTCGTCAACACAATCTGATCTATAAGTAAAGGAATCATCGAAAAATGCTTGAGAAGTTGCCGGAGTTGATCGAATATCACTAACTACATTCCTTTTTAAGCTCAAACTTCCTGAGGTACGTCCAAGAGAATCACCTATAACAGCGCCTGTAACTCCTCCTAATACTGCACCTGTAGCAATTGAAGTTGTAGATCCAATAATATCACCAATTACTGCTCCAGTTGAACCTCCTACTATGCCACCAATCCGTCTATTTCTTGCACTGGCAGGTGTGTTTCTATTTTCATTTAAAGATGCCGTAGAAATATGATCCGTTCCCGAGACTGCATCTTTCCCGCGTGAGGTACATTTAGTAGTTGGTCCAGCTTGGTCATGATTAGCCGCAAGACCAGATAAAAGTTCTAGAGAACCTAAAAAACTTTGAGCAGATTTAAAATTAAAAAAACCAATTTCACTAACCCGTCGTTTACCTGAGCCATTAAAATATTTAATTAAAAACCTATAGTCTTCATTTTTTCCAACTAGCAATACACCTCCTCTATTTGAAGCATTAGTTAATGTCCACCCGATAATTCTATCTGAGCTTATTCTTATCCCATTACTAGTCACTATACTTTCACCATTAATTCCAATAATACAAGAAGAATGTCTTCCACAGGTGCCTTCTAATTTTAAAAATTCTTTCGAACCTAAAGCATTTGAGTTGATTGCTGCGGCATGTTTCTCAGCTAAAAATTCAGGATGTATTGTGTGTGCATTAACTACGCTAAATAATTGAAAAGGAAACAAAGCTGAAATCAAAATGTAAAAAGGTTTCATTCCCGGATAACTACTATGTATATATAATATATAACATCTATATCAGCGCCCTACAATTTTTAGGTGAGAAACCTTGTTTGCGTTTATTTCTAAAAAAATACCTTTTGTTTTTTGATAATTGGAATTTCGAATTTACCTTACAAGCACGCCTTCAATACAAAAAGGATTAAGCGACTAAACACTTAAAATAGGAGGTTATTGATCTAACTTCTAAACGAGTTCTTAACAATTGATCAATATATCGATAGTTATTAAAAATTGTTTTGTGAAAATCTATCTCAACTCCCTATCTGCTTGGAAGACAATTACTTACTTTCAGCTAATCCAGACAATGCCGAGGGGGCTCAGTCTAAATACATTCAACAATCCACTAACTGACGGAGTCGCGCATAAAATACGACAATGACATATGAATATTATTAATATGACTAATAAATCTATCAGTTTGTAAGAATTAAAAAACGAAAAAATAAAAAACTACAGATTCTAAAAAAGAAAAATTCTTTCCAAAAAGAAATCTTTATACATAACATTGAATTCCCCTTCATCTTAGGTATCAAAACCCACTATTGTTAATCGTAAAAATGAGCTGACAGATTTTTTCTAGATATAATATTGATCTAAAGATGGAAAAAGTTAATTAAAGGTATAGAAGTCAAAGGACGAAATAATTTAGTTATCATTAATTTTTTTTAGCCAATAAGGAATAAATGTTTTTTCCTTATTGGCTGAATCATCTAGATACTCAGAAGTAACTTCTAATAAAGCTGCGATGGTTATACGCACACTAGGAAAAGTTAGAGCACAAAGAATAAAAATTAAAAAGATTATCTTCAAAGTATACTAAAAAATATTTATTAATCATACTTCAAATTTATGCAAAATAAATTTCTTATGCTGTTTCGGCTATTGAACTAGGAATTGCTTCCCCAATTGGGTCATACAATCCTGGAAGACATACTCATCTAGAATAATACTTTTATGTCTTTCAAATAAACTGTTCTAAAAGGGTTTAAAGCTTAAATGTTGTAATCGGAGTCAATCAAACTCTTGAAAATTGATTTTATTGACAAAAATTAGTTTAATTTTACTTTGGCTGAAAGAATTGTATAAAAAAGTTAAAAAAATCATGTAAATTGTAAATAAATTTTTAGCATAATCAAACCTTTTCTTTATTCATTATTGAAAATTTTATTTTTAATATCACAACTTTCAATGAAGAAAAAGTAAAAGATTTTCTTTAGTTGTGCAAAAAAACATAAAAAAATAGCGAAGATCAGTCTTAGTTATTTAAAAATTATGCGTCGATTGGTTTCAGGAATACTTGGAATGACAATGCTATTAACTGGCTGTGCGAGTCCTAGTCATGAAAACAGTTCGAGACTTAATCTAATAAAAAAACGAAACGAATTGATATGTGGAGTTAGTGGCAAAATTCCTGGATTTAGTTTTCTTGAGAGTGATGGTAGTTATCAAGGATTAGATATAGACATATGCAAAGCATTTGCTGCTGCAATAATAGGAGATTCAAAAAAAGTCCAATATAGACCTCTTACTGCTGCAGAAAGATTTACAGCTATTAAAACTGGTGATATTGATTTATTATCACGAAATACCACTTTTACTCTAAGTAGAGATTCATCAGGAGGAAATGGACTGACATTTGCCCCAGTCGTTTTTCATGATGGTCAGGGATTAATGGTCAAGAAAGATAGTGGAATAAATAGTCTTGAAGGACTTGCAAATAAATCTATCTGCGTAGGCTCAGGTACAACTACTGAGCAAAATATTAATGATGCATTTGAGAGTGCTTCGCTCCCTTATACTCCAATAAAATATCAAGATCTAAATCAAGTAGTTGCAGGATACTTGCAGGGTCGTTGTTCAGCTATGACTTCTGATCGTTCACAGTTAGCAGCAGCTAGATCAGGTTTTAAAAATCCAAAACTCCATATTATTCTCGAAGATGTACTCAGTAAGGAGCCACTGGCTCCAGCCTCTGATGGCCAAGACCAGAAGCTGGCCGATGTCATGAGATGGGTCGTTTTTGCTTTGATTTCAGCAGAAGAACAAGGAATAACAAAATCAAATATTGATGAAAAAGTTCAACTTGCAAATAGTAATCCTCAATTAAAACCATTAAGAAGATTTCTAGGTATTGACGGCGGACTAGGAGAAAAACTTGGACTTAGCAATGATTTTGTAGTGAAGGTAATTAGAACAACAGGAAATTATGGAGAGATTTACAATAGACATCTTGGACAAAAGAGCGATGTACCTATCCCAAGGGGGTTAAATGAGCTATATAACAAAGGAGGAGTACATATTTCTCCACCATTTAACTAAAAAATTAATAAATTTAGGATGAAGAGAAGCAAAAAAATATTGGTACAATTTGGAATTTGTTTTTTCGTTTTTAGTCTGGTTGGACTATTGATTAATAATCTAATAATTAATCTTATTAGAACTGATATTGGTTTTGATTTTAGTTGGCTTTTCAAGCCAGCCAGTTTTGCTTTGGCTGAGCATCCTTTACCCTATTCATCTTCAGATAACTATGCTTGGGCATTATTTATTGGTTGGCTCAATAGTCTCAAAGTAATAGTCTCATCATTAATACTAGCTACTATCTTGGGGACATTAATAGGTTTCGCGAGAACAGGTAAAAATGCTTTACTAGGTCTAATTTCAGCTGGTTATATAACCATAATTCGACAAACCCCTCTTTTGCTTCAACTTATGTTTTGGTATTTTATTGGATTTTTAGGTTTAAAAGATAATACATTTATCCATATAAAAAATATACTTAAAATTTCAAATCAAGGAATAGAGTTATCAGGGTTAACATTATCCTCAGAATTTTCAGCATTATTATTTGGTCTAAGTATATTTACAAGTGCTTATATAGCTGAAGTCATTCGTGGAGGAATCATGTCTGTACCAAAAGGACAATGGGAGGCTTTTAGAAGTTTAGGACTTTCTGAAAATAAAGGTCTTCTAAGTATAATAATTCCACAGGCATTGCCAGCAATTTTACCAGGGTTAACAAGTCAATATTTGAACCTTGCTAAAAATAGTACTTTAGCTATAGCAGTAGGATATTCAGATATTTACGCAATCAATGATACTATAATCAATCAAACAGGAAGAGCTATTGAGTGTTTTATTATACTACTAACTAGTTTTTTATTATTAAATCTATTGATATGTAATAGTATGGAAATAATTAATAAAATAAGCATTAACTCAAGAACATATAATTAATTCATGACTAATATAAGTTTAAATTCAATTATCATTTTCTTTCATAAAATAAGGAAAGATTTATTTTCTAATGTCTTCAATACTTTCATGAGTTTAGTTCTCATATTGAGCATTAGTTTAGTATTTTTAAATACTTTTGAATGGCTTATTTTTGACGCTAATTGGAAAGTAGTAGGATCAAATCTTCATTTATTCGCATTTGGTAGTTTTCCATCTGATGAACAATGGAGACCTGCTATTTGGATTATTAGTCTTCTAGGCATCAGTATCGTTACTCTTTTTGGCCCTAAGTGGAAATGGCTACGTCAAAATCTCTTAATAGCGTGGATAAGCACTATACCTCTTGGCCTTTATTTACTATATGGTGGTTTTGGCTTAACACCTATAATGAGTAGGCATTGGGGTGGATTAACATTAACTATTCTTCTTACTACTTTTAGTTCATTATTATCTCTGCCATTGGGCATAGTTCTAGCATTGTGTCGTAATGGTTCATTGCCATTAATTAAAAAGCTAAGTTCAGTCTATATAGATGTCATGAGAGCAATTCCTCTTATTTCAGTCCTGTTCTTTGGTCAACTACTAATCCCTTTATTTCTTCCAGTAGGAATAGAAATTGATCGTGTTTGGAGAGCTATTTTTGCTTTCACCCTATTTGTCTCTGCCTACATAGCGGAAGACATTCGTGGTGGCTTGCAATCAATCCCTAAAACTCAAATAGATGCAGCCAATAGTCTTGGCCTTAATCAATACCAAATAATTCAACTTATACTAATTCCTCAAGCCTTACGCATTGCATTACCAGCACTTACTAATCAATCTATCGGACTTTTTCAGAATACATCTTTAATGGCCATCTTAGGATTAGTGGAATTACTAGGCGTTGGAAGAAGTATTCTCGCTAATCCGGAATTTATTGGTCAATATATTGAAGTTTATGTTTGGCTCGCATGTGTGTATTGGTTGGTTTGTACAATTATGGCTATTCTAGCAAGACATCTTGAACAAAGAATAACAATTAATTCGGGAAATTTTTGATAGTTTATGGAACCGATTGTTATTGCTAAAAATCTAACCAAGTCTTATACAAAAGGGTTGCTAGCTCTTGATAATGTTTCTCTTACAGTAAATCAAGGTAAAGTCCTTGTAGTTATGGGACCTTCAGGATCAGGCAAAAGTACTTTGATTCGTACTTTCAATGGTCTTGAAACTTTTGATAAAGGAGAAGTCAATGTTTTAGGAATTAAAATAGATCCTAATCATAATGAACGAAAAATCCAAAAAATAAGAAAAAGAGTAGGAATGGTTTTTCAACAATTCAATTTATTTCCTCACCTTTCCATCCTTGAAAATATCACTCTCGCTCCAGTACATGTACAAAAACGTCGTCAAATTGAAGCTGAAGAATATGGTATGTATCTTTTGAGCCAAATGGGAATAGATTCACATGCAACAAAATATCCATGTCAACTTAGTGGTGGAGAACAACAACGAGTAGCAATTGCTAGAGCACTAGCCTTAAAGCCTGAATTACTTTTATTTGATGAACCGACTAGCGCTCTAGATCCAGAGCGAATCAACGAAGTCCTTGATGCAATGAGAAGACTTGCCAAGCAAGGAATGACAATGATTGTAGTAACTCATGAAATTGGTTTTGCTAAAGAAGTAAGTGATCAGGTTTTGTTTATGGACTCAGGGAGAGTTATAGAAACAACTACGCCAGATGTTTTCTTCTCTCATGCAAGTCATGAGAGAAGTAGAAAATTTTTAAACCAGCTTGATAAGTCCTAGCTATAGCCAATCATTATTCATCTTTGGCAGACATTATAAAAAATAATTCGCATACAACAAGAAGTAACTATCTTTTCACAGTTCGCTAAACGATTGGATCAAAAAAATCCTTGGTTCTTATTATTGATAAAATGTTTTATTGTCTCAGAAAGGTGAATGGGTTTTCATAGAAATATTATTTAAAGATCAACTCTTCATTCCCAATTGGGAGGAGGTTAATAATGAAAGTTGAAGTTTCTTGTTTCGTTTATCTATAAAGGGAACCTTTTTAATTCCATTAAGAAAGACCCCCTGCAAAAAAGTGGCATTGAGGGTCTTCCTGAATCACAGAACTAATGTGTGAGGAGTTGTTCTGTTATTTTCTTTTTAATTCGACCAATAGAAGAAAATCAATAGAAAAAGTACCTATTTTTTGTATTCCAAAGATAGGACAATAACTAATAGATCATTTGATAGATAATCAAAGTATTAAAAATAAAGGAAAAGACCTCACGAAAATATTCTTTTTTTATGATTCTCACGCCTTTTCCGCTGCTTGGTCGAACTTTGCATTAAAAACCAGCAAATTAAATATGGCGAGAGTGCGAAAAAGGCGTGATCATTTCAATAAGATATAGTTCAGATTCAATGTCATTTGAAGTTACTTACAACGGGGATATTCAATACATTAAGGTCTTCTATTCAACTGAAAAGACGAGAGCGGGCAAATATTATGGCGAGTTCTATAAAAAAATGGATGCACTTGCGAGTGACATAAAACGCTTGAAACAGGAACTTGATGAAGATAGTGCAAAGGCAGCGAAGATTGCTAAAGATGCTGCTAACAAGGCACTTTCTGAGAGATTTGGTTCGCTCCGATATGTTATTGATGATCGTCACTGGGACGAAGACATGGTCATCAGCAAAATTCTTGATGACAGAAAAGGAGAAATGTTGGCACTAGCTCAGAAAACTTTTAATAATGAAGTTCTTCTTGAAGAGGATGGGGCAGAGGAATATCAGATTCACTTGGATGAAGGACTGATAGAAGTTGATGGCGAGGGTATCGAGACATCTGTGTTGGAATTTTTTGATTCTGATGAATACCACGAAGAGAATGAAGCAAAACTAGAAAAATTGGAAAAACTTGATTGGTTTATTATCTGGTCAAAAACAGAGGCAGGAGAGTTTAAAACTGAGGGTGGACAGCACAATGGAAATTTTTTATCAAAGGAACTAAACATGGAAAATTGTTTGCTCACCTATAGAAATTTACCTCTTGTTGTTCCCTCAAACGGTACGGATGTCTTTAGTAATGAACTTGAAATCCATTTTGGAGATGAAACTAGAGCATCTCTTGAGATGAGGGACGGTAAAATAACATCCTCATTAAATTGATACTCAACTAATCCTGACTACTTGCATTAAGAAATACATCCTGTTTCATTGGTGTTTTGCGGGCCTATTTTCGTTTATGGACGTATATAAGGAGTTGTTCTGTATTCCTTTAATTGCCACTAGAAGATTGAAGCATTGCTATTAATATCTGGTGATTCGCATATTTAAGAAAACTCTCATCTAGGAATACATTTTCGCGACTTTATATTGCTGAGGTGATATTAATGAAGAGATCCCCGAGAGTTATGAAGTCAAAGTTCATTGGTTTTAGGAAAAAAATAAATAAATTTAAATATAAGAGATATTGAAGACAGGAAACTTGTGCAAGTTGACTTAGAAATAAAATTAGCAAAGAAATTAAAAATTTTGATTTAATGCAAGGTAAGATGGTATTCATTGCTAACAACTTTGATTTTCTTCAATCTTTATTTATTGGAAATCTAGAGAAGCCAATTGATTTTAAATTAAAAAGAATCTTTAAGATTTAGATAATTAATATGTTGTTAAATATGATTCAATAGATCAAAAATGACAAATTTTTTAGTCATTTTTTTGCTCTTAGATTTAATGACTAAAAGCACAAACCTGATCTATTACGCCCAAGATAAGTTTGTCTCCATTTGGATGTTTCCACTTTAAATCTTTATTTTGGAATTCATTAAATTTATTGGCACCTACTACAACATCTCTGAAGGTGCCTTCCGAACATTTGATATCCATAGTATAAAGAATATCTTTTGTAATTTTACTAGTGCTTTTGGGGATAAATTTACTCAACACTCTTATGGAGCCATCTGAATTTTTCTGAATATTGTTCTTGTCCCATAATTGTTCTCCATATTTACTTTTTGGTACTCCTACCCATTCGGGTGATATAGCATCCATTGGTTTAAGTGGAATAAAAATAATTAATAGCGTTAAAAAATTAAGACAAATATTTTTAATTGAATTGATCTTCATTTTAGAGAAGTAGTTGCTTTGACCAATGCTACTTAACTCAAGCAACATTCTTACTATTTAATGCTCGATTAATTCCCATACATTGGTGATTAGTTCTGTTCAAGTTTCGATAAGACTCTCTAAATCTATCCTTCTGCTGTTTTTCATAAGAGGGGGATTCTTTCAAAAGTAAAATACGAAAGTTGACTCGTTGAGTCATAACATCAGGAAAATTTGAGACTTAGAATCTCATTGAAGAATAAAACAATATTTCTTGTTGATGAAATCAACAATCTTTAGGGGTTAGGGAGTGACTGTTGAACGGCTTAAATAAAACTCTCTTCATTAATGAAAGCCATAAAGTGAATTGATCTAAGATAATACTCAAGTTTTTGATGGATTAGAACTATTGAGTGATAAGAAAGTTAGAACATATTAATTATGTTTTTAAATTTGCTTAGCGTTTAGAAGTGTTAGCAAAAAAGCAAAGTGATTTCAATTGTACAAATCACTTTGCTTGATTAAATGAGTTAAATGGATAAAGGATCCTTTTACCTTTTCAGTATTTATTACTTACCGCCATTGCAGAAGCGGACAGCACTTGAGGAACTTTTACCAAGGGCTCGAACTTCTTCAACACAATCATTGAAAACTGTTGCTTCTTTTTTCACTGTACAAAGACTAAACGCAATAGCTGCAAGAGCAACTGCAGAAACCACGTTGGAAGTTAATTGAATAATTCCATAGGCAAACATCGCTTTACCTTTGTTGCCGCATTTCTTTTTTTCTTTGTTAATTTCCTCAGTCATTTAATTTAATTTAATTTTCAATATGTTAATTGATTTTTAAAAAATTTTTCTTGAAAATTGTCTAGAAAACCGTTCTTATTACTTTATTCCTGTTTTGGACAACAACAGGAATAAAAAACCTCCCCTGTTACGCATAAGTCAGTTTTATCGAGACCATTATCAAGTATTTCCTTGTTTCCAGCGCTGAGAATCTCACTACTCACAAATTAGAATTATTCCTGGGTGGCAATACTTTAAGTGGAAGCAGAGTAGTTTCTTGATTGTTATGCGTACAAATTCGCTCAATTAATTATTTAAAAGCACCCTTCTTACAAGAAGTTGGGTGCTCTTTTTAACAGAACTATTGTGTGAGGAGTTGTCCTGTTAGTTTATTTTTACTCCTATGTGGACTTTTTGTCACTATTAAAAAACAAAATGACTTAGATGAAGAAGTTCATTTGATTTTAAGTCCAATAGACAGATTAGTTTTCTGCGTTTTCAAACTGTTTTGCTAATCTAAACCCTTTTCGGATAATTAAATAAACTCCATATAAACCAGCAATTAAAGGAAGCACAATTAAAGGGTTTGGACTGTAGTTGGAATAATCTTTTACACCATCAATATATTCGATGCCTGAACATTTGAAGAATAGAAAACTTGTGAAAATAATCCCCCACCCAATTATTGAGAATATTCCTCCTTTTCTATCACCTTCATAAAACCTATCTAAACCCCATCCCCAACCGATAGCAAGGATAATTCCCCTTGCGATAGCATTTTTTTCTTGCTTGCGGAGCATTGTAATTTTTTTAATTTGTTCGCAATGAACATAACTGAATTATTGATGTATTGCCAAACCTATTAAAAAAAGATACTTATTCCTGTAAGAATTAGGATGTATTCTTTAATATTTTAATAAATTAATTTATGGCAAGAAGTGAGGGAGTATTCGAAACGAGATTACAAATATGGAGAACCAGATAAGACTTTATGAGAAAACAATTATCTATTTTCATTTTTTTTAATAGAAGAAGATTAAAATTCTTTTAATTCCAGAATCAAATTGCTCTGTTTGATATTAATCAATTTTGCTTTAGAAATGATTTCAATATTTGATACAAGTCCAATATTTTTTAGAAGTCAGATCAACTTGGACATTGTTTAGTGGGGTAATTCAATGAAGGGGTGGTCTAGTTCAAAAAAAAAAGATAACTTGGTTCAATAGCTGAATACTTTTGACAGTTGCACAACAGACTGATGTAAGGTTGAATCGACGCCTTCAGAAAGATAGTATAACTATCTCAGGAAAGGTTATTTATATTAATCCTTTTTTATATTGGCGACGTTTTGATAGCAATACTGATAGATGGTTGAGAGAGCCTGGGCAGTTAAGTGAAGAGCAGATAAACCTCAATAGAGCACGGTTTTATCCTGAAGTTGATTGGACTTTTCTAAAAGATGAAGAGCGATTGATAAAAGATGCTGCAGTGGAAATGTTTTTGAAAACGCTTGAATTAATAGGCACTTTTAACCCTACTCTTACTGCAGGACAACTGTTAGAAGTCGAGAGAAAAATGGCAGTAACTAAGAAAAAATCTTTTGAACGTTGGGTCGAAAAATCTTTTAGAAAAAAAATTAATCAAGCTTCAAGAGAACGTAACAGATTTGCTAGAGAGCGTTTGGTACGAGGTTGGCGAGAATGGTTAACACTTGAAACGACTCATCAAGCTTTTCTCCCATTCGCAACAATAATTGTGATGTCAATTTTTGGTGGTTGGTCTATAGGGATTTCAAATAATAGTTGTACTCCTTACTTTTCCTCGTCAGAAACAAGTATTCTTAAGTAGCTTTTGTTAAGCCATTATGGCTAAAGATCACTTAAGGGATTTGCATTTATTTGCAATGGAGTCTGCCTTGCCTTTTGGTATGGGTATTGTAAATAATGCTAAGGCTGGTGGATTGCAAAAAATAATGGATATATTGAAATCAAAAGATCCATTCTCAGAATTCCAGGTTGACGGTGAAACCTCTGCAAAGAAAGTCAGGGATAAGATTGATCAAATCATTCCTGGCTTAGGTCATCCAGTTGTTTCAGTTGAGGTTACTGTTGAAAACAGTTATCCTGATTATGAAAGTAATGATAACAATTCTTTAGTCTCAACTTTACATAGAATTGATAGCCAACTAGATGAATTGAGACAGTATTTAAGTAATGACTCAGAAAGTATAGAAAATGAATAGATATTGTTGAATTGTAGACATGCTTAAAAGGGAAAAATTACACTTAAGTTCCAAAAAGCATGTAGGTGCTTTCAATCAACCCTTAGTTTTCTTTTTGTTTATTTGTTTGATTTTTTCAGTAACAGGTGCTCGTCTTTTTTGGATACAAATAATTAATGGTTCCTACTATAAAAAACTTTCAGAGGAAAATAGAATTAAGCTTATTAGCAATCCACCAATAAGAGGACGATTATTAGATCGTAATGGTGTAGTTCTAGCAGATAATAAATTATTTTATTCTTTATCCATTCAACCTCGACTTTTAACCAAGAGTGAATGGATTGATCTGAGAAAAAACTTATCTGACTTATTAAATATTTCTACTACTCAATTAGAGATTGCATTTAATAAAAGTCATTCAGATACTCCTTATAAAAAAGTGTTAATCACTAATTTATCGGAAGAGCAAGTAGTTAAGTTTAAAGAACAAGAGATAAACTTGTATGGTGCACAAATAGATATTGATTTAGTCAGACATTATCCTTTTAAGTCGTTAGCTGCGCATGCTTTGGGTTATACACAGTTGATCACTCAACAAGAGTTTTCTCAGCTTTCAGATAAAGGGTATAAATTATCTGATCGAATTGGAAGAAAAGGTATAGAAGCTGCTTTTGAATCCGAATTGAGAGGTAAGTGGGGAGGTGAAATGCTTGAGATTGATTCAATAGGTACGGTTCAACGAAGTCTAGGGTTAAAGTTGCCAAAAGCTGGCAAGGATATCAAATTAACTCTTGATCTAAAGCTACAACGTACTGCAGAAAAAGTTTTATCTGACAAAGTTGGTGGAGCAATAGTAGCGCTGGATCCACGTACAGGTGCAATTAGAGCAATTGCTAGTCAACCGACTTTTGATCTAAATTTTTTTTCTGAGCCTTTTACAAGAAATCAATATGACAACTTATTATTGTCATCAAAGCGACCTCTTCTGAGTAGAGCATTGAATGCATACGATCCAGGTAGTACATGGAAGCCTGTAACAGCTATTGCGGGTATGGAAAGCGGTAAATTTCCTGCGAGTCGGAAATTAAATACAGTTCCTTGTATTACATATGGGAGTCATTGCTTTCCAGAATATAATAAAAGAGGATTTGGTTGGATTAAATACGAAGATGCATTTAGAGTATCTAGTAATACTTTTTTTTATCAAGTTGGGGTTGGGGTTGGATCACAGGCTTTATATGATGCAGCAATCAAACTAGGCTTCGATAATTATACAGGTATAGAAACTTTTATTGAAGAAAATAAAGGGTTAGTAGGGAATAAGAAATGGGCTGATGCAGGCCGTGGGTGGAGTAAGTCTGGAGAAACTCCTTGGATAGTAGAGGATATGGCTAGTGCATCTATTGGTCAATCCGTAGTTCTGGTTACTCCATTGCAATTAGCACGAGCATATGCAGTTTTTGCAAATGGTGGTTATTTGATTACTCCTCATTTATTTAATGGAAACAGAGATTGGAGATCAGAACAATACTTACAAAAAGTAGACCTTCAAGAAACTACACTCAATACAATTCGACGTGGACTGAGAAAAGTAGTAACGAGTGGTACTGCTATAGGAATGAATGTAGACAGCTCTATTTTTCCTCCAGTTGCTGGTAAAACTGGAACAGCTGAAGATAGTAGTGGAGGTGCTGACCATGCATGGTTTGTTGGCTTTGCACCTTATGACTCAGGAGAAATAGTCATTGTTGCATTTGCTCAGAACACTCCTGGTGGTGGTTCAGTACATGCTCTACCTATGGCAAAAAAAATATTGCAGACTTGGTATGAGCAAACATCTGATAATGAGTTAACTAGCAGTAAAGATTAGATATTGAATCAATTAGAATGATTTAGTTTTAGTAGTTGACTTATAATTGCGTTGATTGATTTATCCTCAGCTATTTTTGATTTATTCGTAGCTAATTGACGACCTAAGACTAAAGATCCAAGATGAGTTAATTGAATGCGCATCGAAAGTAATAACTCCATACATCCTCCTCCTGAAAAACTTGCAATTGCAATTGGACGTTCGTTAAATAAACTACGAAAATCTGTTCCTTGCACAGACAGCCAAGCTATTGCATTTGTAAGAATTGGAGGAATTGAGCCGTTATATTCAGGCGCGCAAATGACCCAGTGTGAGTGACTCTCCATTTGAGTATTGATCGACTTAAGATTTTCTGGTGCTTTATCTTTTGAATTATGACGTGGATTAAATATAGGTAAATCATTTTTTGACTCTGTCAAATCAAGTAATTCGCATGAGTAATTTAGTTCCTTGCCTGCGACTAGAAATCTTTTGGCTAGTTTGAGATTTTCACCATTACTAGCAGCTATAACAAGAAGCTTTTTATTAGACATTGTGAATCAAAAAGGAAGTGTGAATGGATGATGTCGTTTTTGTAATGGATCTAGTAGCTCGCTCCGGTTTTTCGATGATGAACTGCTGTTACTCCATCTTTTTTAATGACTTTTCCATGTTTAATCTCAGCATATATCAGCCAATGATCCCCACACTCCATTCGTTGACTAACTGTACCCTCCAGCCACGCTAAAGCTTCGTTTAATAATGGCTGATTGCTTGGACTTAATTTAATCTCTAGATCGGTAAATCTATTATCTCCAGGTTTGAATGATTGGAGAAATTGTTTAAGGAGGCTTTGGTGATTGTTTTGCTCTAAAATGTTTAGAGCAAAGTTATCTCCTGTATGAAGTAAGTTTTCTACAGCTCTTTCTTTAGCGACTGCAATCGTAATACCAGGAGGAGAAAAGCTTGCTTGACTAACCCAACTTGCAACCATAGCTCCGCTAATCAGATTATTTTCATCTCCTTTTTGAGCAGTCAATATACATAGTGATCCGACGACTCTTCCTAGTGCATTAATTGTTGGATCACTTTTACTTGTATTTAAACCTACATTAGCCTTTCTTTGTTGACGTAATTTTGCATTAATTAATTGCTTACCAAATTGGATACCTGTTTCTTCAAGTTTTTTAATCATTAAAGGATCAGGACTAAATTTGATTTTGATGGGTTCGAATCCAAATTTAAAGCCTCCATCTTTTAATTTTTTTTCAAGTAAATCAAGAGCTTCCCCACTCCATCCATAACTTCCAAATACTCCAGCCGGCTTTCCTCTATCTCCCTCAGCCAAAAGCGAGCCAAGTGCTGAAACAATCGGTGTGGGTGCATGTCCTCCTAATGTTGGTGATCCAATTAAATATCCATCTGCTTTACGAATTTCAATGACTAAGCTATCTGATGCGGTGAATTCACAATTAATAATCTTAACTTTGACCCCTGTTTTACTAATTCCTCTAGCAATGGCATCAGCAATAGCAGCAGTATTTCCATATGCACTTGCAAATAATAGAGCAACTCTTAAGTTGCTGTATTTTTGGCTTTCTCCCCAGCTTTGGTAGTTGTTTAATAAACTCCTCCAACTACCGCTGATTGCAGGTCCATGTCCAGGTACTATCGTATCAATCTCAAAGTCTTCAAATTTTTCGATAATACTATTGACTTGTGTAGACATTGGTGCCATTAGACAATCGAAGTAATGTCTTCTCTCTTCTTCCGTGCTACTACTGTTTAATTCAGCCCATTTTTCTTCATAAACATGCGCACCAAATAATTTATCACTCATCAATAAACCAGTTTGCTTTTCAAAAACAATTAGTCCACCAGGCCAACGAGCTGTTGGCGCGGGAATGAAAATAACCTCAAAATTACTTTCGAGTGAAAGAGTTTCTAATTGTTTAATGATTTGTATATTTGGAAGAACTTCAACTGTCTCCAATGCTTCTTTAGGATTTGTATTTTGCGAGGGTTTTCGTAAATTCCAAATCTCTTTGAATAATTTTGCACCTGGATTAGAACAAATAATAGTTAAATTTTTATATTTCATATTCATTCTTTTCACAAAAGCTACTTTATTGGGATTGATATGACCCATGACTAACTTAATTGCAGACGAATCATTGCTAATTAATGTCTCAAACTCGTCTAAAAATTCTTTTTCAAATGTTAAACCAGGAGGGTGAATTAAAATATAATCTTGTGATTTAGAATGTTCATCTTGAGAAGACTTAAATAAAAAAGAATTAGTGCAACTACCTTTTTCAAGAGAATATTCAACTTCAAATCTTGTTCTTTTTGGGTTTAGGCTTCTTAAGCAAATGAAGTTCTCCTCAACGGGAATCTGAATGGTTTTTTTTTATGAAAGTATTTAAATTTGGCGAAGAAATATTTTCTACTGTCATTATTAATAATTACTACCAACTCTTCTGTGATGAACTGCTGTTTTACTTTGAGTATTAGATAAATTACCTTTTTCAACTGATGAATAAATAATCCAATGATCTGTTGTCTCCATTCTTTGAATAACTTTACATGAAAGGAACGCTAACGCATCAGATAGAACTGGTCCTCCAGCTGCGAGATCATTCATTAATTCAATTCCTTCAAATCGATTAGCACCTGGTGGAAAACGTTTTAAAAAGTGTCTGAAGAGGTGCAAATAGTTATTTTCTTGAAGGATATTGAGAACAAAACGATCATTGACTTGTAATAGTGATTCAATGGCTCTATCTTTAGCCACAGCTACGGTTATTCCAGGGGGTTCAAAACTTGCTTGACTAACCCAACTTGCAACCATCGCACCGTCTCGACTGTCCGAGCCTTCACTATCTTTCGCTGTAACAATGTAGAGTCCACCGCTTAAGCAACCAAGTGCTTTATTTAAGTCTCCATCAAGGCTTTTAGTAGCAGCTAAATTTTTCTTTCTAGTAAGAATTTGACCTAAATCTGTACCAGCTTCTTCAAATTGTTGATAAACACTTTTGTTTGGTTCGTCACGAACTCGAAGTGGTTTAAAAGCTTCTTTTTGTCCAAGCTTTCTTAATTGGTTGGTAATAAAGTCAATAGGCTCTTCATTTCCACCATAGGAGTCATAAGTCGCTACCCACTGCTTTTGTTTTAAGGATGCAAGTAAGGTTCCAATATTGCTTTGTAATTCTGAATCAGATTTGATGGGCCAAGTTGGTACAACAACTGCACTGGCGTCACTAATTAAAGCACTTAACTCTTGAGTGTCTGAAGCAATAAGATCGACTAATTGGACTGGAGCATTTGCCTTGCCTATGCCATGAGCAATTGCTTGACTAAGCCGATCACAAAAGCCATATTGGCTGAGATAGCAAACCACAGCGTAATTTTCTCCTGTACTTCTTTGCTTACTCCATTCTCTGTAATGATTCAGCCATAACTGCGTATTAAAATTAAGAATTGGTCCATGTCCAACACCAATAGTATTGATAGTTGGCAATGCATCAATTTTTTTTAATGCCTGAACTACGCTGCGGGCATTAGGACCCATGAGGCAGTCATAATAAAATCGAAAATCTTCATTTAATGAGCTTGGATTTTCGTCATACAATTTTTCTGAGCAATAATGTAAACCAAACGCATCACAAGTATATAAAACTTGTGTACCGTGATCAAAAGAAAAAATAGTATCGGGCCAGTGTAGATTTGGTGCACTAATAAATTCAATTTTATGCTCGATTCCGCTGATTGAATTAATTTCTAAATTGAGTTCTTCTCCACTTTTGACTGCTCGTGACCTAAAAGGTTGATGAATTTGATCTTCTAGGAATTTTATAGCTACTTTAGATGCGACGATTTCAATATTTGGATTTAATTCAATTAAGTATTTTATGAGTCCTGAATGATCCGGCTCCGTATGACTGACTATTAAATAATCAATTTCTGTTGGATTGATTTGTTGTCTTAGCTTTTCAAACCAAATATCTTTAAACTTTAAATGACTTGTATCTATAAGAGCAGTTTTTTTGCCTCTTATTAAAAAACTATTATATGTTGTCCCATTTCGAAGGCCAAATTCAATATCAAACCTGCTTCGATCCCAATCCAATGACCTTAAAGTGTGTGTATCTGCAGCAATTTGTTCATATTGCAGTGAAAGCTTTGGAGTATCACTTTTCTGATTTTCTAAAGCTGTCGATTCAGTAAAAATCATGTTCCTAAAGCCATTAATTAGAGGAAGCCTGAAGGTTGCAATAAATCAGGTAGCTAAGTGAAAATACCTAGTTCATTTCCAAATATAATAGGATATTGGGGTTTGTAAGTGTGATACTGCTTCCCGTAAATAGTATTTGTTTGCAATAAGCAAGCTTGTCGAATGATTTTTTTGAATATTTTGTCTTTCGAAGTCTCACGGGTTTCCATTTTGGTATTGTTTAGGGTGAGTTGAGCACATTTGAAGTTTTTGTGATTGTTTTCAAAAACCTTTTTAGAGATAATTTTTAGGTATGCAAAAAAATTCTTCCTCCTCAATAAATCCGCCATTCCTTTCGGGAGATGAGATAAGAGAAGCATTTATAAATTTTTTTATCCAACATAATCATAAGAAACTTGCAAGTTCTTCTTTGATTCCAGATGATCCAACAGTTTTATTGACAATTGCGGGTATGTTACCTTTTAAGCCTATTTTCTTAGGATTAAAAGAGTCTTCTACTCCGAGGGCAACATCCAGTCAAAAATGTATAAGAACGAATGATATTGAAAATGTAGGGAAAACTGCGAGGCATCATACTTTTTTTGAGATGCTAGGTAATTTTTCTTTTGGTGACTATTTTAAAAAAGAGGCAATTCAATGGGCCTGGGAATTAACTACTGAGGTTTTTCGACTAAATCCACAGAATATAGTTATTAGTGTTTTTGAAGAAGACTCAGAAGCAGAGAAAATATGGAAAGAGGTTGTAGGGGTTGATGCAAAAAGAATCATTAGAATGGGTGCTTCTGATAATTTTTGGTCATCTGGTGCTACAGGACCTTGTGGTCCATGTTCGGAACTTTATTTTGATTTTAAACCGGAATTAGGAAGTGATGGAATAGATCTTGAAGACGATAGTCGATTTATAGAATTTTATAATTTGGTTTTTATGCAATACAACCGTGACTTAAATGGCAATCTTGAACCATTGGCGAATTGTCATATTGATACAGGAATGGGCTTAGAAAGAATGGCTCAAATCTTGCAAAAAAAATCTAACAATTACGAAACGGATCTTATTTTTCCTCTCATTGAGGCAGCGGCTTTATTAGCTCAAATTACTTATGAAACTACAAATAAAAAAAATAAAACATCATTAAAAATTATTGGAGATCATTGCAGAGCTGTCACTCATTTAATTTGCGATGGTGTAAGTGCTAGTAATCTAGGGCGAGGCTATATACTTCGTCGTCTCATACGGCGTATGATTCGGCATGGTCGACTGGTAGGTATTAATCAGCCGTTTTTACCACAGCTGGCTGAAGTGGCTATTGAGTTGATGAAAAATGCTTATCCTCAATTACTTGAGAAAAAGAAAATTATTCTTAATGAGTTAAAAATAGAAGAATCTCGTTTTCTTGAAACGCTTGAACGGGGAGAGAAACTTTTGGCAGAGATAACAGCTCATGAATGTGATCTTATCTCTGGTTCGCAGGCATTTGAGCTTTATGATACTTATGGTTTTCCTTTGGAATTAACAGAAGAGATCGCGAATGAAAAAGGTATTTCTGTTGATATTAATGGTTTTGAGAGGGAGATGGCAAAGCAACGCAAACGTGCAAAAGATGCTTCTGTCAGTATTGATTTAACTGAAGAAGGTTCAATTGAGAGAGAAATTTCTTTATTTGATGAAACAAAATTTGAGGGCTATGAAAAATTAGAAACCACTGCAACTGTGATAGGCATCTTTAAAAATAATGAATTAGTAAAACAAGCTGTTCAGGGTGATTTAGTCAAGATTATTGTTAATAGAACGCCTTTTTATGCTGAGTCTGGTGGTCAAATCGGAGATAAAGGCTTAATAACGTCTCAAGATCTTGAGGTCTCTATAGAAAATGTTCGAAAAAAGAAGAATATTTTTATTCATTCCGGAATTGTTAACACTGGAGTTCTAAAAGTTAACTCACCTGTTCAGATGAATGTTACTCCATCTTTTCGTCAACGAACTACATCAAATCACACCGCTACACATCTATTGCAATCAGCTTTAAAGTTATCGATTGACTCAAGTGTAAGTCAAAGAGGCTCGTTAGTTTCAAATGATCGATTGAGATTTGATTTTAATGCTCCAAAACCTCTCACAATAAAAGAACTTGAAGATATGGAAGTACGAATAAATCAATGGATTATTGAAGATCATCCAATTCAAATTAAAATAATGCCAATTCAGGAGGCTATGGCTGCTGGTGCTTTGGCAATGTTTGGTGAGAAATATGGCGATGTGGTACGTGTTGTGGATGTTCCAGGTGTTTCTATGGAGTTATGTGGAGGAACCCATGTAACTCGCACGTCACAACTAGGTACGTTTAAGATTATTAATGAGACAGGTATTGCTTCTGGTATCAGACGAATAGAGGCCATAGCTGGTCCATCAGTTTTAGATTATTTTAATGAACGTGATTTGGTAGTTAAGGAGTTAAGTAAATCATTCAAAGTTCAATCATATGAAATTGTTGAGAGAGTCTCATCTCTTCAACAGGAATTGAAAGATAAAACAAAAGAACTTATCAAAGTAAAAAATGAACTCGCTTTGTCAAAGGCATTGTGTTTGGCGAGTTATGCAAAATCTGTTGGTAAAAGTAAATTATTAATTAGACGTTTAGATGGAGTTGACGGGTCTGGATTGCAATCTGCGGCTTCAAGTTTAATAGATCATTTAGGCAAGCATTCTGCTGTTGTTTTTGGAGGCATTCCAAATCAGGAGATCGATACTAAATTAGTTTTTGTTGCTGCATTTTCTCCTGATTTAGTCTCAGATGGTTTACATGCAGGCAAATTTATAAGTGGGGTTGCAAAAATGTGCGGCGGCGGCGGCGGCGGTCGTCCAAATCTCGCCCAAGCTGGTGGTAGTCAACCTCAATCGTTGGATCTAGCTTTAGAAAAAGCTAATGAGGATTTGACTCAACAATTGTCTTGATTTAGCTCTGTAGGTAAGTGCTTTGGCGGAGGCTGGCTTCTACATGCTCTATTAGTTTTTGCGCATCATGGATTTTTAGATGCCCGCCTTGAATAGCTAATTCGCTTGATTTTCGTAATCGCTCTAATAATAATTCTGGATCATGTTCCAAATATTCAAGAACATTTGATTTTGTATTCCCACGAATGACATGCTCAACTTTATATTTCCCTTTTTCTGAAAATCTTATATGGACTGCATTAGTACTCCCAAATAAATTATGTAGATTTCCCATTACTTCTTGATAGGCGCCACCTAAGAAAAGACCAATTAGATATTTTTCGTCTTGATTAAATTCATGAAGAGGTAGCAAATTTTTAATTTTTCCATTATCAATAAATTGGTCAAGCTTTCCATCTGAATCGCATGTTAAATCTGCAAAGTGACCGAGTTTCTTCGGTTCTTTGTTAAGCCGATGGATTGGCATAATTGGAAAAACTTGATCAATGGCCCAAGTGTCTGGAGCCGATCTAAATACGGAAAGATTTGCGTAATACGTTACGGCTAAGCTTTCACTTAATTTCTTTAGTTCTTTAGGTAGAAGTATATTTTTTGGTAACTGATTAACTATTGTTTTTGCACAGGCCCATGTCAACTGCTCAGCTTTTGCACGTTCAACTAAATCTATATAACCGAGTCGAAAAGCCGCTAGTGCATCTGCTTTAAATTTAAGAGAATCATTCCATGCTTCTTGTAGTTTGGCTAAATCTTCTTCTTGCTTAAGTTCTAGAGCATTTAGATGGACTAATGTTTCACGTAAATTTCTTACAGAGAGACATTCTTTTTCATCTTCTTTAGGAATGTCAGAAGGCAACGAATTTTTGCCTAAAATATTGAAGATTAAGATTGAAAAGTGACTAGCAATAGCTCTTCCACTCTCTGTAATTAAAGTGGGTAATGGTATCTTTTTTGATTCACAACATTCTTTAATTGTTGCTACTACATCATTTGCATAATTTTGAAGCGAATAGTTAGTAGATGCTATTGAGGCAGTTTGACTTCCATCGTAATCAATTCCTAAACCACCTCCAACATCTAAGTATCCCATAGGTGCCCCAAGATTAATTAATTCGGCATAAATTTGTCCTGCTTCTTGTAAGGCATCTTTTAAAACACCTATATCGTTAATTTGACTCCCTAGATGAAAATGTAAAAGCTTTAATTCATTGAGAAGATTTGCTTCTTTTAACCTTTTGATTGCTTTCAAAATTTCTGGAATTGAAAGTCCAAATTTCGACTTGTCACCAATCGAGCTTCTCCATCTTCCACTGCTTTGACTTGATAGTTTCGCTCGTATTCCTATGAGTGGAGATGCTCCCAGTAAATTACTAGATTTGATTATAAGATCAACATCACTCGCTTGTTCTATAACTACTATAGGTTGACGTCCAAGCTGACGTGCTAAAATAGCTGTTTCAATATAACGTTTATCTTTATAGCCATTACATATGAGTAAAGCTTTAGGATCTTCTAAGCTTGATAAAGCAATTAGTAACTCTGGTTTGCTTCCAGCTTCTAAGCCAAAATTCCATTTGGAACCACAGGTGATTAATTCTTCAACTACGTGACGCTGTTGATTACATTTGATTGGGAATACACCTTGGTATTTTCCTTGATATTGATAGTCATTAATTGCTTTTTCAAAAGCTTTATGTAAGTTTTTTAAGCAGTCTTCGAGAATATCATCAAATCTTATTAACAGAGGAAATTTTAGTTTTCGACTTTCGAGTTCATCTAAGAGTTCCATCAAATCATGAGATTTATTTTTGGAACCGTTAGGACAAATACTAATATTCCCTTTTTCATTGATTGTGAAATAACCCTTTCCCCATCGATCAATCCCATAGAGGTCTGAGCTGTTTTGGACAGTCCAATAGAGAGATTGATTAGTATTTTTCACAGTCATTTATGCGATAACAAAGTGGCCAAGTTTTGATCATTCACGATTAATACAATTAAATCTAAGAACAGTTTTATTAAGTGTCATGTTTTACTTGCCAAGAGGGTAGTTTTAGGAAGACTATGGCTTCATATTATTCAATATCGCAATGACTTTGGAAAGAACCTTTGTTGCTATCAAGCCAGATGGTGTGCAAAGAGGTTTAATTGCTGAGATTCTTGGTCGTTTTGAAACGAAAGGATTTAAATTAGTAGGTCTAAAGCAACTAACCCCAAGCAAAGAACTTGCTGAAAAACACTACGGTGTTCACAAAGATCGTCCTTTCTTTTCAGGTTTAGTTGATTTCATAACAAGTGGGCCTGTTGTCGCGATGGTTTGGGAGGGTGAAGGTGTTATTGCAAGTGCAAGAAAATTGATTGGAGCAACAAAGCCTCTTGAGGCTGAACCGGGA
Organism: Prochlorococcus marinus str. MIT 1013; assembly: GCF_027359395.1. Classification (NCBI taxonomy): domain Bacteria; kingdom Bacillati; phylum Cyanobacteriota; class Cyanophyceae; order Synechococcales; family Prochlorococcaceae; genus Prochlorococcus; species Prochlorococcus marinus. Next base: position 1,515,517 of record NZ_CP114778.1, read on the forward strand.
ACTATTAGAGGTGATTTAGCTGTGAACATTGGTCGTAATGTCATTCATGGTTCTGATGGTTCTGACACAGCAGCTTTTGAAATCGATCTATGGTTTCAGGAAAATGAACTTGTTGATTGGACACCATCAGATCAATCATGGAGAGTTGAATAAATTATTGTTGAACTCCACAATCTGTTTTGAGTGGTTTTTAAAATCTATCCCATCTGAATTGGGACAAAAAACTACTTTCCTCATTACTTAAAGTGGTCGAGCAAATTGATTTTCCAATTAATTCTGCAGTTATTGCCGCCAATAGAACTCCATTGCGATGATGCCCAGTAGCAAGCCAGAGCCCATTAATTGATGACATTCCAAGTAAAGGTCCTTCGTCGGGTGTGCATGGACGAAAACCCCACCATCTCTCCATATGAGGTAGTTGATTAAGTTCAGGAATAAGAGATTGAATTCCTTTTTGTAGCTCGCTTTGTCCTTTTGGAGTAAGTCCTTTATGGAAGCCTGCCTCACGCTCACTAGTTGCCCCTACGATTATCAGACCGTCATCTCTTGGAACTAAGTAAATGCCAGGGCCAAAAATAATTCTTTTTAGAATCTGTTTAGGTCCCTGAATAGATAACATCTGGCCTTTAACAGGAAAAATAGGGAGTGTTTTGAAAATTTGTTTGCTCCAGGCTCCGCAGCAGAGAACTGCCTCTTCGCTTTTTAAATGATTTATATTTCCATTAATGTCTTTAATTTTGACTCCATTAAATTTATTTGAATCTTTCATTATTTCAATCACTTCAACTCCTTCTTGAAAGTGAACACCTAATTCAACACAAGCTTTTTCAAGTGCTCTCATTAATAGTCTTCGATTGTCGATTTGACCGTCTTGCCTAAAAAGTAAACCTAATTTCCATTTTTCTGACAGTCCTGGAACTTCTTGAAGTAGCTCATTCCTGTTTAGCTTTTCACCAAATTTATATGTTGGGTAGGACTCACAGTCTTTGATTCTTTCAAATGGAACAACAATCCCACAAGTTTTCAGACCACATGACATTTTGCTATTGGTCTCAATGCTTTCTATCCAACTCGGGTGGCTTTGAAGACTACTTTGACCAAGATTTAATAGATTGCCTTGAAGCCCTTCAGCGTGGGGGGCTAGCATTCCTGCAGCAACAAAACCTGCTGCTTCACTTCTGCTTCTACTTAAAATTTCTACGCGTTTCCCTTTTTGAGCAAGTTCATGGGCGATTGCAAGACCCATTAATCCTCCTCCGAGGATTAACAATGGTTTTTCATTTAAGACACCCATTGCTTGAATTGGGAAAATGTTATTTTCAATGTTTTAGATTACGTTAGCTTCCATGACTGAGCTTTTCTTTCATAGGATTCATATATCTAGGTCAAATTAATGTCAGAATCAAATGTTTCTTGGGAAGTTGTAATCGGATTAGAGACCCATGTTCAGTTGGGGACTAAGAGCAAAATATTTACTAGCGCATCAACCAACTTTGGTGACGATCCAAATACTCATATCGATCCAGTGGTATGTGGATTGCCAGGCACTTTGCCAGTTCTAAATAAAAAGGTTCTGGAATATGCAGTTAAAGCAGCGATGGCTTTAAATTTAAATATTGCCTCTCATAGTAAATTTGATAGAAAGCAATATTTTTATCCAGACTTACCAAAAAATTATCAAATATCTCAATTTGATGAACCTATTGCAGAAGATGGTTGGATAGAGGTAGAAGTAGCTGAAAAAGGCAAAGAAACTTATATCAAAAAAATAGGTATTGAACGATTACATATGGAGGAGGATGCTGGAAAACTTGTTCATGCAGGTAGTGATCAATTGTCAGGCTCCACCCATTCTTTGGTTGATTACAACAGAGCAGGGGTAGCACTTGCTGAAATAGTTAGTAAACCTGATTTAAGAACAGGTAGAGAGGCTGCGGAGTACGCAGCTGAAATTAGAAGAATAATGCGTTATTTGGGAGTATCTGATGGGAATATGCAAGAGGGATCTTTGCGATGTGATGTAAATATTTCAGTTAGACCAACTGTTGATGATCCATTTGGTACAAAAGTAGAAATAAAAAATATGAATTCATTTTCAGCTATTCAGAAAGCTTGTGAATATGAAATTAAGCGGCAAATTAAAGCTTATGAATCTGGAGAAGAAGTAAAACAAGAAACGAGGTTATGGGATGAAGCTAAGCAACTTACTAAAAGCATGAGATCAAAAGAAGGTAGTAGTGATTATCGTTATTTTCCTGATCCTGATTTAGGTCCGATTGAAGTAAGTCATGATTTAAAAGAAAAATGGCGCTCAGAATTACCAGAATTGCCAGCCGCAAAAAGAAATAGATACGCATCAGAACTTGGCCTTTCTATTTATGATGCAAGAGTTTTAACTGACGAATCTTCAATGGCTATATATTTTGAAAAAGTTGTTGCTGAAGGTGGAGCAGCAAAAACTTCAGCAAATTGGATAACTGGAGATATAGCAGCATTTATTAAATCTAATAGATTATCATTTGATCAATTATCTTTTAAGCCAAATGAATTAGCAGAAATGTTGAAAATGATTGACTTAGGAGAAATAAGTGGAAAAATTGCTAAAGAAATATTGCCTGAACTTTTAAGTAAGGGTGGTTCTCCAAAGCAATTAGTCAAAGAACGTGGTTTAGGTATGATTGGTGATCCTAAAGTTATTGAGGAAATTATTGATAAATTGATCCTTAATCATCCTAGTGAGGTTGAATCTTTTAGAGCAGGGAAGACGAAATTGTTAGGTTTTTTTGTGGGTCAATTAATGAAGGAAACAAAAGGGAAAGCGGATCCAAAACTTGCTAATCAAATATTAAATAAAAAGTTACTAGGCTAGAAATTATATAATTTTTTTAACTGTATTTTCCATGTCTCATCATTATTAGCATTAGTAATAATATAATCTGAAAAATGTTTTTTTAAAGCGTTGTCCCATTGCGCATCAATTCTTTGATTAGCTTCCTCAAGGCTTAAATTATCTCTTGACTGGAGTCGTTGTAATTGCATGTCTCTAGGACAATCTATGTAACAAATTTCACTACATAAACCTGTATAATTTTTTTCAAATAGGAGTGGAATAATTAAGATTACTATAGAATTTGATTTCAATTTTTCTAATTCTTCTTCAATTCTTTTGTTTACGAATGGATGTATTATTCCCTCTAGCCATTTTTTTTCAATATGATTTTGAAAAATTATTTTGGCTAATGCTTTGCGATTAATAATTTGATCACTTTTACTTGAATTTTGAATTATTTTACTTCCATATCTTAATAAGACTTTTTTGACTATTTGACTTTCAGCTCTTAATGCTTCATGAGCATATACGTCAGCGTCTAAAATAGGCCATTGCTTGGCTTGAAATAGAAAATCTCCAATAATTGTTTTTCCACTGGCAATACCCCCAGTGATACCTAATCTTCTTTGCTTGCCTTTCCATCTAAGACAAAGTTTGTTTGTTTGTTGTTGGTCAATCATTAATATTGATAGTAAGTGAAAAATGCTCTTCTGAATTTGAGTCTTTTGACATCTTCTCTATGGTCTCCAATATCTGGTGGTATTACTACCCCTGATGGTTTTTTAGCAGCGGGCATTGCCGCAGGATTGAAGCCTTCTGGGAAGAAAGATCTTGCTTTGTTATATGCACCTGATGGTGCTTGTTGCAGTGGGACATTTACTCAATCAGTCACTCGTGCTTATTGTGTGGATCTATGTATTGATCGAATCAAGGCATCTGAGGGAAAAATACGTGCCGTAGTTATCAACTCTGGACACGCAAATGCTTGTACAGGTAGTCGAGGCAAAATTGATAGTGAAATTATTACAAACGAGCTTGCTCAACGCTTGGGATTATCTAATGAAGAAGTTTTGATATGTTCCACCGGTTTAATTGGTGAGCCAATACCTGTTGCAAAGGTTATTAGTCACTTGGATCACCTTATAAATAGTTTAGATAAGGAGGCATATTTGGATGCGGCAAATGCAATTTTGACAACCGATCTTAAAGTAAAGCAAATTGCGTATCAAGCAGTTTTAGGAGGAAGACGAATATCTATTGGAGGAATGGCTAAAGGCTCAGGCATGATTCATCCTTCAATGGCAACAATGTTGAGCTACATTACGTGTGATGTAGGCATAGATTATACTTTGTGGTCGGAGATGATAAAGCGAGTTACAGAATCATCTTTTAACGCCATTACAGTTGATGGAGATACGAGTACAAATGATACTTTTTTAGCGTTTTCTTCCGGACCAAAATTAGATCCAAGATATTTATCAACCCTTGAAGAGGGACTACATTTAACAGCTCAATACCTTGCTAAAGCAATTGCAAGAGACGGAGAAGGTGCTAATTGCTTGATTGAAATACAAGTTGAGGGTGCTCCAAGTGACTTAGAGGCTCATGTGATAGCTCGCACAATAGCTTCATCCTCTTTGGTTAAAACGGCAGTTCATGGTCTCGATCCTAATTGGGGACGAATTATTGCTGCACTTGGTCGTGCAGGTATTTCTTTTAATTTTAATGATGTTCAACTATGGATTGGACCTTATCAAATATTTTCTAATGGAACACCTCTGGAATTTGATAGACAAATAGTTAGCAACTTTATGCAAGCAAGGATAAAAGGGAAATATTTAATCGACGATCTTATAAGTATTAAATTAAGGATAGGGAGGGGAAGAGGTTCGGCTACTGCTTGGGGCTGTGATTTGTCTGATCAATATGTTCGAATTAATGCCGATTATACTACGTAGCCTATAAAGCCAGTAACAGTAAAGGATTTAAAGGCATGAGAGAAGAAGGGTAACACTAAGGTAACAGTACTAAAAGATATATTCCTTAGTCCTAGGTAGCGACTGGATAAGGGGTATGAGGGGTAAATAGTGTCCTCCCTTATACGTTAATGGGGAAGAGAAATTTATGCTGAAAACTAAAGGACTTAAATAGTCATCTATCTTTAATCTTTAAGGATGAAGCCTTTGGTACTAAAGATATTAACAGTGCCTGTGTATAGGGCAGAGGTTTCTTTTTAGAGCCTTGCTCTAACTTCTGATTTCTTATTTTTATTAAATTCATTGTTGTCATTGGATACTTGTTATACGTATTTAGTTCGTTAGGGGATGTTTGAGGAGGTTGGGAAAACTCACTCCTTCGCTTCGCTCAGTCGTTCGTTTTAGAGTTACTAAATTGTTGTCTTGCGAGCGTAGCGAGCCTTTGTCTTTCTCTAACTAATAACCTTCTCAAGCCTTTTAAGGATGTTGGCTTGTTTTAGGAATAGTTCTTTTGCTTTATCTGGATTGTCTATGGCTTCAGCCTTGTCAATCAGTTGATCGAAGACAATTACTTTATTCAGTAGGTTTCGGCAAACTCTTTCTTTTGCCTCGTTGATGATTGGCATTATCGGTATGGAATTTCTTTTTTGAGGTCGTTACCTCTAAATAGAGTAGGAGGGTCAGACTGAAAACTCAGTGTTTATCGCATGTCTGGGTGATGCTCATTCCACCATTCAATGATCTCTTTGTTTGTCATTCTTAGACGACTATCTAATTCTGCTTTTAAGCGTTCGATGTCTTCATGTCGTTTCTTTTCTTCTGCAGATTTTAGCCTTTGCTTGATAGAATCACGTGCTCTCTCTTCTTGCTTCATTATTCTTTCCTCTCTGCTTAGATCTAGCCCATATTTTTTAGCCGTTTTCTTAAACTTTTTATTGAGTTCAGCCATCCTTTCTTTTGCTTGAGCTGCATTCTCTTCTTGCTTTGTTTTTATGTTCTCTAAGACATTAAGTGGGAAAGCTCTATTGAAGTATTCGTCTGCAGTTTCGCCGTCTCTCCTTTTGTATTCTTTGTCTGTTTTAAAAGAGATGACATCATCATAAAAAAAGATTCCATTCAGCTCAGGTCGATTCAAAAAGAACAACTCAGGGCTTTGATCTATTAACTCTTCATCAGAGCAGCTATTTAAAAATTCCTCTTCTTCTCTTTCTCTTCTATTGATTTCATATATGTCATTAGCCAATTGATCGTCTTCTGTTCCAGGCGGGAAAGATGCTTTTATGCGTTCGATTTCCTTTTCTCGTTCACTTAGCTCTTCTAAACCAATAATCCATTTCTCAAAACTTTCACTATTTAAACTCGCCTCATAGTCATCAATAATTTGTTGATCTAATTGCCAGCTTTGATCTGCATCTTGAAGAGCAGCCCACATAGCGAGACTCCCATCTTCTTTCATTAACTCGAGGGTCTCACCTCTTCTTTTATATTCCTCTTCTCGTCTTTCCTCTTCTTTTTCTTTTGCTTTTTCGTAAGCAGCATCAGCAGCTTCACTGAGTGCAGTTAGCTTGGAACCTTGTTCTTTGTCGTAGGTTTTACTCCACTCTCTAGCTAGTTTTTTCTGGCTAACTCGTGGACTTTTGGTGAGCTTAAAACCTTCATCCTTAACGCTCATCGCAAGCCAGATAATCGCCAGTCTGACTGTCTCTTTGCTCGTCAGTTTGCAGTTGGTTTGCAACTCATCGAACACCGCCTTCTCAGGCTTCGGAAGCTTGGCCGTAACCTTGCTGGAGCGACTTGTGTGACCCTTTTCTTGGCTTTCCTTGCTTGCATATTTCACAAGCCTTAGAGGAGCTTCTAGGGACGTTGTGGAGAGCTCGTAAAGTGCGATTCTGATAGCGTCTCTTTGGCTTGTCTGGACCGCATTAACCAAGCCTTCAAGCATCTGTTTCTCTTGGAAGCTCAGAATGGTTTCTACCTTGCTTGAGCATTTAACTTTGCTGATGAGGACTGGATGCTTTTCGGTTCTATACCTGTTCTTTGCAAACTTCCAAAAAGCTAGTGCAGTCTTGGTTCCCTCTTGGTTTGAGTGACGTGTCTTATTAAATCTATTTGGTCTGTTTAGTTTCATTAGTTTTCATTTCTAATTTTTCTTTTAAAAGCTTTTGTTCTCTCTCTTGCTTCGGTGTCAAAGGTATCTCGCTATCGCCAAGATCTAATTCGAAGAGTCCTCCTGCACCAAAGTGATTGGTATCTGCTTTTGTGAAAGAGATGGCTGTTAAAGATAATAAAAGGATGAGTATTAGGTAGCTTTTCATTTTACAAATACAGAAAATTTAGTTAATTGTTGCTCCTAACTTTTCAAGTTAAGCCTTGAAAAATATCTGATGATTTAGCATATAATAGTTTTGGCAATTATGCTTTTGATTTTAAAGGGCGAACAAGCTGACTATCTATTCTTATTTACTAATCTTTTAACTTGATTGGCTTGGACTATCTATGATTCGAAGACTTTATAAAATTTTATTTTTTACTTTTTGTGTGATCCCTATATCAGTTAGTCATATACCTTATGTAATTGCTAATGAGGTAATACTTGCAAGTCAAAAAGATGATCTAAATCTTTTACAAAAATTCTTTAATAGTGGTTTCGAAAAGCAAGAATCAGGAGATCATGAAGGAGCAATTGAAGATTACTCCAAAGCTCTAGAAATTGATCCTAAATATGTGTTGGTATGGTGGGGGCGAGGACTTAGCAAAAATCAGCTAGGAGATTATCAAGGAGCTATTGACGATTATTCTAAAGCTCTAGAAATTGACCCTAAATATGTATGGGCATGGTCAAGCAGAGGAGGTAGCAAGGCTCAGATAGGAGATCATGAAGGAGCAATTAACGACTACTCCAAAGCTCTAGAAATTGATCCTCAATATTTACTGGCATGGTCAAGTCGAGGGTATAGCAAGAATCAGCTAGAAGATTACGAAGGAGCGATTGATGATTATTCCAAAGCCCTAGAAATTGATCCTCAATATTTACTGGCATGGTGGGGTCTAGGGACTAGCAAGTATCAGCTAGAAGATTACGAAGGAGCGATTAACGATTACTCCAAAGTTTTAGAAATTGACCCTAAAAATGTATTGGTATGGGAGCGGCGAGGGAAAAGCAAGGAGCAGCTAGAAGATTATGAAGGAGCAATTAACGACTACTCCCAAGCCCTGGACATTGATCCTCAATATGTATTTGCATGGTCAAATCGAGGCTATAGCAAGTATCAGCTAGAAGATTACGAAGGAGCGATTGATGATTATTCCAAAGCCCTGGACATTGATCCTGATTATGTTTTTGCATGGTTTAGTCGAGGGAATAGCAAGGGTCAGCTAGGAGATTATGAAGGAGCAATTGAAGATTACTCCAAAGCTCTAGAAATTGAACCTCAATATGTATTTGCATGGTCCGGCCGAGGAAGTAGCAAGAGTTCGCTAGGAGATCATGAAGGAGCGATTAACGACTACTCTAAAGCCCTCGAAATTGATCCTGATTATGTTTATGCATGGTCCGGCCGAGGAAGTAGCAAGAGTTCGCTAGGAGATCATGAAGGAGCGATTAACGACTACTCTAAAGCCCTCGAAATTGATCCTGATTATGTTTATGCATGGTCCGGCCGAGGAAGTAGCAAGAGTTCGCTAGGAGATCATGAAGGAGCGATTAACGACTACTCTAAAGCCCTCGAAATTGATCCTGATTATGTTTATGCATGGTTAAGACGAGGAGATAACAAACGGGTGTTAGATGATAAAGAAGGAGCTCTCAGTGATTATGAGCAAGTAATTAATTTGGGTGGTTCCAGAGAAGAGATTTTAGTTGCTATTGAAAGTTCTATTTCTTTGTATCTTGAGAGATCTGAATTTACTAAAATTCCTAATTTAGTATCAAAGGCTAAAACACTTCTTAAATACAATAAAGCAGAAAAAGGAATTGCTAACGCAAGATTTAATTACCTTGAAGCTTTATATTACTCGAGTAGTGGAGATAATACAAAAGTTATCCAATTACTTGAAGAAAATCAAGCTATTTTCTCTGCATTAAATCTCATTGAAGAGGATCCTTCTGAATTACTTTCCAGGAATCTTTTAATTGTTACTTATATGCAACAAGATCAATATAAAAAAGCAAAATCTTTGATTCAGCGAGGAACATCAGAAGGTGAACTTTATTCTTCATTTATTGCTTTGCAAGAAGGCGATCTCAAAAAAGCAGAGAGAATATTAAAACGATTAAATAATGTTTATAAGCAGAAATCAATAAATAATAAAGCAGATCCAACTATTTTATCAACATTAGGTTTGGCATATTGGTGGCAGGGAGAAAATAAGAAAGCTCAACCATATATAGAAGAGGGGCTAGAACTTTATAAAGAATATTATGGTGAAAATAATCCTATTTTAATACAACCGTTACTTAACATTGCCATGGTTCATTTTAAGAATGAAGAATATGAAGAAGCTGATGATTATTTGAGAAAAAGCTTAAGACTGCAATTTAAGGAAATTCAAGAAAAAGCATTTTATTTACCTATATCTAAGAGACAAGATTTTGTTAAAAGACTGGGTATTTCATATGCTGCTATTTTCTCGGCATCTGATATTCATCCAATAGGAAAAGATTTGGCGTTCTTTGCTCGTATTAATCGTCATGGATTATTGGAAGAAATTGAACGAGAGCAAAGTAAATTATCTTCTTTAAAAGGATCTCAACGTAAGTTACTTGGAAAAATTAAAGCAATTACCAATACTATTTCATCTAATCAAATCAAAGATCAGATGTTGATAAATAAACTTATCTCAGAAAAGGAATCATTGGAGATAGAGCTTTATAGAACAATAAACAAAAGACAATCACGTATTGTTGAAGTGTCTGATATTGCAAATGTTCTATCTAAAGATTCAGTTCTTATAGAATTTCAAAAATATAGACCTTTTAAGTTTGATCAGCCAAGAGATGCATTGGAGGTTAAAAATTGGGGTAAACCTCTTTATCAAGCATTAATTCTTAAGCCCAATGGAGAAATTCATAGTATTAATCTTGGATTTGCAAAATCGATCGACATAAAGATTCAGGAAGCATTACAAGCTTCAGAAGAGATACAAGTGAATGCACAAGCTTTATGGGCTGAGGTAGGTGATTTGGTTATAGAACCCTTAGCCAATGTGATTGGGAATATCGAAACTTTATTTATTTCACCAGATGGTGAGCTTAATAGAATCCCATTTGCGGCATTAAGTTCATCTAAGAATAATAAACTACTAGGAGAAGAAGTTAATTTACGTTTATTAACTACTGGGCGTGAGTTATTAGATCTTCAAGAAGAATATAATCTAACCAATCAAACATCTCTTGTTGTAGCGAATCCATCCTTTAATTTGATTAGTGATTTATCTAATGATGAGATATCTGATGAAACTATTTTGGCTTCTCAAAAACGTTCTGGAGATTTAGGTTCATCAACATGGGATTCTTTGCCAGGCACAGTTCAAGAGGGACAAAGTATTGCTCAACTAACGAATGGTCGATTATTGATGAAATCTCAAGCTACTGTCTTAGCAGTACAAGAAAGTTACTCTCCAAAGATTTTACATATCGCCAGTCATTCTTATTTTTTAATGAATGATAAAAATAAAGATGAGAATATTACTTCTATGTTTATTGGACAAACTAGTTCTAATCAATTCTCCGTGAACGAAAACTCATTGTTGAGAAGTGGCATAGTTTTAGCTGGTGCTAATCAACCAGATTTAAATCCTCAAGATGATGGATACTTAACTGCACTAGAAGTCACCAAGCTTGATTGGCAAGGTACAGAATTAGCGGTGATATCTGGTTGTGAATCTGGACAAGGTGATATTCAATCTGGAGAAGGTGTATATGGACTCAAGCGTGCTATAGCAGTCGCAGGTGCAAGATCAAGTTTGTTGTCGTTATGGGAAGTAGATGATCGTGCAACGGCTTCTTTTATGACCAGTTTTTATCAGAAACTAAAAGATGGAGAAGGTAGAGCAGACGCATTAGCTAATACTCAAAAAGAATTTAGAAATCACTCTATTCCTGGTTATCGACATCCATATGTTTGGGCTGCATTCCAATTAAGTGGAGATTGGAGACCGATTCTGTGGTGAACTAGAATTACTAGATAATGATTTATAAGTTCAGAAATGTATAGCAAAATACTTGCAGGATTAATTTCGTTGAGTGTGATACCCCTGAGTGCTTTAGCGAATCCAAATCTTTTCCAAAAAATTAAAGATGCAAAAATGAATTCAGTTATTGATAAAACGACTGGTTATCTTTTCACAAAATGGGTTGCAAATGACGAAATCTCACTTCCGCCACCTCAAGTAATTCCAATAGCAGCTGGAACTACTGTTTATGGAGTTTGTGGTTCGTATATGTCTGGAGATGATGTGGGTGGGAGTTCATATTGCCCAAGAACTAACACAATATTTTTGGTTCCAGAGCAATTAAGATCTTTCCAAAAAGAATTTGGTCTATCAGCAATTGCATATGTAGTTGCACATGAATTTAGTCATGCCATCCAAAAAGCTTATAAAATTCGCTTACCTTTACCTGATCTTGAATTACAAGCAGATTGTATGGCAGGGGTGATGATTCATAAAGGTAGTGAGGAGCTTGGTATCACAAGAGAAGATACTATTGCCATGTCAAAATTTGCCTACTCCAGCGGCGATCCAACTCATGGAACAGGGGAACAACGTGCGTATGCACTAGCAGTTGGGATGGGCGTAATAAAGGGATCATGTGAAGCGAGTGAAATGAGCTTGCTTGCAGAAGATAAAATTGATACATCTCGTTTTGCCAACACAAGATCCATATCTAGAAAGGTTAATTTAAATGCAACTCCTTATCCGAAGACAATTCTTGGCTCAATTGGGCTCTCGGAGTGAATATGTCTATAAATCTATGTCGTAATAATACTCGTAATCTTTTTTCCCATTCATCAATGATTTAAAACCAGTCGGCTTGCTATCGAGACTTTGCCAAACTACTTCATTGATTTTTTCGCATCCTCCATGTAGGTCAATAAAATCGTCAGTGTCTTTAGCCCAGCTTTTTCTTTGCATTAAAGTAGCAACTTGATATGGCTCAAGGTTATGTTTTTCTTTACTATATTTGACAATAAGGTCAAAGGCTAGCTTGTCGGTTATGTATCCATATTCGGTTCCACAATAATTAACTGCTGAAGCAAAAACAATTGTCTGATAAGGAGTTTTAGCTGCTTTAGACGATTGATTATGAAATACAAAAACACTTAAAAATATACTTGTCAATGCAATGATTTTTTTCATTTGCTGGATAGAAAGTCTATTTATACTAGTTCTATTTATTTTTTCTGCTTATTAATATTTATGATTGTGAATTAGTGAGCTCCAATCCACCTCAGACTTTACTTTTCTGGCTTGATCTTTCTACCTTTACCAAGAATCTAAATAGACTCATCAGCTCTGTGATAGAAGTAATGGTCTTGGGCTATCTCTATGTTTGTAGATATGTTGGTAAGTCTTTTAATCTTTTGAGTGAATACCATCTCGATACATAACGATCTGCCAATCGCCAGTTTCTATTAATGATATTTATCTAAGACTGTTTTAATTGACCTCGAATGTGACTCCCATCACAGCAGTGATATCTTTTTTTATTGTGCTTGTGTCATATGAACCCCAGCTACTGACTCTCGTTGAGTTTGGGACTGTGATTTGAAAGACCCCAGTATCAACTTTTCTTACATTGCCTAGTTCTGAACCGGTTTGATAGACGATGGCTTCTGCTCTTGTATGTGCATCTTTGGTTGCTTTTGCAAGCATATCTACACGTTTAGCTGCGAGTTGTGTATAAGTAAATTCTGGACGTCTTGGTCTTACAATCACCCCTTTCCCAAGTAGATCACTCATCTTTCGGTATGTCTGATCAATATTGAAAACATCATTACTCTCAATTTCTATCCACTGAGTTGTTACCCATTTCTTAGAAATTATTTCTCCAGTTTTTGGATTCTTATTGATTTCTTTTGATGTTGAGGCAGGTAGTAAAGCAATTGATTGGTAGTCATTATTTATGACTCCCTGACGATCAAGGAATGTAATTGTTTTATCGATAGATACTTTATGTTTTTGATAAGAATCAACTTGTGAATTACCTTCCGTTTCCACTTTGATATCCCATTTTGCGATATCACTTTCTATACGTTCGGTGCTCGCTCCAGTAACTGTGATTGTGTTTGCAGCAGGTTTTAGTCCATCAACCAAAATCTTAGATGCACTGGTAAATCCAATAAGCCCTCCAATGGATAAAACTGTAGTTGCGAAAACAAGAGGAGGAGTGCGTCGAATAATTTCAACCGCATTAAAAGGTAAAGCTCTTATGAGAGATAGAACTTTCATTAGATTTAATTGTGAGGAGTTGTATCTAGCGAAAAATCAATTCAATTCGAATAGATGAATCTCTGGCTTTCTGTGATTGACCAAGGAACTGGTATTTCGCTTCCCATCGGAACATCATTAGATGGCGTCCCGATTTGTGAGTTGGTTCCTGATTGTGCAATATCTTGATTAGGCTCGCAAGAGTTTAGATGTACTAATTAAGCGAATTAAAAAAGTATAAATTTCAACTGCTTGATCCAATCCATCTAAGACTTTCTTCTGCTGGCTTTATCTTTCTACCTTTACCAAGGATCTCAGTGGACTCATCAGCTCTGTAATGGAAGTAATGCTCTTGGATATATTTCATGCTCGTATCTGTATTAGCTGCAACTGTTGGAAGAGGTACACCAGCAGATAAACGCATGGTGATGTATGTATGCCTAAAGCTATACCAAGTAATGTTCTTACCTGAGTGAATGACTACTTTTTTAACTTGACTATTTGCATCCTCTCTCCAGTCAGCAAGTCTTGCTTCGACTAACAGATCAGCAATTGAATCTTGCCAAATTCTTTCACTGATTTGTTTCCCTGAATCTTGATTAGTGAAGATATAGTCATCCATCTTTTTGTATTTAGTAATCACTCGTATTCGTTCTAAGAACTTGGCAATTGGAGCAGCTACTCGGTATGACCTTCCTGTTTTTGTCTTCTCAGCTGGAACATCAATATTGACCCATATCTTCCTTTCTTCCTTTGGTATTGCGGTGTTCTCACCGATATCTCTCCATTTTAATTTCCGTAAACTCCCTGGTCTCATCCCAGTATCCATAGCAACTCTCATGGCTAAGTAAGCAAGCTCTCTATGGACTAATTGCTTCTTACCTCTCTTACCTCCAAAGGCTTGATTTGATCTGGTCTGATACTTACCGTTGTTGTCTTTAGTGATTGTGTAATTCTCATCGAGGATTCTTGTTAATCCTTTTATCCAATACAGCCTGGCAACTCTTTCAAGTTCTTCCCATTCTTTGGCTGTGAGATCATCTCTTCTGTGTTTCTGATCTTTAGGTAATCGTATGGATGGTATATCAGGGACTGTATCTTTACTGATAAATCCATGAGTCACAGCCACTTCTGAAAAGACTCTTCTTAGACAAGACATCTCTTGATTGATAGTCGTTTGTTGTGGAATCTCTTTTTTAAATTCAATTGCTCTTTCTTTTCTCCATGTTTCGTAGTTCAAGAAGGCATTACGTTTGAGCTTATGGATTTGCTTTTTATCATCATTGATGTAGTCCCTAAGCCACCTGCATTGGTTCTGTAGCAGTCGATATCGAGCTTTTGTGATTCCTTGTTGTGGGATGCTGCTGATTCTTTTCTTCTCCTTATCTAGGAACTGTTGAATCAAATTCCCGAAGGTAAGAGATTTAATTGCATCTCCTCGATCTGACTTCCCTTTTAGTTCAATAAACTTCTCAACACCTAATAACCAAGCTTGATCTTGTCCTTTGATTGTTGCTTCTGGGAATGTGTTTTCTTTAGTCCTGAGTGCAAAGCGATGTCTATTCCCTTTATCTCGATCATAGAAATAGAGATGCCACCTAGATCCTTTATCTGCTCGACGATAGATGTAGGCATTGGTATCACCTGGAATATCTTTTCTATCTAAGACGTTATTAGTAGTGGATTGAGAAGTAGGAATTAGCCTAAAAGGTAACGATTGGGTAACACCTATATGTCGAGGACTGATCTCTCAGGCATTATGCATCAAGGGTAACACTAAGGTAACGCTATAAGTGAATGGTTAAAAGCCTGTAATAACAAGGATTAGGCTATTACATCCACATTAATGCCGATTACACAACATAACTCGGAAATATAGTCATATCAATCTGTTTGAAATTCTATTCTTCTTGGGCACGCTTTAGGCACGATGCATTGGAACCTATTTGTAATTTTTGATTGTTTATTTGTTACTTCAATCAGACTATGTAAGTAATCTTCTTGTTTTGAATCATAATAAGTTATTGGTTCAGTTACTCAAGAACGTCCTTGGCAGTCAAAGGTAATAAAAAGAAAGAGACATCTGCCAAAGATTTCAAAGCAGTTCTTTGGGCGAGTGCAGATAAACTTCGTTCCCAGATGGATGCTGCTGAGTATAAACATCTTGTTCTGGGGTTGATTTTTCTCAAATACATTTCTGACACTTTTATTGAGCAGCAAAATAATGTTTTGAAGATGGTGAGTGATCCAGACTCGGATTACTACCTTGGAGAGAATTCATCAGATCATCAAGAGGCATTAGAGGATCGTGATTACTACACCCAAGAGAATGTGTTTTGGGTTCCTGTTGAAGCACGTTGGGAATCTCTTAGAAATCAAGCAAAGCAAGCAAACATTGGACAACTCATTGATAAGGCACTTGTTGTGATAGAGAACGAGAACTCAACTCTAAGAGGCAAGTTAGATAAAAGATTTGGTGCTGCTCAATTAGAACCAGGAAGAATGGGTGAACTAGTTGATCTCATTTCAACTATTGGTTTTGGTGAAGGTGGTAATTCAGCAGATGTCTTGGGTGAAGTTTATGAATATTTCTTAGGTCAATTTGCAAGCAAAGAAGGTAAAAAGGGCGGTCAATTTTATACACCTGCTCATGTGGTCAAAACATTGGTTGCAGTTTTATCACCACATAAAGGTCGTGTTTATGACCCCTGTTGCGGTTCAGGTGGAATGTTTGTTCAGAGTGAAAGGTTTGTGGAATCACATGGGGGAAGAAGAGATGATATTTCTATTTATGGGCAAGAAAGCAATCCAACTACATGGCGTTTAGCAGCAATGAACTTAGCGATTCGTGGTTTTGCTGCAGATCTCGGTCCAGAACCAAGGGATACATTTGCAAAAGATCATCATTCAGATCTCAAATTCGATTACATCCTTGCTAACCCACCCTTCAATATTTCTGATTGGGGTGGTGAAAAATATGAGAGTAATCCTCGTTGGGTTTTTGGAATACCACCTGTAGGGAATGCCAATTTTGCATGGTTACAGCACATACTTTGGAAACTTCGACCAGGTGGACAAGCAGGAGTCGTTCTTGCGAATGGTTCACTAAGTTCTAACACCAATGGTGAAGGAAAGATTCGTGAAGAGATGGTTAGAAAAGATGTTGTTGAAGTAATAGTTTCTTTACCCGGAAATTTATTCCTCAATACTCCAGTTCCTGCTTGCTTATGGTTTTTTACTCAAGATAAAACTCAAAGAGGTAGAGATAGAAGAGGTGAAACTTTGTTTATAGATGCTTGTCAAATGGGCAAAATGGTCAACAGAAAAGAACGAGTTCTTACTGCTGAAGATATCTCGAAGATTGCTGAGACTGTTCATTCTTGGCGTAATGAAAATGAATATGATGATGTTGCAGGTTTTTGCCATAACTCAAAGTTTGAGGAGATTGAAAAGAATAATTTTGTGCTGACTCCTGGACGTTATGTAGGAGCAGTCGAGGAAGAAAAAGACAGTGAACTTTTTGACGACAAGATGAAAAGACTTACTTCTTTACTCAAAGAACAACAAGAAAAAGGAATGAAATTAGATCAGCAGATTGCTGAGAATTTGGAGAGGATTGGATATGGTTTTTGAATGGAGAGATTTTCGTTTAGGAGATCTCACAACTTGGTCATCGGGGACAACACCCTCTAAGCAGAATCCCTCTTTCTGGGGAGGTGACATTCCATGGATCAGTGGAACAGTTATGAGAAGTAAAAATCTCTGCGAATCAGAACTTTATCTAACTCAAGAAGGATTAGACAATAAAGGAAAACTATGCAAAAAAAATTCAGTATTATTGCTGGTTAGGGGAGATCTTTTCAATAGAATACCTATTAGTATTGCTACTAAAAGTCTAAGTTTCAATCAAGATATAAAAGCAATAAACTCAGTTTCAGACGATCTTTTACAGCATTATATTTATTATCTTTTAGAGGGCAATAAAAAAAGATTATCTAATATTGTGGAATTCACTGGACTTGGAGCAGGGAAATTAGATACTAAACTCTTACAAGATCTAACTTTCAAAATCCCATCGATTGATTACCAAGAATCTCTGATAAATTTTTTCACTTCAATCGATTCTAAAATTGAACTCATAAACAAAAATAGTGAAACGCTGGAAGCATTAGCGAAGACACTCTTCAAATCCTGGTTTATTGATTTTGATCCAGTAAGAGCAAAATCACAAGGGTGTTCAACTGGATTACCCAATGGGATCAACGAGTTATTTCCGGATTCATTTGAAGAATCTGAATTTGGCGATATTCCGACTGGGTGGAAACTTGGAAATCTTGATCAAATTGCTCTAAACCCTAGAGAAACTGCAAAACCATTCCAGATGGATTCTTCTTATCGTTATATCGGTTTAGAGCATATGCCAAGAGAGAGCATTGCTCTTTCTGATTCAGGTACGGCAGAGAATCTTGCAAGTAATAAAAATGTATTCAAGAAGGGAGATATCCTTTTCGGAAAACTTCGTCCTTACTTCAAAAAAACTGGTTGTGCCCAGTTTGACGGTGTTTGCTCCACTGACATTGTTGTTGTAAGAGAAAAGTTCAAATTATGTAGAGGATTTATTTGTTTTTTACTTGCAAGCAATACTTTTATTGATTTTACTGTTGCCTTGTCTTCAGGGACGAGAATGCCTCGTACAAGTTGGAATCAAATGTGTGAATTCTTGCTACCGATCCCACAACTACCTTTAGTACAAATTTTTGGGGAAGTTGTTTCTCCAATACTGGATAAAATTAGAATCAATTCTGATCAGTCTATTAGTTTATCCTCTGTCAGAAATACTCTTCTACCTAAACTTATCTCAGGTGAACTAAGAATTCCTGATGCAGAGAAGATGCTTGAGGAGGTTGGTATCTAATGGCATTCATCAACGAAGAATATTTAGAGGATATGTCTATTGAGTGGTTCAAAGAGATTGGATATTCGTTTGTTCATGGTCCAGATCTTGCTCCAGATGGGAAATCACCAGAACGTGAAGATTACTGTCAAGTCATCCTTATAGATCGTCTTCGTACGGCACTAAAAAAATTCAATCCAGAAGTTCCACCAGCAACGATTGAGTCAGCAATTCTTCAACTATCAAACCCAAATATCCCTGCACTGCTTTCTTCTAACATGCAGTTTCATCAATGGATTATAACTGGTCTGCCAATTACATATATGGATGGAGACCAAGAGATTGGCATTCGTCTCAAGGTTATTAGATTTGATGATCCTGCTTCAAATGATTGGTTAGTAGTCAATCAATTGAAAGTAAAAGGTCCTAAGCGAACTCGAATTCCTGATGTAGTCGTATATATCAATGGTCTACCCATAGCAGTGATTGAACTCAAAAATCCTACTAATGAGAAAGCAGATATATGGGCAGCATTCAATCAACTGCAAACTTATAAGGACAATATTCCAGATCTATTTACTCCAAATGTTCTTTTAGTCATCAGCGACGGTACTTACGCAAAAGTTGGGTCTCTTTCTGCTTCTCAAGAACGTTTTCAACAATGGAGAGTGATTGAGCAGGAGCAAGATCTTGACCCCTTAGGTAAATTCCGAGAGTTAGAAACTCTTGTCCGTGGACTATTTGATAAACAGCGATTACTTGATTTCATCAGATCTTTTTGTCTTTTTGAGGATGATGGAGAGATCATCAAAAAGATTGCTGCTTATCACCAATTCCATGCAGTAAGAACAGCAGTCGAGAGAGTGGTAGAGGCAAGCAAACCCGATGGAGATAGGAAAGGTGGGGTTGTATGGCATACCCAAGGTGCTGGTAAGAGCATTGAAATGGCATGTTTGGCAGGTAAGTTACTTACTGATCCACGTCTACAAAATCCAACTTTGGTGATGGTTACTGACCGTCAGGATTTAGATGGTCAGTTGTTTGGAGTCTTTGCTGGAGCAAAAGCACTTTTAGGTGAATCACCAAAGCAAGCAGAGTCAAGACAGGATTTACGAGATCTCCTTGATAACAGACCTAGTGGTGGAATTATCTTCACTACTATCCAGAAATTCGCAATTGAGTCAGATGAGGAAAAGTTTCCAACTTTGACTGATAGGAAAAATGTCATAGTGATATGTGATGAGGCACATAGAACTCAATATGGATTCAAGGGACGTATTGATTCAAAAACAGGAGAGATCAAATATGGATTAGCAAAAGCACTAAGAGACGCTCTGCCACAAGCAACATTTCTTGCTTTTACAGGCACACCTATCTCTCAAGATGATCGAGATACTCAAGCAGTTTTTGGACATTACGTTTCCATATACGACATTCAACAAGCAGTAGAAGATGGTGCAACAGTTCCGATCTTCTACGAATCACGATTAGCAAAATTGAAACTCAAAGATAGTGCTTTGCCATTAGTAGATGAAAAAGTTGATGAGATTTTTGAAGATGAGGATGATATTTACTCTAATGAAAGAGCAAAAGGTAGATGGGCAGCATTAGAGGCACTTGTAGGTGCTGAACCTCGTCTCAAGGAAGTTGCATCAGATCTAATCGCTCACTATGAGCAACGTTCTAAGACTCAACCAGGAAAGGCATTGATTGTAGGAATGAGTCGTGATATTTGTGCTCGCCTTTACAACATAATTATTGCTCTACGTCCTGATTGGCATGACCCTGATCATATGAAGGGTGCAATCAAAGTTGTCATGACAGCATCAGCATCTGAGTCAAAACTTCTTCAACCTCATCACACTAGTAAGCAACAAAAGAAAGATTTAGAAAACCGTTTCAAAGATCCTGCTGATCCTCTCAAGATTGTTTTGGTTCGAGACATGTGGTTGACGGGATTTGATGCTCCTTGCTTGGCAACTATGTATGTAGATAAACCCATGAAGGGTGCAAACCTTGCTCAAGCAATTGCACGAGTCAACAGGGTCTTTAGAGATAAACCAGGTGGTCTTATTGTTGATTACATCGGCATTGCTCCTCAACTCAAAGAAGCATTAGCAACCTATACAGCAGCAAAAGGTAAAGGTAGACCAACTCTTGATACCAGTGAGGCAGCACGTATTCTCAAAGAGCAAATACAGATTGCCAAAGATATTCTTCATCCAGTGGATTGGAGTTCATTTGAAGAGAAAGGAAAAGTACTAGAACTTATCTCTAATTGTTTAGATCACATCCTTGGCATTGCAGATGGTAAGCAAAGATTCTGTGACACAGTCCTGAAGATTACGAAGGCATTTGCGTTGTGTGGAGCAACAGATGAAGCAATTACCCTCACTAAAGAAGTTGCATTTCTTCAGGCAATTAGAGCACCTCTGATCAAAGGAGAAGTTCAAAATAATCCGCCTGGTAAAGGAGTTGATTATCAACTACAGCAACTGCTTTCAGAATCTTTAGTTGTCGAGGGTGTCACCGATGTTTTCAAAGTTGCTGGTCTCAAGAATCCTGATATCAGCATCATGTCTGATGCTTTCTTAGCAGAGGTCAGCAAAATTCCACAAAAGAATTTGGCAGTTGAATTACTTCAACGCCTCATAAAGGATGAACTGAAAAGTAAGTTCAAAACTAACGTAGTCAAACAAAAACGTTTCAGTGAAATGTTGAATGCATCATTGAATAAATATTCAAATCGAGCAATTGAAGCAGCACAGGTAATTGAAGAATTGATTGCAATGGCGAAGAAGTTCCGTGAGGATCTTGAACGTGGTATTGCCTTAGGACTTGATTCTTCTGAGCAATCTTTTTATGACGCCTTGGCAGATAATCCATCTGCTCAAGAATTGATGAAAGAAGAGATATTAGTAAAAATGGCAAGAGAACTTGCTGAATTGTTGAGGAGAGATGCCACTATTGATTGGCAATATAAAGAGAATGTTCAAGCAAAACTCAGACTCAAAATAAAGACTCTGCTAAAGCGTTATAAGTATCCTCCTGATCAACAAGCAATTGCAGTTGACTTAGTACTACAACAAGCGGAGACGTTAGGAGAAGAACTTACTAATTGATATTTCAAACGTCTAATATTTCTTTCTTCGTTATTAGTTTTTAGTTGTTTATAGTAGTTCTCTTTGGCACGGTTTAGTGGAAGATGCTATCGCCCGGACTTGGATTTGAAGAGTTAGGCACGCTTTTGGCACGCATAGCATCCGCAGTATAAAGTCAGTTATTGCAATCGTTTTTAGAGAATATTAATCGCGGGTTGAGATCAATGCCGATTATACAACGTAGCTCAAGAATGCTGTTATAGCAGTAGATTTAAAGAGTATAGATCGAAGGGGTAACATTAAGGTAACAGTATTATAAGACGTATTATCTTGCTATTAGAAGGGGGTAGGGGGACTCTCGATCCTCGTTCCATACGTAATAGGCTCTCAAATATTTTTTGTCAAAATTTGAGTAGCTATTAGACAACTGCATCTATTAGTAGCTAAAAAAGAAGTCCACTAAGTTTTTATCTCTTGTCTATATCAGTCACCTCTCCTTGTCCTGAGAGCACCGTGGATGAACTAGGAATTAAAAACTGGCCAATCTGGACGTGTGATGCCAGCTCTTTTGATTGGACATATGACGACAAGGAGACTTGCTTATTGCTTGAAGGTGAAGTCACAGTTACTCCTGAGGGAGGAGAACCTGTAAGGTTTGGAGCAGGAGACTTAGTTGTTTTCCCAGCTGGCATGGACTGTCGATGGGATGTTCATAAAGCAGTTCGCAAGCACTATCGATTTGGCGATTGATTGATCTGTTTAGAAGTTAGATGAATAATCTTCCCTATTGATTCCGTACTGTCCTGCGATACCTTCTAAGTCATCCATCGAAAGATCAGAAAAATAACGGCGAATACATTGAAAGGCGTGAAAGCTTTCTAGCTTTCCTCTCCCTTTATAGATTTCTCTAGCAATTTTTTGTGCGAGCTGTTCTTTTGTCATTTGATTAAGCAGCCTCGGGACACCATCCAATCTTTCTCTCTAGTCGCTGCATCCAACACAGACATTTTGAAGTCAAATGATCTCCATGTGGAATAAGACGTTGGTGTAGATGACAGGTAAGAATTGTTCTGCAATGCCTGTCGCAGCAATAATTGAAATGTTGACATGTCATGCAAACGCTAGCTGAACGTGTGTGTTTAAGAGTGTCTTCTTCAAGATAGTCCCACTCCTCTGCTGGGTTGTAACGCTTCTGGGGTAAAACTTTTTGGGTGCGATACGAAGACATTGCCTTAATCCAATAGGTTCTGCTACCACTGAATTCCAATCTGATGCACGAAAAACGGCATAGGGCGAGGACGTTGGAGCCATATATCTGTAGCAGTACACATGTACTAGCAACGGTAAGGAGGTGTTGTCAAGTAATTCTGAAGAAAGTTATTTCTCTTTGTGAACAGAGAACTCTTTTTGCGCGGTCTCTGAAACGGTCAAGCAACCCAAAACCCTTTTTAATTTCAGTGGTTTTTCTTTTTGTGAAATAAACAGGTGTTTTCTCTGATGCTCTGATAATTAGGTTTGATTAGGAATGGGTTGGAGTTCTAGAACTTGTGTTCCCCTAGGTCAGGGAATTGTTAGTTAAAGTGAAATGATTTTTTATATGGATACAAAAGTGCTGAACTTAAAGGCGATGACCAAAATTTCGACCCTTTCTTCAAATATAAGAAAAAAAGTGACTTGACCTGATAGACAAAGGTAGTATATTTGTATTAGTTTAATCCCCATCACAAGCGCAAAAGGATCATCCAGTGAGCAGGATGCTTTTTGTCTCTCATACGGAGAACCAAGATGGGACGATCCAAAACACCAAAAGTTGTTCCCCAGTCGAAGTACTGGAGAATCCAGAGGAATGGAGTTATTTCACTGATCTGGAACTCATCAAGTCCAGAGGAAGTTCCGTTTGCCTCACATGTGAACACTTCACCTATATGTGTGATAAGTCATGCCTGACTCTTTTAACTTGCCCTTTGCATAAACGCCTTATCCATCAAGGTGAGCACCTCACAAAGCGTTGTCGAAATTGGCAAAAGAAGAGAGTTTTGCAAATCGGATGGTGTCAGGAAGTCGCCTAACCACCAACACAAAAATTTTCTAAAAATCAATGAATTTAACCTCTACTGCTGATGAAGTTGTGATGTTTTGTATTCTCGCTTCAATGACAATCTTTGATGCTTTACTGACTCTTCTTTCGATATTCAAGAAAGGAGTATGTATTGATCAAAGAAAATTGCTTATGCAAAAAACAAATAAAGAACTTCGATCACTTTTGGTTGGAGTGAAAAATACTTCTAAAATGAATAAAGCTCAGTTAGTGAACTTGCTGCTCGAGTTGACATAATTAAATCTATAGTTTTGCTCAATACACACCTTTCTTGTTTAGGTATCAAAGGTATCTTGTTATCGCCTAGATCTAATTCGAAGACTCCTATTTCACCTAACTAAGAGTGGGATGCATGTGAATGTGATGCACTAAATCCATCAGAGAAAAGACAAGAGGTAGGAAGAATGCCTCATCTAAGCAATCAAAGCAACAGTATCTGTAAAGCAATTACTAGTGAAGTAATCAGGCATTTGCTACAGATTTTTATAGTTGGCGTATTGAATATTGCCATCAACATGCATGACAGCTTGTAAGTAGGCAGAATTGTCTACCTTGTTCCAATACATCTCCTGAAACTTGTCTCAGTCATAGTCACCCACTGTTTTCAGAATAAGGCTATTGACTGGATCAAAGAATGAATCTATAGATATTAATTAAAGAGAAGAGATGTTACTTGATTTTCTCAATTACTAATCGATTAATATAAATACTTGAACCATTATCAATATAGGATCGAGCCTCGTAACCTTGTGAGCAGTTATCTTTCTTAGAACTATTGATCAATAGTTCAGTAATTTCTCCATAACCTATGCTCATATTAATTGATTTTAAGTTTTTAAATTTTTTATCTTTCGATAGGCAGCCTATCTCTAAAAAATTATTTGATAAATTATTATTGTTAATTAAAGAATAGAAAATTTTAATTTTATACTTACCATTACCAAGATTAACATAGGGTCCATAGCTTGCAAATCCCTTATTTTTAGCGAAGAGAACTCCATTCTGTTTTAGTTGTTCTCTTGAGGAAGACGGTAATTGATTCCCATACCAAGATCGAGTGTTTTTATAATTCCTTAAAATATCAAACTCAAACTTCGAGATTTTTGAATAATATTCAATAAAATCTTTTGCATTATTGTTTAGTGACTTTATTACTATTCTATTATCTTTACATATTTTATAATCTTTAAACTTAAATGGTAATAAATATTTTTGATTATCTTTGCTTAATAGATAAAAATTATCATATCTACTACTTAAAGTTCCTATATTCTGCATCCACAGTTTTGGTGAACCTGATGCATTTAGCACAACAATATCTATCCGAGGATCTTTTAATGTTGCAGCAGAAATATTCGCATCCCAGTAGTCTTGAACCCCAATACCAATTCTTGTATCCTTCTCAGTTAATAAAAGTGAATTATTAATGCAATTTGCAATTCCATTACTATCAATTATTTGAATTGATTCTTTTAATGAATTTGTATTATACTTAATAAACGCGTAATAGGGTAAGAGAGAAATTGTAATTCCAAAAATAGTTATTAATTTTGGAAATCTTTTATACGATATACTTAATAAGTATATTATATTTACTATAAAAATAATTATATTAGCATAAAAATATCTATAATAACCAGCATCAACTATGCCACGTAGATTCAATAATATGATAAATAGTGACGCTGATGATATCGCATTGATTTTATTTACTTGCTTTAATAAGCTTGGGATATTTGAATTTTTATAAAGAAAGATACTTAGGAGACCAAAAACAAAAACAAATGGTGTAATTCTTGAATTAAGAACGTGTTCAAACGCAGAAAAGAACGGTATGTTTTTTTGCCCAATAAGTCTCTCTCCAAGCCCATTAAGATTTAAAATTCTACTGTCAGATAAATATCCAAAGATAAGTCCAGAGAATATAGCGATAGTATAATTTTTATTAGTTCCATGATAGAAATCTATAAAAGTCTTTTTTAGACCTTGATCTAACCAATTTTGAACTAAATATCCAAAAGTAAAAGAAAACATAACTAGTAAAGTAATTCGAGTACTAATAGCACTAATGAAACAAAGCAAAAATGTAATAATAGTCGAAGTAAAATTTACTTTAAATGTTCTTTTTATTAGTTTTGGAATAACTAAAAGTGTTGTTAATATATAGGCAAAATGGTTATTCTCAATACGATACAAGGGCAATATCCCACTTTTATATGATGGGACAAACATTAGTACCACAATTGTACTAATAATATATGATTTAATATTAGATGTAGAATACAATGTTTTAATATAATATTTTAAAACATACCAAAGTAATAAAATTTTACTAATTGCAAGAATCAATATTGTCTTTTCGATATTAAATATTTTCCGAAATATAAAATATATAATTTGATCAGGAAAATAAGCTGAAGCTGGCATTTTTAGCCATCTATCTCCTTGTAGAATATCTCTGAAATACGATTTTTGAAATACCTCTATATATAGAGAATCACTATTTAGTTTTAGATTATAAAGAGATATTATTATCAATAATAATAATATGCATAAAACTAAAATACTAAAAAATATTCTTCTTAATTTCATATCTTATGATCAATAAAATATTGAAGGTCATCTGGTGTCCCAAGACCATACATATTTTGACCATCTTTATCTATATTATATAGCTCTATTCTTTGTTTATTTTGTATCATATATTTATAGACCGGTGCAACATAATATTCTCCCTTTGACATATTTTTATCTATAATCATTTGTTCTGCATATTTGCAAAATATTTCACCTCGTGAGAAATTATATATTCCTACTGTCGCTTGATTAGAAACTACTATCTTCTCTACAACATCAATTATATTTCCATAATTATCAAAATTAATATATGACCATTTAGGGTCATTAGAAAACATTGTCATTATTTGACCTTCTACATTCGAATTTTGACAAAAATCCAGATAATCATTTATCGATATATTTACCCATTGATCCGAATTAGCTATCATTAATGGCTGATCATTATTAATATATTTCTTGCTCTTTAAAACTGAACAGGCTGCACCTTTTGTGATTTCTTCTATTGGAATAATAATACAATCTGGACTTAATGATTCAAGTAGCTTATTAACTGTATATTTTTTTATATGTTCTTTTTGAACAATAAATATAAATCTATGTGGACTACTTGGTTTGAGATTTTCTATTACTAATTGGATCATAGTTTTACCATTTATCTCAATAAGTGGCTTTGGTTTACTAAAACCCTTTTTGACAAAACGACTTCCTCTCCCTGCCATTGGAATAACAATATTGAGCATTTGACAAATTAATTGCTTATTTAATAGTTATCTTATCATTAGGGTTAGAAGGGTACTTGACTATCACTAATGAAGTATCTTCAATACATTCGAATTCTGATACATCTCCAGGCTCAAGCAAAATAATTTCATTCTTTGATAATATTTTATTGTACATTTTTATTTCACCTGATATGACAATAGTTATTTCCCAGGTGTATTTGTGGACAGACTTTTCTTCTTTTTCTCCTTTTTTATATGATTTAATACCTACTTCAATTGCTTTCGTTCTAAATATTGCGGGCATGAAGTCTCCCACAATCCAACCTCTAGTATATTCTTCTAATTTAAAACACTTCATATATATAGCTAATTAATAAATTCTTTTATAGAAATAATTTTAGTATTTATAAATTGAATTATATTTATTGATTCTATAACTCTATTATTTAAATTGGTATTGACTTGACAAATAATCGTTTTATTATCTATGAAGGATGAGCTAATTATTTCCATTCTAATGTTTGATTTAGAATTAAATAATTTTTCATAATATAACATTGCATTTGCATGCCCATCTATTCTCTCATTATGTGCCCAATTAAGCGATATATTCTCAGCTATTAATTTTGATAAATTGCATTTATCTCTTAAATTAATATAATTATAATAATCTTTTATAATTTCGCAATTTACATTTTTTTTATCATCTAAGTATTTCTTAAATTCATCTTTAACACTGTGTGCATAAAAATTAAAATAGTTTTTTGTTGGAATAGCTGAAAAAGCTACCGTATAATTATTTATAATTAATTCATTCATACAAGGTGCTAAATAATATCTATTATTAACTAAATCTCTCCTAATAATATTTCTTTTGATACTATCTGTCATTAGGTGTCCTGTAGAGAAATAGTAAGTACTAGTAAGTGCATTTTGGCTAATAGGAACTTTTTCTATGACTCTTGTTATATAGTTTTTTTCATTAACTTCAGCATATGACCATTTTGGATGAACCGATTTGAATCCAATAGTTCCACCAGCTGCTTTCATGTCTTTGAACAAATCGATATGATAATTGAGATCAGTTTCAATATATTGATCTGCTGATGTCACTAGAAATGGTTCATCAAGATTGTATTTGTCAATTCCCATCAAAACTGCACAGGGCATTCCCATCGTGTTTCCATTTAAATTGATAATGTTAATCTCTGAGTTTGTATGTAATGATATAACTTTATCAATGTAATTCTCTTGTATATATGTATCCGTTGAAATTATAAAATATCTTTTTGGCTCATTATATTGTTCTATATGTGTTAGAGACCAGGATAATATCGATCTATCTTGTATATGATCTAAAATATCAACTCTATTATTCGAGTTTAAATTTTTATTTTCTTTTTTTAGTCCATATATTGGAATGATTATATTTAACATTATTTTTTTTCTAAGTTCATAATAAATTTTTTAATATTATTATATGTAACTTCATTTGTTGACTCTACTTCTAGTACATTAGTCCCTGCTGCCTTTGCTGCTTCAATGCCATTTTTATTATCTTCAACAACAACAACTTCTTTTGCATTTAAATTAAGTTTTCCAAGGGCTTTTATGTAAATCTCAGGACTAGGCTTAGGGTCATTTACATCTTCATTCGATAAGCTAAATTCTAAGTATTCAGATAATGAAGCTAATTCCATCATAGTATTAATTGTTTTGATTACACTATTTGAGGCTAAAGCTAATTTGTAACCATCTAATTTCAACATAGAAAGGGCATATTGATGAATGAATCTTGGCTTACATCTTACAGCTGTTATCTCCATGGTAAATGCTTGCTTTAGTTCATTAATGAATTCATGTAAATGAATTGGAATTCTTCCACTTTTAGATAACAAATCTAATTTACTTCTAGTTGGTAACCCATCAAAAGATGAAAGATGCTCCGATCTTTCAATTTTTTCACCAAATATTTCTAGAGCTTGATTAAGAGCATCGTAATGCCATTCTTTAGCATCAATTAGAACACCATCCATATCAAATATAATTGCTTTTATATTTTTACTCATGATTAAAGAATAAAAAAGCTTCTTTTGGCTTGTCTGTACATAATAGTACCTTATCCGAACTTACTTTTCTGCTCTGAATCCATTTTTTAAGCATTACCCAGAATTCTATTTCAGACCGACTATGTAGTTCGGGTGATACAAAACAAAAAATATATTTAGAATTTAGAAAAGTGTCTAAGTAATTAAATTCAGGATAATTTCCATAAAAGGAATCTATCCAGAAACCTTTAGATTCATTTATAAATAATGGATATTTTTCTATATCACTTATTCTTGTAATAAAATTAATACAAGAATCTTCTGCATATTTCTTTGTTTCAGGTATAGACATGTCAAATAAATAATAATTAGAAATACCATATGAATTTAAATTATTTTTTATAATTTTTATGATTCCATCGCTTTTTATATTGAGAAATAATGGTAAGTTTTTCTTTGAATTTCTATATAATTTAAGAAATTCTTTTAGATATAAAACATCCGTATCAATTTGAATATCATGAGATATTATAATTTCTCCATTTTTATCTCTCAAGTCAGTTTCTATACCATAGTTATTTATTAGTGATCTACTAAATGCTACCATAGTATTTTTTTCATTATCTTTTTGCCAGTAGCCTCTATGGCTAATTATTTGTATTGTATTCATTACTAATTAATTTTATTCATACTGTTTATAGATAATATTTAATATATTGTTAGAGATTTTATTTAAAGATTTATCTTTATTGATGAAATATTTTTTATTTAGACAGTAACTGAGTAAAAGTTTTAATGTAATTATTGATTGCGAAATTATTTTTACATTTGAAATTTGATCATCTTCTCTCCATGTAATAGGAATAAATCTTATCGATCTTTTTCTATATGAATGAGAAATTATCCCACAATAATCAAAGGTGAGATCATTTGGAAACTTTTGATAATCCCTATCATGAAATGCATCTAATTTATAAATATTTATTCCAGCACCTAAGTCTAATATTTTTTTGCCTAATATCACACTAAAAATAAGATTATATACTTTATTCCCAAACGTTCTAAACCAAGAGTAGTTTTTAAGTTTAGATTTAGGGTGAAATCTAGCTCCTAAAGTACAATCATATTCTTTAATTGATTGGTCATTAATGTATGGGATCATATCCATTACATCCCCTTGATCATCACCGTGCAATATCATAATGAAGTCATAATTCTTTTCAATTGCATAATTAAACCCTATTTTTAACGTTCCTCCATAACCTACATTATTTGCATTGGTGCATACAAAACCATTTAGGTGTTGATTTTGTTTGAAAGCATTGATAGCTGAATTAATTGTTTTATCTTTACTTTTATTCTCAATTATCATTATTTCCTCGAAGAGAGGACTAATAGTTGGATTGAATTGATTTATAACTCTACCAATTTGATGCTCGCAATTATATGCTGGAATTAAGACTAATATTCTCAATTTTACTTCCTGCCTGTGAAATATTTTTCAATTATACCATAAGTTATTATATAGTTTGCTAATAAACTAAATGGAGATATAATTAATTTAATTATTGAGAGAATTAAATCTTTTGTTATTAATTGATTTAATATGAGTGTCAAACTTGGAAGTAAATTAGCTTCCAGTATTAATAAAATAAATGAGATTATATTAATTACTATTATTTTCGCTAAAGTCTGAATAAGCAATTTCCTTTTGAAATGTAATTTTTCATGATCAAATATATAATACCAAGAGATAATATATACAAAAATTAGAGCTGAAATATCACCTATAATATTGCTGCTGTAAGCTTTAAGTTCTAATATACTTTGACAAATATAGAAAATGATAACAGAAGACAATAATCCAAAACCTGAAATAATCGAATATTTTATAAATTTGATTTCATGATTCATTTTTATATATCTTATTTATTAAATAGATAAATTATATATTCTATTTAGCTTAATATTAAACTTTCTTTTTTATGAAATATTGATATTTCTAAATATTTATTTTTCCAATATCTAAGTATTCTAGATAATTAAAGCAACAGTATCTGCAAATCCATTACTCGTTAGATAATTAGTCATCTGATCTAAATTCTGATAATTAGCGTATTGGATATTGCCATCAGCATGCATAACGGCTCTTAAGTAGGCAGTATTGTCTACCTTGCTCCAATACAATTCTTGAAATCCATCCCCATCAAAATCTCCAACAGTTTTAAGTATTAGATTATCAAGTTTTAGATCATTGAAAAAAGTTTTAGAGCTATCAAAATCACTATCTTTTTGCACAGTACCATTAGCAACTAAAGGATCTTCGTAGATGCCAACAATTCTTGTAGAACCACCTTCGCCGTAGTTCGAAAAATCGAAATCTCCTGTCACAGGATCAATAGATGCAGTGACCCAGCGGCCACTTTCGTGGTTTGTATAGATGGCTTCTTTATTCCCATCATTATTAACATCTAAGGTGCCTTGATATTTATAACTATTATTGACTTTTAATGGGACACTGCCAATAAATCCATGAGGATTTCCATCATAATCTTTTACTTTATCAAGCTTATATTTATTATTTATTACTAATCTATTTGTTTGGTTTGCTATCTTTGTTTCTTTATTTTCTTTAATATCAATAACATTGATTGTTTTATAGTATGTCCCTTTAGAACTTTTACCATTTTGATCTATTGCCTGTATAACTACTGTGTATGAACTCTGTTTTTCATAATCTGGTTGGTCTTTGATAATTAATTTATTTCCATCTATTATAAATGAACTATTACCACTACTTTGTAAGAAGCCAGAGAGAAATGAGAAAGTATGAGTGTCTCCAATATCTTCATCTACTCCATGTATTGTTGCGATAGTCGTACCTGGAGGAATATTTTCCTCTAATGTATAGCTGGATAGATAAAAATCAGTTGGTTCTTCATTAAGATCATTCACTGAAAGTGATACTCTCTTTGTATAAGTATTGCCACCAATATCTTCTGTTTTTATTCTAATTGTGTAGGAGGACTTAATTTCATAATTAGGCGAATTTTTAATTTTGAGTGAGTCATCAATAATTTTAAAATAATTATTATCTTTATCACCTTCACCACTAATTAACGAATATACAAAATCATCATTAATATCTTGATCAACAGTATTTAATTTAGCAATTGTAGTATTAGATGGAATATTTTCATCAAAATATGATGAAGATAAACTAATATCAGTTGGTGCTTCATTATATTCAAGAACGTCATTTACAGTTAATACTACATATAAATCATTTGTACTCAATCCGAATTGATCGGTTGCTTTAATAACAATTTTATATGAGTTTTTAGCTTCGTAATTTGGCGAACTATTAATTTTTAATTTATCACCCTTAATAGTAAAAAATTTATTATCGTATTTCTCCTCATATCCATCTACTAATGAGTATGTATGAGTATCAGATTGATTTTCATCGACTGCATATAATATTGCTACTGTTGAACCTGGACTAATATTTTCATCGAAGTTAGTTGTTGAAATGTACCAACTTGTTGGAGCTTTATTTGTATCAAACCCTGGAGAAAAAGAAATTGCCTTCTGCAGATTTAGGAAATTATTTGAATTAACTCTACCCTCTAGCCATTTATATTTATCTCCACTATTCATTAGTATTTGTTTTATTTCTTCTGGAGATAAAGAAGGGTTCTCAGCCAGAATTAATGCTATTCCACCCGAGACTAGAGGAGCTGCGCTTGAACTACCACTTACTGCTTCATAACGATTATTTGGAATAGTACTTAGAATTTGAGACTCTTTTCCAGAGTTGAAATCCCCACCTGGGGCAGCTATCGAGATGATATTTCCATAGTTTGAATAAGATGCAATTCTTCCTTTATTTGATGCAGCAGCAACTGAAATCATCCCTGGAATTTCAGAAGCAAAATCAGCAGGAATACACGTGAAATCATCATTACTACTAAATTCATTTCCTGCCGCGGCAATTATTGAACAACCTTTATCTGATGCATATTTTAAAACTGAGTACCATCCATTATAAAAGGCTGGTGCAATTTTTTTAAAGTCATTAAAAGAACCTTTATAATAATATCCACCTTCAACAATTTGTCTTCCAATATCAATTCCAAGTGAAAGATTTATAATATCAGCCCCGTTATCTGCTGCATATATGATTGCATCCCAAATATCTGAAACATAAGCCGTTTTAATTTCTTTATAATCAGAAAAAACTTTTAAGTTCATGAGTTGAACATCCCAAGTTACTCCTGCTACTCCTTTGCCATTATTTCCCTCAGCTCCAATAATTCCTGCTACATGTGTACCATGAATATTTGAGGAACTATGTGGATGAGGATTTTTATCATTGTTATAAAAATCCCAACCTTGATTATCATCTATATATCCATTCGAATCATCGTCAATTCCATTATTAGCGATCTCTAGTTTATTTTTCCATATATTTTTTTTTAAGTCTTCATGATTATAATCTATGCCACTATCTATAACTGCAACAACAACATTTGGTGATTGATTTCTTAACTTCCAAGCTCCTGGTGCATATACATCAGCATTATCAAATCCATCACCTTGGCCATGGTTTAGTAAGCTCCATTGTTCCTCAAATAGAGAGTCATTAGGAATGACTGTATTTTCATGGAATGTTTTCGTATCAACTTCTAATTTATAGGATTGGTTATTTTTATTCTCATAGTTAGTTATAGCAATTATATAACTGCCTGGATCTAATATTTTGAAGAAACTTTCTAAAATATCACTATTACTTTGAGAATTAAAAATATTTTCCCATTCCTCAATTTCATTGTTATATCTTAAGAGTACTAAATCTAAATCTTGTATAAAATCTTTTAATTTAAAATTTATATAGCTTCTTTTATAACAATCAAATTTGTGATATTTGTAACCTTGAGAGTTTACAGAATCATCAATTGAGATTATTTGATTTTTATCTATAGCTCCTAATTCATTTCCCCAGGAATCTCCTTGGAAATAATTTTTATCAAGATCAAAAGAAGTATAATTACTAAAATGTATTGCTTTTTGAGAATACCCTTCAATATATCCACTTTCGTTTCCTAATCCATAAGTTATTTTTGGATTAGGAATTAATACTATCTGTGCATTTGAATCATAATAACTTAATACTTTTAGCCCGTTTAAGTTTCTATGTGAACTACTGTCAATTGTACCTGGGTAATTAATGACTTCATCAAGGATATAATAGCCTAGATTATCTGTATTATTGAATGAATCCAAATATTCAAATCCATCAATAGGTGAATAATTCCAAAGTATTTTTTGCCCTGCATAATAGTTACCCCCTCCCCATAAGTTTGTTATAAATCCATCAATATAATAGAAATCTCCATTTCCATAAAAATATTTTCCCGATACTCTTGAATACGACATTAATAGAACAAATTACATAAAGAATGGTTTTTAATTTTGATAAACATAAAGCTGTTCTTATAAAAACTACTCTGAAGCTCTACTATTGCATATGCGTAACAGAGTAAATTGTTGGTTCCATGCTAATTTAAGCAAGTGTAGTGGTTGTTTTGAATTGTAAGTTGAGAAAAAGTAAATCATTGACCTTTTGTTTTATATTACACAATTTTTTATTAGTCTGGGTATAATTTATAGGAGTAACTATCATTTTGAATTTAAGTTTCTATAACAGCGGAAAGCTTACTAATGTAAGTGATCACGGTCCTTTTAATCGTACGATAGCAGTATATGGACTTGAAGTCGCAGGGCTAAGGGGAATTGGAGGTAATTCAGCTGTTGATGATGAGTTCATTCGAAAAGTAGCGCAAACAATAAAAATATTACTTGATCCTAATGGTAAAGATATAGATAAAAATGCACAATTAAATGCTATAAAAAAACTTAAAGAGATTGATACTTTACAGAGAGTAGGTGCTGGAGAATATACGTCGTATAACCCAAGATTAGATGATGGCAATTATTCAGG
Organism: Prochlorococcus marinus str. MIT 1013; assembly: GCF_027359395.1. NCBI lineage: Bacteria > Bacillati > Cyanobacteriota > Cyanophyceae > Synechococcales > Prochlorococcaceae > Prochlorococcus > Prochlorococcus marinus. Next base: position 1,550,200 of record NZ_CP114778.1, read on the forward strand.
TTGGGATATAACTAATGATAGCCATTCTGTTACTGATTTTATTTGGCAATATAATCTTCCAGGCGAACCCATGAAAACAAGTAATGATCAAATCACAGAAGTCTTAGAACATTTACTGCATACTTTGGTTAGATTTGCACTTCCAGGTGCTTACCCTGATGTATTCTTATTAATTGATGAAAGAAGTGAAAACTATAAAAGTTATCAACAACCAATTTTATCTGGGTTGCTTTACGAGGCCGCTAAAGAAGCAATAAAGAATAAGGTATTTGATCCTTCTAGTTATTATCATCTAGGTCAAGACAGTTATGATTATTGGAAAACTGTAATGGTTGAGTATCAATATGCTCTCACTTTCGCTGAGTGGAATTATATTAAAAAATATGTCCAAGGTGGAAGTCTAGATCCTGAATGGTCTGATTCTTTTCTAACTGTTGATGCTATAAAAAATCATAATCCTTTGGGACATAAACTATTTGACGAGTATATTTCAAAAGTAATAGTAAAACCTTCTGAGTATCAACTTGAAGAAATGTTTAGAGCGGATAATTTAGGAATTTCTAATTATATCCCTGATAGTGAAGATTACCAATTAGACTCACTTTATACTTTGGACAATATCAAGGACTATGATGGTAATTTTCATGGATATTTGGGGGACAGTGCTTCTATTGAGGTCATTTCTGGATATAAGTATCAAGGTAAATTAGATGTAAACAACGATGGAATAATTGAAGCGATTTTTACCAATTCAGTTAGTGGAAGATGGGTAACAGCATCGATTGATCCAATTACAGGAGCCTTTGATTACACTAAGCATGGAGTAGGGGGAACAACAAGAATCGTAGGGATTTATCAGGATCCGTTAGTGGCGAATGGAACGGTTGAAAAAGACAGCGTTTTTGATGGTTCGAGAACGTTTATTAATGATTTAAAACTTGATAATCTCATTCTTAAAACCGTCGGAGACTTTGATTCTGATGGTTTTCAAGAACTTTATTGGAGCAAAGTGGATAATTCTGCCTACTTAAGAGCCGTAATGCATGCAGATGGCAATATTCAATACGCTAACTATCAAAATCTGCAGCAAATGACTGATTACTTAACTAGTAATGATTTCATTGATACAATTAAAATAATTGCATAATTATCTTAACGAGGCTATTAAATGACAACATATGTTTCTTCTAATGGATTAACAATACAAGAGTTAGTTGTAGGTCAAGGCCCAGAAGCTTCGTCCGGAAATCCTTTGATAGTTAATTATCTTGGAACACTTGATGATGGAACTGTTTTTGATAGTACTTATACTCTTAAATCACCTTTCAGCTTCCAATCAGGAGCAGGTATCGTTATTCCAGGATTTGAGCAAGGTGTTATTGGTATGAAAGTTGGTGGTAAGCGTAAGCTAGTTATTCCACCTGAACTTGCTTATGGAGACAAAATAAACGGATTAATACCTGCTAATTCAACTTTAAATTTTGAAGTTCAATTATTAAGTACATCATATGATCTAAAAAAGAATAGTACTTATGCTATCAATCCACCTTTCAAAGATTACGATGGGAATGTGCATGGGTATTTAAATGAAGCACCTGAAGATATTAAACCTCTCTATAAATATCAAGGCACCTTAGATGTTAATAATGATGGTGTTTATGAATTCATTTTTACTAATCAAGGAAGTGGGCGTTGGGCTACTTCATCAATAGATCCAATTACTGGATTTATTGATTCTACAGAGTATGGTGAAGGTGGTTCTACAAGAATTGTTGGCATCTACGAAGATCCTTTAGTTGCTAATGGTACTGTGCAAAAAGATAGTGATTTTGATAGCTCTAAAACTTTTTTCAATGATCTAAAACTTGATAATCTAATACTTAAAACTGTTGGAGATTTTGATGGGGATGGATTTCAAGAATTGTATTGGAGCAAGGTAGACAATACTGCCTACTTAAGAGCCGTTATGCATGCTGATGGCAATATCCAATACGCTAATTATCAGAATTTAGATCAGATGACTAATTATCTAACGAGTAATGGATTTGCAGATACTGTTGCTTTAATTGCCTAAGTCTCTAACCAGAGCTAAGTTACTTTTTCACCAAAAGGTAGATAATACTGACTATAGATTAATTGTTTACTAGATCATGAATATAGATAACTATTAATAACTAGTCGATTCAGTATAAAATATTTTATTTTGTTTTTAGTAATTTTCAATATAATTTCTTGATTTGAATTTATAGCTATTTACAATGTATTTATGGGTGGTTTGTGATTTTCTTATTTAATTTCGCATTGGAGTTCTGCCAAAGCTTCATTGGGAAGGCCAAGGAAAGTATCCAAAACTTTATTTCCAGTAATAGGAATTGTGGATATACCTACTAGCTTTCCTTTGCCATTTTTTTGAAGAGCAAGACCTTTTCCTTCATGTAATTTACCTTTTACTTTTTCTGTCGTAAGTGTGGTTTGAACTAATAAAGCAGGAAATTTAATTATAGCTCCAATACTAAAAATAAATTTGGATTCAAATTTCAATAACACTTCTCCAGAATTAATATCAACCGTTCCCTCTAGCTTATCCAAAGACATATCGATTTTTAAACCTGGAGGTAATGGAAGAGATAGAAATTTTGTTGTTCGTGATGTAAGAGCAGGAATTGAAAATGTTTTTGACGAAAATCTTAAGGAAAGGATACTGTTGCTTGGACTTGGAAGTAATGTTGCTTTACCTCCCCCTCCATAAGCATTGTAGGTAAAACTTGGATATGAACCAATTTTTAATCTACATCCATCTAAACTTTTAAGTTGCATGTGCTAATCAATAACTCATTGATGATACCCTCATACATAGATATCAATTATCTCAACTAAGTAAACAATAGCTAATCATGTAGAGATTAGTCCGCTATTTTTGAACTTACTTAAATTGATCGCATGAAGACGATCAAAGTAGTTCATAATTTTTTCTATAATATTACTGAGATCTTAGAAATTCAGCAGTTTTTTTAGCATAGTTATCTTTAGTTTTATTCTATGTGGGTACATTTTGATTTTTAATTAAATCATTATGTGCATTTGGTCATTACACGTATTATTAATGATCATATAAATTATAATAAAAAATTAAATATTTCTCTTGATGCCTTCAAATTTAACTCCAGATTGGTCTTCAGAATTTGAACACTATAAGCAATTATCTAGAGAAGTAGTTACCAATGAAGATATAATTAATTTTTTTAATCAGAACCAAAAAGCCTTTTATCTTGATAACTTTTCCTCCACTTGGGCTCAAATGATGGAAGCGTATGAAGCTAAAGAGAGTTTAAGTTCAGACCAATTAAATCAACTTGAAGAAATGCAATGGCAGGATATGCCTGAATCATTAAAACTTTTTGCATATGATTTTTGTATAAAGAATGGTTTTTGTTATACTGGTACATATAGTTAAACTAAGAATTATTTAGCTGTAATTGACAATATAAAGTGACTTTTGAAAAGATAAATTTTACTTATCTTTTCTTTTATCTTTTAACTTCTCTCTATTTGATAGCCATGATTTAAAGTTTTCATCTTCTACTTTTTCTCTCCACTCCTTTGATGAAATAGGCAGTTTTGTTTTATTCTTTTGCATTTTTATTTTCTTAAAGGTTAAATATAAATTTAAATAAGCAGCGATTACTAAAAGAAAGAGTAAAACAGTATTGATGCTCATTTTTCTTTAGCTTTTTAATTATTTGTATAAATAATAATCTAATTGATGCAAGAAGTATAGAAGCTAATAAGTCATAATAACTTCCTTTAGTCAGAAAAGTGATTATTAAGTCTTTAATCTAAACTTTTTATATAACTGAAGTGCTTTTAGATTTACAACTGATTCTACAAAACCTAAAGATTTATATATCTAGTATCTATTTGACTATTGAGTTGACTTAATCAGTAGTTTACATCGCTAGTATCCTTATCCTGGCCTCTGATATATTCAGTATGCGTATGGTCAAGGTTGCTAGCAGTGTTGTTCCATAACGTTGTAGGAATTGGGTATATTGTAAGAAGAGAAAAGAACTTGTAAATGATCTTTAGCTCAAGTTTTCCAACAAAAAGTAGACTATCTTGATCAGATAGAAATTTAAATCAGTAGTTATGTAGATGAAGTATAGCTACTAAATTTTGAAATAAAGAAAGTATAGATTGAAACTATTAATACTTTTAAAAGGTAGTGATTTATAAGCTTTATGAGCCATTATTAGAATTAATAGTTTACTTATCTTCCATATCTCGTAACTTTTTTGATTTTTTTATATAATATTCGTATAAAACCTTTTTAAGTAGCCATTAGTAGATAATTTCATCTTCTAAAATATTTTTTGAATTTTATTACAGTGAATTTTCAACCTCCTTTTAATTTTAAAGTTAATAAACTATTTTCTTTAGTTAGAATTATTAGTTTATTTTTAATCTTTTTCTTAAATACACCAATTTTACAAGCAATAGAGTTAGATTTAACTTCAGCTAAAAATTCAGTCGGAAATAGATTTGCAAGTAAATTTTGTGAAGCTAAAGAAGAAGGATTTTCTTTAGAATCTTCAAGTGAGTTTGCCTTAAATAATACTTATCTAAAATTTGTAGTTTTTCCTAATGATGAAGATTTTATAGAAGATCTTTGGGGATTTACTATTGGACGAATTAGAAAAAATTGTGGTGACTTTATGACTAAAAATGAAGAGATCGATTTAAAAGATTTCTTTCAAGAAGAGGGTGAGATTGCAAGTAATCGTGATTTATATTTGCCATATGAATGAATAGTTTTTATGACTTTATCGTTGTAGGATCTGGTATCTCTGGATGTACTTTTGCATCATCTTTGAATAAAAGATTTTCTGACGCTTCTATATTATTGGTTGAATATGGAAGGAGAATTGGAGGTAGGTCAACAACGAGAAAATCAAGAAAAAATAAAATTCTTGAATTTGATCATGGATTGCCATCAATTAGCTTTGGTGAAAACATTTCACAAGATTTACTTTCAATAATTTCTCCATTAATAAAGTCAAAAAAGTTGATTGATATAACTCAAGATATTTTAGTGATTGATCAATTTGGCGAATTATATCATGCATATAGAAATAAGAAAGTTTATAGGAGTTTACCTTTTATGATAAATTTTTGTGAGGAAATAATTAGTCAATCTATTAATCCACAAAATATAAATTTTTTATTTCAAACAATTACTAAATCGATAAGACGTAAGAATGATTTATGGGAGGTGGAAATTAATAATCAAAAGTTCCTTAGCTCTAAAAATCTAATTTTGTCCAGTTCTTTAATAGCACATCCGCGATGTTTAAGGATTTTGAATATTGATTCCTTGCCACTTCGGGATGCTGTTATAAAAGGTAATGATAAAACTTTAGATTCTTTACTTAGAATAACAAGCAAGCAAGAATATATAAAGAGAAAAAATTATATTCTGCATGTATTAAAGTCCCAAATCATTAGTAAATTTAATTACAAGTATTTACAAATACACTTTTCAAGATCTATTAGGGATGATTTTAATTTTGAAAGAATAATTTTTCAAGTTCAATCAGATGGATCTATGATTATAGTCCTACACTGTTGTTCTATTAATAGTTTATTTGATCGTGATTTCGATGAAATTATTGAATCTTTAATTATGATTTTTGATAAGCATAAAAATTTCTTAGATTTATTTTTGCAAGCAAACTTTTTCGATACAATGGATTGGAGAGCATCTCAACCTATTAATAATTTCGTGCCTAAGGAATTAAATTGGTCTTCAATTAGCAATATTGGTTTCTGTGGAGATTGGCTGGATTTTGACGGTTGTTCATGCGTAGAGGTCGCTATGAATAGTTCAATCAGCTTGGCCCAATCGATTGGCTGGAAATGATTCTCCTTAAAAATCATATAAAATGATAGATTTATCTAACTTATAAAATAATATTATTATACTTATTTAGTCTTTATACAAATTTCTTATCTTGATTTTATAAGAAAAATCTTTCAACTTATATATATTATAGTAAAAAAGAAATTTTCTTATCAAGACTTTCATTCATCAACTTAAATTTTTTATTATTTATACCATTTTAACTTGAATTTTTTATTTCATACCCAAAAGAAATTGATTGGGCTTTATTTTAATTTCTAAAAAAATAAATAATATTCTTTTTCAAAATTCATCTTGGAATATAAAAATATTTTAAGTTTATTAAAATTCCGAAAAAGACATGCATTAAAGCTTGCTTTCTTTGTGAGAAATAGATATACATAATTTGTATTCTTCTTTACTATGATTACGATCGTTTTTTTCCTTGTTCTTGGCTTGGCTGGGTGGACTGTCTCAACATTAATGAGTAAAGGGAAGCATCAAGAGGAAATTCAAAATGAGTTAGGAAATATACTTGAAAGCTTTAAGTATTTATCTGCTTCCATTATGGCACTTGTAAAGCTCTTGATGAAAGATTCTATAGCCTCTGCTAAAGATGATGACTTCGGACCTATGAAGTCTAATGTTATTGATTTACTCAAGCTTGAAAAGAAAGACAAAGAAGAAGCGGCTTGATTATTTTACTTTAAATTTTATTCGTATACTAAATAATTTGTTCAGTTAAATTCTAACTTCTTCGAATCCATGAAGGTGATCCTGAGAACCATTCTCCAAGATCATCTTCTTCTGGATTGTATGTTGAATGTGGGTCAGTTGAGCATAAATCAAGTCCATTTAATAATTCGTCTATTGGATTAGTGCTAAGTTTGTTTCTTTGGATATGTGATGCTTTTCGTAACCAAGAAGATACGTTTTGATTACGTGATGCATATTTGTTGATATAAATTCTTTCTTCAAGAGTTACTTCATTTCCATTACTTATTCTATTTAATATTTCTTGTATTCGAACGCGAGTAGAAGTTGTTAACATTCAGTTTATATATATTTTTTTAGTTTTAGCTTCAAATTGATAAAGTGCAAGTTAAGTAGCTAAAAATTTAGAATTTATTAAAAAAACACCTGTCAAAATTTTTTCAAAATGTGATGATTTCAAGATATCTTTCTAAATCTTTTTTTCTTGATTTCTCTTAGTCTCTTCCTTTTTTTAACTCTTTTATTTTAAAGGACTTTGTAGATGCTTTCACTTTTTTACTTTTATACTTTATAGAAACAAAACTATTATAAATTTATTGTTGTATGACTTTAATAGAGGATTTTTTAAGACAGAATTTATGGCTTTAGAATAATGAATGTTGAAAATTAATGCTACTTGACTTTAAATATTATTTTCAGACCACAGGCCCTGATTTTTATGTGAAACTCTATTTAACTTCATTATTTGGAATAATTAATTTTTCATTTTAATCTTTTCCCTTGATATATGAATAATAAAAAAATTTACTTTATGCGTTAGTTGTTATGAGAGAATTTCTTTAATATCTCTATTTCAATAATTTTTAATGTACTCACCTCTGTAGCCTCAAGGTCAATTAAAGGTGCCATTCCGTCATAAAATGCTTCTTTCCATCTAGGAGCACAAAGGCACCAATGATCACCTTTTTTTAATCCAGGAAATCCTATTTGTGGCGTTGAGAGATCATTTCCTTGAGCTTTACTGTAAGAGAGAAACTGTTCGGTCATAACAGCACAGACCGTATGCATGCCTTGATCGGAAAGGTCTGTTTTACATGATCCATCTCTATACCACCCTGTCATGGGCTTGCAACTACAAGGTTGTAGTTCAGTTCCTAAAACATTTTTTTCAGACATGACTTTTTTTAGTTGCAGTATGAATTAATTGTATGATTCTAATTATTAAATATAAAATAGATTATTTTACAAATTAAATCAACATCCTTTGGTGAATAAGGTTAGTTATTAAACTATGGCTTTCCTAATGATAATAAGCAAGGAATTTGCGATTAAATCTCGCTTAAATATTGAAAAATTTTTCCTTTGAAATATTCATTTTAGTCATCAGCGACGTTTCTAATTTCTATAACTTCATAATATGGTCTATCATCATTTTCTGCATCAGAGATCTTCATAAATATTGGCTCATAAAACATAGGCTTCATCATGTTTTTCGAATAATTGTGCGCTCATCTCATCATACTCCCGTCTATTATTTTGATTTTATATTTCATCTTGTTGATTGAAGTTTTAATATTATAATTATTTTTCATGTTTTACAGTAAAGCTTATCCAGTATCTTTATAAAATGATTTGAAGTATTTAATTTTTATATCTTCGAAAGTTGCCGAATTTTATGTTAAACATTAAAGTTGTAATTTTATAAAGTTCTAACATATTTTTCTCTATATTCCATTGATTCAAAAAGATTCTCGTATTCTTTACATATAGTGAAATCTTTTTTTATTCGGAAAATGTTACCTAATTTACTGATTTGGTTCATTTTTTAGCTATTGTCTTAATATGTTTATCTTTAGGAGGTGATCCATTGTCGCATCTACCAATCGGTCAAGAGTCAATGGTAATGAGAAAACTATTTTATTCTATTGCTCCTGCCTTGAAGGGTTTTATAATTAATAGATTTATATAGTGGTATCTATCTATTAATTTTTTAGCCAGTTACATAGTAACTGGCTTTTTTTATTCTTTTTTTCCGATCTTTCTTGAAATGATCGTTTTTCTAGCATCACATTTTATTATCTATTGATATATCTTTCTAAATCGTTATTCTTAAGGTATAGAAGTCATTTTTTATTTCGATGTCTAATGAAGAAAAGATTGAAGTAGCCGAACAAAGGATAATCGAGTTGAAGACCTTAATCAATCACTGGAAGACAAGTAACATCTCATCAAGAAAATCTACTGTAGATTTTGTGGAAGCCATTCTATCTGAAAGACAAAAGCCGACTGCAGCTTAATTTTTCATAACTAGGTATTTTTGACTAAATATCTTTTAGCTTATGGACCATGGGTGAAGATTTCATTTATGTATTCAATAGTACAAATAAGCTTATTGATAACAAAATTTACAGCAAAGACTTTAAAAATTATTATAATATAATATATTTATTTATTTTATCAGAAAAATGAACCCTAGGCTTCATTTAAATGTAAAAGAATACTTTTGGAATAGTTTAAAAAAAATTACTAATACTTTTAGTAACCTTAAAGTTAATAATCTAGGTAATGGTTATATAAAATGCTTTTGGGAGATAAGTCCTATTGACAATTTGAGAATTGATTTAAGTAAAAGTTGTTTTTATGCCATTAGATTATTTGATATCAGTAATAATAGAAATCAAAATAATTCAACTTGTATTATGAAAGAGATTGAGGTAAATAAATTTCAATCTTCTATTTCATTTCCAATTCCAATAAATAAAGGTGTGTATTATTTCGAATTTGGCTATCGAAAGAGAAATGGTGAATGGAGAAAGCTTGCTTATCAAAATCTTAACTTGGGATATAGGATTAAAAAAGCAATTCAAAGTTTTGATAATGATAATTGGTTTGATACTAGATATTTAAGAAAAAATTCTTCTCTAACATTGCACGAAAAGGCTTATCAAATGTCATTGACTACAATTATTGGCGGATCTGAAAACATTATTTATGATTAAAAAAATATCAAATAGTAATATTAAATATTTATAAGATCAATTTATTTTATTAAATTTTTAGAATATTTTACTTTCTTTAAAGTCTAGATATAGAATTATTTATTATTGAAAAGATAAAATGATTCAAGATTTGCTAATTATATAAAATTTAAAAAAGAATGATTTTACTAAAATTGATATTGATCAAATAATCAATTATTTGGAGACTTTAGATTATGATCTTCAGAATACTAGATATATTGGAAAAATTATTGCAAACAATGAAAGACTAGCAAAATCTTTTTTTTTAAGAGATCAATTAAAGATGGAAATTCACTCTTTAGATGAAACCTTTCACATTAATGAGATCCTAGACCAGTGAATAGATTGGAGTGAGTTTTGGAGATTACTTGTTATCAAAAAAGGATTTTGTTGTATTAGATTATCTGCAGATTTGTCCGTTCGAAAAACATTTACTTTTTTATCTGGTCCCAATATCCTTTCAGGACCTTTTTCAGATCTATCTGATTCAATATATGATGATATGGATGATTGATGAACTGCTTTAACTTCTCCTCTAATGTTTAACACCTGGTCGTAATTTGTATCAATTGCATTTTATTATTTTATTTTTATTTTTTTGTTTTAGTCTAGTTGTAGCTTAAGGTTGATTTTGTCTACTTATTTAATTACAGGGGCTAATAGAGGAATTGGCCTTGAATTGGCTCGACAATTAAATAATAGAGGAGAAGAAGTAATTGCCACTTGTAGATCTACCTCTTTAGATTTGAATTCCTTGTCAGTAAGAGTTGAGACAGGCATAGACGTCTCCTCAGGAGACTCTGTGATTAGGCTTCGAGAGAACTTAAAAGATACTAAAATTGATGTTTTGATTCAAAATGCTGGCATTTCAGAATTTAATTCTCTTTCTAATTTAGATCCGCAAAGTATCGTTGATCAATTTGAGGTGAATGCTCTAAGCCCATTGTGTTTTGTACAAAGTATGCTCAGTCATCTTAGTAAACCTGCGAAAATAGCTTTGATAAGTAGTCGTATGGGTTCTATAGAGGATAATAGTTCTGGTGGTTCCTACGGATATAGGATGTCTAAAGCCGCTTTGTGTATGGCTGGAAAATCTTTATCAGTAGATTTAAAGTCTAAAGATATTTCTGTAGCAATTTTGCATCCTGGTTTAGTAAGTACTCGCATGACATCATTTACTTCTAGTGGGATTCAGCCTGAAGAATCCGTCAAAGGACTTATTCAAAGAATTGATGAACTTACAATTGCTACTACTGGAACTTTCTGGCATTCCAATGGAGATGTTTTACCTTGGTAGAATTTTTATTGAATGAAAATTTTTTTTATAATCTAGATATTAAATCTATCTATTTAACTTTAGTCTTTGTATTTATAGTCTACCTAATGTTTTTCTTAGTTTTTTAATAAAGCTAATACCTACTCCAGGTATGGTTAAAAGTTCTTCATCGGATGCTGAAATAATTGACTCTGGGGTCATATATCCTGCCTCATAGAAATTATTGCAATTTTTTGCTCCTATTCCTGGAATAGATGTTAGGTTTTCAAACCTATCTGATAAGTTTTTTTCTTTTATTTTAAAAAAACTAAAAATTCTGGAAAATTTTCTTTTTGTACTTAGTAAAATCTTTTCACTTAACATTTCTGTCTCTAATAAATATAACTAAATATGCATTAGAAATAACTTCTTGCAAGCATAAATATTTTCTTTTGATGATTGATCTACTAATAATGACATAAAATTGTTGTATTAAATACAGAATAAACTTACTAGTATTTGTTTTTCTTATGCTTGAAATTGATCTTATTAGTATTGTCTTATGATTCTTTATTTTGCTACTTGACTTTGTCATGAGATCTAGCAAATTATTTTTAGATGTTAATTCCCTCCTTTGTTCATAACTGTATGTGGCCAAAAAGGTGGAGTAGCTAAAACTTGTACTTCAATCCATCTAGCAAGTGTTTGGTCTTCTCAAGGAAAAAATGTTTGTCTTGTTGATGCGGATAGAAATCGATCCGCTCTTGCGTATGGATCAAGAGGTAATCTTAAATTCAATATTGTTGCAGTTGAGGCCGCTGCTAAAGCAACGAGATTATCTGAAATTGTTATCACTGATGGTCAAGCTAGTACTGATGAAGAAGAGTTGAAACATTTAGCAGCTGGGTCTGATCTGGTTCTTTTGCCTACAGCTCCAAAAGCAAGATCTGTAGAATTAACTGTTGAATTAGCATCTTTACTGAAGCAGTTAAATATTCCTCATGCAGTTTTACTTGTTAAAGTTGACTTTCGCCAAAAAAGAATTGCAAATGAAGCAAGAGAAGCTCTTAAGAAATTTGATTTAACTGTATTAGAGGGCGATATTCCTTTGTTATCAGCCTTTGATAAAGCAGAAAACCAGGGAGCAGCAGTAATTGATGCTGTTGATGATAAAGGTCGATCCGACCCAAGACGAATGTCAGGTTGGTCGGCCTATTGTTCCATTGCTAAACAAATTCAATGCCAGATTTCGAAGCACTTGTTAGACATCAACAAATCAGTCGCAGAGCTACCCCTGAGCGCTTAAAAGTAGTTGAAAAACTCCCTATTTCCTCTAAAAGCACGACCTCTGATGGCAAAAATTTGAGTATATTATTTTTTGGTTTTATAGGAGGGTTAGCTGGATCCATCTTTGGAACAAGTCTGATTTTTTATCTTTCCGTTAAAGAATTAATAGATTTCAAAATTCTTTTTTAAATTTGGCTTGATATCAATTACTGCCTATATTTTGATTGACGTATAATTTATATATTTGATTCGCTTGTCCTTTTTGCAATTTCAACCATATCGAAAAAGGTATTTGATTTATTTAGTAGCTCTTTATAATTACCAAAGCCAATTATTCTTCCATTTTTAAATTCGTATATGCAATCTGATCTTTCAATAGTAGATAATCTGTGCGCAATAGTTACTATTGTGCATCGTCTACCGATGATTTCAATTGCATTCATTACTTCTGCTTCTGTTCTGTTATCTAATGCACTAGTAGCTTCATCTAAAACTAATAATTTTGATTGTCTGTAAAAAGCTCTTGCTATAGCCAATCTTTGCCTTTGTCCTCCAGATAGTCTGATGCCATTATCACCAACTTGAGTTTGCAAACCCATTGGCATTTCTGAGACTAATTCAGCTAGTTGAGCAGCCTTAAGTGCATCCCATAGTCTTTCATTATCTATAAATTCTTTATCTAAACCGTATGCGACATTTTCAATAATATTGCTATTTAATAAAGTAATTGATTGGGGGACGTAAGAACAACAGTCTTGCCATGCAGGTACTTCTTTATCAGTAACTGCAATTCCATCTAATAATAGATTTCCTTCTGTGGGTCTAAGAAGACATAGTAATTGATTAGCAGTGGTTGTTTTACCACTTCCAGTTTCTCCAACAAAAGCTATTCTTGCACCAATAGGGATAGTCAAATTAATACCTTTTAATGTGTATTCATCACTGTTGGGATATTTATAATTTAAATTTTCAAGTTTTATGTTGTTTCTAGGTTCTATTCCTTGTTTTGTAGGGACGCCTATTGAACTTTTTGTGAGCCTATTCGATGGAAGTTCTATCAACTTCAGTATTTCTTCTAAATCTGGTATTGATGCTCGCATTGATGTTAGAGCTCTAAATGAATCTTGTAATGGAGGCGTTAGTTTCAGTGCAGCAACTGCTATTGTTGCAAGGAATGGAACTATCTCAATAAGTATTGAATCGTTTTGCCCTGTCATATAAGGGTAAAGACCAATAACGAAAATCAAGGTAATACCAAAAGGCTCTATTAATGATCTTGGGAACTCTGGTAGAACCTCAGCTTTCCAAATAAAAGGGAAAGAGTTTTTACCGGCCAATTTGTATCTCTTTTCAAAATAAGATTCTGAGCTAGTAAGGTGTACGTCTATAATTGTTCTCATTGATTCAGTTAGAATATTATTTGTTTCTTTCTCTAATTTTATTCTTTGACTAGAAGAGTATCGTATATAAGGTGTTACAAATAATGATATAAATATATAAAAAATTAGGAGACTAAAAATTAAATAAAGTGCTATTGATTTAGCTATAAAAAGAACAGCAATACATATACAAGTAATAACACATATGCCGCTAGAAATTTGCAGTATTGGTCTAACTAGAAATTCTGAAACCCTGGATATATTGATTAAAACCTTTGAAGATAGATCAGATCTTTTCTTGTTTAAGAAAAATTCATATGGTTGAGATAGTAATTTTTTTTGTGCTAGTTCTGATAAATCTCGCCAAATTGCTACTCGAAGTCTTTCTTGTGCTGCTTTCAGAAATAATTTAGAAAATGATGCAAGCCAATTCATCGCAATGTATATAACGACTAGACTGATAACTTTTGTTTTTGGATCTTCAGGTATAAAATTTTGAAATGGTAAAGCAGGTTGATTAGGCTGACCTATAAAGACAGTGAATAATCTAGAAACAATTCCAACTACAATTACATCTACTAACCCAGTCAAGGCTGCTACTGGAATTAATTTTAATAAAGACTTTCTTCTTCTAATTGGTAGTGCCTTTAGTAGACGCACCAAAAGATGATAAGTTTTGCTGGTGCTAATCATTTTATAAAATTACTTAATTTTCAGAAGTTATTTATGCGGATTAAGCCAGTTCCTTGGGTGTTTGCGAATTAGTTGTTTATGCCAATGCTAAGAAAATCTAAAGGATACTTTTTAAAAAGTATTCCTTAGATGATTAAATCATATTTTAATATGATTTAATCTTGATTTATATTAAAAGATTGATTAATATTTTTTTGTAGCTAATAAATAGCCTATGAAAATTAATATTAACAGTGGCAGTAAATAAATAATAATCATAAAACCAGACAAAAATATAAATATACTTAAAAAGATGAAAAATCCTAAGAAAATAATTGTCAGAAATCTTTTGAATTGATTGAGCCAAAATGTACCTTTAAGTTTTTCTAGGTTAATTTGTAATTCTCTTCTTTTTAAATACAATTCTTGGATTTGTTTTTGATGCCAATTAATTGACTCCTCTAATTTTTTCTTGTAGACATTTGTGCTCAATTTTTCTATAAAATTATATGATTTTGAGAAAGTCGATCTTAATCTTATAGTTTGTGCTTGAAGCAAAGCTTTGCTGTTTTCTGCTATTTTTTGATCTATATCTATGATTTCGTTATTTATTTGATTTTGTAAGTCATTTTTCTTATTTGCATTGTATTTCACAATTTCATTGCTATTATTTTTTCTGTATCTAAAAAACTTATAAAAAAAGTTTGCTCTCAACATGTGACTTACTATTATCTAAATAGATTTATATGCGAATAGTATAACCATGTCTTCTATAGTTTTTAATGGTAGCTACATAACCAAAAAAGATACAGGAATTGGAGTTGTCTCTAGGGAACTGTTGAATTCTTTATCTTCTCAAAAAATAACTTCTCTCATTCCAAAAGATTTAGGAATTAAAGGTGATATTTACATTCCTAATAATCTTTCTCCAGGACAGGGTTTTAGAAGTCATTGCAGACGTTTGTATTGGCTTCAAAAAGTTGTTCCAAGTATCATGGATAAATTAAATGCTGAATATTTTTTATCACCATTATTGGAAGCCCCAATATTTGAAAATGTGAAATCCATTGTTTTGGCGCATGATGTTATTCCCATTAGGTATCCTTCAATATCATTTTTAACTCTGTATCATTTAGTTTATATCCCTTTAATTTTAAAACAATCTAAGATAGTTCTATGTAACTCTACCTCTACCGCTAATGATTTGAATAAATTTTATAAAGTACCAAAGTATAAATTATTTCCAATTAAATTAGGTTATAATAATAAAAAGTATTATCCAATAAAAAAAACAAGAAAAAAATTCTTTCTTATCATCGGAAGACATAATCCGCATAAGAATTTAGAAAGGGTTATTAAAGCATTTTCATTTGCCAAAATTAATGATTATAAACTTGTTTTTGTAGGTGCAGCTGATAAAAGGTATACACCCAGTCTTTTGAAAATAATTGATGATCTAAATCTGAGACATTTATGTATATGGAAAGGTTGGATTGATGATGAAGAAAAATTATTACTATTAAACGAATGTCAAGCATTAATTATTGCGAGTCTTTGGGAGGGCTTTGGTCTCCCAGCTCTCGAGGCAATGGCTTGTGGTACGCCTGTTATTGCCTCTGAAAGAGGTTCACTTCCTGAGGTGATTGGTGACTATGGTTATTGTGTGAATCCATTTGATATTCAATCAATAGCATCTGCAATGAATGCAGTTATAAATGATAAAAAATGTTTTGAAAAAGCTTTTCATAAAGGCCCAGCGCGAGCTGAATCTTTTAATTGGTTTGAGACGGCTAAAGCAATAGAAAAAATTATTTATTCAATTGATTAATTTTCTCTAGATATTTCAAAAAAATTGAATTTATTTAATCGAAAATCTTTTATTATCTAAGATTAATTTCTGTCTAATATTTTTATTTATTCTTATCCAAATCTTTAGAAATTATCCTTTAATTAGATGAAATTACTTTTTTAATATAGCTTCTCTAATATAATTGCTATTATAGTTTTTTATGTCTATTTTTGCTATGCCTAGTAAAAAATCAAGAAAAAATATATCTTCTAAGATTGTTGATCAAAATGGAGACAAACAAACAACACCTAGAACTGCAAAAATTGTTCTATTTGTATTTGGCGTAGGGCCTTTGATTCTTATGTGTTTATTTTTATTCTCCAATGGTTTTTTTAACTCTCCTTAATAATTTGAGGGCCGCTAAGAAGACAAATTGAAATTATTTGTCTATAAAAAAGAGTTTATGATATTTTTACTCTCCTATGTCTCCTTTTTACAACAGGTTTGTTTATTGATCAATATATCAATCATTTATTTGGCTTTTCTCGCTAAAATTAGTTTTTATCACATTACTAATGCAACTTTATTTAGTTGATTGTCAATTTCCTAATATTGAAAATCAAGTTGCTGCATATAAGCAATTTGTGGACTTTTGGGAAAATGGAGAGATGTCTAAACAAGATAATTTTGATGGATTTGAAATGCTTTTTCGTGTTCATGCTCCTGGAGAAGGACGTGTTGTGATACTTTGTAATGCAAATGGAGACAAGGAACTTTTCTTACACTTTGCCCCATGGAGAGCACAGTTTGGAATCGACATGGAAATTACTCCAGTGATAAGTTGTCAAAATGTGGTTGATTATCACAAGGACTTATTTGAAAAGATGTCTTAAACGTAATTAAAAAATCTATTTTATATTTTATATTTTTAATTTTAATCATTATATTTGATTAAAATTAAAAATATATTATTTATCGATTTGATAGAGCATTTCCGCTAGTCCATATATTTTTGAAATTAGCTTTACTCTTAAGTAATAAAATAGGCAGGGCAGCTAAAATTCCTAATGCAATAAGCGCAAATGAATCAGTTGTAAATCTCGCAACCCCCCATGCTGATGAGGCTAAAGCGATAATAGATAACTGCATAGAAATAACTTTTTATTATCAACATATTATCAAAATTATTTTTTTTAATTAAATTACTTATCAAAAATTATTGTAGCTAGTAATTTTGTAAAAGTATAAAAAAATAAAAATTTTGTCTTGCTTATGATAGCCAATTAAACCACTTTTTATTACTGCTAAGTAGTAATTTTAATCTCTTTCTTTTTTAGGAGAATTATTGGATTTTGCCCTTAAGTTGTTTTTGATGTTTTTTGAGATTCTGAGACCATTACGCTGAAATTTAAAAGGACGCCTTCCAGCGTCCATGGATCAATTGGGTAATAAGGCTGATCTGACCCCATCTCCGTTAAAGAATCAAGCAGCAACAGGGGCTGTTTGACGGGAGAAACTAACGATGTTGTTAGCAGTTATGGTTTTGCTCTGACCGAGCAGGCTTCAGTCACTCTCCTGATACCCCGTCGAAGCCATTGCAGCCCCATTACATGGAGCTGAGCGGAATCGAACCGCTGTCCGAGATACTGGTGTGAATCACCTAGTCCATTGGAAATAGACAAATATATTCTGACAGATATTTGGGAATAATCGATTAGTGTTTAAAGAAGTTTTCGATAGTTTTTAATAACTTAAAAATAATGAAACTTGTTGCATCTATTTCACAAGGCTTGGAACAAGAGGGTGCAAAAGAGTTAATTGAACTTGGAGCTAAATCAGTTCAACCTTCAAGGAGGCATGTTTTATTCGAAGCTGATTTGGCTTGTTTATATAGATTACATTTAAGGGCTCGCTTGTCTTTTAGATTTTTAAGAGAAATAAGCAGATTTCCTTGTCATAGTCCTGATGAACTTTATAGCGGTGTTCAAAGAGCAACTGATTGGAAAAAATGGCTCCATCCCAAAAAAAGTTTTCGAGTAGATGTCACTGGATTTGGTGAAGGATTATCACACACTCATTTCACTGCTTTGCAAGTGAAAAATGCAATTATTGATTTACAAAGAGAACGATGGGGTTTGCGTTCGAATGTTGATTTGAGCAATCCAGATATTTGTTTTCATTTGCACTTGTCAAATAATCAAGCCGTTTTGAGTGTTGATGGTAGCAACTCAAGTCTTCATAGAAGAGGATACAAGCCCGCTGTTGGTATTGCACCGATTAAGGAGACACTGGCTGCAGGTTTAATTCGAATGACTGGTTGGGATGGAACAAATAATTTGGTTGATCCCTTCTGTGGTTCTGGAACATTTTTAATTGAAGCAGTTAGTACTTTGCTTGGAATTGCATCTGGTATGGATAGACAATTTCTGTTTAAAAATTGGCCGGATTTTGATATATCCATTTGGAACAAAGAATTAAAAATGGCACAGAATAAGAAATCTTTTAACAGGCAGTTACCAAAAATAATTGGGTGTGAATTTGATGAAATTATTGCTAATTCTGCTAGGCAGAACGTTATAAAAGCAGGCTTGAAAGATTACATAGAAATCATTAACTGTCCTTTTCATAAATTTACATTACCACTTGGATTCGGACTTTTGATTTGTAATCCTCCTTATGGAAAAAGAATAGGAGATGAAAATGAATTACCTAATCTTTATAAACAATTAGGTGAATATTGTAAAAAAAATGCCTCTGGCTGGGATCTTTGGTTACTCAACGGAAATCCAAAATTAAGTAAATATTTAGGGATGAAAGCAAATCGTCGTTTTCAAGTAAATAATGGTTCTATAGATTGTCGATGGTTAAATTATAAAATAAAGTAATTTAATTTTTTCCTAAAACAGCTTTTGTAGTTTTTGCTATTCCCTCCAAGGTCTCTGGAAGATAAGGTCCTTTTGCCAGATGTCCTCCAATTCTGAGACTCATTCCTGCTAAGACAAGATTGATAAAAACTAAAATTAAGATTGTCGATTTGTTATCTATATCAAACAAGTCTCTAAGCCAAAATCCAAGAATTAATTCAGACCCTAACAAGGCTAGTAACATCAATATTCCTCCAGTTGCTAAGAAAATCCCACCACTTATCAGGCGGCGTTTTTCTCGGTCCATCTCTTGCAGTGCAATGCGCACATGAAGATCCATAACTGAACTTGCTAATGCAGTAACTCTCGCTGCAGCACCTAAACCTTTTTTACGTTCTGAGTTTGTCATTAATTTCTTCTCCCCCCACCAATAAGTATGCCAAATAAAACTCCAATTCCAGCAGCAATACCTATGGCTAAGAGGGGTCTTTTTCTTACTGGCTTCTCAATTCGTGGCCTTAAAGTACTGTTTAATTCGTCTAGCAGGTCTTCAAGCTGTTGTTCGAGTGGCTTTAAAGAGTTTGCTAACCCCTTAGTTGTGTGAGTTGCAGATTGAAAAATTTCTTCTAGTTGTTCTTGCACTCCAAAACTGTTTTTACCTGAATGTAAAGATATGACATTGATTAAATCGTCAAGACTGCCTTTCGTGGCTTCTAATGTTTGTTTAGCTAAATCTGGCCAACGTTCTTGAATTTTTGGCAATAAATTCTCAAATTGTTCATTGAACCATTGTTCAGGCGATTCCTCAGCAATTGATTCTTCAGCTTCCACTGAATTAAATGTTGTAGAGGATGAGGAATTCACTGATTCCATAAATCCAAAGGTTTATTAAAGAATAGAGAGATATTGTCCTAATCGAAACCCCTTAGTGGAATTCAATTTTTAAAAGTTGCCCCAGATGAATCCTTTTTTTGAGTTTTAAATGTTTGAAGTCCAAAATTTCAAAAGAATTTTTCGTCGTCTTTGCTTACAAATATTGCTATTCGAATACTTATAGTGCTAAACGTCATTGATATCTCCTTAACAACCCATGGGCGTCGGAATTTCATCAATGGTTTTTGCTTCTAATACAATTCCTACTGATTTTGGCCTAGTATTAGCCTCAATAGCAGGTGCTGGAAGCCTTCTTTTAATTGCCTTGAGGTTTGTACCTGAGGCTAAAAGCTAAAAGGTTTGTCTTTCGGTAGTTTCTTCTGAGGAGACTGGTCTCCTGAAAGATTTTCATGGAAATTCTTTTGTATTTTTTTATTATTTCTAATTGAATACTCTTAGTAAAAAAAAACCTTATAGGTGGGTTTTATTAAGACATGCTGGATCACCTGATGATTTTAAAGGCATTCACTTTGATTTTCTTTTAGAGGATAAAAATTTTTGTAGAACTTGGCGTTTAAGTGATATTCCATTATTAGATGGACCTTGTGTGCATTCAGTTTATATCGCTCCTCATAAGCTTGAATGGCTTGAAATTGAAGAAAAGATTGTCTCTGGCAATAGAGGAGTTGCAACAAGAATTAAAAAAGGAATTTTTTTGGAATCTCTGTCATCCATTGATAATAGTTTTATAAATTTATCCCTTAAATGGGAAGATGTTCAATGTCATTTGGTAATAGATAAAAATGGTTGCAGGATTGTTAGAAAAAGATATTAATTATTTCTAGTGAATTAGAAAGACTTGAGTTTTTCTTATATTTCGCTAACGTCATCCTTATTGTGTATGGGTTCTGTTGGTCCATATCAACCACGTAGATTTGTCTCATTTCAAGTCCTTCGGTGGGTCGATGTCGATTCCACTTGAAGAG
The DNA here is from genome assembly GCF_027359395.1 of Prochlorococcus marinus str. MIT 1013. Classification (NCBI taxonomy): domain Bacteria; kingdom Bacillati; phylum Cyanobacteriota; class Cyanophyceae; order Synechococcales; family Prochlorococcaceae; genus Prochlorococcus; species Prochlorococcus marinus. The sequence continues at coordinate 1,570,935 of NZ_CP114778.1, forward strand.
GGCTTTACAGTGGTAACAGGTCCAAATGGTTCTGGTAAAAGCAATATTCTTGATGGAGTTTTATTTTGTTTAGGCCTTGCAAATAGTCGAGGCATGAGAGCAGACAGATTACCCGATCTAGTCAATAGTGGAGTATTAAAAGCTGGAAAATCTTCGGAAACAAAAGTAACTGTCAAATTTGATTTAACTGATTGGCAGCCCGATGAAGCCGAAGAGGGTATAGAACCTACTGAGGAAGGGCCTTGGATTAAGCCTGATCAAAAAGAATGGACAGTATCAAGAAGATTAAAAGTTATGCCAGGAGGATCATATTCTTCCACTTACAGCGCAGATGGTGAGACTTGTAATTTACAGCAATTACAAACCCAATTAAGGCGTCTTAGGATCGATCCTGAAGGCAGCAATGTTGTCATGCAGGGAGATGTTACTCGAATTGTTTCTATGAGTAATAAAGATCGTAGAGGTCTAATAGACGAACTCGCTGGTGTTGCACTATTTGATACTCGTATTGATCAGACTCGTGCAAAGTTAAATGATGTTTATGAAAGGCAGGAACGTTGTCGTATTGTTGAACAAGAATTGATTCTTTCAAAACAGCGTTTGCAAAAAGATTGTGAGAAAGCAAGTTTATATAAAGATCTAAAAACTCAATTATTAATTGGCAGACAGCATGAATTAGTTTTATCCTATGAAAACGCAAAAAAGGGATTAGAAAAATTAGATCTAGATTATCAAGAATTGATTAAAAAAGAAAAAATAGATTCAGAGAAGTTACTTGAAGATGAGAATGATTTAAGTCAATGCATAGCTAAATTAGATATTTTACAAAAAAATGTTAAAGAACTTGGTGAAGATCAGTTGCTTGAAGTTCAAGGTAAACTAGCAGGTATTGAATCTCAACACAGAGAGATAGAAAGACTAGGACTTAATCATAAAAACGAAGGGGAAAAATTACAGGAATCTAGAAATAATCTTCTACAAAAGAAGAAAGATTATCAAACTGATTTACAAAATAAATTGAATGAGATAAATCCTAAAGAACTAGAAGAAGCTGACTTAAGATGTAAAGAAGCTGAGTCTTGGGTTGAATCTTCTAGAAGGAAACTTTCAGATGTGGCGGGTCGTTCTGGTGCTTGGATAAAAAAACATCAGAAAGCCAGAGAGAATCTTAATAAAATCAAATTAGAATTAGATCCTAAAAGACTTGAGAAACAAAATATTGAAGAAAGTTTATTGCAATTAAATGTTATTTTAAAAGAGTTAGAGACTGATCAAAAAGCTGATCAATCTTCCAATGAGAAAGTACATATAGAAATTAGTAATTTGGATAAAGAATGGGATACTATTTTAGATTTACTGTCTAATAAGAAAGAAGAATTTCAATTATTAGTATCTGAGAAAGGCATTCAAGAGCGCACAAAATATAGATTAGAGAAAGAACAAATAAAGCTTCAAAATGATATTGCTCGTGTAGAAAGTAGGAAAGAAATTATATCCGAAAGCCGAGGGACTAATGCAATCACTTTGTTATTAGAATCTGGCTTAGAAGGTATACATGGCCCTGTTGCTAATTTAGGCGAAGTGGAAGATCGTTATAGGATTGCTCTTGAAGTAGCTGCTGGTTCCAGACTTGGGCAAGTTGTTGTGGATAGCGATCGAATTGCTGCAAAATCAATTGATCTTTTAAAACGAAAAAGAGCTGGAAGGTTGACTTTTTTACCTCTTAATAAGATTTTTAAAAACTCTCAAAATAGGTCTGATGTATTTCAGAGATCCGTTCACACTAACCTTAATAAAAATACCGGATTAATTGGTAATGCTATTGACTTAATTCAATTTGATTCAATATATAAAAATGTTTTCTTGTATGTATTTGGTGAGACAATTGTTTTTAATGACTTGTCATCAGCTCGTGATCAAATTGGTATAAAAAGAGCTGTTACTTTAGAAGGCGAATTGTTGGAAAAGAGTGGAGCGATGACTGGCGGAAGTTTAAATAATAGAGCCTTTGGCTTAAGTTTTGGAAGAGTGAAAGATAATGATGATTGTGATCTTTTGAAGAATAGATTATTAGAAGTTGGTGAGACTTTAGCTAATTGTCAAAAGAACGAAAATCAACTCATCCATAAACTAGACAAGCTAAGAACTCAGCTAAGTGCATTAGAACAGAAGAAAGCAGCAATTGATGCTGAAAGAGTGACTTCTAAAAGATCAAATTCACCTTTATTAGAACGTCAAAGATATCGCTCAAAAAGGATTGATGATCTTCAAAAATCTAAAAAAGAAAAACTATTGCAATTAGAATCTATTAATTTGAGTATTAAACCTTTAGAGGTCGTTTTATCAGAAATTGAAAAGGAAGAAAAAACAATAGATAAATCAAGTGACTCATCTATTTGGTCTAAATTACAAAATGATTTAGAAAATGCTGATAAAAATCTTCTTGTTTTTAGAAATAAAAGAGATGAGATTTCAAATAAGCAATCCCAAAATAAGCTTGCAATAGAGCGATTAAATGATAAAGAAGCTTCTATAATCAGCGAAGAAAAACGCTTAAAGGATTCTATAGAAACTCTTGCTTCTGCTCATATCGCTTGGCGTGAGCAAAGCAAACTACTTAATACCAATAGACAAGATCTGATCAATCAACAAAAAGATTTAGAAACTCGCTTTGGAGAACAACGAAGAGAAAGAGATTGCGTGGAAGCTGATATATCTAAAAAACGATTAAATGTACAAGAGATGCAATGGGGTCTCCAATGTTTAAGGGAAGATCAAAAAAACATGAAGGAAGAGATACGAATGGAAACCATTCGATGTAATGAATTGGAGAAGAAGCTTCCTAATCCAATGCCTTTGATCTCAGATGAAATAAGAGATAATGGTTTGGATGTTTTACTGTCTCGATTGGAATCTTTGCAGAAAAGAATGGAAGAATTGGAACCTGTCAATATGCTTGCACTAGAAGAATTGGCTAAATTAGAAGACAGACTGAATGAACTTGAAACTAGACTTCAAGTTCTAACTGATGAAAGATCGGAGTTATTGGTTCGAATAGAGACAGTTGCAACTTTGCGTCAGGAGGCCTTTATGGAGGCTTTTCATGCGGTTGATACACATTTTCGTGAAATATTTGCAAGTCTCTCTGAAGGAGATGGACATTTGCAGCTTGAAAACCATGACGAACCTTTGGACGGTGGCTTGACTTTGGTTGCTCATCCAAAAGGTAAGCCTGTAAGAAGGCTTGCGGCGATGTCAGGTGGAGAAAAATCTTTAACAGCTTTGAGTTTTCTTTTTGCCTTGCAACGTTTTAGACCTTCTCCTTTTTACGCCCTGGATGAAGTAGATAGTTTCTTGGATGGAGTAAATGTTGAGAGGTTAGCGGCTTTAATTGCTCAGCAAGCTAAACAAGCACAATTTCTTGTTGTAAGTCATAGAAGACCTATGATTGGGGCCTCAATGAGGACTATTGGAGTTACGCAAGCGAGGGGAAATCATACTCAAGTTGTTGGGTTGCCAATCGCAGCTTGATTGAATTTACTAAGATGATTCAATATGGTTCTACTAATCTCATTACTGCATATTTGAGTTGACCAACACGCAAGCTCCACAAGAATCCACATCTGCTGTCCCCAGTGACAGATTATGGCTTCGTTCTGAGTTGATGGGCACTCAGGTTATTACACGTGATACTGGACGTAGGTTGGGTCTTGTAGGAGAAGTTGTTGTTGATATTGATCGTAGAGAAGTTGTTGCTTTAGGACTAAGAGATAATCCCTTAACGCGTTTTTTACCTGGCTTGCCAAGATGGCTTCCTCTTGATCAGATTCGTCAAGTAGGTGATGTCATTTTAGTTGATACAATAGATTCTTTAAGCGAAAATTTTGTTCCTGAAAGATTTAATAAAGTTATCAATTGTCAAGTTATTACTGAATCTGGAGATCAGTTGGGGAGAGTACTAGGATTTTCTTTTGATATTGAAACTGGAGAATTACTTACTTTAGTTATGGGAGCACTAGGGGTCCCTTTATTAGGCGAAGGGGTTTTAAGTACTTGGGAGATGCCCGTTAATGAAATTGTAAGTAGTGGACCTGATCGAATAATTGTTTATGAGGGCGCTGAGGAGAAATTAAAACAATTAAATAGTGGTTTCCTTGAAAAGCTTGGTGTAGGTAATTCGGGATTTGAAGAAAGCGAAAGAGAAAGGTACAGAGTTAATCTGGTTCCAGTGGAAAATCAATTAACTTCTGGTGAGATTGAAAATGATGATCAAAGACTTCTAGAACAATCCCAAGAGGAAATATTTGAAGAAGAAGAGATGGAATTCGTAGAATTACAAGATTCAGAAGAACAACAATATAATAAAGAATTAAGATATTTAGATGAACCTAATCAGTCATCAATTTATTCTGAAATTGATGAAGATGAAGTAAACTATAATCAATCAAAAATCAAAAATACATCTGACAACTTGCAGGCTAAAATGTCCTATCAAAATACTAAGAATAGATCAAAAATTTCAAGAGTAGAAGAACCGATGGATGTCGAACCTTTAGAAAAATCTTCAACAACAAATTCTCAAGATATGAAACCTAATGATAAAGAACTTATAGACATTGAAGATCCATGGTGATTAATTTAAAAGATTTTCTTCTTTAAGAAGATCAATAATTTGCTGACAAAATTTTTTGGTTGCTCCTTTACTACCCCTAAGTGCTTGTAAGTCTTTTTTTTGTCCGGAAAGCCTTGAGGGTGAATTAAGCCAATCAATAGTTTCTTCAGCTATTTGTTTGGGGGTTATATGCCCTACTCTTTCTGGAACAATCATCCTTTTTGCAGATATATTTGGCCAAGCCATATATCCTCTTTTTTTGAGTTTTATAAAGCTAATTAATAATCCTAAGCACCATTTTAAAATTGGTAATCTAGCTATTAAACCTACAAATCCATCCCATGCTTCCATAACTAAAATGTGTTGTGTAGGAACAACAACTATCATTGGAATATTTAATGATCCCAGCTCAGATGTATTTGCCCCTATTGTTGTTAGTGCAATATCACACTGGCTTAAATCACTATATGCTGGATGCTTCTCTTGTATTAAAATGACTGTAGAATTTTTGGTTATCAATATTCCTCTTCCTTCTTTTTTATTCGCTTTAGTAATTGACTTGATTCCAGATTTATATTGTTTTGAAATTGGATTTTTGCTGCTACCAAAGTATTTCAGTTCATTTATATTTGTGGTTGGAGCAAGTGGCATTAGAAACTTACAATCTGGCATTGATTTTGATATTTTATCTGCTACATCAAGAAAGAAAGGTATTCCAATTTTTAGTTTCGCACTTTTTGAACCTGGCAGGAGAGCAATCCACTTTCCAGAGGGGAGTGGATCATCAATTTTTGCAGTTTCAGTTAAGTCAGCTGTTAGGTCTCCTATGACTGAACAACGAGGTTGAATTCGTTTTGGTAATTTATCAACAATCCTTTTGGACATTGCAACAATTCTATTATTCCAAAAAGGCCATCTGGCAATCCACTCTGCATATGTCATATGTAAATATCCCAATCTTGCTGAAAGTAGAACACTCCAAAATTGATCTCCTCCTAAAAAAATTACTAAGCCGTTGGATGGCCATGATCCAAACTTTTTAGGGTTTAAAAGAAGCTCCAAGAAATTTTTTGCTTTTATTATTTTTTCAAATTGCAACCATTTTTTGGCAGCAATAATTTCAAGACCAGTTGCATTTGGGCATGGAACAAGTACCAAATTTAAAGATATTGAAGAATTATTTACTCTAGGTTTTAGCTCTATATGTTTATGAAGTTCTTTAGCAAGTGGCTTCACCCAAGTCGCTAGTTCGCCTGGTCCATTTGAGACAAAAATAATTGCTAAAGAATTATGACTCATTTATTGATGAGTATCAGTTTTAAGAATGCGGATGGCGAGACTTGAACTCGCAAGGCCGAAGCCACATGTTCCTTAGACATGCGCGTATACCAATTCCGCCACATCCGCAATTTACTCAGTTAAGCACTAAGTAACCCTGATCATAATGCTTAACCTATTAAGGTTCTACTTAATGGGTTTCAATCTTGGGCACCAATACTGATACGATCCAGATGAGGACTTAATAATTTTGAATGCCCATAGGCAAACTGCTGATAGCTAATCGTGGCGAAATAGCTTTAAGAATTCTCCGAAGCTGTCGTGAGATGGGGATAGCTACGGTAGCTGTTTACAGTACTGTTGATAAAAATGCGTTACATGTTCAATTAGCTGATGAAGCTGTATGCGTTGGAGATTCGCCTAGCAGTAAAAGTTATCTAAATGTTCCAAACATACTTGCTGCCGCAACTTCAAGAGGAGTAGATGCTATTCACCCTGGTTATGGCTTTTTAGCTGAGAATGATCGATTTGCAGAGATTTGCGGTGACCACGGGCTTATTTTTGTAGGCCCATCTCCTCATGCAATACGTTCCATGGGTGACAAGTCGACAGCTAAATCGACTATGCAAAAGGTTGGAGTACCTACCGTCCCTGGAAGTGAGGGTTTGCTCGATACTGTTTCAGATGCATCCAAGCTTGCCGCTGAAATGGGTTATCCAGTAATGATTAAAGCAACTGCAGGAGGCGGTGGAAGAGGCATGCGTTTAGTTAGTCATGCTGATGAATTGGAGAATCTTTTTAAAGCTGCGCAGGGGGAAGCAGAGGCTGCATTTGGCAACCCAGGACTTTATATGGAGAAATTTATTGATCGCCCAAGGCATGTAGAGGTTCAAATTCTTGCTGACCGATTTGGTAACGTCGTTCATCTCGGAGAAAGAGATTGCTCGATTCAAAGACGGCATCAGAAATTGTTAGAGGAATCACCAAGTCCAGCTTTAGATGATCAGCTAAGAATAAGAATGGGAGAAGCTGCAGTTTCAGCAGCAAAAAGCATCAATTACGAAGGCGCTGGAACAGTGGAATTCTTGCTTGATCGACACGGAAGTTTTTATTTTATGGAAATGAATACTCGAATACAGGTAGAACATCCTGTTACTGAGTTAGTTACTGGTATGGATCTAATTTCAGAACAATTACTTATAGCTGGAGGAGAAAAATTAAAATTTACTCAAGCAGAGATCAAGCTTGAGGGACATGCAATTGAATGTAGAATTAACGCTGAAGATCCAAGTCACAACTTTCGACCTTCTCCAGGAAAAATCACAGGTTGGTTACCTCCTGGTGGACCGGGTGTAAGGGTAGATAGCCACGTTTACACTGGTTACGATATTCCTCCTTTTTATGATTCTTTAATAGGAAAATTAATTGTTTGGGGAAGGGATAGAGAAGCTGCACTAAAAAGGATGGAAAGAGCTTTAAATGAATGTGCAGTCACAGGAATTACTACAACTATTGATTTTCATTTGAAATTACTTAAAAGAAAAGAATTTATAAAAGGTGATGTTCATACAAAGTTTGTCGAACAAGAAATGTTGTAAATAGCTATAAATATCAAAATATAATTTGAGTCAATAAACCTTGTTGACCAAGAAACAATTCTCGAAAAAGACTTAAGAGGCCTACCCAAATAATCGGAGTAACATCTACACCACCTATCGGAGCAACAATTTTTCGAGTAGACACTAGAACAGGTTCAGTTGGCAAGAAGATAATTGGCCAAAAACCAGTTCTTAAATCTATTTTTGGGTACCAAGTCAAAATAATTCTTAGAAGGAATGCAAGGGTTAGCGCACCTATTAAAAAACTCATTAAAAAATGTAGGGTTGGGAGACTTTTAACTAACAGAGGCATCACAAAGCTCAAAGCATTATTGAATAGATGGTTTAAATCATCTTTTATTGCGTAAGATTACTCGGTCTTGCATAAGAATTAGCTGAAATGGCTTTTCATTTATTAAATTTGTTCCTTAGTGCTGGAGCTTCTAGTCAAGCTGCTACAAGTTCTGCTGTTGGAATGATAGGAAGTTTTCTTGCAGCTGGAGCTTTGATAGTTGCACCTGCTGCTGCTGCCTTGATTTGGGTTAGTCAAAAAGATGCATTGAGTAGATAGCCCTAGCAATCACCTATTTATGCCATAGACTAATAACAATAAGGTTGTTTTCAACCTGAATATGTTTATTTAAGAGGACAAACTTGGTCAATGCCAGTCTCAATTGGGCCAGCATTGTTGGCATAGTTCTTGCTGTATGCGGAGCTGGCTTATATTTTCTTAGATCTTTTAAGCCAGCATTGGCAAGAGATTACGATGTTTTTTTTGCTGCCATTGGCTTGCTCTGTGGCGGAATACTTTTTTTCCAAGGATGGCGTTTAGATCCTATTCTTCAATTTGGACAGTTTTTGCTTGCTGGGACCACTGTTTTCTTTGCTTATGAAAGTGTTCGTCTGAGAGGTATTGCAACCGATCAAGCACGAAGATCTTCATATTTTGATGATGAACCTGAGTTACCAAGATCCTCCAGAGGAGGTTTGTCTGATGCAGGCTCTGATAGAAATTATGATCGATTTGAGGAATCTCAACCTATTAATAGAAGATTTTCAGGGAGAGAAGATTATCAAGAAGAATATGCAGATGATGAAAATTATGGAAGACGTCCATCGAGGGCGGTAATTCCTGAGCAGGCTGTAAGTAGAAGGCCAAGAAATATTAGTTCTTCAGAAATTAATACTCGAAGAGCTGAAACAGAAAGTAGAATGGGACGATTTGATAATTCAGAATCTTCCTCAGTTAGAGGCTCAAGTTTTGGAGACAGGCGAACTAGCCGACAAGAAACTAGAAGAGGCTCCCGTCCCTCCGCTAGTGGTCAAAATTCAAGTCGTAGAAGAAATGTAGCCCCTAACTCTTCTCAAGAATCATCTTCAAGGCTAAATTCTGATAATCAAACTAGTAACTATAATGCATCCAGGAGGTCTTCTAAAACTAATAATAGTATTGAAGATGCAGCTTTTTCTAGTTCTGAAAAAGGTGTAAGACGAGTAAGTAGAAGACCTGCGCAAAACTCTGATGCGACCCCTACTAAAGAAAGACCATCTTCTAAAAGCTCGTATTCATCATCCAAAAGAAAGTCGTCGAGACCAAGAGATAACAGTTCAAGATTTGATGATTAATCCAAAAATTATTATTTACTAATTATTCCAGCCCATTCCAAAAAAGATATCTTACTAAGTGCTTCTACAAGTAGAACTGCCATTAGACCAATCATTGCAAATCTTCCATTTATTCTCTCGGCATAACCACTCCAACCAAATTCAGGAATATCATTTGTGGTTGCGCTAGGTTGAAGATTTTTTATTTCTGAATCAGTTTTTTCTGGTTCGGTTGACTGATTATCTTGGATTGTTTCAGTATTTGAGTTCATAAAATACACTAGCTTTGATTGAATTGATAACTTTCAGCGGGCAATAATCGCCAACCTTTGTTCTCAGTGATTTCAAGTACAGTTTCATGATAGTTCTTCAAGGTTGGCCTATGACCAACGCTAATACAAGCCATCTCGCGTTGGTTAAGAAGTTCATATAGATGCTTTTCTGTATTTACGTCTAATGCACTTGTTGCTTCATCTAAAACAACATATTTAGGTGAATTTAGCAAAAGTCTTGCGAAAGCTAGCCTTTGTTGCTCTCCCAGAGATAATAGTCTTTGCCAATCTTGTTTGATATTTAGGTTAGGATACCTCTGGATAATTTGAGGTAACTTGACTTCTTCTAAAACGGCTTTTAGATGTTCATCACTGAATCGGTTCTTATCTAAAGGGTAACAAAGCTGTTCTCTTAAAGAGCCAAGAGTCATATATGGTTTTTGTGGGATAAAAAGTAAATCACCATTTGAGGGTGTTTCTATCTCACCAGATTGTATTGCCCATAGACCACTAATAGCTCTAAGCAAAGACGTCTTCCCACAACCAGAAGGTCCTACTACAAGTAAACTTTGGCCTGTCCCAAGACTTAGATTTAGATTATTAATCAGGAAATTATCTTTTCCAGGAGTTTTGATGCTTACATTTTTAAGAATAATAGAATCGTTGGCTTTAATTTCTACTTTAAAGTCATCAAATTTGTTATCTCTAATCTCATTCATATTTGATTGAAATCCTTCAAGTCTGCCTATGGAAGCTGAGAATCTAGCTAAAGCCTCTATTTTATAAATAATAAAAAATAATGATCCCTCAAGAAGGTTATAGTTTAAATTGGCTTGTTGAAAACTTCCATAGTCCATTTGGCCGCTAAGAATTGGTCCTGCGAGAATAATGAACGGAATAAAGACACTTCCATAAATTCCAGAGCGTTGGAGTACCCTTAATAATGCTTCCCATATTATTAAAAGATTAAAGTTATCAACTACAGACTTGAGTCTCCTACTGACTTCTTTTTCTTCTTGGTTTTCACCAGAATAAAAAGCAATTGATTCTGCATTGTTTCTTACATGTACAAGACCATAACGAAAATCTGCTTCAAATCGTAATTGATCATAATTTAATTTAAACAGTTTTCTACTAGCAAAAAGTAGTAAAGATGAAACTATTGTGGCGTAAACTATTAGAGCAAGTGTTAGCTCTTTACTTATACTTAGTAAAATAAAAATGTTTAATGAAAATACTAATAAAGAATCAAAAATATTTAACGAAAGATCAATAGTTTGTGCGGTAAAGTCTCTTGCATCTTCTGTAATTCTTTGATCCGGATTATCGACATTAGTTTCAGATTCATCGTTGGGATTTAATATGTAATATGTCCTATCATCTAAATAGTCGGTAATGAGGCTTTTGGATAACCATTCTCTCCATAAAAGCTGAAGTTTTGCTGAAAAATAAAATTGTAAGCTTCTTATTGGAAGAGCTGCAATAAAACAAATTCCAAGAATCCACAAATTCTTATAACTTTCATTTTCATCTTTTTGTATTAAGGCATTAGTTATATCTCTGACGAGAAAAGTAATTCCTGCGTTAATTCCATTGACAGATAACAACATCAATATGATTACTCCTAGTAAAAGCCAAGGGAGCCATCTCCTTTGCCTTAGCTGGCCACGAAAAGTGATAAATGAAAAACTGCCTAAGGCAAACAAACCTGAAATTATTATTCCTGAAGGGCCATTCCAAATAACCTTTAAGGAATTTTGAACCCCTCCTAAAAATTGGTTGGTTACCTCTGGAACTAAATTAGTTAACAGGCTCATTAAACCTGTTAGTAAAAATAAAACTGTTCCACCCACACAAAATAATAAAGCTATTAATAAATAGACAAATAGCCAGCCATTATTCTTTGTATAAGGTAGAAAATATGGCTGAGTGAGCTTTCTTAATTTAATTAGTTGGCTTACTAGTCCTTTTTGAGCTTTAGTAATTGATGAAGTCATATTAATTTGATTATTTCAAAGTCAATAATTACTTGATAAGGAATAAGGCTAGCTTATTTTTTAAAGTTCAATTTGACACTTCTCAAGTTCAGAAACTCATCAAAGTCATTTATTTTTATATCTTAGCTAAAACCCAAATATGTTTTTATTATCATTGGTAATGGTAGCGAAGAAATAAGTTGCATATTAAAAGAATGAACTGCAGGAATAGTTTGATCTAAAACCCAAATAACCAAAAAAGGGACATTGAGAATTATCTGCCACTGCCATTTGTAAGTTAAAATTGACCATAGTTTTTTTAAAATAGATTGCTGGTTCTCACTAAGATTTGACCAAAAATCTTCTAGATTTGTGTTTATTTTATTAATAATGCTGTTTTTATCTGCAGCAGTTTGGGAGTCCATTGAACACGATTAATTAAATACCTTATAGCGCATAAATGGGTGAAGTTGAGAAAGCAACTAAGCCAGTAAGACAATCGTGTGCGTTGATCAAAATCATGAAAATCCAAAAGTCACCCTGGTGGCCAACTTAATTTCCTTCCGCCAATGATATGAATATGTAAGTGAAATACTGTTTGACCAGCTTCTTCGCCTGTATTAATAATGGTTCTCCAACTTTCTAAACCAGAGGCATTAGCAATTTCGGTCCCTTTTAGAAGTAAGTGACCCAGTAATTCTTGATCTTCTTTTTTTATATGTTGCAGACTTGGAATAGGTTTTCTAGGAATGATTAAAATGTGAGTAGGTGCTTGGGGGGTAATATCTTTGAAAGCTAGGCATTTGTTATCACTGAAAACCTCGTCACATGGTATTTCACCACTAAGAATTTTATCAAAAATTGTTGTCATTGAATTTGAGGAGAGACCAATAATAAGAATCTAATTTGACTCTTTATAGTTTTAATTGAAATGAGTCTTTCAATTCATTTCTTTTATTACATCGCTTTGATTGAAATTATTTTCATTTAATTGTTTTTTCAGCTCTTCTTCATCAGTTACTTTATCAACAAAACAGACACCATTTAGGTGGTCTATTTCGTGCTGAATGCATCTTGCCATTAGACCATCTGCATTCATTTTTTTTGGCCTACCCAATTCATCTCGATAAATTAATTTAATTGATGAGGGCCGTAAAACATTAAGGTAAACGCCAGGTATACTGAGACAACCTTCTTCATATGTAACTAAGCTTGCATTAGATGAAATTATCTCAGGATTTATAAATACCATCGGTGGAGCATTTGGATCTTCAAAATTTAAATCAATAACTAACAATCTCTTTTGTATTCCGACTTGAGGCGCTGCTAAACCAATACCTTTTGAAGAATACATAGTTATGAGCATATCTTTAACTAACTTTCGAATTGAATCATCAACTTTGACGATACGATTGGCTGGTGTTCTTAAAGCCTCGTGTCCCAGTTGATACACCTTTAAAGGGGGATTCTTGACAGGTTCTTTCGAAACTGAAATTGAGGGCTTCTTTTTTTCTGCATTTTTTGCAAGTTGAGCAAAACTGCCAGCCAAAGGAGTCTTAATACAACAACTTTTATACTTTACTTTGTTTTAAGTTCCATGAGTGAATTAATCATTGACTCTCAACATCAATGAGGAGAAATAATGACAATTTTCGATGCTGAAAAGGTTTTTGGAGAAGCTCCCATATTTAAAGAGCCTCGGATAATAGGTGAGTGGGTTTTATGGTTAGAACAACGACCAAACGAAAAGGGAAGAACTACAGCTTTAATTAGACCTTGGGGTCGAAAAGATTTATTACCTCAGGAGTTAACACCATATCCAAGTGATTTAAGGACAAAAATTCATGGATATGGTGGTGCTCCGTTAACAGCTACCCAGAATGGGTCAGATCTAATATTGACTTGGGTCGACAATAAAGATAATTGCTTATGGATAAGAATTTGGTCTTCTGCGGAAGAAAATGAAAAATCTTCTTCTTTTAAATTAATACCTAAAATACAATCAGTTTGTCTTTCAAAAAAACATAATTGTTTTCTTGCAGGTGGCGTAATTGATCTTGAAAAAAATATTTGGATTGGATTGATGGAAGATGAAGAAGGAGATCATATAGTTTCTTATTCTTTAGATAAAACTTATCAATATCCAAAAATTCTTTATTCATCTAAGGGCTTATTAGGTTATCTTGCGCTGAATTCTAAAGATAGAAAGTTGGCATGGGTTGAGTGGGAAAATACTTCAATGCCTTGGGATTTAAATGAATTAAAATTAGCCAAATTGGATGAAAACGTAAATATCATAAATATAATCAATTTTAATAATGAATATTTAAAGTGCACGAAAAAAATTTCATTTTTTAAGCCCACTTGGTCTGATATAGGTGATCTTTTTGTCGCTGAAGATAGTAGTGGCTGGTGGAATATCACAAAGATTAAAACTGACAATAAGAATCATTTAATTACTATTTCTCAGAATCAGTGGACTATGAAGGCTGAAATTGCTTTTCCACAATGGGTTCATGGGATGTCGAGCTTTTCATGTGTGGGGGATGATGTCGTTGGAGTTTTTGCTCAAGAAGGAATTTGGACTTTAGCTTTATTTCAAAAAAATGGATTTATCCGAATTATTGACCAACCTTTTATTGATTTCTCAGGTCTTCATTCGTATCAAAATCGACTTGTTGCAATTGCCAGTAGTTCAGAAATTAGTGAAGGGATTCTTGAAATAGATTTAGTGGATGAAAGTTGGGACCATACTCCTGCCTCTTCATTTAGCTTGGATCCAAAGGAAATAAGTATTGGCGAATCTTTTTGGTTTATCGGATCAAATGAAAAGAATGTTCATGCTTGGTATTATCCACCTCTCAATAGACAAATATTATTACCACCATTGTTGGTGAAAAGTCATAGCGGGCCTACTGGTATGGCTCGATGTGGATTGGATTTAGAGGTGCAATTTTGGACATCAAGAGGTTGGGCAGTTGTTGATGTTAATTATGGAGGTTCTTCTGGTTTCGGTAGGGAATATAGAGATCGATTGAGCGGAAACTGGGGGTAATCGATGTTTTGGATTGCACTAAGGCAGCTGAGTCATTGATTGCATCTGGTAAGGCTAACAAAGACCATATAGCAATTGTAGGGAGTAGTGCATCAGGCTTTACAGCTTTAGGCTGCTTGATATCTACTGACATTTTTAATGTTGGAGCTTGTAAATATGCTGTAATTGATTTGATAGGTATGGCTAATTCAACTCATAGATTTGAAGAATTTTATTTAGATTATCTAATAGGCAATATAGAAACTGATTATGAACAATATCTTAAAAGATCTCCAATTCAAAATGTTAATTCTATCAATATGCCATTGATTTTATTTCATGGGTTAAAAGATAAAGTTATACCCTGTGATCAATCTATTAAAATCAAAGATGAATTATTAAAACGTGAAATTCCAGTGCAAATAGATTTGTTTGAGAACGAAGGTCATGGATTTAAGGACGGCAAAATAAAAGTTGATGTATTAAAAAAAACAGAGGCTTTTTTTAAACAATATCTAAATATTTAAGAATTTTTCTTTAAAAAAGAAATTACTGATTTTAGTTCTTCAGTAAGAGAGTCAATTTCTGATGGAGTAGAAATAAAGCTTAAGCTTGCTCTCGCTGTGCTTTTTATCCCATAGAAGCGATGGAGGGGTTGGCAGCAATGATGACCACTCCTAATGCAAATATTGCTGTTATCAAGTAACTCCGCAACATCATTGGAATGAATACCTTTTATATGAAAAGTTGCTAATGGTCCTCTATCAGGCTGAATTAATGGGCTAGGACCAAGAATCTTTAAATCATCTATCTCTTCAAGTTTTTCAAAAAGATATTTTGTTAATTCTTTCTCGTAATTATGGATTTCGTTTAATCCAATTGATTGTAAGTAATTAAGTGCGGTTCCCATACCGATTGCTTCACCTATGGCTGGAGTACCCGCTTCGAATTTATGTGGCAAGTTTGCCCAAGTGCTGTTGTCCTTAAAAACTTCATTAATCATTTCTCCTCCACCAAGGAAAGGAGGAATTTTGTCTAAAATTTCTTCTCTTCCCCATAAAAAACCTATACCAGTAGGCCCGCAAAGTTTATGAGAAGATCCTGCCAGAAAATCAATACCAAGTTTTTTAATATCTACCGGTTTATGAGCAAGACTTTGGCAAGCATCTAAAAGAACTAAGCTACCTTTTTGATGTGCAAGGTCTGAAATTTCCTCGATAGGATTACAACTTCCTAGTGTATTACTTACATGAACAAGACTTACTATTTTAGTTTTATCACTCAATTTTTTTCTAAAATCATCAAGATCCAATTCTCCATTTTTATCAATATTGATATAAATGAGCTTGCACTTTTTTGCGTTAGCTATTAATTGCCAAGGAACTATATTACTATGATGTTCCATTAAACTTATTAAGATTTCGTCGTTTTCCTGAAGTTCATAATTTCCCCATGTATAAGCCACAAGGTTGATAGCTTCCGTAGCATTTCTAGTAAAAATAATCTCTTTTTCATTATTACTATTAACAAAATTTGCTGTTAACTTTCTTGAATTTTCAAATTTTTCTGTTGCGATTGCACTCAACTGATGTGCACCTCTATGAACATTAGCATTTTGAAAGCTATAGTATTTTTTTAAAGAATCTATAACTTCTTGTGGCTTTTGACTAGTAGCTGCATGATCTAGATATATTAAATTATTATTATTTCCATTAAAAAGTGGAAAATCATTTCTATATTTTTCGGCAATATTTTTTACTAAATGGTTCACTTTTTTATATCTTGTATTAACTTTTCAATAAAATTCCACTTTCTAGCACTTTTAGGAAAGTTTGAAATTATTTCATCATAATATCCTTTTAATAACAAAGAATTAGCATGTTTATTATCAATACCTCTACTAAGTAAATAAAATAATTCCTCATCTTGGAGTTGGCTTACAGTTGCTCCGTGAGTACACCTAACATCATCAGCAACTATTTCAAGCTCTGGTTTTGTATCTATTCTGGCGCGTTTGGAAAGTAATAAATTTCTACTCAGCTGTGCAGCTTCTGTTTTTTGGGCTTTTTGAGGAACATTAATCGAACCATTAAAAATGCAATGAGAATATTCAGAAGCTACGGCTTTTTGTAATTGATCAAGCTTTCCATCTGGACCTTCAAATCTAATTAGAGAGTGTGTGGATATTTGCTCTTTTGATTGAGTGACTTGGAGGCCTTTGATAATTGTTGAAGCGTCTCCTTCACTTTGAATGATTCTTGGTTCGAAGCGGGCATAATCCCAACCATGATGTATTGAATGAAGAGAATATTTACTTTTTTTTGATTGTTCTACAGCTAAAGTACAAATTGAGGAGGATTCTTTTTCTTCACCCAAAGAAATTAATCCATGAGTTAACTCTACTTTGGATTCCAGCTTTATTTCGATTAAATGATTTTGTGCTGAATTCTTATTACCTATTAGAACTTGTAAAAGATCTAATTTAGCTCCCTCTTCAACAAGTAGAAAGATTCTAGTTGAGATTGACTTCTCCTCTATCGATGGAATTACGATTTCTAATGATTGACTGAAACTAGGCTTAACTTTTAATGCTAAAAGCTCAGAGCTTGATGCCTGGTTAAGAGATACTGATACGTCATTTTTAATATTAGTAGACTTAACTATTTTGCCAAGGTTCTCTTCAATTTCTTGATCATTCAGTTTTTCAATACCATTAGGTAAATTAATATTTAAAATTGGATTTTCATTAGGATTAATTATAACCCTTTCTCTATTTTTATCCTTTTCTGGAAAGATAGATTTGAATTTAATATCTTTGCTCTCAATAATTGTTGGTAATGACAAAAAATTATTTAACTTATTGAAGTTGGATAATCGCCAGGCTTCATCTTTCTTAGTGGGCATCCCTTGCTTTAAGAGAAATTCTCGTCCTATTGATTGTTCGTTTTTTAAATAACCATCAGTTGGCTTAAGAGAGTCAAGCCATTCTTGGCAAATAGTTGATGATTTCATGTTGCCATTTCCTTATCTTTGGTATTTTTGTCAATAAAGTCATAACCTGATTTTTCCAGGTCAATTGCTAGTTCTTTGTTGCCAGTTTTTATTATTTTTCCATCAGCCATTATGTGTACAAAGTCAGGAGT
Organism: Prochlorococcus marinus str. MIT 1013; assembly: GCF_027359395.1. Classification (NCBI taxonomy): domain Bacteria; kingdom Bacillati; phylum Cyanobacteriota; class Cyanophyceae; order Synechococcales; family Prochlorococcaceae; genus Prochlorococcus; species Prochlorococcus marinus. The sequence goes on from NZ_CP114778.1 coordinate 1,588,453, forward strand.
AATCTCATTAAGCAGTCTTTGATAATGCGTTATTAAAATTGTTGCCGAATTTGGTTTTGAGAGTTTATTGATGCCAGATGCAACAATTCTCAGAGCATCAATATCAAGTCCTGAATCAGTTTCATCGAGTATTGATATGACTGGTTCAAGAAGGGCCATTTGAAGAATCTCGTTACGTTTTTTCTCTCCACCAGAAAAACCCTCATTTACGCTTCTTTCTAGAAAGGCTGGATTCATTTCAACTATTTTCAATCTTTCTTTTACTAGGTCTTCGAATTCAAAAGTATCTAATTCACTTTTAAGTAATTCTTTTCTTCTTGAATTGGTAGCAACTCTTAAGAACTCTAGATTACTAACACCAGGAATTTCTACTGGGTATTGGAAACCAAGGAAAATTCCGATTCTTGCTCTTTCCTCAGGGGCTAGCTCAAGAATATTCGTACCTTTAAATTGGATAGAACCTGATAGAACTTTGTAAGCTGGATGCCCAGCAATAACTTTTGAAAGAGTACTTTTTCCACTTCCATTGCGACCCATAATTGCATGGATTTCCCCTTCTTTTACTAACAGATTGACTCCATGAAGAATCGCTTGATCTTCAACACTGGCATGAAGATCGTTAATAGATAATATTGTTTCTGAAGTTGATAGAATCACTAAATTAGAGGGAAATTTGTAGAGGGAAAAAGTATGGTTTTAAATTATTTTTATCCAACAGAACCCTCCAATTTTAAAGCTAGAAGTTTATCTGCTTCAGATGCAAACTCCATAGGTAATTCATTGAAAACATCACTACAAAATCCACTAATTATCATTGAAACAGATTCTTCAAAATCAATTCCTCTACTTTGTAAGTAAAACAGTTGATCTTCTGAAATCCTACAAGTACTAGCTTCATGTTCAATATTTGATTGAGGTTGCTTGGATTGAATATATGGATATGTGTTTGCGCTGGCCTTGTCGCCGATCAACATAGAGTCACATTGACTGTAATTTCTAGAGCCTTCAGCATTTGGGCTTATGGAGACAAGACCTCGATAGCTGTTCTTAGATTGTCCAGCGCTGATACCTTTACTTACGATTTTTGATTTTGTATTTTTTCCTATGTGAATCATTTTTGTCCCGGTATCTGCTTTCTGAAAATTATTTGTGAGTGCAATTGAATAAAACTCACCAATTGAATTGTCTCCTTGCAGTACGCAACTTGGGTATTTCCATGTGATAGCAGATCCTGTTTCGACTTGAGACCAGCTTATTTTGCTTTTCTTTCCTCTGCATTCTCCTCGTTTAGTGACGAAGTTATATATTCCTCCAACCCCTTCTTCATTACCTGCATACCAATTTTGCACTGTTGAATATTTAATAGAGGCATTATCGAGTGCGACAAGCTCAACAACAGCAGCATGTAGCGTATTGGTATCAAACATAGGCGCCGTACAACCCTCTAGATAACTAACAGAGGAAGATTCTTCTGCAATAATTAAGGTTCGTTCAAATTGGCCAGTGTCTCCAGAATTTATTCGGAAATAAGATGATAATTCCATTGGACATTCGACACCTTTAGGTATATAAACAAATGAACCATCACTGAAAACAGCAGAATTTAGGGCTGCAAAAAAATTATCATTTATAGGAACAACTGTTCCCATATATTTTTCAATTAAATCTGGATATTCACTAATTGCTTCACTGATAGAGCAAAATATTACTCCATGTTCAGCTAGCTTTTCTTTATATGTAGTAGCTATGGAAACACTGTCAAATACAGCATCAACAGCTACATTAGATAACCTTTTTTGTTCACTAAGTGGTATGCCAAGCTTTTCAAAAGTTTCAAGTAATTTAGGATCAACTTCATCTAAACTCTTCTTTTTTATATCTTGTTTTGGGGCTGCATAATAAACTAGATCCTCATAATCTACTTTGGAATAAGTTAAACCAGACCAATTCGGCTCTTTCATCTTCAACCATTGTTCATAAGCTCTTAAACGAAATTTCAATAAGAAATTTGGCTCATTCTTTTTTGCAGAAATCAACCTGATAACATCTTCATTCAATCCTTTTGCTATCTTTTCAGTTTCTATATCAGTGATGAAACCATATTTATAAGGCTGGGAAACAATTTCTTCGACAGTATTAGTTTGAGTCATTTTATTTTGATTAAATCAAGTCGTAGTAGTGTTTTATTTATGAAAAGTTTGGCTTTTAAGATCCAAGATAATCTTCAATTATGACATTTGGGGTTCGTCATTGGATCAGAGTGTTTTCATAGTTGGATCTCAAACGACATTCTAAGTCAAATCAAGGGGGAAAACCCAGTGTTACGAAAGTAGTTTTAATCTCACAACACCATAAACCAAAATACTTAGAATCGTTTCAAATTTGAAATGTGCTGGAATAAAACTCTTAACCCTTTTTGAATTTCTAGATGACTTTAACATATATTGAAATAGTGGTATAAACCCCTGTGAATGCTGATAACCTTATTTATAAATTTCTGTTTTGAACTTGTAATATTTAATGAATGAGTATCTTTATTTTGTATATAAATGAAAGAAAGTGATATAAAATCTATTATAAATATAAATATTCTTTTAAACTTTACTGGCCATAGTTGCTCCCACTCTCAGATGATGGAATCTGCTTTTGAAGATAATTCTGAAAATAGTCCCTTAAGCAAAGACGATATAAATTTGATTGCTTTGACCAGCCTTTCAGTGAGTGAAAAGCATCATCTCAGAATGCTTGCGCACTGCTTGCAATGTTTTAAATCCATGCGTAAGAAAAATTCAGAAGGGTTGATCCCTGTTAAAGAGGAATGGCTGGAATGGTGTTTGAAGAATCCCATAATGCTTAAAGATGACGAGTTTGTTCAAGTTATGTTTGAGCAATTTTCCGGGGCAGCTATCCAGTTGGAAAGACTGTCAAATGATTTAAAAGTTGCTCCATTGGATTTGACATTGAGAAATTTAATTGACGCATATGACGCTTGAAATTGTTCTGGGCCGAACATGAAAAGAAAATGATCCCAAAGAAATTAAAGTTTTCGAAATTTCAAAAATTAGGAAATTTTTTAAATTCTCTTTGAATTAATTTTGTTTGTTGAGAATTTTTGAATACTAAATCAACTCCTAGTTCCTAGTTACAGCAATGCTTTTTAACAGCAAGTACCAGTTTATGATCTGTTCTTGGAGTCAGTAGATGCTGACCACACTAACGAGAAGAGCACATTTCATCACATACTTATCGGACTGATCCCAAATAAAAAATGGAGGTTTATGGGCGTGACTTTTGATCAAGAATCCCTGTCACGTTTAACACTTCGTCAGCTTCGTATTAAAGCGAGTGATTTAGGTATTCCTCTTTATAGCAGAAAATCAAAAGCTGATTTAGTTAAAGGTGTTTTGCTATATGAAGAAAAAAAGGAATTAGAAAGACAGTTGATAAACGAAAAAACCACACCCTCTCAAGAAACTATATCTTCAAATTCATCAGAGACCAAAGTAGTCTTTCTACCTCGTGATCCCGAGTGGGCGTATGTATTTTGGGAGATCTCAGATTCAGATCGTTCTAATGCGCAAAATGAAGGTGCTAATAGGCTGTGCTTGCGTTTAGCCGATGTTACTCATAGAGACAATGGAGAAGTCAATCCTGGAACTCTTCAAGAAGTTGTTGTTGATAGTCACAGCACTGAGTGGTACTTACCTATTCCTTTAGGAGGTAGAGACTATAAGGTTGAATTGGGTTATCGCATTGGCCATAAATGGATGTCACTTGCTTTTTCATCTTCAGCGAAAGTACCCTCACTACATCCAAGTGATCAAATTCTTGATCAATTTGTACCTTTTAGTTTGGAAGCGCCAATTACTACATCTTCTGAGGCTGTGGATGATAGTGTTTCTTCTGATCAGCCAGATAGTGGTCTTCATGAGCGCTTATATCAATCTGCTACTACAAAATTTAGAACAAGACGAGTTGGGTCAGAAGAATTTCAAGAGGGTGCACCTAATGATCAGAATTTTAACAATGAATCTGGAAGTGGACTTTGGGCTAGTGGATTAAATGAATCGGGTATTGGATTGGTTCCTCAACCACGTTCTTTTTGGCTAGTTGCAGATGCTGAATTAATTGTTTATGGAGCTACTGACCCATCCGCTAAATTATTTATCGAAGATGAAGAGATTCCATTAGCCAATGATGGAACTTTTAGATTGCAAGTCCCTTTCAGAGATGGGATTCAGAACTATTCAATTAAAGCGATAGATAAAGATAGGGTAGATTCAAGGAACATAACAATGAAATTCGAAAGAGTTACTCCGGTTGATAATACGAATCCAAATGCAAAAGCTGAATCAGAATGGTTTTAAATCTAATCCCACTTAATTCATGGTTCGATTAATTGTAGCTTTTACTCCATTAGTAGGGGCTATTGCTTTTCCTTTATTAATTCCTACTACGATTGAGCGTTTAGGATTGGGTCCCGGTGTTTTAAGTGCGTTGATTTTAAGTACTCTTTGGTTTGTCGCAATGCTTCGTACTTCTGAAATGCCTCACTGAATTCAAAGTGTTACCATTTTGATTTTCGATTCATTTTTTAATATTATTCACTAATCTATTTTCAAAGTGTTTTCTTCAGAATTTAGCCAACTTACAATTAAGTTAAACTCCCCTTTTACTGATCAGAAACCAGGTACCTCTGGATTAAGAAAAAGTACTTTGCAATTTGAAAAGGCTCATTACCTTGAGAGTTTTATTGAATCAATCTTCAGTTCCCTGCCTGGAGTGCAAGGAGGTGTTTTGGTTGTAGGGGGTGATGGTAGATATGGCAACAAAAGAGCGATTGATATTATTATCCGGATGGCAGCTGCACATGGAATTCAAAAAGTCATAACAACTGTAGATGGAATTTTGTCGACCCCTGCGGCTTCTAATTTGATTCGAATTAATAAAGCAATAGGTGGAATTATTTTATCTGCCAGTCACAATCCAGGTGGACTTGAAGGTGATTTTGGAGTCAAGCTAAATGGCCCAAATGGTGGACCTGCCTCCGAACCTTTAACTGAAGAAATTTATAATTACTCCAAAAATCTTAAAGAATATAAGATCATAAAATGTCAATCAAATAGGTCTTATTCACCTGGTAAATATAAATTAGCTTCAATGGTTGTGGAGATAATTGATGGAATAGAAGATTACTTAGATTTAATGAAAAAAATATTTGATTTTGATTTGATTAGTTCATATATTAACAAAGATTTTCCAATCGTTTTTGATGCATTAAATGCTGTTACAGGACCATATGCAAAGCGTCTTTTTGTTGATTATTTAGGAGCTAATTCAGAAACAGTAAGGAATGGAATACCTTTGGAAGATTTTGGGGGTCTTCATCCTGACCCAAATTTGACTTATGCAAAAGATCTTGCTGACTTGCTTTTACAAGGGAATTTATTTTCGTTCGGAGCAGCATGTGATGGCGATGGTGATAGAAATATGATTTTGGGACGTGGTTGCTTTGTAAATCCTAGTGATAGCCTTGCAATTTTAGCTGCGAATTACGATTGTGTGCCAGGGTATGCCAAAGGTTTATCTGGTGTTGCTCGTTCCATGCCGACGAGTTCCGCTGTAGATGTTGTCGCGAAACATTTAGGGATAAATTGCTTTGAAACGCCTACCGGATGGAAATTCTTTGGTAATCTTTTGGACTCTAATCAAATTACTCTGTGTGGAGAGGAGAGCTTTGGAACTGGAAGTGATCATATAAGAGAAAAAGATGGATTGTGGGCTGTTCTTTTTTGGTTGCAGATACTTGCGTCCAAGAAAAAGTCTGTTTCTGAGATATTGAGAAATCATTGGCTATTTTATGGTCGTCATTACTATTCTCGTCACGACTATGAATCTATTCCATCTGAAGTTGCCAATTCTCTTTATTCGAGATTGAGCAATATGCTTCCCAGTTTAAAAGATCAATCTTTTGCTGGAAGGACAGTAACAAATGCTGATGATTTTAGCTATACAGATCCAGTTGATGGTTCAATTACGCTTAATCAGGGTTTGAGAATTTTATTAGATGATGGTAGTAGAGTTCTAGTCAGACTATCTGGCACTGGCACTCAAGGAGCTACGTTAAGGGTTTACTTTGAAAGCTTTACTCCAAGTGATGGTGATATCACTCAAGATCCGCAGTTGGCTTTGGATCCTTTAATTAAAAGTATTGATTCTCTAGCTGAGATCTCAAAACGAACAGGCATGTCCGTTCCAACAGTTATTACCTAGATCAAAATCTTCCAATTGGAAATCATCAAAACACCTTTATAAGTTTTTTTTTGCTTTTAGAGTAATAAAAATATTTGTTTATTAGCTTTGGCAAAAGATCTGTTTGCTTTTAATGGTGAACAGCTAATACAGAATAATGCTCCTTTAGCTGATCGCTTACGGCCTCAAACACTTGATGAATTTGTTGGTCAAGATCATATTCTTGCTCAAGGACGTTTATTGAGACGTTCAATTGTTGCTGATAAAGTAGGCAATTTATTACTATATGGACCTCCTGGAGTTGGTAAGACTACTTTAGCTAGGATTATCGCCTCAAATACCCTATCTCACTTTAGTGTCATAAATGCTGCCTTAGCAGGCATCAAGGATTTGAGATCTGAGATTGAGTCTGCAATCGATAGATTAAATAAATATGGTAAACGCACGATTTTGTTTATTGATGAGGTTCATAGATTTAATACTGCTCAACAAGATGCCTTATTACCTTGGGTTGAAAATGGAACGTTGACCCTTATTGGGGCAACTACGGAAAATCCATATTTTGAAGTGAATAAAGCGTTGGTAAGCAGATCTAGATTATTTCGTTTAAATAGCTTGAATTCAAAAGCATTACATCAATTACTGCAACGAGCTTTGAGCGATAAGGAAAGGGGTTATGGGTTGAAATTAATCAATTTAGCTAGTGAAGCTGAGGATCATTTGGTTGATGTTTGCAATGGCGATGCACGCATTTTGCTGAATGCGCTTGAACTAGCTGTAGAGAGTACTATTGCAAATCAAGATAGTTCAATCAGTATTGATCTCAAGATTGCTGAGGATTCAATTCAAGAACGAGCAGTTTTATACGATAAAAAAGGTGATGCTCATTTTGATACGATCAGTGCCTTTATTAAGTCATTACGAGGTTCGGATCCTGATGCGGCATTGTTTTGGCTGGCTCGAATGTTGGAGGCTGGAGAAAATCCACGGTTCATTTTTAGACGTATGCTTATCGCTGCAGGAGAAGATATTGGTCTAGCTGATCCCAATGCAATTGTCATAGTTGAGTCATGCGCCGCGGCTTTCGATCGAATAGGTTTGCCAGAGGGGATTTACCCCCTGGCTCAGGCAACCTTGTACTTGGCTTCAACTGAGAAAAGTAATAGTGTGAAGGCTATTTTTAAGGCAGTTCAGAAAGTTAAAGATTCCCACAATCAAAATGTTCCATCTCATCTTAAAGATGCAAATCGAGATCAAGAAGCTTTTGGAGATGGCATGGGTTATAGGTATCCCCATTCATTTTCAAAAAATTGGGTTCCACAGCAATATTTGCCAGATAGTCTGCTAAAAGAGATTTTTTGGGAGCCAACTGAAAATGGATGGGAAGGACAAAGACGATCTCTTTTGAATGAGAGGAGATCTGAACAGTTAGCTTCATTAGTTGAAGTTGAGCAACAAAATCCTTTAACTATTACATCTAGAAAAGTTGATAATGCTTTGGAGAAATTGTTTTCTTGCCAACTTTCGAAAGAGGGGGAACGATTAAAAAATTTGATGGTTAAATTATGGTCGGGTATTACTTGGAAAAATAATCATAGAGTTTTAGTCCTAACACCTAGTTCTTTGCTTTGGTCTCTAACTCCTTTAAGAGAAGCCTCTGAAGGTGGGGTTATTTGTGCTGTATCTGAAGATAATCATCCAAGACTATTAGCTGAATTAGAAGTTTTGGCTCCGATGGAGCGACCTGTTTTAATTGATTCAAAAGTTGAATCAATTAAAAAGTTAGAAGACAATCTCAAATTTGAGGTAATTGGAGGAAGGATCCCTTGGAAAGTTTTGAATGAAACAAATTTTTCCGAGTTGTGGCCGATTCTTACGGAAAAATCTACAGCAAATACAGAATTAAGTTTGATTATAAGTAACCCATGCTCTGGCCCTGCACTCTCTTTAAAGGAAAGCTTAGAAATTTATAGCAATAATAAAAATACTGATTTTTCATTATTGAATGATTTAATTTGTAAAGAAGAGAAGTGGTTAAATAATCAAGATAATACAAAGAAATTTATTCTACAATTAGAAAAATTAGGCTGGAATATTTCTTCTGCGGAGTGGACTGAGTTTGTTTATCAAAAGGTTGATAGCACTATAATTAAAAGGTGGCTCAGTAAAGGAAGTGAGTATAGAGAAATTATTCTAGAAAATTGTGAAGAAGAAACATTAATGCGATTGAAAGAATTATTTAAAAGTTTGGATGGATGTACTATAAAACAGAAGCTTATACATACTAAGTTGCTTGCCAAAAATAATAATTAATTAAGGCAAATTATTGGTTTACGTGTTATGGAGTTTCCATCTAATGCGATTGCATAAATCCATCGATCATGATTTTGTTCGTAAACTTTTACTTTGTGACCAAGTTTTTTATGATATGCAAAGGATGATTTATTTTGCCAAATCCATTGGTTAATATTATTTGCTATCTTTCCACTCTGCCATTTGATTGCGGCTTCTTTTACTACCCATCTTTTTAGTACTAGCTCTTGAGCTTTGCTTGGAGTTAAATTTTCTATTTCGTAATTCTCGTTTTGAGTGAAAAAACGTTTTGACAATTTGTGAGCTTGGAACTTTCTATCCATTCTTTCTATATCTACCCCAATTTTTGCTGAGGACCATCCTATTAATAAAGCATCAGAACAATGACTCATACTGATATGCCCCCATCCTTCAGCCAATAAAGGCGGTTTACCTGGATAGGCTTTAAGAGGTATATCAAGAGGACCTAAGCCTGTCATGCTGGACATAGCATGTCTGAGGCAGCCTCTGGAAAAGTGGTAAAGCAACCCTCTCTTTGGTGTTAACATTTTAACCCATTTTTTTTCTTCGCTGGTTATTGGGAAAAGTTTTGATGGCATCAAAAAAAGCCAAAGACCTAGTACGCTTTTATTGTTTATTTGAGTTGTAATCATGACTCTTTGTATAGGCCATTATGCACCAGATTTCACTCTCCCTAATCAAGATGGTGTTGATATCAGTCTCTCATCATTCAAAGGATCGAGAGTTGTAATTTATTTTTATCCAAAAGACGATACCCCTGGCTGCACTAAGGAAGCTTGCAGCTTTAGAGATAATTGGGAGTTTTTCAAATCAAACAATATTCAGGTTTTAGGTATTAGTAAGGATGCTTCGAAATCGCATATAAAATTTATTGATAAACATAAATTACCTTTTACACTTTTAACTGATAGTGTGCCTTGTCCTGTCGCAACCTTATATCAAAGTTATGGCTTGAAGAAATTCATGGGTAGAGAATATTATGGAATGATGAGACATACTTTCGTTATAGATGAAGAAGGCAAAGTTGAATTAATATACTTAAAAGTAAAATCAGAAAATATGGCTAATCAGATTCTCAATGATCTTAAATTGAGTTGATTTTTTCGTTTATATCAATCATTCCTTCTAGAACTAGATTTGGACAGTGATTTATATCAATATTTGTATTTTTAAGTTCATTTAATATGATCGGTGCATCACCTCCGCACATCCATATTGGTAACTTTGTCTCTTCAAAAATTTTCATGATAAATCCTATTAACCCATTTATTGAGCCTCTTATCATTGCATTATGAGTCTCGTATTGAAATATTTCAGTTGGGATATTTTTATCAATGGGAGTTTCTAAATTTAATGCACCTTTTCCCATTGAAGATAATTGAAGTCTGAAACCAGAAATTAGTTGACCACCAGCAAAATCTCCTTTGTTTGTTATCTTTGTGACGCTTAAGATTGTACCTGCATCTATGACAAGAAAATCTTGTTCTTTGCTTTTTAAAGATGAGTACTTTTTAAAAGCACTCCATGAAGCAAGAGCTCTATCAATTCCTAAACTAGCTGGAAGATTGTTTAAGGGAATATCATCTAAAATTATTTTTTTTGAAGGGCATAATTTAATATCCTCAGGGATTGGCCCTACTGAGGCCCAAGTTAATTTAGAATAATCTTTATCTTTAAATTCGATTGGATTTGGTGAAGTATGAAAAAATTTCCAATCTTTTTTTATCTTGCTTGCCCAATGCCATCTTGTATTACCAATCATTAAGTAATTTTCTTCTGAGTACACGAGTTTATTCCTTGTTATTGCGTATTTAAATGGATCCCACACTCTTCACTGAGTCCTCCAAATCTCGTTGACCTTCCTTTTGTACTAGTATTTTCTGCGTTGCTAGAATGCCAATCCCCTACAGTGGAATAACCCTTTTCAAATAATGGATGTTGAGGTAGTTTATTTTCCTCCATGTAATAGAAAATATCTTTTTTAGTCCAGTTTAAAAGTGGTCGGAGAGTTAAACGTTCTCTAATGTAATCAACATGAGACATGGATTTTCTATTAGTAGTTTGTCCTTTTCTTACTCCGCTTGCCCAGCAGTGAACATTTAGCTCTGAGAAAGCTTTTTCAAGAGGTTCAACCTTCCTAATCTGATGATATTTTTCAAGATCTCTTTGTAAACCTGTTTCCCAAAGACGACCATATGAGGCCTCCATTCTTGCTGGGGATATGGGACTTTGGACAACGACTAAATTTAATTCAAATAGGTTTGTTAATTCTTCTGCGTAATTATAAGTTTCTTTTGGGAGGTAGCCGGTATCAATCCAAATAACTTTTGGCTTTTGATTAGATTTTAATCCCACCGTCATATGAAGTAAGACAGCAGATTGGATACCAAAACTGGTTGTTAAGACAAATCTTTCATTAAATTGCTCAAAGCCCCATTTCAGTTGAGCTTGAGAGGAGAGTTTCTCTAGATCTTTGCTCGTCTCATGAATTGATTTCATCAGATAAGGTTGAGGAAATTGAGCGGCGTTTCTCAAATCATTGGTGTATTTGTCTTTAGATTTTTTCTTCATGTTTGAGCTTTGAATGCCGAATTAGTCAAAGTTTGTTTAGGGTCTTTGAAATCATCTTAGATCTAGTCCCTATGGACTTGAACAATTTGAAATCTGATCCAATTGTTGTTGTTGGTGGCGGCTTTGGAGGCCTCTCTACTGTCCATGCATTATTAGCTCGATCAGATGAAACACCAATCATTTTGATTGATCACAGCCCAAGATTTCTATTTAAGCCATTGCTTTATGAATTATTAAGTGGTGAGCTTGAATTATGGGAGGTTGCACCTAAATATTCTGCTTTAGCTTCAGAATTAGGATTTGTTTTTTTACAGGAGAATGTTATTGAGGTTGATGAATTCGAAAGAAAGTTAATTACTTCATCTGAGACTGAAGTGAAATACTCTCAACTTGTAATAAGTACAGGTGTAACAACTGATTATTCTCTTGTCGAAGGTTTGAATGAACATGCGTATGGTTTTTCTAATTTAAATGACCTCCAAAAAATCAAAGAGTTAATAACTTCAATCAATAATTCCTCTAATTTCACAAATCCATTGGTGATCGCTGGAGCAGGACCAACTGGTGTTGAACTTGCATGTAAATTATCTGATTTAGTTAAAAATAGAGTAGAAATATATTTAGTTGATAAAGGTAATAAAATTTTATCTAAATCTAAATCTTTTAATAGGGAAAAAGCAATAAATGCAATTGCTGAGAGAAATATCAAGATTTACTTGGAACATTATATTGAAGCAATAAATGAGAATATTATAGAATGTTCTACTGTTCATGCCGAAAGAAATAATTCCTTAAAAATTAATTATTCAGGCTTAATATGGACTGCTGGATTAAGACCTTCTAGATTAAACCTAATAGATAATCTTTTAGATGAAAATAAGAAGATTAAAGTAAACGAATTTTTGCAAATAAACGAATATCACAATATTTTTTTTGTTGGTGATATCGCATTTTGTGAAAACTATCCTTTTCCTTCCTCGGCTCAAGTGGCTATGCAGCAGGGTTATTTAACAGCTCAGAATATTATTTCTCTTAGAAAGGGAAATAAACTTAAATCATTTCAATATGAAGATCTTGGGGAAATGTTGAGTCTGGGTATCAGTAATGCATCTATCACTGGATATGGAATCACTTTGGCAGGACCTCTTGCTTTTGAAATAAGGCGTTTAGCATATTTAGTGCGAATGCCGGGTTTTTCTTTATCTTTAAAATCCGCAGGATCATGGTTATTTAGTAAAAAATAATGAATCGTTTATTTTCTGAATATCCTTAGATCCTTTTCACAGTATTCTTAAAATTAATACTTGGACATAGTCAGTTGAACAGGTTATTAATTAAAGAATATGAATGAGATATTAACTGTTTTAGAGAATCCTAAAGCTGTCATAACTTTGGCAGTATTGATTATTGCAGTTTTTTTGTTCGTAAGTAGTGCTTTGGCTCCTGAACTTACTGGGCTTTTGAGCGTTGCATTATTGATGGCTACAGGAGTTCTTTCTCCTCAAAAAGCATTGGCTGGTTTTGGAAGCCCTGCTTTGATTACATTGATGGGGTTATTTGCAGTCTCTGCTGCACTTTTTAAAAGTGGTGCCCTTGATCGTTTAAGAGAGTTAATTGCTTCTGAAAGTATTCGAACTCCTCGCAGATTAATAGCTTTGCTTGGATTAGTTGTTGCTCCTGTTTCAGGTGTAGTCCCCAATACGCCTGTAGTTGCTTCACTTTTGCCAGTAATCGAAGCGTGGTGCATTAAGCGAAAACTATCTCCATCTCGTGTATTGCTACCATTATCTTTCGCGACGGTTTTGGGTGGAACTTTAACTCTTTTAGGTAGTTCAGTGAATTTGTTGGTCAGCGATATTAGTGATCAACTTGGCTACGGTTCTTTTGATCTATTTACGTTTACGGCAATAGGAGTGCCTATATGGCTATTTGGGACAGCATATATGTTGTTAGCTCCACAATCTCTACTACCTGATAGAGGGAAGATTAGTTCTGAGTATGGAGGCAGTTCGGATCAGACAGGTTATTTTACGGAAGTTACAATTCCGTCTGATTCTGAACTTGTTGGACATTCATTGAGAAATAGCCGTTTACAAAGAAGATTTGATGTTGATGTTTTGGAAATACAGCGAGAAAATGAAATACTTTTACCACCCTTAGCTGATCGTATAATTCATTCTGGCGATCGCTTGTTGATAAGAATTACTCGCTCCGATCTTTTGCGTTTAAAACAAGAGCATACTGTTCAGTTAAATAAAAACTTAAATATTGAAAAAAATTTTTTTCTGTCCAATGTTGATGAAAGCCAACAAACTGTAGAGGTTCTTCTGCCAGCTGGTTCAACCTTGGCTGGTGCAAGTTTGCGTGAATTGCGATTTAGACAAAGACACAATGCCACTGTTTTAGCTTTAAGACGAGGTCAGCAAACTGTTCAAGAACGATTGGGTCAAGCAATTTTAAGAGAAGGAGACGTATTACTCCTACAAGCTCCTAGAGATTCAATTCGAGGGTTACAAGATAGTAATGACCTTCTGGTTTTAGATCAATTTGACAATGATATACCTACTGTTACAAGAAAACCGATAGCAATTGGCATCGCTATCGCTATGTTGATCATTCCCTCAATTACTGATTTGCCTTTAGTAGCTTCTGTTTTAATGGCAGTAATTGGGATGGTGTGGGGTGGATGTTTAAGGCCCGCAGAGGTCCAAAGATCAATTCGACTTGATGTAATCCTTTTGCTTGGATCTCTTTCTAGTTTTAGTGTTGCCATGCAGACCACTGGCCTTGCTGATGCTTTTGCAAATATTTTAATTTTTATATTGCAAGATTTACCTAATTACACTGCTTTACTAGTTATTTTTCTTTCGACTACTATTTTTACTCAATTTGTTAGTAACGCTGCATCGGTAGCTCTTTTAGCACCAATAGCTGTTCAATTGGCGCCAAGCATGGGCCTACCTCCTTTGGCTTTATTGATAACAGTTCTTTTTGGTGCGAGTCAATCTTTTCTTACTCCTATGGGGTATCAGACAAATCTGATGGTATTTGGACCTGGGCGTTATCAGTTTTTAGATGTAACTAGATACGGAGCTGGTTTGACAATTTTGATGACGTTTCTTGTCCCTTGGTTGATTTTATTAAAGTATAGTATTTATTAAATATCTGGAATATGACTATTAACCTAGTTGAGATTTTGGAGCTTGCATTTGATTTTGATTATTTAACCTTTTCAGAATTAGTCTCTATCTATTGTCAAAGAAAGTGAGTATTAGGCAAGAAACTTATAGAAGGCTTACTGTTCCACAGTTCACTGTGGTAACAGGATTAATTGTGATTACTTGTGGAACGTTATTATTAGCGACTCCTATTTGTTCTAATTCAAGTGTAGGCCTATGGGAGGCATTATTTACTGCAACTTCTGCTGTCACAGTTACGGGATTGTCAATTATTGATGTAGGGCTAGATTTGACATTTTTTGGACAACTAATTTTGGCAATTATGTTACTAATTGGTGGCCTAGGCTTGATGGCAATTACTACATTTTTACAGGGCTTTATTGTTAGTGGAACAGAATTGAAAACACGACTTGATAGAGGAAAAACCTTGGATGAATTTGGAGTAGGTGGTGTTGGAACAACTTTTAAAGGAATAGCTATAACAGCAGCTATACTTATTTGTTTAGGCGCTGTTACTTTATATTTTTTTGGCTTTAATAATATAACTAACTCAAGCGATAGGATTTGGGCATCAGTTTTTCATAGTATCTCTGCCTATAACAATGCAGGCTTCAGTTTGTGGACTAACAGTTTACAAGATTATAGAAACAACTGGGTCGTGAACTTTGTTTTAATTGTCTTAATTGTATTAGGTGGTTTTGGATGGAGAGTGACAAATGATATTTGGATAAATCGTAGATCATTAAAATTAAGAAACTTAAGTCTTCATACACGCTTAGTAATTAGATCCTCTTTCATATTAATTTGCCTGGGTTTTTTGGGTTTAATTTTTACTGAATCATTAGCTAGGGGTAGTTTCTTTTCATTAATTGATTTTGACGATCGTATGTTAACTGCTTTATTTACCTCTGTTAGTGCTCGAACTGCAGGCTTTACGAATTTGCCGATATCAGTCGAAAGTGTCTCTGATTCAGGTCTTCTATTGATCATGTTTCTAATGTTTATTGGGGCAAGTCCTGGTGGTACTGGAGGAGGGATTAAGACCACAACTATTGCTGCATTAATGGCGACTACAAGAGCAACTTTGCGAGGTCAAAATGAAATTATTATTCGTAATCGTCAAATATCTGACAAGGTAGTTCTCAAAGCTGTTGGAATAACAGTTGGTTCATTTTTATTTGTATTAATTATGGCCCTGTTATTAAGCTTAAGTAATGGATTCAATGTTGGAGACAATTTTTCATTTTTAGAAATGCTTTTTACATGTATTTCTGCCTTTGCGACCGTAGGTTTCGATCTTGGTGTTACATCTGAGCTAGGACATCTAGGTCAATTAATACTTATTATAGGGATGTTTGTTGGCAGGCTAGGTATCCTTTTATTCTTGAGCGCTATATGGCAAGCTCTTTATAAGAGCAAGCTTCAACATCGTAATCGAATTGGGTACCCGAGGGAGGATCTCTATGTTTAAGGAGGACAAATCATGAGTGATTGGTGGCAATGGTCTCCCATAAAAGCAAATCAGAAACTAGGTTTTGCTGTGGTAGGAATTGGTCGTTTTGGAAGCGCGGTCTGTAGAGAACTATTGAGAAATGGAGCTGATGTTTTAGCTGTTGATTCATCAGAAAAGGCCATAGAGGAATTACGTCAACTCGAGCCAACAATTGAAGCAAGGGTGGTTGATTCAACTGATGAAGAGTCTATGAAAGAGGCAGGTGTTCTTGAGATGGGGACTGTTGTAGTAGGTATTAGTGAGCCAATTGAGGCAAGTATTACGACAACTCTGATTGCTAAAGATACAGAGGGAAGTTTAGTGAAGCAGGTTATTGCTAGAGCAACAAGTGATCTGCATGAAAAAATGCTAAAAAGGGTTGGTGCTGATCGGGTTGTTTTCCCTTCAAGAATGCAAGGAGAAAGATTGGGTTTGGAATTGGTCAGACCTAATTTAATTGAAAGACTAGAACTCGATGATAAAACTGGTATTGATGAGATTAAAGTGCCTGAGGTATTTGTAGGCCGTTCTTTAAGAGACTTGAACCTTAGAAAAAATTATTTTGTCAACGTTTTAGCAGCTGGTCCAGCTCAATTACTAACGGTCAACCCTCCAGCGAAATATATTTTAGAAAAAGACCATGTTCTTGTAGTTATGGGTTCAATGGAAGATCTTCAAAAGCTACCTCAAACTTAATTTATGCGTGTATTGGGGTTGATGAGTGGTACTAGTGCTGATGGAATAGATGCAGTTTTAGTTGAATTTAAAGGTGACCCTTCAAAGCCAAAATGGAAAATTTTAAATACAGCTTCTTATGAATATCCTTCCTCAACCAGAGAAAAAATAATACAAGTTGGTCAAGGATTAAAAATTAGTAGCAAAGATTGGCTTGAGTTGGCCGAGGAAATAACTGAATTAAATGCTTTTGCAGCAAGGGTTTGTGATCCTGATTCAACCGCACAGGTTGTTGGATGTCACGGACAAACTTTATTTCATAGAGGTGTAAAAAAATCTCAAAGAGGAGGAAGTCTGCAAATTCTTTTAGGACCTTTACTTGCAAATCTTTTAGATCAAATTGTTATTTATGATTTCAGATCAAAGGATATTGCTTCAGGTGGTCATGGTGCTCCTTTGGTAGCGTTAGTCGATGAAGCCTTAGTTGGAAGACTATACGGATGGAGAGGAGTTCTAAACCTTGGTGGCATTGCTAATCTTACAATTATTCCACCTATAACTGGAATTGATAAAACTGCTGAATGCTTAGGCTGGGATTGCGGACCAGCTAATTCTTTGATTGATTTAGCTATTAACGAAAGTACTAATTCATCTTTAAAGTTTGACCAGGAAGGATTATTAGCATCTCTAGGGATACCTAAACTAGCAATCATAGAAAAGTGGTTGCGGGATCCTTTTTTTCATTTAGAACCTCCCCGATCTACAGGCAGAGAGCAATTTGGTTCTCAAGATTTACAAAGGAGGAAAAAGGAATTGGGTAATATATCAACAGAAGATTTACTGTCCACATTAACTACATTTACTGCATCAATAATCTCTCAAGATTTAGATAATCTTTTTAGGCTTAAAAATATACGTCTGATTGACCTTTTGGTTGCTGGAGGCGGAACTAAAAATTTATTTTTAATGAGGCAACTAGAGCAACAATGTTGTGGTGTAACTGTCCGTCAAATAAATGAAATTGGTATGCCATCACAGTATAGGGAGGCACTTGTCTTTGCAACTTTATCTTGGTGGAATTTTTTAGGGAAAAAGGTTAATCCTAAGTACGTAACAGGAGCAAATAAATCTATTTTATATGGAGTACGAGTCGATCCTTGATGTTAATTGATTTAATAGTTAATTTCTTTTAAATCTTAATCTTTTTGGAATACCTTTTAGTCTTTGTGTTTTTTGTTTTTCTAATGATTTTATAAAATTTTGTGTTTTTGTTTTTTTTGTTTCTAATTCATTAGATGCTGAACCTTCTTTTAACTCGTGATTTTTAACTCCTTCTTGAATTAAAACTTTGGCCATATTGCTCACAGTTCTAGATTCTGTTTCGGCTAATGCTGACAATTTTTCACATAAATCTTCTGGTAGAACAACTTGTATGCGAGGCGATTTTTGCTTCCCGTTCGATGAGTTTTGACGAGTAGCCATGTGGACAAAGAACTACCAAGTAGTAAATAGTGTACACTTATACGTAAGGGTAGTATCCTTGTGTATGATACTTGCACATCTGGCTAGTTTTGCCTTGTCAACCTTTACTTAAGTTTTTTGATTTTAAAGGAGTATTTCATGTCTAAGCCAACTCTTCCGCAAACATCTCAACCTCTTTCTACAAATGTTGTTGCTGATAAAGGAACTGTAAAACGACAAAGAAGAAAGAGTCTTAATAATGGTAAGAATGGAGATGTTTTAATTTCTGCTGTTGTGAGTTCTTATTTATTGACTCATCTGCACCATGTTTTGCAAAGAGCAGAATATGGGGCTAGTAAAGAAGGCAGATCTTCTCATGCTGCTAACTTCGCTCAACTTCGTAAAGTCCTTTGCATGGATGCTAGAAGCATGAAGGATGCGTCTGCTTTAGGTTTAAAGGAAAGTGATTTAGATATTATGTGCAATGAATCTACCGGTTTCGAGACAAAAGCTGCATAATTGAATATTGTTTAATTAGTCAATGTTTTTCTCATGAGCGGCAATGCTGCTGAGCTTTATAAGCTTATAAATGCAGATCCTAAGAAAAAACAAGATCTTTTTCGTCAAGCTCTTCAAAACCCCAAAGGTGCAATGCAATCAATATGTGCATTTGGGATTGAAAATAATTTACCAGTAACTTCAGAAGAGGTAAAAGAATATTTGACTACTATTGATGATTTAGATACCAAACAATGGTTAATAAAGGCCAGAGGTGGTTTGTGATTAGTTATTGAATGAATGAAGAAGGAATTTCTAATCCATTTTGACCATTTTCTCTGATTCCTCTTTTGTCATAGCCACCTCCGCCTGCCATCGTCCAAAAAAACCAATAACTGGGAATTGCGAGAGCTGCGGCGAGCACTAAAGCTGTAATTTGTTCGAGTCTTAACATGGCTTTACTAGCTCAATGTAATTTACATTAGTTGGCATCTTTTAAACCTAAATGTTTAAAGGTAATTCACTCGAGGTTTTGTTGTAGTGTTGCGACTTGAGAAGATTAGTAAGATTTATCCCACTGGTGAAGTCTTGAAAGATGTTAGTTGGGAAATAAAAAATGGAGAGAGAATTGGTTTGGTTGGAGTCAATGGAGCAGGTAAATCGACACAATTAAAAATTATTGCTGGGTTAGAAGAAGCAACAGATGGATCTTTGATTACTGAAGGGGATCCTTCGATTGCATATTTAAAACAGGAATTTGATGTTGATTTTGCAAGAACTGTTAGAGAAGAGTTATTTGAGGCTTTTCACGAAGCATCTGACTTACTTCAAAGTCAAAAACGAATTCAAGAAAATATGGAATCTGATTTAGCTTCTAAAGATTTAGATTATCTGGATTCATTAATCAAAGAATTAAGCATTATTCAAAGCAAATTCGAATCAATAAATGGCTATGATTTGGAGTCTAAGGTCGAAAAGCTTTTACCG
Source organism: Prochlorococcus marinus str. MIT 1013 (assembly GCF_027359395.1). NCBI lineage: Bacteria > Bacillati > Cyanobacteriota > Cyanophyceae > Synechococcales > Prochlorococcaceae > Prochlorococcus > Prochlorococcus marinus. The sequence goes on from NZ_CP114778.1 coordinate 1,607,902, forward strand.
ACTATTGGTTTCAATCAAGATGACGCAGATAGGTTAGTTGGAGACTTTTCAGGTGGCTGGCAGATGAGAATAGCTTTAGGAAAGATTCTCTTGCAAAGTCCTGATTTATTGTTATTAGATGAACCAACTAATCATTTAGATTTAGAAACTATTGAATGGCTAGAGAATTATTTACTTAATCAGAAAATTGCAATGGTAATTGTTAGTCATGATAGATCTTTTTTAGATAAAATTTGTACCAGAATTGTTAATACAGAGCGAGGACAGTCAAAAAGTTATCTTGGCAATTATACATCGTATCTACATCAGAGAGATTTTGAATTGGAATCAAAAAAGATTGCTTACGAAAAACAGCAAAAAGACATGCAAGTTCAAAAGACATATATAGAAAGATTTCGTGCTAGTGCCACCAGAAGCACACAAGCAAAAAGTAGAGAAAAGTTATTAAATAAAATTGAAAAAATAGAAACACCTGAGAACAAATTAAAAGGACCTATCTTTAAATTTATGGATGCACCTCGCACTGGTAGGGATATATTAAGTATAAAGGATTTAACACATAGTTATGAAGATAATATTTTATTTTTAGGAGCATACTTAGAAGTTGAGCCAGGTGAAAGAATAGCTTTCCTAGGAGCAAATGGTTCTGGAAAATCTACTTTGTTGAGACTAATTATGGGTTTAGAAGAACTTGAAGAAGGATCTATTGCAATAGGTAAATATAATATTATCCCTAGTTATTTTGAACAAAATCAGGCAGAAGCATTGGAATTAGAAAAGACAGTAATTGAGACAATGTCTCAAGCAGCACCAGATTGGACTCAAACACAGTTAAGGTCCTTGCTAGGTAGCTTTGGCTTAACTAATGATTCAGTCTTTAAGGAGGTCAGTCAAATAAGTGGAGGAGAAAAAGCAAGACTGGCTTTGGCTTTAATGATTATTCAGCCGTCAAATTTGCTTATACTTGATGAACCTACTAACCATTTAGATATACCTTCGAAACAAATGCTTGAGCAGGCATTATCTAATTACAATGGCACTGCACTAATAGTTTCTCATGATCGATACTTTATTTCAAAAGTTGCAAATAAAATTGTTGAAATAAGAGATGGTCAATTAATTAAATATCAAGGGGATTACAAATATTATAAAGAGAAAAAAATAGAAGAAGAACAAGAAAATCAAAAAGAATTAAAATTGGCGGAGCGAGAAAGAAAAAGGTTATCTAACCGTGAAAAATCTCGAAAGAAGAAAAAACCTAATAAAAAATAATTTTTATAGGAAGTCATTTTAACTGATGATCAAAGATCATAAATATCAATGGGTAAGATATTTTTTATTAACTCTTTATTATTTCTTAGTATTTTAATTTTCAAAGTCGATTTTAAATTATTCTGATTGATTTTTTGTACCACATCTGCAGGAGTTGAAATTTTTTCATTATTGATGGCAACTATTAAATCATTAACTTTTAATCCCCCTTTTTCGGCAGGACCATTTGCCATCAAATATTTAATAATCGCTCCGCTTTCTTTTTGGGAAAGAAAATTACTTTTTTGTTTGATATTCCTTGAAAGTGTGACTCCTATCATCGGGTGTTTAGCTCTGCCAGTAGTAATCAAATCTTTGGCAATTTTTCTAGCTCTATTTATCGGTATTGCAAAACCTAACCCTGCTCCTGGCCCTGAACGAACAAGAGTATTTATACCAATCACCTCCCCATAAGAATTTAATAATGGACCTCCAGAATTACCTGGATTAATTGCTGCATCAGTTTGAATTAAATCTATTCTTTTGTCGGAGATGCCTAACTGGGCAACGTCTCTATTGAGGTTGCTAATTATTCCAAGGGTAACGGTATTTTCAAGTCCAAAAGGATTTCCAACTGCAATGGCCCAATCACCAACTTTTAGATTATCGGAATTACCCAATGGAGCAGTGGGCCAAGGACCATTTGCTTTAAGTTTAATAACTGCAAGATCTGTTAAAGAATCTTGTCCAACAACATTTCCAAGCACTCTTCGTCCATCTGATAAACCCACTATGAGCTGATCGGTTTTTTCTATTACGTGAGCATTGGTTAAGACAAGGCCATCTTTAGAAAAAATCACTCCACTCCCTTGACCTTTTTCAATTCGAGATCGTGGAACTTGGAGGCCTCCCATACCAAAGAAACGTTCAAAATAAGGATCATTCAAGATCCCTGGAGGAAATATTCCTTGACTTGAAGATAAAACTTTTCTCTCTGTTTCAATTGTGACAACTGCATCTCCACTAATATTTAACGCTTTTGATACGAAAGATTGTTGATTTAGATTTTGAGGTGCTGCTAGTAAAGCGTCACCGGAATGCATCGGAGGATTAAATCGGAAATTACATACAATTAGAACAACTAAAGCAAAAATCTTGAAATATTTTTGTTGGTTTAATTTCAGGGATACTAGTAAAAGTCTCTTAGTATCAAATCCATGCATGATCTTTTGAAAGGAATGAGTTTTCTATCTCAAAATTAATAATAGCTAATTTAGAAATTCAAAGATCCACTAATTTGATTACCGTGGATTTTTACTAAATAACTGCTCTTATAACTTAATTTCCTTTAGAATCCAAATTGATTTACTCTTTTGATTAAAGATGAAATTAGAGCGACTTTAAAACTTAACTTGATTAATCCATTTAGTTTTTTGATTTCTCATTTTGCAAATGTTGAGCAATTTCTTACCATTTTTTTATGGCCTTTCAGTTTTCGTTTTGTTGATTGTGGCTGCCAGAATTATGCTGAATGGTTTTTTTTCAGGTCAATCGTCATTCAAGATTCAAAATTCATTTTCAAAGAAAAAAGGCGACGATCGTACCGGTTTGGTTACTGTTCATCCTGAGCTGTTAAACAAAGATGGTTGCATTACTGATGAAGATTTGCTCACAGTTCGTTTTTCAAAGGACACTGATCATCCACAATCATTTGAAAAGCCTTCTGAATAATTTTCATTAGATTTTTTGGTTTGACATTAAATAGTTCTCAAAGAGGTTTTGATTTTGGAACAAAGAACCCGCATAGTCGCTTCCGTTTTGAAAAACATGAAGTTACCTCCAAGGTTTCGTCTCAGATTATTAAAGGAAGATCCTGTCAGGTTAGAACTAAGCATTACTCCAGCTTATGGAAAAGATCCTATTCAAGTTGGATTGGTAGAATCTCTTGATTTGGTTGCCAGACGAGACAGAGAAGGAAGAATGCCTAGAGATCTACAAGGAACATGGGATTGGACAGTAAGACACGGAGAAGTTAGTACTGGTGGCTGGAATCCTTATCTAAAAGAAGCTCTTCAAACCATGTTCGAAACTGGATTGCCAGCAATCATTTATGAAGAACTAACCGGAGAGGATTATCATCCAGTTGATGGTGCAAAACATGTTCGATAGGTTCTTAAGGTTTAAAAAAATAAATTAATTTCAATAGTTAAGTTATATGTTTTCTCATTTTGAGCATTTCTTTAGTATTATTAAATTAAATTTGATTTACAAATGAAAGATAACTTTGAGCCTCGTTATGGATTTGTCAATTTTGCTGAAATATGGAATGGTCGATTAGCCATGATGGGTATTTTAATAGGTTTAACAACAGAGCTTTTAACAGGGCAGGGAATTTTAACTCAGATGGGAATCGGTTGAAAAATAATTATTAGACTTTAATTTTTATAGTTTGACTAAGCTTCAGACCAAAAAAGAATCTTTAAATACATACAGTGTAAAAGAATTAAATGAATCTATTGGTTTATTATTGTCAAGAGGATTCGCACCAAAGTTTATACTTAAAGCGACTGTTTCAAAAGCGCAAATAAAGAAAGGTCATTTATGGTTGACTTTAACTGATGGGCAAGCAAGTGTGGATGCAGTTGCATGGTCATCAACAATAAAGTCTTTAAAATTTTTACCCAAGCAAGATGACGGAGTTGTTATTATTGGCAAATTAAATTTCTGGGAATCGCAAGCAAGAATATCTGTTCAAGTTTTTGATATTCGAGCAAGTATTTCTACTGTTCTTAAGAAGTTCGAAATCGTTAAGTCCAAACTATTTAAAGAGGGGTTGATAAATGATTCATTAAGAAGAAAATTACCAAAATATCCTAATTCAATTGGTATTCTTACAAGTGTTCCAAGCTCTGCTTTGGCAGACATGCTTAGAACCGCTAAGGAACGATGGCCTTTAACAAAATTGCACATAATTCCTATTCCAGTTCAAGGTAATAATGAAAATGAAGTGAAGTCTATTTTGAGTAAATTGAAGAAAAGTAAGTTAGATCTAAATGCGATAATTATTGCTAGAGGAGGAGGGAAAAGAGAAGATTTAATGCTCTTCGATAGTGAAATCATAGCGAAAGAAATAGCAACATTCCCTATTCCTGTTATTACAGGAATAGGGCACGAAGATGATCTAACAGTTTCTGATCTTGTGTCAGATCATAGATCTGCTACACCAACGGCAGCTATTGTTGATCTATTACCTTCAAGAGAAATTGAAAGAAATAATTTTTTGCAAAATCAAACAATTTTTGAAAATTATTTGAAGTTATTTTTTCAAAATAAAAAGAATACTTTAATTACTAAAAAATCTTTTTTTCAAGCTCACTCACCTCGGCTATTAATCAAAACTAAAAGAACAAAGTTACATTATATTTATGGTCTTTTGAATGCACTTTCTCCGGAAAAATTGTTAAAAAGAGGTTTTGCATTGATTACTGATGAGAAAGGACATTCGATTTATAGTGTAAAAAGTGTTAAAGAAAAAGATAAGTTCTTCGTTCAATTTTTTGATGGAAAAATTATCGCAGAGGTTGATAGAATCAATTATGATAAAATATGAATTTAATAAATAATAGTTTAATATTGCATGTCAAATGCAGATCATGTTAAAAAGGATCACATAGAAATTTCTAACAAAGTAAATCACATGAAAAATATAGAAACTTTTAAAAAAGATATTAAGAAATTAAGTTACGAAGAATCTATCTGTGAATTGGAAACCATTTTAAAAAATGTACAAGATGAGAATATTTCACTAGATAAAATTCAAATTAATTATATCAAAGGTCATTTATTACTTAAACATTGTGAAGAATTACTTGAATTTGTTGAACAACAGATAAATGAGATCAATCCTGAAATGTTAAATATAAAATAATCTTATTGATCTATCTCTTTGGGTTTTATGTCAATTGTTGCTGCACTTGCAGGAATATTTTCGAGAATATCATTAGTGTTTTTTATAGTCGTTCCACATATGGGACAAATAATTTGATTATTTAGAAAACTTGAGCCACAAGCTTCACAGGTTTGTAAATTTGATTGGAATCTTTTCCAAGAAAACCATCCAAGTCCTACTAAAATTAATGGAATGATTGTAATTATAAGGAATATTCCACCTGCTAAATCAATAATAAATTTCCCAGCTGGGGTAGGCAAAATAACAAGTAAAATGAAGACCATCCAAATTAATGAAGATGGCTTATTCATAACTAATTTTGTAACTTACGTATTCATTCTAATTAAAATTTTGCTGTCTGTTTCATTGATGTTTAAACGTATCGATTACGACGCATACTTGCAATGACAACGCTCCAACATTGACCAAAATAAATAATTACTCCTACCATCCAAACCCAAAGAGTTAAAACTAGTACTCCTCCAATGAATCCATAAGCTTGAAATCTTGACCCCAAAGAGAGGATACTTCTGCTAACTGCTAAATTTAAAATAGTTAGTAAAGTTCCAATCATAAAAGCTCCTGGTATTAGTGGCTTCAAAGGCACTCTTCTACTAGGAAGTAAACCCTGTAAAAGTAGTGCCATAGTAGAAAAACCTATTAAAGGAAGCATAAATTGTCCCACTTGAAGTACGGGTATTTTTGACATTGCGTTTTCAATCCAAGGTGTTGTATTTGCTAATTCTTCGAAAACGGCACCAGGAATCATACGGATATTGGCACTAATTTGATCTATAACCATTAAAAAACCAACTAATAAAACGACAAAAAAAGCTTCTATTCGATTTCTGATAAATCGAAATGCTTGAATTTTGAGAGGATCCGGTTTTGATTTAATTGGTAGAACGTCTTCCCATAATCTATCTGCTCCTCTTTGTAATGTTAGATAGGCATTTCCAGCAGTGATCATTAAGAACATTGCTCCAAGAATTCCAGCTCCAAATCCTTGATTAACTAATTTTATTAGAGTTGAATCAACTAAGCCAACCACTGATGGAGGTAAAACTTGAGCAGCAAGAGCAATGATTTGCTGATCTAAGCCTTGCTGTTTGCCTAAAAACCATGATGCAACTGATAGGGATATTAGTAATATGGGAAAAAAGGACTGAAGAGTGTAATAAGCAAATGCTGCACTCAAATCTACGCAATCACACTTAGACCATCTTTCATAAGCTCTCCAGAGGCTACTAAAAAACCATTTTGTTTTTTTTCTCCAGTTCAAGCCCACTTTGGTTTTAGAGTACTTACTATTAAGCTAGCTCTTATTGAGAAGATTTTTCTAAGTTGAATAGGTAGATTTAAAATCATTTATCTGTTTAGTGAATCAAAGTTAATTTTTTAAATACAAACAAAAAGCACATTGTTAATTACTGTCTTGGATTAAAGCTGAAGCCCAAGGAAGCATCTTGTTCAATTGATCTTCAGAGGATGCTGTTAATAATGGAAAATTAACAGAAGTAAGATCTGTTCCTGAGAGAATATCTTTTGGATTAGTTTCCAACCAGTTGATAAGACAATTCAGTTCCTCAAGAATTAACCATGCTGCAGCAATATCCCAGATTTTTGGTGTTGCCTCTAAAGCAGCAATTGTTTGACCAATGGCAACACTAGTCATATTTAAACTTGATACTCCAAGTAATCGGATTTTCCCTGGGAAAGATTTCTCTGGTTTCATTTGTAGAACTTTAATGGACCGGCTACAAAGGGAAATGCAGTCACTATTTTTTTTGAAGCGAGACTCAGCTTTAAGTTGCTTGCTGTTTAACCAAACTCCTTTTCCTCGGATAGCCAAAATTCTTTTTTTCAAAGCTGGTATGTCAAGAAAAGCTGTCTCAGGTTGCCCATTTGTGAAACGTGCTATTGATATTGCCCAGTATGGAATGCCTGCTGCGAAATTAGTTGTTCCATCAAGCGGGTCAACTACCCAATATTCACTTGAGTTCGGAATTGACTTATTACCTTCTTCACTTAGGACACCCTCTCCGCTAGCGATTTTCCCTAAACCTTGAACTATTGTTTTATCACTCCATCTATCACACTCTGTAATCAGAGTTCCATCAGGTTTAATATCTGAATTGATTTGACCAAAATCTTGAAGTTGACGTCTTCCAACCTCATCAACTAAATGATGAATTGACATCAGTTGTGCTTGGCTCAAGGGGTTAGATATTGAATTTTGAATCATTGTTATTAAGTTAAAAGCCTATAGCTGACATAAAGGAATTAAATTTGTTTCATGAAGATTTGATTTGCTTTCAGTATTCTTTTGATTCTGTTGATCAACTTTGATATCACATGGTTTGATATTATCTAAACCAGTTTGTCTACTTAAGTCAGCTAACAGAATATTATAGTTAGTAATAGAAATAATATAACGAACCTCTGAATCTGTTAGATCTCTTTGGTTATTTACAACTTCTCGCTGTGTAGTAATACCTGAATTATATCTAAGCTTTGCAAGTCTTAGAGACTCTCTTGAAGATAAAACTTCTATATAAGAAGAAGAAATATTTAGTTTGGCTGTTTCTAGTTTAAAGAATACTTCTTCAACCTCTTTTCTAATTCGAGCTCTTCTTAGTGCAAAATTCATCTTTGCTTCTTCTGCTTTACTTTTATTGTAATTATATAAAGATCTTGATTTACCTCCATCAAAAATAAACCAAGTTGCATTAAGACCAATCGTGTTAGAAAAACTAGAAGATGTATTATTCGTATTTGGTGCGATCTGATTTAATTCACCTTTAGCAAATGAAGAAGTAGATGTATTGACTATGCTTACTTTTGGTTGCCCAGCTGCTAATGCAGCATTGGCATTGCTATTGTTAATTGATATGTCTAATAGGATACTATCAAGTTCTTTGCGAGAATTATAAGCTGCAATAATACTATCTTCTAATGATAAGTCCCATACACCTATTACTTTGGTTTTCGATCCAATTAATGGCGTTACATCTTCTGGGAGATTAAGTATTTCAGCAAGAGATCTTTGACCGACTTTTCGATCTCCTGATTTCATATTTAATAATTGTTGATCTCTAGCGAGCTGTGTTTTTGCTTGTAGAACTTCTAATTTTGTCCCAATACCTGCTTCAAATCTAATTTCTGCGTCTTTTAATCCAAGAGTCGAAGATGCAATCGACTTCTTGGCTACTTCAATTTCTTCATTTGCCTTTTGCAAATTGTAGTAGCGTTTTTTTGCCTCTAATTTTAAATCTCTTAAAATTATTGAGTACGAAAATTTTGCCTTTTCAAAGGCATCTCGTGCTGAGGCTATTTCGGGAACTCTTGCAGGATTAATTAAATCCCATTTGATTTGAGCACTGATAGAAGAACTCCATTGTTTGCTTGAAGTGTCTTGTATTAAATTAGATTCATTGTAATTACTAGATTCAAAATATTGAGGAAGACCATTAGCTGTTAGGTTTATTGTTGGGTACCAGGAGGATAATGAACTTTTTAATAATGATTTAGCTTGATTAATTTTTTCTAAGTGAACTTTAATCGTTCTATTATTATTTATAAGTATATTTTCTAATTGATCTATATTAATATTCTTATAAGTTTTTACCAATACCTCTCTAGATCTGGAGGGTATAAAAAGATCATTAGGCGAATTTAATTCATATAAAATTCCCTCTGTTTTGGTACTTTGATTTGTATTTTGGTCTCCTTGTAAGGTTGTTTTAGAAATTATTTTTTGCGAACTTGTAGCCCATAAAGGATTTATCCCAGATATAAATAAACCTGCAACAATTAGGAATTTTCTCTTCACTCTCCTCATAGTTCTAAGAAAAACTGAAATGGGTTTAGTAAAACAATTATGCTTTACCAAGTGCTTTGTTCACGATGTCCTGCGCATCATGGACAATTTTTATAGTTACTTTAAGTGACGAAGAGAGCTCTTGAAGAGTCATGTCATCAAGAAAGATTTTTTCATCTTGTCTTAACATGACCGATGGTAGAAGTAACTCATCGCCTAAATCTTTCCCTTTCAATCCTTCTATCAGATCTTGACCTGTGAGAAGGCCTGTCACTATTTGTTCTTGCCCCCAGTACGGGCTTGGAATCCCATAGAGATGAAGTTTGAAATGATTTATTTTATTGAGTCTTTTGCAAGGCTTTTCTAATTCATTTTCCACAAGTTTGCCAACAACCCAGCTGCAGGTTCTTTTTTTATCAGTTTTGATAGGCAGTTTCCTTGTGGCTTCATCCATCGCTTTCAGAAAGCTGCGAATACTTCCTACTCCATTTTCTTTTTGAGGTAAATCTTCATAAGAATTGAGGGAAGGTAATGGTTTCTTCGCTATTAAATACCATTCATCAGATAACCAAGCAAAACGTGAGCCAGTTGATTTATAAAATACTTTCTGCATTGACTCAACTTGATTGATGACTTTTAGTGCACAATCAGAATCTACGGGAATTAGCCCATCATTACTCGGACGAAATCTAGTTAAACCAACTGGAACAATTGCTGCTGAAAGTACAACTGGAAAATCTCCTTGCGCGAAACTAAATAGATCATTAATGGTTCTTTCTAAAGCTTTCCCATCATTTATTTCAGGGCAAACAACAATTTGAGCATGAATTTGTATTCTTTTTTTCGTGAACCAAGTTAACTGATTTAAAAGGTCAATAGCTTTAGGATTCCTCAGTAATTTAGACCTTAAAAAAGGTTCTGTTGCATGCACAGATACGAATAAAGGAGTGAGTCTTTGTTGATCAATTCTCAGCCAGTCTTCTTCGGAAAGATTTGTAAGTGTTAAGTAAGAACCATATAAAAAACTTAGCCTATAGTCATCATCTTTGAGATATAAGCTTTTTCTTTTTCCTGAAGGCTGTTGGTCAATAAAACAAAATGGACATTGATTATTGCATTGTTTTAATCCATCAAATAATGCCTCAGTAAAGGCAAGTCCCAACTCATCGTCATAATCTTTTTCGATATCAATTGTATGTGTTTTCCCTTTTTCATCTAATATTGTGAGTTGAACATTTTCTTCGGCTATAAGAAACTTGTAATCAATAAGATCTCTTGGTTTTACACCATTAATACTAATTAATTGATCTCCAACTTCAAATCCAAGCTCTTCGCCTATTGAACCTTTTTCGATAGAGGCAACAACAGCAGGTTTAATATTTTTTTTGGCTATTTTTAATGTGTTCATTTATGCTCCTAAATAAAAAAATAAATCTTCTATATTTTTCGGGTGGTTAGAAAGAATTGAATTGATCTTGAAGAATCACTTATTTTTAATATAAGTAAATTTTCAACAAAAAGTAATTAAAAAGCTTTTTTCAATCACTTATTTCCCAAGGATTAACAAACTGGGCCTTTAAAAGCATTGCAATTATTGTAATTAAAAGGCTTGTAAGAATTTTTTTTTTTAACTTTGTTATTTGTATTCTGAAGACTGCTTGGTTTGGGTATCGACTTGAATGTAAATTCATAGAAGGTTGAGCTGAAAACCAACTCAGTTTTATTAATTCTGATTTACTCAAACAATCCCACCAAGCCCCTAAATCAAGAAACGTCCTATCTGTCAAAGCCAAGGACATTGCAATTTTGGGCTAGCACAATGGTTGTCCTGCCCGTTTTTGTTCAGGCTCCATGGGTTCATGTGTTTCCTTTTTCAGCTTTTTTATTTAGTTTCGTAATATTTTTTCTTGGATTTTATTTACTTAAACTTTGTAGCGATAGATGGGCCTCTGTTGGCTCGTTATTGGTTGGCGTTAGTTGGAGCTGGTTAGGAGGATGTCTTTTTTGGGGATGGTTAAGAGCTCATCCTGTGTGGCATTTACCTGTTGAGTCAATAGCTTTGCCAATAGCAGTAAGCCTTTTAAAGACTCGATGGAAAATTGGAGCCAGTTTCTATTTGGCATCTTTATTAGGAACTGCTTTTACTGATGTAATGATTGTTTTAACAGGTGTCATGAAGGCTTGGCCCGAAGTGGTTGATGCGCCTTTTTCGGAAGCTTCCCAAATGTTGAGTTTCACTGCGGAACAATTATTGGAACCTTTTTCTTTATTATCAATTTTTATTGCGGCACTTTTAATCATTTTCATAGCAAATTGGATGAATCAAAAATCAAAAAGTGAACCTTTATCTTCTGATGCTTGGCTTGTATCAAGTTCAGCTTTGACAACAACCTTATGGGTTGATGGCTTATTTTTTGCGACCACATTGATTCAGCCTCAATTAAGCGGATTGATCTGAAAACTAATCTTTTATGGATTTAAATACTGGGTTTAATAAAAATGATATTTACTCAACTAATTGGGATGTAATTGTTATTGGAGCAGGAGCTGCGGGTTTGATGTCTTCTCTTGAATTGCCATCAAATCTGAAAATTCTACTTTTAAATCGCAATACCAGTAAGCGTTCTTCGAGTAGGTGGGCACAAGGAGGAATGGCTGCTGTTACTCGAATCGAAGATAGCGAGGATATTCATGCTAATGACACAATTAAAGCTGGGGCAGGTCTTTGTGATTCAGAAGCAGTTCAGATGTTTGTTCATAGTGCTCCGAGATTAGTAGATAGACTTTTGAAACTAGGAATGGAATTTGATAGAACCTCTGGAAAATTATCTACAACTCTTGAAGCTGCTCACACTCATAGAAGAGTACTTCACGTAAAAGATAGAACTGGTAAGGCATTGGTTGATGTTCTTAACGAGCAAGTTGATCAAAGAGCTAATGTTCTGCATCAAAGAGGAATAAGAGTTACACAGATTTGGGTTGAAAGAGGAAAATGTTCCGGGGTACAAGTTCTAGATGGACCAGCTTTGCGTTGGATCAAAGCAAAGGCAGTTGTTTTAGCTACTGGCGGCGGAGGCCATTTATTTGCCAATACTACAAATCCAACTCAAGCAGCAGGGGAGGGAATTGCTCTGGCGTGGAGAGCTGGGGCTTGCATAGAAGATCTCGAATTTTTTCAGTTTCACCCAACTGCTCTGAAATTGGATGATGCGCCTTCGTTTTTGATTTCTGAAGCGGTAAGAGGAGAGGGTGCAGTTCTAGTGGATTCATTCGGAGAAAGCCCCGTAGCCCATCTTGAAGGGAAAGATCTTGCATCAAGAGATCAAGTCAGCAGGGCATTGTTTCAAGCGATGCAAAAGCAAAAAGTTGATCACATTGGTCTTAATGTTAAATCCATTTCTTTTGAGGATGTAGAAGCGCGCTTTCCGTCAATTTTTCAAAGGTGCAGAGAGCTTGGTTTAGAACCTTTAAAAGAATCAATCCCCGTGGCTCCATCTGCCCATTATTGGATGGGTGGTGTCGCTACAAACTTGAAAGCACAAACAAATGTCAAAGGACTTTTCGCTATTGGTGAGGTGGCATGTACTGGCCTGCATGGTGCGAATAGACTTGCAAGTAATTCATTAATGGAATGTTTGGTCTTTGCAAATCAAATGAGAAATATTGAATTAACTGATTTTATAACATCCGATATTTCAGGAAATAATTTAAGTTTTAAAAAATCAGATCTTCGCTTTTCTAAGGATCAAGGAACTAGTTATTTATCAAAAGAAATTGAAAAACTTAGACAATTATGCTGGCGTGAAGCTGGAGTTGATCGATCAAGAAAAGGAATGAATTCTGCTCTTGTAAAAGTTCAAAGAGATTATCAAAATCTTTTAAACGAGCCCTTATTAAAGTTGGTTTTTTCTCAGTCAAAATATGAAATTAATGAATTCGAGGAACTTGCCAGGAGAGACCTTAATTTGCTACTTGATTTGAGTAATCGACAAATGTCAAGTTTACTTATGTTGGAAGCTTGTTTGTTTCGTGAAGAAAGTAGAGGAGGCCACTTTAGAGATGATTTCCCTACCTCAGTTCCTTTTTGGCAATGTCATACTCGTCAAATAAAAGGAAAGAATATTCATACAAGACCCATTGTTGATAAAGCTTATTTCCCTAAAAATCTTTAGAGTCTTTGTAATTGGTAAGGTCAGCTAATTCTTCTAGGCTTTTTACTCCTGAATCAATTGAGCCATTAATTTCCCAAGAAGGGAAACCTGTTATCCCTTTAGCTTCGCAAAGTTCTCTTTTGTTGTTAAAGCCATCTTTTGCACACTCAACTAAATTTAATTTTTCTGCAGCTTCTTTACCGAACATTTCTTTTTGATCATGACAATGTGGACACCAATAAGCGTTATACATGACTGCTCCTTCTTTTGTTAAATGTTCAGCGAGTTTTATTTTTTCCGGAGAACTTATCGCTATTACCGCAGGTGGCATGCCTGGAATATTATTTGAAACTTCCTTAGTAGCAGGATCGACTGATGATGACCAGATTAGCCCTGCCAAAAGAACTGCTACTGACATAAGAAAACCTCTGAAAAATAATTTACCATAATCTTCCCAACCGCCTCCAAATATATTTAATAATAGAACTGAAAGTGATATAAGAAAAGAAAGAAGACAGAAAAAACAGAAAGCTTTAATTTTAAATATCATTACTGATACTAAAATTAAACTGAAAATAAAAGTAGATGTAGATATATAAAAAGATCCCCACCATGCAACTTTTGAGATATTATTTTTTTGGTTTTTGAGAATAGGTATTAATGGGAATATTGCCATTAATAATATTAATAAATAACTAATTAAACCTATTAATGATAATGGAATAGAGAAATTATTTGTTTGAAAGAAAGTTCCCCAAGGGCTATTTAAAACTTTATCGCAGCCTCCTAATCCACCTGGACAGTTTAAATTCCCTATGAACCCCCATTTATTTAGTGTTATGGATCCTGTATCAATAACACCCACTGTTGATAAAATAGCTATTACAACTCTCGTCCATTTGGAACCTAGATCTTGACGACGACGACTCTTTAGTCTTGAAGATCCCATGCAGGTGAATTTTAAATAATTGAATTTTCTTTATTCTAATGAAGAATTTTCTTTTAAGTCTGAATAATGTAAATGAATTCTAATGTTCTTTATATTTTAAGAACAATAAATATCTGAATGAGTATTAAATATAAACCTCTTTAAGTAATTCAGTACTAATCATAGTGATTTATTCATTCAGATTAATTTAATAGCTTTAAGGGCTTTTTGAATTAAGAATGCTGCAGAAAGGCCTGCACCAACAAAAACTAAGTAAAAAAGAATTCCCATTTGATTTGAATTTCTCCACTAATAATAGAACATCAGTGCTTTATCGTTTGAATTTATTAATTTTAATCTTGAATATATTGTTTACCACTGATCAGGCATTGCTCCGCTTTCTGTAATTCACGACCAATGTAAATCGCATGATCTAAATGACTGATGGGGAATGGACCATGACCCTCGGAGATTTGAATACCTAATTGCTTGGCACTCTTCCCTCTATAAATATTGTTTGGTTGATTTCTACTTTTTGTTTTACAACCAATTGGTTCTCCGGAATCTGGATCAATAGCGCGACCTTTTTGATCAATATCATTTAAATAATGTTCCAGTATTAACTCATTCGTTTTAGGTTCAATTTTTATTAAGAAATAACCTTTTGGGTCAAGTTCTATTTGCCGCTTGGATAATTTATCGTCTAAAAGCGTTATTGAGTTAATTAAGTCTTCTCGAAGATCTAGATTGTTCATTTCTTTAATTTACAAATTAAAAAGAAGATACACAAGTAACTTATTTTGTAGTTATTAAATTTTTAGATTTTCCTGCAAAAAATTATCCTGAAATAAAGCTTTTTAAGATTAAAAATATAAGCAGGTTTACAAAAATAAAAGATAAATAAACAAGACCTGGATTTTTTAGACCTGCTGGTGCTGTTAGTTCATAGCCAAAAAGAGTAATAACACCTTGAGTCCCTTTGTCTTTATAACTAAAAATCCCTTGAGCAAAGAAAGGTTTTTCTTCATTAGAATCAACTGTATCTTTCTCGGTGGAAAGTGATTTATTGGTCTCAGGAGAATCTAGTAAATTGTTATCTGTCATTGAGATTAAGTCTTTAATTTGTCTGAAGTTACTATGTATTTGATAGTTTTGGCTCTTCAAACTTAAAAGGTACTTCATTATTTGTAGCGTTTATTTGATCAAGCATTAACTTATTTGCTTTTGGTAGCCATTCTCTAATTAATGAATCCATAGGTAAGTTGTACCATCTATGAAGACTTGCATTGGGTTTAGCAATAAAACCTCTTCGTTTTTTGTGACTCCCGCCCGCTCCAGGATCAAAATATTTTATTTTATTTGCTATTGCCCACTCAATCGGGGAATAATAACAAGCTTCAAAGTGTAAATTATCTATATTTTTTTCTGAACCCCAATATCTACCCCAAAGCATATTTTCATTTTTTACGCATAATGACATTCCAATTGTTTTATCAATTCTTTCTTCTTTCGCCTCAAATAAAACAATATTTTCTTTGAGTTCAGTTGATGTAAGCTCGGTGAAAAATGATTCGGTTAGGTATTTACTTCCCCATACTCCCCATCTTGAGCAATGAAGCTCATAAAAATAATGCATTTTTTTCAAATTCATTACATTTATTTGAGACCCACTAAGAGGTTCAACTTTTACTCCACATTTTTTTATGCTTTCTCTTTCTCTTTTAATATTTCTGCGTTGATTGGAATTAAATTTTTTTAAAAAATCAGAAAAACTGTTTTCTTCATTCAACTTCAACAAACTTTGTTGGTTGATCCACTTAGCACAATTTAGAGATTCAGCTACTTTCATCCATTTAGGATCTACATACAAAAAATTACAACTTAGAATACTATTTTCTTTGGCAAAACTATCAATTTCAGACATTAATATTTCGGTAAGATCCATCTCACTCACTCCTTCTGCGAAAAGAAAGCGATACCCCTCTATTGGACTTAATGGACTCATTCCTATTAGTTTTGGATAATATCGAAGTCCCATATCTTGAGCTAGTTGAACAAAGGCATTATCAAAAATAAATTCTCCATAACTATGAGATTTAAGATATAGAGGTGCACATGCAATTAAATCATTTTCTCTCCAAGCTGAGAGGAATAATGGTTGCCATCCATATTTTATACTTACACTTTTTGATTTTTCTAATGCATTTAACCAATCCCACTTATAAAAAGGAGTTGAATTTTCTTCTAAGAAATTATTCCAGATAATCTTAGGTATTTCTTGTATTGATGAATGCCATCTGATTTTGATATTTTTCATTTCTTTAATACTAAATCTATCTTCAGGACCAATTATTTCTAAAATATCTGATAAGTAATTCATTATTACCGAGCTTTTTAGTTTCTTTTAGAATCCAGCCATTTTTTGTTTTCATGATTGTATTTAACTTTTTTAATTCAGATGAAACCCAGCAGTAATCTCCTCCTAAAAGATGAGGGGTAATGGTAATTTGTAATTCATCTATTAGATCCTCTAAAAGAAAATCTGAAATAAGATTTGCCCCTCCTAGTAATACAATTTTCGCAATACCTTTCTTATATAAATCATCAAGGGCATCACGCCAAGTGAATTTTAAATTTATTTTTTTATCGAATCCATTAGGAGGCGTAATCTCATTTTTCTTATCTTGTTTTTGGATCAACCATCTTTGAAGTGGTTGTCTAAAAAAAAGCCAATTTCCTGGAAAATCTATTTGATTACTAGCTATGAGAGCAATTGGCTGTTCGTTTTTTCCTTCTGAAGTTCTTTGCTGTAATAAATTTTTATTCTTAATGACACAAATTGATTGATGATCTCTCAGTGTTTGCCCTCCCATTAAAATCCCATCTGACCAAGCAAGTGATTCTTCTAAAACTAAACGATCTCCAGACTGACCTAATTGTGTTTTTCCTCCTTCTGGATATGCGATACGTCCATCAATACTAGAAGCTAAAACTAATTTAACCCAATTTTTTTTCAATTATCTCAGCAAACCAATCTGATTCTTTGAGCCTTTAGTATCGATCTTTGATTCAGGTACGTTTGCATAAACCTCAGCTGCATTATTTGGACTCTCCTGTAGTTTTATTTTATATAAATTTGCTCCAATCGCATTGATTGGATTTGTTAATTTATCTGAAATATGCAATGCAATATTTTCAGCTGTGGGAACACAATTTGCAAAATAAGGAATATCTTTATTTAAAAAGGTATGATCAAAAGGCTCTACAACCAAATCATTAATTAAACTATTTAATGCAGATAAATCACATATCATTCCTGTTCTAGGATTAATCTTTCCTTTGACAGTTATATCTACTAAGTAATTGTGACCATGTCCATTAGGCCTAGCACATTTTCCGAATATTTTGTCGTTTTCGTTTTGAGGTAGATCTTCTCTGGCTAAGCGATGAGCAGCTGAAAAGTGTGTTTGAACTGTTAAATAAGCATCCATAGCATTTCCTTGATAGTCAGCCCAGAGTTTTGGGTTTTCGTAAAGACGAAGAGATTTTAGGGGTAAGTGAGATTTAAGGCGCTCCCATATAATACGAACTAAACTTTCACTTGTGGGAAGGCAACCTTCGGGTTTAGAAAGGTCAAATTCTGGCCATGTGTCATTTAAAAAACGAAAGTCAAGTTGACTTGTTACTTCGTTTTTTATGGCATGTTTTACATCTGAAAGGTTTAAGACCATGCCATATTTATTAAGTTCTCCTTCCATGGTTACGATTAACTCGTAATTATGACCGTGGCCAGGAGCTATTGAGCATGGGCCAAACAAAGCTGAATTATCATCATCAGATAATTCAGGAAGTCGATAAAGGTGGCTTGAGCTAAAGCAGGCTCGCCTTGTTATTACACAGCTTCTCCCCTCTCCGTGGGGAAAATTAGATGTGATTGCTTCCATAAATTTTTCACATCAAAACACATCTTAATAACTTTTAGTTACTTCTGTCTTTATGGCTATCCAGTCAACCCCTAAAACTCTTAAAGAAAAGTTAGGTGGTCGAAATATATTTTTGATAGGAATGATGGGTTCTGGCAAAAGTCAAACCGGACCAGTTCTAGCCAAAATGATCAATTATGCTTTTGTTGATAGTGATGATGTTATAGAAAAAGCTTCTAAACAATCTATTGCATCTATTTTTGAAAAAGATGGAGAAAAAGTCTTTAGGGATGTTGAAAAAAAAGTTTTAAAAGAAATTAGTCAACATCATTCTCTTGTAATTGCTACTGGAGGTGGTTTAGTTACCGTGCCTGAAAACTGGGGCATACTTCATCAAGGAATAGTTATTTGGTTAGATCTTGATTTGAAACGTTCAATTAAACGATTAGAAAGTGATAAAAAGAAACGCCCTTTATTAATTGGAGATGATTTAGCTGAGAATTTTAGTCAGATCTATGAAAGTAGAAAACCAGTATATTTAGAGTCGGATTTGAGAATAGAAGTTGAGGATCAATCTCCATATGAGGTTGCAACTATGATTTCTGAACGTTTGCTAAGTATCCTTATTGACCCGGAGACTCAAGCCGAACGGCATACCACTGAATTGTAAAACCTGTTTTGATTTCCAGGTCGCAGGCTGTATCAAGCAAATGTTGCGCAGCTTCTTCTATTGAAGACTTACATGCAAGATCTAATGGTAATGAATCGAATTTATTTAACCAAGATTGAAGCCATAAAAGAGTTTGTTCTTTATCCAGGAATTGTTCACTTTCACCAGGAACCAAAACAACATAATTATCCATTTCTCTAATTAGCGGATCAGACATGAGACAGAAATTTTTCTTTTTTTTGATTTCTATTTTAATTATTTTTACTTATACAGGTCCTGCTCTTCCTGAAACTATTCTTGAAATAAATAATTTTCAACCATCTAAGCTTTATGAACGCAAATTAATTTGGCCTGATTGGCGCTTTCCTTCTTTTATTAAGCGCCCAGGATTAAAAGATGATTTGATTTACCCTTATTGGTTTGAAGGAGTATGGGATGTTACTAGTAAGGTAGAAAGCGAACAGAATCAAGAACCTATTATTCACTCAGCTAAATTTATTCGCAATACCTCTGGTAATTTAATTGCCGACCGTGAATACAATACTAAGTCTTATGCTTTGAGCACAAAGACTGGTGGTTTTTTATCAGTAAAGAATGATCCTAAATCACCTAATCGTCAGTTTGCCAAATTAACTGAAGATAGGTATTTAGAGACAAAAATCATAGGAAGACTGCAGGAAGAAATAGATAATAATATTTTTATTACTGATGAATTAATTTTACAAATTTTGCATACAACAGAATTGAGCAGAGTTAGCCAGGTCGAAACTTTAACTGAGTTTAAAAGATGTGGACCTAACCAAAATAATAAGATAAATTTAAGTGATTTTAATATTTGTGGAGAACAATTCCAGGCAATTTACAATCAACCTGGTCAAAATTTTATTTCTTTGCCGATTAAACTAGAAAAATCTAAATTAATACTTAGAAAGCCTAATTATGATTAGTTATTGTTAATTTATCTTCAATTAAGTCTCTCCAGTTAAAAAGATTTTGGAGACTTGGATCATTTATATATAAAGAACACCCTTTACCTTTTAGATTTTCTCCAGATGAATTTGGAAATTTGAGTAGTGATAAGTGTGAAGCTACAGATATATCAGCAATAGAAAGCTTGTCTCCAATAAGAAAGTTTTCTTGATCAATTAAATTTGATAGATATTCTAGATTTTGTTTTAGAGATTCTTTCTCTTTCTGGTTTATTAATCCAGAAATCTGACTAGCAATTTTTGTAGGAATATTAAGAAGAAGTTTTTGCATAGAATCTGAAATTTCGTTGGTGAATAAAGAGGAAATCAATTTTGGATTCTTCGTAAGCTCTTCCAAAAAGACAATTTTTATAGATTTTGCCAAAGTTGTATCTGCCCAATTTTCAATTATTTGAGCCTGTGAAGCTTCCTTTAGACTCTCTGGAATTAATTTTGGTTCTATTTCAATTTTCTCTAAGTGTCGTATTATTGAACTTGATTCATGGATTGTTGTTTCCTTATCAAAAAGCACGGGTAATTTTTTTTGTCCTGTTTTTTGAAAGATATCTATTTGGCCTATGGCTGGAGTTATCTCAACGGTTCGATATTCAAGCTTTTTTGCAGCCAAAGCCATTCTTACTTTCAAGCAATAAGGTGAGTGCCTAAATTGATGAAGTTCCAACATTTTATTTTCCTTCAAATGTTTAGCAGAGTAGCTATTAATTCAGTCTTGTGTTGGTGAAAAAATGGGTGAGTTTTTTTCTAATGTTTCTAGATATCCCAAATATCTCATAACAATAGTTTTGGGGGTTTTCACTTCTGCAATTTCTCCATTAATTAAACGAGGTAGTAATCCGATCACAGCGATTGCTCTTGTTGGGGCGTTGCTAAGTGGACTTCTGACAATAATTTTCTTATTAAAGGCTATGGCTTTCCCTGTCCCAATTACTTAGATATGGCTAATTCAAGAAGAGTAGAAAAATTAGCAGCTTTACTCAAAAAAGAAGTTAGTGAACTTTTAGTTAATGGGGTTAGAGATGAAAGAATTCATCAAGCTATGATTACCATTACATCTGTTGAGGTCTCAGGTGACTTACAGCATGCAAAAATTTTTGTAAGTCTTTTTGGCGAAGAGAAAAAAAAAGCTGAGGTGCTAGTGGGTTTAGAAGAAGCAAAGAGATTTATTCGTGCTGAGCTTGCTCGAAGGCTTCAAATGAGACGATCTCCTGAGCTTGTTTTTAAGATTGATAAAGGTATGACAAAAGGTCCGGCAGTTTTAGATCTTCTCAATTCATTAGAACTTGAACGTAAAAGTAAAGATATAAGTAAAGACTTATAGATTAATCAATATTTTTGATGAATAAATCTGATCTTAGAAGACAAGTTGCTGAATTATTTATAGTGAGAGCAAGTGGATTTAATCTTGATTCGCAACGTTTATATCCCAACTTAGAAGAATCTAATTCAAATCTTAAGAGACTTTTAGAAGAAGGTGTTGGTGGAGTTATTTTTTTAGGAGGAACTGTAAAAGAATTAGAAATTCGTTGCAAGGTCTTAAAAAAATGGTCGGGTAAACCTCTTCTCTTATGTGCTGACATTGAGGAAGGTGTTGGCCAACGATTTTATGGAGGAACAAAGTTTATTCCTCCAATGGGTATCGCTCAGATTTATAAAAAAGATCATAATTTAGCAATTTCTATTGCTGAGAAAATCGGTTATTTTACTGGTAAAGAAGCAAAATTTATTGGTTTAAATTGGCTATTAGCACCAGTCTGTGATATCAATAACAATTCAAATAACCCGGTTATAAACCTAAGAGCTTGGGGAGAAGAAACTGAAACAGTTAAAAGTTTAACTTGTGCTTTTCATAGGGGTGTTTCTAGATCACAAATGCTTACTTGCGCAAAACATTTCCCTGGGCATGGCAATTCCGAAATTGACTCTCACTTGGATCTTCCAGAAATACAGAATGACTTATCTAAATTAGAGAAATTTGAGTTAATTCCCTTTAGATCTTTAATCAATCAAGGAGTCAATAGTATCATGATCGGACATTTACTTTTGTCAAAAATTGATCCTATTTATCCTGCAACACTTTCAAAAAAATTGGTTACTGATTTGTTACGTATCAAATTAAAATACGATGGTTTAGTTGTTAGCGATGCCTTGGTTATGAATGCAATATCTAATAAATATAGTAGTGGAATATCTGCAGTTATGGCTTTTGAAGCAGGAATTGATTTGATTATGATGCCAAAAGATATTGATGAGGCAATTGATTCTCTTACTGATGCTTTTTATTCAGAAAAAATTTCATTAGAAAGGTTACATATATCTAGAGAAAGAAGAAAAAAACAACTTGATTTAATTGGTAATGAAAATGATTTAGAAAAAGAAGAATTCAGGCATGAAGATGTTAAGAATGAATTTTTAGCTGATGCTTATAGATTTAGTAATTCTATAATAAAAAATTCAATTTTTGTCAGAGGAGAAAGTAGTATAAAAGCTAAAGTTAATGATATTAATCTTATACAGATTGATAATTTTGATCAAGTGTCTAATAAATTTTTGCCTGCATTAAATTTACCCAAGGAAGTAGGCTTTAGAAATTTAATTATACATCCCCTAGGCATCAGTCCATGGCAAGATAGTAATAAAAGATTTTTAGAACTAGGGCGATTTCGTAATAGTAAAATTCTTGTTCAGCTTTTTGTTAGAGGTAAACCATTTATAGGATTAGCATATCATAACGATCATTGGATAGACACTATAAAAAATTTAGAAATTGAGGAAAGATTATCAGGAATTATTATATATGGATGTCCATATTTGTATGATAAAATAAAGAAAACTATTCATGACTCTATCCCTTTAGCTTATAGTCCTAGTCAAATAGAGGAAGCACAAACTCAAATTTTAAGTCGTATTTTGCAATCAAAAATAGTTCAAAAGGAAGTTGATAAAAAATCAAGTAAAGAATTTACTGATTGAAAATTGTTTAATCGAGAATCTAATATTCAAGAAAAACCTTATCATTGTTTAAATAATTGGATAGTGATTCTTTAGACTTCCTAGAAAGAAGCATATAGAAATGGCTTTAACAGACAAGAAGATAATTATTACTCGCGCCCAAGAACAGACTTCAGAGGCTCGTAAGATCTTTCTAGAAAATGGAGCTGAGGTATTCGATCTTCCTTCATTAGTGATTGGGCCTCCAGATGACTGGGCTCCTTTAGATGAGGCCTTAAAGGAAATTACTACCTTTGACTGGATCATTTTTTCTAGCGCAAATGGTGTTAGAAATGTTGAAGATAGACTGAAAGAAATAGGATTATCTTTATCGAAAATTCCCAAGACTATTCAAATTGCTGCTGTCGGTAGAAAAACAGCTTCTTTGTTATTAGATATTGATGCAAAGATTAGTTTTGTTCCTCCTAGTTTTATTGCAGATAGCTTGGTTGAATATTTCCCTCAGAATCAAAAAGGTTTAAAATTATTTATTCCCAGAGTACAAACTGGAGGCAGGTCAATATTATCTGACTCTTTCAAATTAAAAGGTGCAGAGGTTACTGAAGTGGCTGCTTATGAATCTTCTTGTCCTAAAGATATGCCTCAAAAGACTATAGAGGCTTTGAATAGTGGGGAAATAGATATTATTGCTTTTACCAGTGGTAAAACAGTAAAAAATACTGTCAGCTTATTTAAAAAATACTTTGGTGAAAATTGGTTGACATTAATCGAAAGGATTAAACTTGTTTCGATTGGACCCCAAACAACTATTAGCTGTAACAACCTTATTAGAAAACCTGATAATGAGGCTTCACCGCATGATCTAGATGGATTATTAAAAGCTTGTTTGGAACTAAAATTTAATTAAATTTATGCAGATTTTTCGACAAGTTCTTTAAATCCATCAAGATTTTTTTGTAATTCTTTTGTGACCATTCCTCCAAGAATATTTGCTTTCATTAGATTTGCTAAAACTTGAGGTAATTCATAAGATATTTTTAATTTAACCACAGTTTTAGTGATCTCTTCATTGTAAAAGCGTACTGAACCCTTGGTAGGTAAACCACCAACTGACTTCCATTCCAATTTCTCTGCTTCTATTCTTTCAGTGATTTGAGCTTTCCATTTAAAACGAAAGCCATTAGCTGCAAGTGTCCACTCCGTTAAATCAGGAAGTGTCGAGGTTTTTTCATTGACAGTCTTAACCGATTCAATCCAAGTCATCCACAAAGGCATCGAATCTAAATCACTCCAAAACTTCCAGACAAGTTCAACTGGAGCATCAATTTCACTTATCACTGTGTGATCAAGCCACTTTCCCATTTCTTAAACAACCGAAGAATTTTTTGTTAGTGAAACAGACTTTGAGAGCATTGCTGAAGCAGCAAGATGACCACTCATTGTTGCTCCTTCCATAGAGTCAATGTAATCCTGTTTCGTGTAACTGCCTGCTAAGAAGAAATTACTAAAAGAGGTTTTTTGATCTGGTCTATATGGCTCCATTCCAGGTGCCTCTCTGTAGAGAGAATGAGAAACTTTGACCACATTGCTCCATAAAAGCTTCAAGCCTTTTGAAGAAGGGAAAAGTGTCCTGACCTGTAGATCAGTATGTTTTACAATTTCATCTGAGGGCTTGGTAATCCAGGGATCTCCAGGCGTTAACACACATTGAAGTAGTGAGCCCTGACCATCTTTTTTATAGTCTTCTGGGCTTGATAAAGCTAAATCAGCAAAACAACTAAAATCAGCATCGGCTGTATATAGCAAATTGTCTAAACCAGATGGACTTTTTAGATTTATTTGAGCTTTTTCATTATTAATCTCTGTTACCCAGCCATCGTATCTAAGTTGTACTGTCGCGACTGGTACAGCATCAAGATTGAAAAGTGAGTCAAACTCTTTAAAACGTCTCCATGATCTAGGAATTATCCTTTTAATACCAGATACATCGCAAGCAGCTAAATATTTGTCTGCTTGAATTTTTTGTTCACCATCTGGAGTTTGAAGAGTTACTCCAGTCACGGATGGTTGGTCGGAATCCTCTGAATGAATTTCTTTAACAATATTCTCTAAGTGAAGTTTTCCACCTCTTTGTTCAATGTAATCGAGTATTGGCTTCGTGAGCCATTTGTGTGGTGAGCCCTTCAATAGGTTGAGCTTGGATGCCTCTGTTTTTGAAGCGAACATCATAAAGATGGTAAGCATGCATCTTGCTGAAATAGCTTCGCAATCAATGAATCCCAGAGCATATGCAATAGGATTCCACATCCTTTCGATACTATTTAGGCTTCCTCCATGGTTTAGAAACCATTGTTTAAAGCTTATGGAATCTAGTGAGCGTATTGTTTTCATCGCCCCCTCATAGTCAATAAGCCCTCTTACAATTGGACTTGTTCCAAGAGCAAGAGCATTCCTTAGTTTGTCAATCCAATTTAATTGAGGTGTAGTGAAGAAGGCTTTTAAACCGTTGAAAGGAGCTCCTGCAAAAAATCGAAAATCAAGTGACTTAATGTCACCGCCCTTGTTAACAAAAAGGTGAGTGTGGTCTTTTGGTAAAAGATTTTCAAATGCCCCAACTTTTCTCATTAAGGCAAACAGATTGGCATAGTTGAAAAAGAACACATGCAAGCCCATCTCTATATGATTGCCATCGGAATCTTCCCAGCTTCCAACTTTGCCTCCAATAAATGGTTTTGCCTCATATAGGTCGACCTCATGTCCTTCATCAACAAGGTCAACTGCAGCAGTCAATCCTGCTAAACCTGCACCTATTATTGCGATTTTCACTCGTTTAATTAGATGGATACACTAACTCTATGAATAAAAACTCGTTTTTGGCACTTTTAAAATCGAATATAATTAATAGAGTGTTATTAAAGTTCAGAAAAAACAATGAGTGAATCAAACGCACCTCCCGAAATTCATAAAGCTGAAGATGGCAAGGGAGTACTTATTACCACTCCTGCATTGGATCAGTTGTCTAGACTTTGCAAAGAACAAGGTTCAGGGAAATTATTGAGAGTTGGAGTTCGTTCAGGAGGATGCAGTGGTATGAGTTACACAATGGACTTTGTGTCTGTTGATGATATTCAAAAAGATGATGAAGTTTATGAATATTCAGTAGGTAGCAGCTCTTTTAAAGTGATTTGTGATCCTAAGAGTCTTTTATATATATATGGTATGCAGTTAGATTTCAGTACAGATTTAATTGGTGGAGGCTTTAACTTTACTAATCCCAATGCATCACAAACTTGTGGTTGTGGAAGTTCCTTTGCAGTTTAACTTTAACTAAAAGAATTTAAAAATTAACAATGGATCAATCAGAGGAAAGTCTTTTTGAAGAGGCCCTAAATCGCTATAAAGCTGGTTCATCAGCAGATGAATTGATTGAAGATTTTCAGAAAATAACTTCTACTACTCCAAATAATGCTGCTGCATGGACATGCTTGTCTTGGCTGCAGTTGTTATGTGATTCGCCTCAGGAAGCCTTGCGGTCTGCGAGATATGCAGTGAAACTTAACGGTCAAGATCCACAGTCCAGAATAAATTTAAGTCTTGCATTGTTAGAGACTAATTCTAAAGGAGTTAGAGATCATATTGATTATGTGAAAAGGGCTATGTTCGTTCTTCCTGAATTAGAAAAAGAATTAAAAGAATCATTTGAAGATGGTCTTTCACGGAAACCTAATTGGAAAACATTACTTAAAATCAAAAATTGGTTAGATCTTTAATTTCTAATTAGATCTCATCAAATGATTTTAAGCTAATATTGCTTTAAAAGCGTCATTAATTGTGGGGAAACTGAATTTAAATTTGAGTTTTTTCAACCTTTGAGGTTTGACATTTTGTCCCTCTAAAACCACACGAGCGCCATCTCCTAAAATTAACTTCAATATTGGCCCAGGAACTGCGAGAAGACTTGGTCTTCCAAGTGCTTGACCAAGTGAATTAGAGAACTCATTCATTCGTACAGGATTTGGTGCAACCCCATTGACGACGCCAGACCAAGCAGAATTTTTCACACTTTCGTTAATAAGATTACAAAGATCTGTTCTGTGTATCCAGCTCATCCATTGCTTTCCATCTCCTATAGGACCTCCAAGACCTGCTCTAAAAATAGGAAGCATTTTTCCTAGTGCTCCGCCATCTTTAGCTAATACGATGCCAATTCTTACAATTAGAAGGCGAGTCGCTCTTGGTTTATTTTTTGCACTAGATTCCCATTCTTTACAGAGATTTGCTAGGAAATCATCACCCTGAATATTTTCTTCAGTGAATTCAGTTTGAGGATGTGAGCCATAAAAACCAATTGCTGATGCATTAATAAGAACTTTTGGGGGTTTTCTTAGATTCCTTAGATTTTCAATCAAATTCTTTGTTGTCTCTATGCGACTATTTGTAATTTCTTTACAGTGATCTGTAGTCCATCTTTTTTCAGCAATAGGTTCGCCAGCGAGATTGATAATCCCTTCGCAGCTTTTTAAAGACTCTTGAATTTCTTTTTTATTCCAAGACGAAGACTCAGCTGGATTCATTGTTATGACATTGATGTTCTGGTCATTAGCTATGGCTTTTAGTTTTCCTTTGGATTGCCTAGATATGATTGTGAGGCTGTGCCCTTCTTTGATTAGCAAAGGAATTAATTCTCTTCCGATAAAACCAGTGCATCCAGTAAGTAGTAATTTCATAATTTCTTTAATTAGATTTGATCAGCTTAGAGAGATTTTGATTAACTTATGGTGTTGATCGGATATGGATATTGAGTTATGGAATTTGCAATTAATTCATGACATGATTTTTACCATTTTGTTTTAACTGCTATTCTTCATTTGAATATTTTAATTAAGTCTTTAGTTTTTTTTATTAATTATTGGAAATGTCTGAACTAACCAGAAAAGTAGATGATTCTCAATTACCTGCAAAGATACAAAAGAAATTTAGAAAAGGAGATCTTGTCAAAGTTGATCGTGAGACATATTCTAATAGCTTAGAATCTAAAGCAAGCGACACTAATTTACCTGAATATATTTTTCAAGGGCCTGGGGAAGTATTACTTATTAAAGGTGATTATTGTCAAGTTAGGTGGAGAAGGCCAGTCCCTGATGTTTGGATAAAAACTGATCATATAGTCTCATATTAATAAATGAATAAAGATTGAAACTATAAGATAAGCCATTCTTTTTTATTACTTTGTAAAAATTTTCTTTTTTTCTTAGCAAAAGCAATCATTGACTTTCCATCATGTAAATAATTATCTACATAGCCCATTGTGTAGCGTTCTAATTCATTAATACCATCCTCAACGTGAGATAAGCAATGATAAAGATCTAAACTGAAGTCTCTTATGATTGAGGGACTTGCATTAGAGGTATAAATTTTTTTAATCTTAGTGATTTTGTATTTACTTTTCTCGAGATATAGACAGAAAGAATCCATTAATACTTGATCATAGGGATCG
Organism: Prochlorococcus marinus str. MIT 1013; assembly: GCF_027359395.1. Lineage (NCBI taxonomy): Bacteria > Bacillati > Cyanobacteriota > Cyanophyceae > Synechococcales > Prochlorococcaceae > Prochlorococcus > Prochlorococcus marinus. The sequence goes on from NZ_CP114778.1 coordinate 1,636,029, forward strand.
GCTGATAAATCTCTAATTTTTGAACCTAAAGGATTAATAATTTGACCTAATAATTTATCAATAGGGAGATATATATTTTGAAACCATTTTTTTATATCTTCAGATTCAGAGTAATTATTAGCTTCTCTCTTGTATTCGTTCTGGTTGTAAGCTTTTGTATTGTTAAATTCATTATAATTAAGATTTTTATGTTTTTTCTTTAATATTTCCCATGCTGAGTTTACTTCAAGCATTATTTTTGAATCTCCTCCTTTATCTGGGTGATGTATTTTTACAAGTTTTATATATGCTTGTTTAATATCTTCTAGTGTTGCGCTGGGATGAATTTTCAATATTTGATATGGGTCTTTGCTCATTGTTGAATGACTATTTTTTTTTAGAGGTACTCATTACCTTTTACTGGTTTTGCTGGGATGCAAGTAAACATGCTTGTTGAGAGATATCGTTCACCAAAACTAGGAAGGATAACAACCAAGCGCTTATTCGTAAACTCAGTTTGATTCCCTACCTTTAAAGCAGCTGCTACTGCAGCACCACTGCTGACACCACTTAGCAATCCTTCTTCTTTGGCAAGTCTTCTTCCTATGTCCATTGCTTCATGATCATTGATCCTTATTACTTCATCAATTTGATTCATATCTAATACATTAGGGATGAAACCAGCACCAATACCTTGTATTGCATGTGACCCGGGATTTCCTCCTGAGAGAACTGGGCTTGATGAAGGTTCTACCGCAAAAACCTTGATTTTTGGATTTTTTTGTTTTAAAAATCTGGCACAACCTGTGATTGTCCCTCCTGTCCCTACTCCAGCAATTAATGCATCAAGTTTGCCTTCGCAATCTTTCCAAATTTCTTCAGCGGTAGTTTTTTCATGAATTTCAGGATTGGATAAATTATCGAATTGCTGAAGTAAATATGCATTAGGTATAGAAGCTACTAATTCCTTTGCCAGATGAATAGCGCCCTGGATTCCCTCTTTGCCTGGAGTTAGTTGAAGCTCTGCCCCAAATGCTCTTAACATTGAGCGTCGCTCAGTACTCATTGTGTCAGGCATTGTAAGTATGAGCCGATAACCTTTTGCTGCAGCAACCATGGCCAATGCAATTCCTGTATTTCCACTAGTTGGCTCAATAAGAACAGTATGTCCAGGTTTGATGGTTCCCTCTTTTTCTGCTGATTTGACCATTGCGCCAGCTATACGGTCTTTTACGGATGCTGTCGGGTTGAAACTTTCTAATTTAGCTACAATTTCAGCTCTACAATTAAAGTCATTAGGTAATCGATTCAGTTTGACCAAAGGTGTTTGGCCAACCAAAGCAGTTATGTCATTAGCAATTGGCATGATCTTATTTTAAAAACTTGAATCAGTTTCGAGGGAAAAGTTATTTAATAATTCAATTCATTTTTAATAATGCTTGAAAATTTGTTATTCAAAAGCTTTATTGGCCTTTTAGAGATATAAATAGATGGAATAAGTTTTTGATATTGACCGAGAGCATTTCCCAAAACTATAGGCCTCCAATTTTATGGGTTTTTCTTTTTTGGACCATAGCTTGTGGAATTGCATTTGTCTCTCTGGGGAATTTGCCTTTAAGAGATTTTGATGAAGCAACTGTCGCAAGAGTTGCACTGGAATTAAACCAAAAAAGTGGACTAGAACGATTGCTTCCTTCTATCTGGGATCAGCCCTATTTGAATAAACCGCCTGGATTGCATTGGATAATATCTTTTGCTATCGGAATTAGTAGAAATTTCCAGAATAGTTTTGATTTATTACCCTCTGAGTTTTGTATAAGATTTTTTCCAGCACTTTTTTCTACTTTTGTTGTTCCATTGGGTGGTTTGATTCAGTGGAATTTGCGCCCTAAAGATCGATTAGCGTGTATTGCTACATCAGCAATTTTATTAACTTTATTGCCAATTATTAGATATGGCAGAATGGCAATGTTGGATGGAACGCAGCTTAGTGCTATTGCACTTTTATGGTTTTGCTTATCATCAATAAAAAATAATAGGGTTACTAAATTTAATTTTTTAGGGGCTGGATTTGCTTGTAGTTTTATGCTTTTACTGAAAGCTCCTGTAATGATTCCTGCACTATTTGCATCTTTATTACCTTTAATCTGGGAAAATAAATCTAAAAAATATTTTAATAATCTTTCATGGTCCTGGTTCTTTTGTGGACTAATTCCAGGTTTTGCTTGGCATCTATGGAATATAATTTCAAATGGTTCAGGAGCTTTCTGGTTGTGGTGGGGTGATGGAGCAGGAAGAGTTTTATTTGAAAAAGGCTCAGGGAGTGAGCTAGGAGTTTTGGTGCCAATAATTGAAATATTTGAAGGTGGGTGGCCTTGGATTCTTGTGTGGCCAATTGGTTTGTTGTGGGCATTTTTTAGTCTTAATACTCGTTGGGGTATTTGGGCTTTTAGTACTCAGGTAATTATTGCAGGAAGTATTTTACCTCTAAAAATGCAACTTCCTTGGTATATCCATCCATTTTGGTTGCCTTTTGCTTTAGTATGTGGCCCTCCATTATCTTGGTTAATTCAAAGGAAAGAGAATGAGTATATTTTCGCTAGAAAAATATTAAGTAAAATACCTTATGTATTATTTTTTATTGGAATATGCTTATTTGTTTTTTCTTTATTAGTTAAATTAAATATTATTAACTTTGAAGAAGCCTACTTTAGTGTAATCTTTCCCATTAGTTTGGCTTGGTTTATTGGGGGAGTATTATTATCTAATTCAAGTAAGAATATTAGAAAAGTTGGTTTTGTTGGAATAATTTTTGGAAGTATAATTGGTTTCTTCTTTTTTGTGAGCTCTAAATTCTGGTTATGGGAAATCAATGAGAATTGGGATGTAAGGCCTGTAGCTGAATTTATATCTGATTTCCCTGGCCAAGAAATTTATATTAAAAATAGTTTTGAGCGACCAAGTTTAAATTGGTATGCAAGAAAAAAAATTAAAACTTTTGATGAAAAAAATCAACCTAAATGCAATGCAATTAAGAAAACTAATGATTGGGATCTTTATACATGTAATGATTAAATAAAATATTATTCTTAACATATTTTTCACTTCTTCTGCTTTTATTTGTAAGAATCATCTAGTTATTAAGGTTTTTTTAAAAGTGTATTGTATTGAGCTTACTATTAAATTAAGTCCCATGCCTTTAGTAGTGCAGAGAAAAGAGCATGGAGATGCTCAAAGGCTTTACTCTGAAGTAATAGAATCTATTCAAAAAGGCAATCAAAGGCTTCTAGAATTGACTTGTGAAAAAGTTGAAGATAAAAGAATAACTGTTCTTGTTAGTGAAATTACAGCTGTACAGATTTATGAGAAGACTAGTAGTAGCACTAGTAAACGGCCTGGATTTTCGCTGCAGGATTAAGAAAAAATAGGAGTGATCTAATTTTGGAACCAACTGGGTCTCGCTTTTTGGAATTCGATCAAGTTTCTTTTTCTTGGCCCAATGGAGTCAACGTTCTTGATCAATGCTCTTTTTCAATTTTAAAACCTGGTTTGTGGATGCTGGTAGGTGAAAATGGAAGTGGTAAAAGCACCTTATTTCGCTTAATCAATGGAGTAATTCCTCCTAAAAGCGGAAAAATTTTCTGCTCTCTAAAACCATCAATGGTTTATCAAAATCCAGACCATCAATTGCTTATGCCAACATGTAAAAGTGAGTTGATGCTTAGCATTCCTAAAACCATTCCTCATAGCAATCAATATGATTTGATTCAATCCGCTCTTGAAAAAGTGGACTTAGGCGAAATGTTAGACAGACCTATTCACACCTTAAGTGGTGGTCAAAAGCAGCGTTTAGCTATTGCTGGAGCAATTGTGAGCAATTCAAATTTACTTTTACTTGATGAGCCCACAGCGCTATTGGATCCTAAAAGTCAAAATTCAGTTTTGAAAGTTATAAAAAAACTGACTAGTTCCTCCGCTGATCCAATTACAGCAATATGGGTTACTCATCGTTTGGAAGAATTAAATTTTTGTGATGGTGCAGCAATTGTTAAAAATGGAGGTATTAGCAGGTGGGATTCTGGTTCAAAAGTGTTCCAACAATTAAAATCACTTGCCCTTAGGTAGCTGGCAAGGGTAAGTTCTTAATGGTGTAATCCTCGGTAGCTCAGCGGTAGAGCGATCGGCTGTTAACCGATTGGTCGCAGGTTCGAATCCCGCCCGGGGAGTTTTAAAAGTAAGTGGAAATTTGTTTATCAATCTGAATAGATTGTGCTAACTATTGAGCAGCAAAAAAATTTTGTTTTTCAAGATAAAACCAAATTTTATGAATTTTTTTATTATCGATTTTTATGAAAGTTTTGAGAATTCCTTAACAGTAGAGCCTTGGAATCTGAAGACTTTCTAAAGACAGTTGAGAGGTTTTTTGTCTTTTTCAGGATAAAAAATTAGTGATAGCAACTAATCTTGTCGATTAGGCCATGGAAAACCTAATTTCCCGAATTCTGCAATAAAAACAAAATTTTGAGAGAATCATATGAATCTTTAGTAATCGCAATTGCGGATACTTTTTTAACTTGGGCAATTATTAATGAAGCCTTGCATTTTACTCATTGAAGACGATCAAGACATGAGAGATCTGGTTGCAGGGCATCTTGAGCACACTGGTTTTGATGTCCAGAAAGCTGAGGATGGGATCAAGGGCCAAGCGCTTGCTCTTCAATACGCCCCTGATTTAATTCTTCTTGATTTAATGCTTCCAAAAGTCGATGGCTTAACTCTTTGCCAACGTTTAAGAAGAGACGAGAGAACATCTGGTATACCTATTCTTATGATCACTGCTTTAGGTGGTATCAAGGATAAAGTTACGGGTTTTAATTCTGGTGCAGATGATTACATAACAAAACCATTTGACCTAGAGGAATTACAAGTCAGAATCAAGGCTTTGTTGAGAAGAACTAATCGTGCTCCACTGGGCAGTAATAATCAGCAAGAAATACTTAATTACGGACCCCTTACACTTGTTCCTGAAAGATTTGAAGCTATATGGTTTGAATCGCCAGTGCGTTTGACACATTTGGAGTTTGAATTGCTTCACTGTTTAATGCAAAGACATGGGCAGACAGTTGCGCCCTCATTAATTCTCAAAGAAGTTTGGGGTTATGAACCTGATGATGATATTGAAACAATACGAGTTCATGTAAGACATTTAAGAACCAAGCTTGAACCTGATCCTCGAAAACCAAGATTCATTAAAACTGTTTATGGAGCTGGATATTGCTTGGAATTACCTACTGGGGAAAAAATAAATGAAATTCAACCATTGATTATTGAAGCCAGAGAAGCGAGTTCTTTGAAAAAAAATACTGATGAAAGAGTTATTGCTTAATTAATAAGATTCATTTCTAATAAAGTTACTTCCCAAGCAAGTCTTGGTTGTACATAAGCTAATAATTGTTTTCTTAGTTCTTCGAGTTTTTTAACGATAGACGAATCTTTTTCTTTTTTCCAAACTCTGTGTTGTTGAAAATTAATAAACCAAAGCTGTTGCTCTAAATTAAGTTCATCAGTTATTTCTTTTGCTAATTTTAGTAACTCTATTGGATTAGTTAATTTGATTTCTAGCTTTTGTCTTAAAGGACTTGATATGGCTAACCAATATTGAAGGTTGAGTTGATACCTTCCTGGTGATCCATATGAAAAATCTATCAATTCTTTAATTTCTTCATTAGGAATGTCATCTGCTTTTTGAGTAACTTCTAATGTATTAATAATTTTATTTACTTGATTATGATTTAAGCGAATAAAAGGGACTGTTTGACATCTTGATCTTATAGTTGCTAATAATTTCTCCGGTCTTTGAGTGATAAGAATAAATAATCCTTTATTTGGTTCTTCAAGAGTTTTTAATAATGCATTTGAAGCAGATTCATTTATTCTCTCAATATCTTCAATTATCACTATATTTCTCTCTGATTCTAATGGCTTTTTGCCTAAGAATTCTATTATTTCTTTAATTTGATTTAGTCTTATTTGCGGGGGTGATTTCATATTTATACTTTCTGATCTTGCATTGCTCTGAGAAATACGTTTACCTTGCACTATGTAAGAAGGTTCTATCCATAATAAGTCAGGATGATTATTAGTTTCTATTCTCCTTTTTGTAGTTTCATTATCAAGGCATTTATCAAGAATTGCTTTGATAAATACTTTTGCAGTTTTTATTCTTCCAACTCCTTCTGGTCCAGAGAATAAATAGGCTGGAGGAATATGTTTTTTAGAAATAGCAGACTCTAAAATTTTAATAGCTAAGTCTTGTCCATATATATTTTTAAAATCATCCATTTTATTTATTTTTTAATAACTTTTTTATCTCAGATTGAATCTCGGAAAGGATTTGATCTTTAGAGTTTTTGGCAGATATTTTTTTCCATTTATTGTCCTCAGACAATTCATTAAAGCCTAAGGATACATTCAATAAAAACTCTCTACCTTCTTTTTCCATGCGATCATCTTTTGTACTTCTTCTTCTTTGTATGCTCTCTTCAACAGGTATGTCTAATAGAAATGTAATATCCGGAGAAATACCCTGAGTAGAAATCGTTTCGAGATTTTTAATTAACTTGATATCTAACTTTCTTCCATAGCCCTGATAAGCAAGTGTGGAGCCACAAAATCTATCGCTTATTACCCAATCTCCTTTTTTTAAAGATGGGCGAATAATTTCATTAACATGTTGTGCTCTATCGGCGGCATAAAGTAAAAGCTCAGTAATTGAATCAGGGCTTTTTTCTTTAGAAGTATCTAGTAGAAGTGATCTTAAGGATTTTCCCAATTTCGTCCCTCCTGGTTCTCTAGTGACAACTAATTGATTATTTTCAGGAATAAGATCAGTGCCGATAAGCCATTTTGATACTTGATTAATTTGAGTGGTTTTTCCAGAGCCATCAATACCCTCAAATACAATAAATTTTCCTTTCATTTTGACTTCAAAGATAAAGCATTAAATACAACACTTATTGAGCTCAAAGCCATAAGAAGAGCGGCCAAGGGAGGGGATAGCAATAAGCCAGTCGATGGTAAAAGTAATCCTGCTGCGATCGGTAAAGCAATTAAGTTGTATCCGAATGCCCATGCAAGGTTTTGTTTTATTTTCAGCATTGCTTGTTTTGAAAGTTGTAAAGCATTTGGAAGTGCTTCCAAGTTTTCCCCGAGCAAAACAAGATCAGCAGAATCTTGAGCGATTTGAGTTCCTGTGCCTATCGCTACACCTAAGTCAGCAGCAGCAAGAGCTGGGGCATCATTAATTCCATCACCTATCATTGCAACTAAACCATTATTTTTTAATAAGTTCAATTTATTTAGCTTGTCTGAAGGTAACATTTGCCATTCAATTTGATTTGAACTGAATCCTAATTTTTCTCCTAAAGATAAAACTGCGGAGTCTCTATCTCCACTGAACAAACTCAATGAAAACCCTCTTGATCGTAATTTATTAATTGAAAGGAAGGCATCTTTTCTCAATTGGTCATCAATCAAGAAAAAACCTAATAATTTGTTCTCTAAAGCTACGGCAACGATTGATTGAGCTTTTCCTTTTGAAAGCTGGAAATTTGTTTCAATCCTTTCATTCCATTCAATTCCTTCACTTTTAATCCATTCGGGAGTTCCGACTCTTATTAATCCTTCCAAATTGCAAATTTTGCCAGCTAAGCCTTTACCTGCATACGTAGTTGATGTTGACACTTTTTCTAGTTTAATTTCCTTTTTGTAGGCTTCTTGAATAATTGCTTGGGCAAGAGGATGCCTACTCTCTTGTTCAATACTTGCTGCCAAACTGAGCATGAAATCTTTAGTTGACTCTTTGTATTCCCAGTAGCCAACAACTAAAGGTCTTCCAATTGTGAGTGTCCCTGTTTTATCAAAACAAATTTGACTTATTTTTGATGCCATTTCTATGACATCCCCACCCTTGAAAAGCCAACCTCGTTTAGCAGCTTCACCTGAAGCAACAGTTATTACCGTTGGGGTGGCAAGCCCTAGAGCACATGGACAGGCAACAACTAAAACAGCTATTGATAATTGAAATGAGAGACCAAGTGGAGTTTGAGGTGTATTTATTAAATGTTCATGCAAATGATGGCTTTGCATCAAACCTGAATTAGAGACTTCTAAAACTTCTGGCCATATTCTTGTACCAATTCTCCACCAAAAAAGAAAAGTCATTAAAGCAAGAGTTGTCACCCCATAGCAGAATATTCCTGCGACTTTGTCTGCTAGTCCCTGAATTGGTGCTTTTCTAGCTTGGGCTTCTTCAACTAAACTTATTATTTTAGCTATTGCAGTTTCAGATCCTATTTTTTGAACTTCTAAAATAATTGTTGACTCTAAATTTAGGCTTCCAGAGGGTAGCTCGACGCCTGGTGATGCTTCTAAAGGCAAAGACTCACCAGTTAAACTTGAGACATCTATGGCAGAATTACCCATAATTACCAAACCATCAACTGGGATTCTGTCTCCAGCTAATAGTTGAATTTTTTCACCTGGTCTAAGTGCGCCAATTCTAATTTCACGAATTTCATTGTTTTCTAAAATTAGATTGGCTGTTTCGGGTTGTAAGTTTGCTAATTCTTTTAATGCAGTTCCTGTGTTGACTCGTGCCCTTTCCTCTAAAAAACGACCCAATAATACAAATCCAAGCAGCATGACTGGCTCATTGAAAAAACATGGCCAACCAACTTTTGGCCAAATCAAAGCAATTATGCTTGCTACGTAAGCACTCAATACACCAAGGCTAACTAAGGTATCCATAGTTGGTGTAAAAATGATTGCCGACTTTAGACCTGCATTTAGGATGGATCTACCTGGGCCGAGTAAAGCAAATGTTGCTAGTGAAGCATGAAAAGGTAAAGAACCTATGAGTGGAAAAGATAATTGTTGACCCTCTACTAAATGTCCCATTCCAGAGAGTATTAGCAATGAAGTGGCGATTATTAGTTGTCGCCATTTATTCCATAAATTTTGATTTTCGTTTGTCTCTAATTCGATATTCTTTGAAATTGTTTGATAATCTCTTTCTCTGGAAGGAAACCCCTTAGATGTAAGAGTTTTTATTACATCAGTTAAGGAATTTTTCGGTTCTTTAATTTCTATAAAAGCAGTTTTTGTAACTAAATTAACGCTTGCATTATTTATGTTTGGGTCATTTTTAAGTATTTTTTCAACTGCCTGTACACAACTTCCGCACTTCATTCCATCTACTTCAAGCAGAATTGAATTCTTGCTTTGGGCAATCTTTTTGTTGCTCAAGGGAATATAAATTCTTGATACTTATTCTAAATTTAATAAATAAAAAGCATATTGCATTCATTTAATAATTTATTAATACATAAAAATTAGTTTTATTATTTCTATCCATTTATTTATTTCCAGACAAGATAGAATTATTTCTATTGAGATTGGTTCAATCGTGCCTCGAAGTCAAAACAAAGACAATTTTCTTGATAAGGCCTTCACGAAGATGGCTGAAGGGATAGTTAAAGTGATGCCAATCGCCTCGAAAGAAAAAGAAGCCTATCTCTATTATAGAAAAGGTTTAGCATCTCAAAATGATGGAGATTATTCTGAAGCTCTTGAATATTATGAAGAGAGCTTGAAGCTTGAGGATAATCAAGTTGATAGAGGAGAGACATTGAAAAATATGGCAATTATTTATATGAGTAATGGAGATGAAGAGAGGGCAATAAATACTTATATAAAAGCTTTGGGGCAAAATCCCAAGCAGCCATCTTGCTTAAAAAATATGGGACTAATTTATGAAAAAAGAGGCAGAATTGCTCAAAGAAATGGGAATCAAGATGAAGGTGATATCTGGTTCGATAAGGCTGCTGAGGTCTGGAGTAAAGCTGTTCGTTTATATCCAGGAGGGTATCTAGATATAGAAAATTGGCTCAAGACGACAGGTAGAGGAAATGTTGATGTTTATTTATAAACAATTAAATCGTGTATTAAATATTCTTTAAAGCATAAATTAATGCTTGATTTATATTCGAAGCTTGTATTATTTTAAATTTTGCAGTTGTTTGGAATTCACTTGTATCTATTCCCTCTGGGATAATTAATTTCTTATATCCAAGTCGAATAACTTCATTAATTCTTTGTTGCATCTGTCTGACCAATCTTAATTGACCAGCCAGACCTATTTCTCCTATGAATACAACTCCTTCTTCTAGCTCAATATCTTTAAAGCTCGATACTATTGCAGCAGCTATTCCAAGATCAGCCCCTGGTTCTTCTACTTCTAACCCTCCTGCAACCGCCAGATAGCAATCATATCTAGATAGCGAGAGATTCATATTTTTTTCTAGAACTGCCAAAATCTGATGAAGCCTGTTGATCTCAACACCAGTGGTGGTTCTTCTTGGACTTGCATAACTAGTCGGATTTATTAGTGCTTGTATATCTATGGCTAATGGTCTAGTACCTTCGCAAGTAACAATCGTTGAAATTCCTGGAGCAGAGGTTTTGCTTAAAAATAATTCGCTTGGATTAGATACCTCGGATAATCCATCTGCATGCATTTCGAAAACACCAAGCTCACTAGTAGCACCAAATCGGTTTTTTATCCCTCTAAGCAGTCTGTGAGAAGCAAATCTATCGCCTTCAAAAGTAAGTACGGCATCAACAAGATGCTCAAGAACTTTTGGCCCGGCTAACATTCCATCCTTAGTAACGTGCCCGATGATCAAAAGAGATATATTTTTTCGTTTTGCAATTTGCTGTAACGCAGCTGAGCATTCTCTGACTTGAGCTACTGAGCCAGGAGAACTTGATAGATTTTGATCATGCAATGCTTGAATGCTATCTATAACAGCAACATCAGGTTTCAAAGAATCTAGTTCTTTTAAAATTAGCTCTAGATCTGTTTCTGCGAGTAAATGAAGATTGGACTCACATTCTTCAATTCTATTCCATCTGAGTTTTACTTGTTGAGCCGACTCTTCAGCAGCTACATAAAGGACCGATCTTTGATGAGCCATTTTTGTAGCACTTTGCAAAATAAGAGTGCTTTTCCCAATACCTGGGTCTCCCCCAATTAATACAAGTGATCCAGGAACTAAACCACCTCCAAGTACTCTGTCTAATTCTTCGTATCCACTTGGTATGCGGTCAATTATTTGTTTTTTTGTCTGGCTTATTAACTCTGAACGATAAGGAGATTTCTCTTTTGCAGAATTAATCTTTGTGTAAATAGATTTATCTGATTTTTTATTAATTTTTTCTTCTATTATCGAATTCCATTCTCCACAATTGTTGCAGCGCCCAAAGAATTGCCTGGTTTGAGCACCACAACTTTGACAGACATAAATAGAGACAGAACGAGACACTTAGTTGTAAAAAGGAAGTTGGCTGTAGTTGAATAAAGATAGTGATCTTTAATTGTTGGTGAAACTGCACTTAAGATCTTGTCGCAGCCGCCAAAGCTAAGAAACAAATGACGGCCACAAGTCCCTCAAAGGAAACCATCCTCGTAGCTGATGATGAGGCAAGTATTAGGAGGATCCTAGAAACTCGCCTATCTATGATTGGCTATCAGGTAGTTACTGCTTGTGATGGAAATGAGGCACTGGATCTTTTCAGAAATTGTGAGCCTGATCTTGTTGTACTTGATGTCATGATGCCTAAATTAGATGGATATGGCGTATGCCAGGAACTTAGAAAGGAATCAGATGTTCCAATAGTCATGCTGACAGCATTGGGAGATGTTGCTGACAGAATCACTGGTTTAGAGCTGGGCGCTGATGATTATGTTGTCAAACCATTTAGTCCAAAAGAATTAGAAGCCAGGATCAGATGTGTTTTAAGAAGAGTTGAAAAAGAACAAATCGCTGGACTACCTAATTCAGGTGTGATTGCGGTTATGAACTTAAAGATTGATACAAACAAACGTCAGGTTTATAGAAATGATGAACGAATTAGATTAACAGGTATGGAATTTAGTCTTTTAGAACTGTTGGTAAGTCGTTCAGGAGAACCTTTTAGTCGAGGTGAGATTCTTAAAGAAGTATGGGGATATACACCTGAAAGGCATGTTGATACAAGGGTAGTGGATGTTCATATTTCTAGATTGAGGTCAAAACTTGAGGATGATCCAGCAAATCCAGAACTAATTCTTACTGCCAGAGGAACAGGTTATCTTTTTCAAAGAATTGTTGATTCTATGATTCCTGAAGGATCATAAATTAGTGGAAAAAAATTACCAAAATAATAAAACTAATCGTTCTAAGGCAATTAGACGATTGGTTATTTGGTATCGTCGAAACTCAGCTGTTACAAGCCTTGTTGATACAGCAACCAGCTCAGCTACTGCAGCAAGTAATGTTGCTGGAACAGTAGTTTCTAATGCTGGTTCTGTTGTTACTAGTGCAGGATCAATAGCTAGAAGTACATTAGAACCATTTGTATTTGATCCTCTTAGAAGGCTACAAGGTGGCGAAAGTACAGTGGATAAGCATGAGATTCAAGATTCCGAAAGAATTTGGGTTGCTGTAGATGGAATGGGAGGAGATTTTGCACCTGGAGCTATTCTTGATGGATGTTTAAAATCTTTGTCATTGCTTCCATTGAAAATTAAATTTGTAGGTGAAATTGAGAAAGTAGAAAAAGCAGCCATTGAGTTTGGCTTAGAAGAATCTTTAGAAAAGGCTATAGAAAATGGAAATTTCGAATTAATTCCTAGTGGCCTTTCAGTTGGTATGGATGAAGAAGCGACTTCAGTGCGTAAAAAAAAGGATGCGAGCATAAATATTGCAATGAAATTGGTTAAAGACGGAAAAGCTATGGGTGTTTATTCAGCTGGAAACTCTGGAGCAATGATGGCCTCAGCGATTTTCAAGTTAGGACGTTTAAAAGGGATTGATCGTCCAGCAATTGGAGCCTTATTCCCAACTAAAGACCCTGGACAACCAGTATTGGTTTTAGATGTTGGAGCAAATATGGATTGTAAACCAACCTATTTGCATCAATTTGCTCTTCTAGGCAATATCTATTCTCGTGATGTCTTGCAGGTAGAAAAGCCAAGAATAGGATTATTGAATATCGGAGAAGAATCCTGCAAGGGTAATGATCTTTCTCTAGCAACTTATAAACTTTTAAATGAAGAGGAACGTTTTTGCTTTTCAGGAAACTGTGAAGGAAGAGATGTGTTGTCAGGTGATTTTGATGTTGTGGTTTGTGATGGATTTACAGGAAACGTTTTGCTGAAATTTTTAGAGTCAGTAGGAAGTGTTCTTTTAGGAGTTTTGAGAGCGGAGTTACCAAGAGGAAGAAGAGGCAAAGTTGGTTCTGCTTTTTTGAGAAATAATTTGAAACGAATAAAAAAACGTTTAGATCATGCCGAACATGGTGGAGCCTTACTTCTTGGAATTAATGGGATTTGTGTTATTGGTCACGGAGGAAGTAAAGCTTTATCTGTTTTAAGTGCTTTAAGAGTTGTTCACTCAGCTGCAAGCCATGGAGTGATGGATGATTTAGCTGATTTAAATAAACCAGATGTTTTAAAGGTCTGATTGGAACGGTCCTAACATGTGATTTACTTATGAAATGAGGTCTTTTTTTAGATTTGATTAGTAATTCTCAATGGGACTCAGGAATATCTTTTGTGGGGTGCGGAAGCGCTACTCCTCAACAGATAATCAATAATGATCAACTTGGTCAGAGAGTAGATACTAGTGATGATTGGATTCAAAGTAGAACGGGAATTGGTGAAAGAAGGGTTATTGGAGAAAATGAATCTTTGATTGATTTGGCTACAGATGCTGCTTTGAATGCTTTGAAAATGGCTAATTGGGATGTAAAAACTATCGATTTAATAATTCTTGCAACATCTACCCCAGAAGATTTATTTGGCTCGGCGCCTAAAATTCAAGCAAATATAGGGGCTTCGAATGCAGTTGCTTTTGATTTGACTGCTGCTTGTAGTGGTTTTTTATTTGCCTTGGTAACTGCATCACAATATTTAGCTTCTGGTTCCATGAAAAGAGCTGTTGTGATTGGAGCAGACCAATTATCAAAATGGGTTGACTGGGATGATAGAAAGACCTGTGTTTTGTTTGGAGATGGTGCAGGAGCACTAGCCTTTGAGGCCACTGGTGATAAGAGTGGTTTAATTGGATATGATTTGAAATCTGATGGAAGAAGAGGAGGTTGCTTAAATCTCTCTCAATCAAATGATTTTTTAGATTTAGTTGAAGGAGCTACCCATCAAAAAGGGGAATATTTTCCAATCAAAATGGAGGGAAAGGAGGTTTATAAGTTTGCAGTTAAAGAAGTTCCAATCATTCTTGGAGAACTTTTAGACAAATATCAAATTGAGTCTAAGAGTATAGATTGGTTACTATTACATCAGGCTAATCAAAGAATTCTTGATGCTGTAGCTTCAAGATTTTCAATACCATCAGAAAAGGTGCTTTCAAACTTGAAACACTATGGAAATACCTCTGCAGCAACGATTCCATTGATGCTTGATGAGGCAATTAGAGATCAAAGAATTAAATCAGGGGATTTAATAGCTTGTAGTGGATTTGGTGCTGGCTTGAGTTGGGGAGCTGCTTTGTTTTATTGGCATGGTCCCTATTAGGCTGTTAAAAAATTAATCAAGAAAATCATGACTATTGCCTGGGTCTTTCCTGGACAAGGTTCTCAAAAATTGGGTATGGCAAATTCGTTACTTGATTTGCCTGGCTCTATGGATAGATTTGAATTAGCGTCACAAATTCTTGGAAGAGATCTTTGGAAAATCTGTAACGGTGAAGATATTCCTAATGAACAAATATTTGATTTAAATGATACGAGAAACACTCAACCCGCTCTTTTTGTTGTTGAGTCACTATTAGTTGATGATTTAAAAAGACAAGAAAGGAAGACTAAAATAATTGCAGGTCACAGTCTTGGAGAAATAGTTGGTCTTTATGCAGCAGATGTTCTTGATGCGGAGAAAGCATTGTTGCTATTAAAGAAAAGATCTGAATTGATGGCAGAAGCAGGAGGAGGCTCAATGATTGCAGTATTGGGTTTTGATCGAGGTGAATTAGATGATTTGATTAGGGAAACTGATGACGCTTCAATTGCTAATGACAATAGTGAATCTCAGGTTGTTTTATCTGGTTCCCCTGAAGGAGTTAGGAAAGTAGCTGATAATTTAAAATGTAAAAGAGCAATTCCACTAAAAGTTTCAGGGGCTTTTCACTCAATATTTATGACTGAAGCATCGAAAAGTTTTTCTAAAGAATTGGATAAATTAACTTTTAAAGATGCTCAAGTTCCTGTTCTTAGTAATGTTGATCCAACTCCAACTTTAAAAGGTGACATCTTGAAAGAGCGCCTAAAAAAACAAATGACTACTGGAGTTAGATGGAGAGAGACTATGGATGTGATGAAAAATGAAGGAATAACTACAATGGTTGAAATTGGACCTGGCAACGTACTTAGTGGTCTTGCTAAACGATCAATGAAAGGTGTTCTGACAAGTCAAGTTTCAAATGCAAGTGATTTGGGTTATTGATTTTGGAACCATCCAGGGCAGTTAAGGGAGTTAAAAAAATCAACAAAATTAGGCCTCGACAGAGTTTTGTCTATTTTTGTGTAAGTTATCTATTGGTTTTTCCTGTTTTTCGTTTGTTGTTTAGAGGTAAAACTATAGGAATTACTAAGTTACCAAAGGTTGGTGGAATTGTAGTTGTATCTAATCATGGATCTCATTTGGATCCTCCTATTTTGGGCCATGCTTTAGGAAGACCCGTGGCTTTTATGGCAAAATCTGAACTTTTTAGAATACCTATTTTATCAAAAATAATTTCAGCTTGTGGTGCCTATCCAGTTAAAAGAGGAGCGGGAGACCGAGAGGCATTAAGAACAGCCTCTAATCGATTAATCGACGGTTGGGCTACGGGTGTATTTCTGGATGGTACCAGACAAGAAAATGGAAGAGTTAATGATCCCAAAGCAGGGGCTGCTCTTCTAGCTGCAAGGACAGGTTGCCCTATCCTTCCTGTGGCAATTGTTAATAGTCATAGGGCTTTCCCAAAAGGATCTCTTCTTCCCAGATTTGTATCTATTCACTTAAAAGTTGGTGAATTAATTCAACCACCTCCTACAAGGAAAAGAGAAGATTTAACATCAACAACTAAAGAAATTCAATTGGCCATAAATTCAATGTTGGACAAAGGTCTAATCCAGCAGATCAGAAATTAACCTACTACAATTAGATTAGAAAAATTTGAATTTATAGATTATTATTTTTATTATCTACTGGTGAAGTTGGATAGATGGGTAATGTGGCTCTCCAATGAGAATTGACTTTTAAGTTGTGACAATGTTGAGAAAAATTCATTAGTGAAATAATATCTTTTTCCATATTTTTAGAGACATTGATTGAAGGATATATTTCTTTTTCATTAATTATTAAATGAGGAGAAATAAGTTCACTAAATTCATGAAAATTTGACTCTTGGTGAACTTTAATTAATTTATATTTTCCTGCTACAAATCCTCTACGAGGTAAAATATCTTTTATCCAAAATGGATTATTGATTGAATTTTTATCAAGGTTTTTGTAAAGTCTTGGCGCCATCAAATGAAAGGAACTCATCGAATCTAATGGACAATCAATTTGTTGTGCAATTGTCCTAGCCATTGAAATGGTTAATCTTGTACTTGTAAAACTTCCAGGACCTTTTGCGACTGCAATACGATTTATTTGCTTCCATGATTTTCTCGGTAAAATTTTTTCTATACAATTAAATAATTTGTTGGACAATGAGCGACCGATATTAAATACTTCCCATTTTGCAAGCGATTCTGGATTTTCAATATCCTTAAGGCCAATGCTAAAGGATTCTGAGCAACTGTGTAAGGCTAATAAATATTTTGAATTTAGTGTATAGAAATTTTGCAATGGTTTTACTATAATTATTACTTTGGAATTTCTTCTCCAGGACGCAGTCTGCTCCATTTCCCTTGATCTAGACTAAAACTATCACACCCCCTGACATCCCATTCTATTCCTATTTTGCTATCAGGCGTATCCAAAATATTGATATGTATTTTTGGATTACTGCCTTGAAAATCGGGGTTTTGGGTCAGGTGTTTGACTCCATGATTTTCTTCAACTGTGTAGTAGGTCTTGCATCTATCTACCCAGGCACAATCAACACAGATGCACATAGCTATTAAATTAAAATCTAGGTGTCATTTTGATAATTAATGACAGATTACTATTAAATGATCTTTTTAGAGATTTAAATCCAAAAGATTGGCCAATAGACATAGCTGATCTGCCTGCTGGAAGTGCTTTAGTGGGCGGTTCGATAAGAGATGGACTATTGAACAAATTGAGACATAAACCTGATTTGGATTTTGTTATACAAACAAATGCTATTAAGTTCAGCGAAAATTTATCTAAAAAGATTAATGCAACTTTTATAAAGCTTGATGAAAAAAGAGATATTGCTCGATTAGTTGTGAATGGATGGACTCTAGATTTTGCTCGACAAGCTGGAGAGAATCTCAAAGATGATTTATTAAGACGTGACTTTAGAATTAATGCAATTGCTTTAAGGCTTGAAGAAAGGCCAAAAATTTATGATCCAACTGGAGGAATGGATGATTTAAAACGTAAGAAAATTGTTGCAATAAGTGAGAAGAACTTAATTGATGACCCATTGAGAATTCTTAGAGGTTTTCGATTAATGTGTGAATTGAATTTTGATTTAGAGAAAAAAACCAAAAAATTCCTAAAAAATAATATTGATAAATTAAGTAATGTTGCGCCTGAAAGGATAAAAATGGAAATTTTTAAAATAGTTAATTCAAAATGGAGTTCTTCAGCTTGGCAAACTTATTTAGAGCTTCAATTATTGAAAAATTGGAAAGAAGATAAGCTTCCTTATCACGAATTAAAAAGAAAAGAAATTTTATTAGGAGAACCAATGCATGGAAGCTTTTTAGCAAAACTTATATTTTTACTTAGTGATGATGGTTTGTCGTATTTGACGTTTAGTAAAAATGAAATAAAAAGATGCAAGAACCTGAGGTTTTGGGTTCATAAAATTACCAACTTAGGTTTAGATAATCTTTCAGAGGATGAAAGGTTCCAACTTCATATTGATTTGGAAGAGGATTTGCCATCTTTAATTCTTTTTTTGAAAGAAAAATATATGAATGTTTGGCTAAAGCGCTGGAAAGACGCCTCTGACCCCCTCTTCCACCCTTCTTCTCCTTTGAATGGCTATTTACTTCAAAAAGTCTTAAAAATACCCCCTGGCCCCTTTTTGGGAGAACTTATGAGGCATCTTTCAAAGGAAAAAGCTTATGGACGATTTTTTACAAATGAACAGGCTTTGGAGGTCGCTCGTAAATGGACCCTAGAGAATTCACCCTTTTTGTGATTAACTACACACAAATCAAATTAATCTCGGCCGTATGCCGTCGTCTTTTTATCCCCTTTTTTTTAAATGAGTGTTCGCCTTTACATCGGTAATTTGCCGCAGAATGTCAATGTTAAAGAACTTGAAGCCCTTCTTACTTCAATAGGAGATGGCATCAAATTTAAAGCTGTTTTTGATAGAGAAACCAAGGCTTGTAGGGGATTTGGTTTCGCAAATATAAAAGATGAGAAAGTTGCAAATGAACTAATTGAAAAATTAAACGGCCATGAATTTAGTGGTAATAAATTGAGGGTTGAACGTTCTGAGCGTAAAGATTCAAATTCTGGTAACTCAAGAAGAGGAGCAAGTTCTAACAATGGAAATAAAGGCTCTAATCGTAAAGATGTTAAGAAAGTTGTACATAGTGATGCACCAATGAAAGAAGCTCCAGATCCAAGATGGGCTGGAGAGCTATCAAAACTCAAGGATCTTTTAGCGAATCAAAAAACACCTGTATAAATATAAATACTCAATTAATTAGTGTTCTTAGTTTGTATTTTTCATCATTAATAGTCATTAAATAAGAGATGGGTAGGTTTATAGCTTTAACCCATCCCTTTACATATGCACGATTGTTAAAGACGTCATAATCTAATTTTTCAATTGAATTAAGTATTCCGCTATATAGCCTTAGAGAGGTCCATATAGGCCACCTTGCGTCTATTGAGAGCCATTTGATGCCCTCCTCAGATTTAATAAACCAATCTCTTGCTCTGGCTAATTGAAATGACATAAGTGCTTTCCAGTTTTCATTGATGTTCCCATTCATTAAATCTTCTTCTGAATAATTAAATTTATCTAGATCCTCTAGTGGTAAATATATCCTTCCTCTTCCTCTATCTTCTCCAACATCTCTAAGAATATTGGTTAATTGATTCGCAATGCCTAGGGCAATCGCAGCTTTTGAAGTATCTGGTGAAGGCTTGTTTGGATTCGATGTATATGCAGCATCAATTCCTATTACACCTTGGGTCATTAATCCAACTGTTCCAGCGACTCGATAACAGTAGAGTTCAAGTTCTTCAAATGTTTTGTATCTTGTTTTATCTAGGTCCATTCTCTGTCCTTCAATCATGTCGATATAAGGCTGAATGGATTGAGGGAATTTTTGAAGAGTATCAGCTAAGACTGCATCAAGATCATCTTCAGCATTTCCAGCAAACACTTTTTTTGTTTTGTCTTCCCATTTGTTTAGTCGATCTGATAATTCATTCCTAGATTTTTTTTGTGCTTCATTGCTATCCATTAATTCATCAGTTCTCCTGCACCAAACATAGATAGCCCAGATTGCTTTGCGTTTAGCTGTGGGCAACAACATTGTGCCAAGGTAGAAGGTTTTAGCCCATAGAGCAGTTTCCTTTCTACAAGCCTCGTAGGCATCCTCTAGATTCAAAGAAGGCTTAGCCAAAATTAATAGTTTGTAAGTTTTTGGTTTTCAATTGTCTATTGAATTGAAGTATTTAAAAAAGATTGTTGCTGATACATTAAGACTTGGCAGAAATTATGTCAGTCGAGTTTTGTATCTTTTCTGCGCATAGCTTTCCACTTAACACGGCACCTTCCATGGAAGCTAGATAGCGCTGCATTGTGTAATCACCGGTTAAGAAAAAGTTTCTTATGGGAGTTTTTTGATCAGGTCTTAAATCTTGGCAGCCAGGAACGGCTTTATATACTGATTGAGGAGTTTTAATGACCTTATATTTGCGTAACTTAGCTTGATTTGCCCCTGAAAAATGCATGGGGAAAAGTTTGATCAATTCTTTCATTGTCGCATCAATTATCTCTTCATCTTTGCGACTGATCCAGTCTTTTGCAGGGGCAAAGACTAATTCGAGCATTGATCGATTTGGATCTTCATATTCTTTACAGGTAATACTCATGTCAGCATAAACACTCAAGAGAGGAGATCTACTAAATAATAGGTGGTCAATATTTGTAAGCTTTCGATCGAACCAAAGATGAATGTTGATAACTGGAACTCCTTTAAGTCCCTCAAGTTTCCTGAAAATTTCTTTAGAAGCCCATTCATTAGGCAGTAATGTTTTGAAAATATCTACTGGCATTGCACTGACATATGCATCGGCTTCAATTTCTTTCCCATTGGATTCTTTAGCACTGCCTATCAAGAAATTATCAACACATCCATCTTCTTTTAAATTAATTTTTCTGAGCGGACTATTTAAAAAGACGTCGCCTCCTGAGGCTTTTATATGATCAACAATTGGTTGACAAAGTCTTTCTGGTGGAGCCCCATCAAGGAATGCCATCTTTGATCCATTTTTTTCTTGTAAGAAGCGGTTTAATGCGGTCAACAAGACTGTTGATGATATTTCATCAGGACCTATGAAATTCAGTGCCTTACTCATTGCAATAAAAACTTCATCATTTACTCTTTCAGGAATATTTTGTTTTTTTAGCCACTCAGTCCAAGAGTATTTATCACATTCCTCTACATAATTTTGACCTCGCAGCATAGCTGGTATTAGTCCTAGGCCAAACGAAATCTTTTCTGGCCAGCTAAGCATGTCGTTGTTGCTTAAAATTGCTGCTACTCCATTAACTGGTGCAGGCAGATCAGGGAAATCGAAGCGACTATATGTGCCAGGATCTTGAGGTTGGTTGAAAATCATTGAATGACTTTTCCATTGAAGACGATCTTCAATATTTAATTCTTTAAAAAGCTGAAGCATGTTTGGATATGCTCCAAAAAATATATGTAGTCCAGTCTCATACCAATCTCCATCTTCATCTTTCCAAGCAGCAACTTTTCCGCCTAGTACGTTTCTTGCCTCATAAACTAATGGTGTATGACCTGCATCGGCTAAGTATTTTGCACATGAGAGTCCAGCCAATCCAGCTCCAGCGATTGCTACGCGCATACTTAAATAAAAGAGTATTTAACAACTTTAGTGATTAAGACCGCCCAACAAGGGATAAGGTCGTTAAATTTGCAGTATATATTTTGGTTTGTTGTTTTAAATTCATGAGCGACACTATTCTTAAATGCACCACCCGTCACGTAAGAATATTTACTGCTGTAGTAAAAAATAATGATTTGATTCTGGATAATGGACATTTGACTTTAGATATTGATCCAGATAATGAATTCCGTTGGGCCGATCAATCAATAAAAAAGGTGCAAGATTATTTTCGTGAATTAGTTGACTCTCAAGCTGATAGTGAATTGAGCGATTATAGCTTGAGGAAAATTGGATCTCTGCTAGAAGATTTTATTCGAAAGTTGCTTAAAGATGGAGAGCTTAGTTATAACCCAAATAGTAAGGTGATGAATTATTCCATGGGATTACCTAGAACTAAAAAATTATTATGAATCAAGGCCCTTATAATCGGCGTCCCACATCTCGTAGAAGATCAGATCTGGCGAGAAGACAAGAAGGAAATAAATTTAATTCAAGAAGAGATTCAAATGTAAGAGATCAATATGAACAAAAAGGAAGTCGATTTAATTCTTCAGGTCCATCAGGTGGTGGCGGTGGAATTAAAATAAACTCAAATTCAATTGCTATTTTAGCTGGGGTTTTGGTGATTGGTGTTGGAATTGGTAGCCTAATTACAAGCACAACTTCAGGGGGGCAGGGAAATATTGCAAGTCAGCAACAGTTAGATATGGCGGTTCCAGATCCAGACTTTTGTAGGCAATACGGTGCAAGCGCTTTTGTGATTGATATTGAAATGTATACGACCTTAAATCCCTCTACAAGCTTTGTTACACAACCTGCTCTTCAACCAGGTTGTGTTATTAGAAGAGAAAATTGGACTGTTTTGCAAAAGCAAGGAGCTATAAACAATGAAGATGTTAGAGAGTGTAAACAGAGAATGAATACATTCGCTTATATCGGTTCAATTCGGGACCAGCCAATTGTTCGTTGCGTTTATCAAGCAGATGTTAATGAAAATAAATTTATTATAAAAGGGGCTGAAGAAGATGCTGTTGGTATCAATAAAGAAGCTATTCAGTTCTAAATTTTAGAACTAGATAGAGGTGAGAATGAACTGGCAAATAAAGGTAATATGTCTTTTGTAAATGCTTCAGCAGCTCTTGATGAATATCTGTAAGGATTTGTGATTACTTTTAGTTCTCTTGTAACTTCTAGATCTGCAACAGCGGCTCTGTGTATGCTTCCTCCTGAAAGTTCTCTTTCAATTGACACAACTGGCAGAAAAGCAGCTCCGAGATCAGATTGCACAGCATTCTTAATAGCTTCAAGAGAGTTTAATTCCATTTCAATATGTAATCTCTGCACATCTAATCCGGAAGAAGATAGTAATTGATCTACTACTTTTCTTGTTGTTGATTGGTTATCTAAGGTAATAAATCTAAGACTATATAAGTCTTCTTTTGTGAGTCCTTTTGACTTTGCTAATGGATGATTAGTAGGCAAAACTAGCGCTAACTCATCAGTTGCAAAGGGAATTACTTGTAATGATTCGTTTAATTCTGATGGAAGTTGACCCCCGATGATAGCTATATCTATTTGGCCATTTTCAATACTCCACCCTGTTCTTCTAGTGCTATGAATTTGAAGTTGAACTGAAACTTCTGGAAACTTTTGTCTAAAAAGCCCAATCATTCTTGGCATCAAGTAAGTTCCAGTTGTTTGGCTTGCTCCGATAATTAGAGAGCCACCTTTGAGGTTATTTAAATCTTCAATAGCTTTGCAAGTTTCTTGGCACTCTCCCAAAATTTTTTCACAATAGTTAAGAAGAAGTTTTCCAGCTTTAGTTAATTGAGCTTTTCTACCCCCTCTATCAAATATGGCAATTTCTAGTTGTTTTTCCAGATTTTGCACCTGCAAGCTTACAGCTGGTTGAGTAACAAAAAGACTGTCAGCCGCTTTCTTAAAGCTCCCCTCATCAACAATTGCTTTGAGGATTCTTAGTTGATCAAGAGTGAATGGAATCTCGGCCATAGTGGCAGGCCTTCATGGCACTTATTAAATTAAAATGTAGGAAAAAACTACTCCAACTGTTGATCCGGTATGGATCTAATAATTTTTTAAGAGGATTTTAATGGTAATAATGGCATTCTCAAATACCCATAGTTCCAGTTTTGTGATGATATTACTTTTATTTTGTTTCGCAGTTATTCATAGTGGAGGAGCGGCTTTAAGGGTGAAGGCAGAGAGTCTAATTGGAGCAAGGGCATGGAGATTGATTTTTGCTTTTGCGAGTATCCCTTCCGCAGTTATTTTGATTGGTTATTTTATTTCTCATCGTTACGATGGGATTAGATTTTGGAATTACCAAGGGGTTGGTGAATTAATTCCTGTCATTTGGATTTTGAGTGCAATTAGCTTTCTTTTTTTGTACCCAGCCACTTATAACCTTTTAGAAATTCCTGCTGTCCAAAAGCCCAAAGTTAGAATTTATGCTTCTGGGATAATCAGAGTTACTCGTCATCCTCAGGCAATAGGTCAAATTATTTGGTGCTTTGCACATTTACTTTGGATAGGCACAAGTTTCACTCTTGTTACTTGTATTGGATTAGTAGCACATCATTTATTTGCTATTTGGCATGGTGATAGAAGACTTAGCCTCAAATTCGGAGAAGAATTTGAGGCTTTGAAGAAAAGAACATCAGTCGTTCCATTCTTAGCTGTGTTGGATGGACGACAAAAATTACAAATAAAGGAATTTCTTAGACCCTCTCAAATGGGCATTCTCATTGCAGTGTTTTTTTTCTGGTGGGCCCATAGATTTATTTCTATCGGAGCTGATAAATTTATCTCTTTTGATTTAACTGAATTACTAGCAAGAATTGCCTAAACTTATTTCAATATGATTTATCTGGATGCAATCAGCTGCAGATTTTGCTTGGTTAATTCCACTCCTGCCTCTTTGTGGGGCTGTTTTGATTGGTTTGGGATTAATTAGTTTTAACGATCTTTTTAATCGTTCAAGAAAACCCGTTGCAATAACCCTTTTAACTTCAGTAGGTGCCTCAGCATTTATTAGTTATGCAGTTTTGGCTGAGCAACTCTCAGGCAATCCTCCAGTTGAACACTTGTTTATATGGGCAAGCGCAGGATCTTTTGAGTTGCCAATGGGATATGTGATTGATCCTTTAGCGGCAGTCATGCTTGCTCTTGTTACTACAATTGCTTTCTTGGTGATGATTTATTCCCATGGTTATATGGCACATGATCCTGGGTATGTTCGTTTTTTTACTTATTTAGCTTTATTCAGCAGTTCAATGCTTGGGCTGATTGTTAGTCCAAATTTGCTTGAAATATATGTTTTTTGGGAATTGGTTGGGATGTGCTCATACTTACTCGTTGGCTTTTGGTATGACAGAGATGGTGCTGCACATGCAGCTCAGAAGGCTTTTATCGTAAATAGAGTGGGAGACTTTGGCTTACTGCTTGGTATTTTGGGTCTTTTTTGGGCAACAGGTAGTTTTGATTTTCATGGAATCGCTGAAGGTTTATCTGAGGCAGTTAGCTCTGGGACAGTTCCCATTTGGGCAGCTTTGATTCTTTGCATTCTTGTTTTTATGGGCCCAATGGCAAAGTCTGCACAATTTCCTTTACATGTTTGGTTGCCTGATGCAATGGAAGGTCCAACTCCTATATCTGCCCTTATTCATGCAGCAACAATGGTTGCAGCGGGAGTTTTTTTAGTAGCAAGGCTTGATCCTCTATTTAGCCAGTTCCCTTTTGTTGAATTATTTATTGCAATTATTGGCACAGTAACTTGTTTTCTAGGTGCATCAATCGCTTTGACACAAATGGATTTAAAAAAAGGATTGGCTTACAGCACAGTTTCTCAACTTGGATACATGATGCTTGCAATGGGATGTGGCGCACCAGTTGCAGGAATGTTCCATCTTGTTACACATGCTTGTTTTAAGGCTATGTTGTTCCTTGGCTCAGGTTCAGTTATTCATGCCATGGAGGAGGTGGTTGGTCATGAACCAATTCTTGCTCAAGACATGCGATTAATGGGAGGTCTGCGTAAAAAGATGCCTATCACAGCAATAACTTTTTTTATTGGTTGTATTGCTATCAGTGGGATCCCCCCTCTAGCAGGTTTTTGGAGTAAAGATGAAATTCTTGGTCAAGCCTTTAATAGTTTTCCAATACTTTGGTTTATTGGTTTTTTAACAGCAGGAATGACAGCTTTCTACATGTTTAGACTTTATTTTCTCACTTTTGAGGGAGTTTTCCGAGGTGAAAATAAAGAGATGCAGCTTTCTTTGCTTGCTTTAGCAGGTAAAGAAAAAGATGAAGAACATGAAGAACATGAAGCTGGCAAGATTCATGAATCTGCATGGCCCATGACATTCCCATTGGCAGTTTTGGCAATTCCTTCTGTCTTAATTGGGTTTATAGGAGTTCCTTGGAACAGTATTTTTGCAAACTTGTTAGACCCCCGTGAAGCTATTGAAGCAGCAGAAATGTTTAGTTGGAGAGAATTTCTTCCTCTTGCAACTGCTTCAGTAGCTATCTCATCCGCAGGGATACTATTGGCTGTTTTAACTTATTATTTGAAACGATTTGATCTTGGAGTTTCTCTATCTAAGAAATACCCTCAAATCAATTCATTTCTTCAGAACAAATGGTACTTAGATGATATAAATGAGAAAATTTTTGTAAAGGGTAGTAGAAAGCTCGCAAGAGAAGTACTAGAAGTAGATGCAAAAGTAGTTGATGGAGTAGTTAATCTGACTGGATTATTGACTCTTGGTAGTGGTGAAGGACTCAAATATTTTGAGACAGGAAGAGCTCAGTTTTACGCATTGATTGTGTTTGGAGGAGTGATTGCTCTGGTGGCACTTTTTGGTGTCGTAGGAGCGTAATTTACATAATTTTTTTAGATGTGTGTTTCATCCCCTATCTAGAGGGTGCCAATAACCTCATAATTTCTAAACTCAAAAAGTGGTGATTAATTTCGAGTCTTGGAATTCGCTCTCAATACAAGTATGAACCTAGGAACAATGCTAATTCCTGAGCCAATTCAAGCCGATTTCCCTTGGTTAAGTTTATCCATATTTTTTCCCATTCTTGGTGCATTAATTGTTCCTTTTATTCCAGATAAAGGGGAAGGAAAAGAAGTTCGATGGTATGCCTTAATAATTGCTTTAATTACTTTTTTAATTACTGTCGCTGCTTACTTCAAAGGTTTTGATCCAAGTAAAGAAGGCTTGCAATTATATGAAAAAGTTAGTTGGCTCCCAGATCTAGGATTGACTTGGTCTGTTGGCGCAGATGGCTTATCAATGCCATTGATATTGCTTACAAGTTTTATAACTTCTCTTGCGGTTTTGGCAGCGTGGCCAGTTAGTTATAAACCAAAATTATTTTTCTTTTTAATTCTCGCTATGGATGGCGGCCAGATAGCTGTATTTGCTGTTCAAGATATGTTGCTTTTCTTTCTTGCTTGGGAATTGGAGTTGTTCCCGGTGTATTTATTCCTTGCAATCTGGGGCGGAAAGAAAAGGCAATATGCAGCGACGAAATTTATTATCTATACAGCAGGCAGCTCGTTATTTATTCTCCTTGCTGGTCTTGCAATGGGTTTCTTTCAAGCGGGAGGAATACCAGATTTTGGTTATACCCATTTAGCTCAGCAAGATTTTGGTAAGGGGTTTCAACTGCTTTGTTATGCAGGTTTGCTAATAGCTTTTGGTGTCAAACTTCCTATTGTTCCTCTTCATACTTGGTTGCCAGATGCGCATGGAGAGGCCACTGCCCCCGTTCATATGCTTTTGGCAGGAATATTGTTGAAGATGGGTGGATATGCTCTTCTTAGATTTAATGCTCAATTACTTCCTGATGCTCATGCGCAATTTGCTCCATTGTTAATTGTTCTTGGAGTAGTAAATATTATTTATGCGGCTTTAACTTCCTTTGCTCAAAGAAATTTAAAAAGGAAAATTGCTTATAGCTCAATAAGTCATATGGGTTTTGTTTTGATAGGTATTGGAAGTTTTAGTTCCCTAGGCACTAGTGGAGCAATGTTGCAAATGGTTAGCCACGGTTTAATAGGTGCAAGTTTGTTTTTCCTTGTTGGTGCTACTTATGACAGAACGCACACGCTTCAATTGGATGAGATGGGTGGTATTGGTCAAAATATGAGGATTATGTTTGCTTTGTGGACAGCATGCGCTTTCGCTTCTCTTGCTTTACCTGGAATGAGTGGATTCATATCAGAATTAATGGTTTTTGTTGGGTTTGTAACTGATGAAGTTTATACGCTTCCTTTTAGGATTGTTATTGCATCATTAGCAGCCATTGGAGTAATTTTGACGCCTATATATTTATTGTCTATGCTCCGAGAAATCTTTTTTGGCAAAGAAAATGCGAAGTTAATATCAAAAGCAAAGTTGGTAGATGCAGAACCTAGAGAAATTTATATTATTGCTTGTTTATTAGTTCCAATTATTGGAATTGGACTGTATCCAAAAATCATGACAGATACATATATTTCATCAATTGATGGGTTGGTTAAAAGAGATTTGTTAGCTGTTGAAAGAGTTAGAGCTAAACAATCAACATTGATTAGTAATCCTCATTTGTCAATTGGTACTCTTGAAGCGCCACTTTTAGACTGAAGATCTTTCCCTGGCACTTCATTCATTTAAGAGATAACTTGCTTTTAGATTCCTAGTTATCATTGTCAGTTGATCTTTTAACTCAAACTGCGGATTCTGGGGCAAGGCTTGCAATTCGTTTATTGCAGGATGCTGCTCAAAGAGGTGATATTGATCCATGGGATGTAGATGTTATTCCTGTCGTAGACGGCTTTTTGGACCAACTTAAACAGCGTATTGATATCCCAAAAAAGATTTCAAAACATTTCAGCCAAAATGGAGGAAGTTATGAGGTTGATCTTGCTCAGAGTAGTGAGGCTTTCTTAGCAGCTTCTGTCTTGGTTGGTTTAAAGGCTGAGGTCCTTGAGGCTGAAATGTTTTCTGTTGATATGGATGTTGAAGATGAGTCAGGCTTTGATTTTGAAGAACAGGGCTGGCTTGATGAAAGTTTTCAATTACCTCTTCGCCCCGAGAGACATCTATTGAGAAGGCCTGTTGCTCCACCTCCATTTAGAAGACCAGTTACTCTTGGAGAATTAATAAATCAGCTTGAGACAATTGCAGAATCTTTGAAAAATGATGAGTTGCAAAATCGTAGAAGGTTACGACAAAAAAAATTAAGTGATAGGGAAGTTATTGCTCAAGTTTCATCTCTTGCTCACCGAGAGAAATTACCTGAAACCACTGCTGCATTAGCAATTTTTATCAACGATTGGGAGCAAGCTTTATACTGGGTTGATTTCGAGTTATTAGTTCAGAGATGGAGGGAAAATTCTGCCTCGGAGGATTTGGATACCGATAGAGTAGGAGTCTTTTGGGCTTTATTGTTTTTATGTTCTCAGGGCAAGGTGGAGATTGAGCAAAAAGGTTCTTTGTTCTCTCCTATAAGTCTAAAGAGGCTTTTGGAACCTGGAATGGTTGCTCAACTCCCTATCTCATCTTTAGACGTGACAGATGGCTCGCCGGCTGCTGCTTAGCCCTTTGTGGAGGTAGCATTCTATGTTGTTCATGTATAACTTCGGTTAAACCGCCTATGAAGGCGATGATACTGGCAGCTGGGAAGGGAACCCGAGTTCAGCCAATCACGCATGTGATTCCAAAGCCAATGATTCCTATCCTTCAGAAACCCGTGATGGAGTTTCTGTTGGAACTTCTAAAGGAGCATGGTTTTACGGAGGTTATGGTCAATGTTTCCCACTTGGCAGAAGAAATAGAAAATTATTTTCGAGATGGACAAAGATTTGGAGTTGAAATCGCATATAGCTTTGAAGGCCGAATT
This sequence comes from Prochlorococcus marinus str. MIT 1013, assembly GCF_027359395.1. Lineage (NCBI taxonomy): Bacteria > Bacillati > Cyanobacteriota > Cyanophyceae > Synechococcales > Prochlorococcaceae > Prochlorococcus > Prochlorococcus marinus. The sequence goes on from NZ_CP114778.1 coordinate 1,665,322, forward strand.
GAAGACGGAGAATTAATTGGTGACGCACTTGGTTCGGCTGGAGGACTAAAAAAGATTCAAGATTTTCAAAAGTTTTTTGATGATACTTTTGTTGTCTTGTGTGGAGATGCCCTAATTGATTTAGATTTATCTGAGGCTGTGAAACGACACAAAGAAAAAGGTGCTTTAGCTAGTTTGATTACTAAACGTGTTTCAAAAGATCAAGTAAGTAGTTATGGGGTTGTTGTATCTGACGAAGAAGATCGTGTTCAAGCTTTCCAAGAAAAACCTTCTATAGATAATGCACTAGGAGATACGATTAATACCGGTATTTATCTATTTGAACCCGAAATTTTTGATTATATTCCCTCTGGCCAACCCTTTGATATTGGCTCAGACTTATTTCCAAAACTAGTAGAACAAGGTGCACCTTTTTTTGCTTTGCCGATGGATTTTGAGTGGGTTGATATTGGCAAGGTACCTGATTATTGGAGAGCTATTAGAAATGTATTAAAAGGAGATGTTCGACAGGTTGAAATTCCAGGAAAGCAAGTTAGGCCAGGAATTTATACTGGTTTAAATGTTGCAGCTAATTGGGATAAAATACATGTAAAAGGACCTATATATGTCGGTGGAATGACTAGGATTGAGGACGGTGTTACTATCAACGGTCCTTCTATGATTGGTCCTAGTTGTTGTATTTGTGAAGGAGCAACAATCGATAATTCAATAATTTTTGATTACTCACTAATTGGACCAGGAGTTCAACTTGTTGAGAAGTTAGTTTTCGGTAGATATTGCGTAGGTAAAGAAGGTGATCATTTTGATCTACAGGAAGCTGCTTTAGATTGGTTAATAACTGATGCTCGAAGACAAGATTTAGGTGTACCTTCACCTCAACAAAAAGCAATGGCTGAGTTGCTTGGAACAGATCTTATTGGTTCAACTAATTGATATTTGCTCTATCTAAAATCATTGGTATTTGTTGCTCTGCCTTGACGGCCATCAGGTGAACACCTTGAGCAATGCCTAGAAAATTTTTCACTTGCTCTGCAGCTATGGAGATCCCTTCATCAATAGGGTTTGTTGAGCTTTCAAGTCTAGAAATGATTGATTGAGGAATGCATGCTCCTGGGACTACTCGATTAATAAATTGAGCATTTTTGGCCGACTTTAGGAGAAAAACACCCGCTAAAACTGGAATTTTTATTGGCTCAGTTATTTCCTTGCAAAATCTTTCAAGTACTTTAGGCTCCATAACCATTTGTGTTTGAAGGAAATGAGCACCAGCCTTTTTTTTAAGTTCTATTCTCCTTCTCAGGCCATCAAATCCTCTGCAGTTTGGGTCTGCCGCAGCTCCAGTAAACAAATTAGTTGGGCCGTCAGGCAAAAAACCAGAGACTGGATCAACCCCTTTGTTAAGTGATGTAACTTGACTAATAAGTTCTATTGAATTGAAGTCTTGAACAGATTTGGCTTCGGATTGATCTCCTACGCGAACAGGATCGCCAGTTAAACAAAGGATATTTTTGATTCCTAAAGCATGCGCTCCTAATAACTCAGCTTGTAATGCAATTCGATTTCTATCCCTGCATGATAATTGAAGTACTGGTTCAAGATTTGCCTCTAAAAGCAGCTTGCACAAGGCTAGGCTGCTCATTCTCATGATTGCCCGACTCCCGTCTGTAACATTAAAACCATGCACAAGGTTATTTAATGTGAGGGCTTTTGAGAGAGCTAAAGCTGTATTACCTCCCCTAGGAGGCATTATTTCAGCAGTGATAGCTGATAAGCCAGATTCCAAACGATTTTGAAGTTTAGATTTCACATGTATTTTTTACTAGATAATTACTATCGGTGATTAAAGGCCCTAATCTAAGTAGTATTAATTAAAGAGTTGTGAGTGAGGGGAATGTTTACAGGAGAGATCGCTAATTCGTCCCATATGGGACTGTCTGCTAGGGAAATGGAGATTATAGGATTGGTCGCAGATGGCCTCACTAATCAAGAGATTGCTGAAAAACTGACAATTAGCAAAAGGACTGTAGACAACCATGTGAGCAATATGTTTACAAAAACAGGTTCAAAAAACAGAGTGGCTTTATTAAATTGGGCAATGGATCATGGAAAGATATGCCGAGATGGGTTCAATTGTTGTTCATTGCCAGATGAAACAAATTCGTAAAAGATCTAATTATTGTCATCCTCATTGATATCTGATAGAGGCATTAGAGAAAATTCAATTGACGAAATTTCAAATAACTTTGCATATGCTATACAAGCTTCCTTGTCAGTACAAGTGAAGCGAAGGATACCCTCTGTGTCATAAAGACCATACAAGTTATACCTCTAGCGAAGGATACATAGTTAGATGGTAATTGCTAACGATGATTATAAAGACAATCTAAAGGACGAGTCGCCTTTTTGCTTAGGATTCTTTGGGTCTTATCCGATCTTTTATTGATAACTCAGATATAGGTGTTTTTGCAAGAGAAGCATTACTTAATGATTTGATCCCAGTTATCTCTTGACCACACCATGATGGGACTTGAATTTCTTCGGATTCAGAACTTAATTCAATTTCAGCAATTTTCAAAGAAGAATTTGAACCATCAAAAAGATCAACTACCCAATCTTTTTTATTTATTTTTAGATGATAACGAGTTTTAGTGATTTTATAATTTGATAATTTTATTAATTCAATAGCATCTTTATTAGGGATTGAATATTCAAACTCATAGTTTACCAATCTATTTAGAGAGGACTTTAATGTGATGTATGATTTTGCATTGTCTATTATCCTTACTCGAATGGTCCATTCATCTAAACTTGAGTTTAAATAGGCTTGACTAAAATCTTCACTTAGTATTACCTGAGATTTCCAATCTTCGTTTTTAACTAAGAATCTTCTTTCGATTTCTATTCCCATAATTTAGTATTTATTACTCTCATTAAGGCTGCTAGCCCAATGAAGTTTTTGAGTGATTGTTTTGTAATAAGAAAGATTTTCATCTAAAATTATTATTGAGGTTGAATGATTAGATTTTTTAATTAAGCATGTATCATTAGCTTCAATTAGACAACCACTAGATCCATCTAACCATAACTTTATTTTTTGCTTCTTTTCTCGTATGGGTTTTATAACTAATTGGGATTTAGGAGGGACCACAATAGGTCTACTAGCCAGACTCATTGGACATATGGCGCTTACAATTATCGCATCCATAGATGGGTGTATTATTGGCCCCCCTGCGGCCATAGAGTAAGCAGTTGATCCTGTTGGAGTAGAAAAGATAAGTCCATCCCCTTTGTATTTGTCAACAGCCTCGCCATCTATTGCCAGCTCAAGGCTACAAGTAGGTGCTATTTCGTCTGTACAAGATCGTAAATAAAAATCATTTAGAGCAAAAAATGATCTTTTCACATTACTTAAATTATTATCCTTTTTGCTAAATACTGTTGCTTCAAGCATCATTCTTTTTTGTATAATAAATCTATTATTTGAAATTGTTTCCCAAAAATTTTCTTGCTTTAATATGTGGCGATCATGGGTCAGGAATCCTAAATTTCCTCCAACATTAAAACTTAATATGGGTATATTTTTGGGGGATAAATATCTGGCGGCCTTTAAAACTGTTCCATCCCCTCCTAAAACAATAGCTATCTCTGGTGAAATATCAGAAATAGAAAATAAATCATTAAGATTATTTGTTTCTATACTTATTTTGGAGATTAAAACTTTTTTACCATAACCTTCAATTATTTTCTTACAATTTAAGGTTTCTTTATAAGCAGAATCGCTATCTGATCTATATAAGATCCAGATCAGATTTGAGGTCATTAATAATATCTACCATTTGAGTAGATTGAAGCTTTCCATGTCAATAGTAACCCTATTTCTATATAACGAAAGTAGTATGGCCAGCCCAACAGCTGCCTCTGCTGCTGCGACAGTGATAACAAAAATTGAAAATACTTGTCCTCTAATTATTGATCCATCTATATAGGATGAAAAACTCATGAGATTTATATTTACTGCATTAAGCATTAATTCAATACTCATTAATACACGAACAGCATTTCGACTATTTATTAATCCCCATACACCAGTGCAGAAAAGAAATGCTGCAACTATGAGATAAGCTTGGAGTGGTACTGGACCAATAGTATTTTCTAACATCTCAAAAAAGAAAATTATAAACTAAGTTTGAATTCATTTTAAACTATTTTCAGAAAGAAGAGGAATTTTCTTATCAACTATGGACTTTTTATTATTGAAATCATTTATTACACCTGTTGAAATAGTGACATCTCTTCTTGCTAATACAATTGCTCCAATCATAGCCATTAATAACAAAATAGAAGCGAGTTCAAAAGGTAATAAATAATCTGTGAATAAATGTTCTCCAATTCTCTCAGTTGCTTCTTCACCAATGGAGCTTGGTCCAGGTAAGTTCCATTTCGTGGTAATACTAACCCGCAATAACAAAATTAATAGTCCACCACATACTCCACCTGATATTAATTTTCTAGTTTTCAGTCCTTCAATTGGTTTTAACGTCTCTTTCTTGTTAACCAACATAATTGCAAATAATATCAAAACATTTACAGCTCCAACATAAACAAGAATTTGTGCGGCAGCTACAAAACTAGCATTTAATAAAAGATATAAGCCTGCTACAGCCATAAATACGCCGCCTAATAAAAATGCTGAGTAAACAATATTTTCTAGTAAAACCACTGCTAAACTTCCAGAAACTATGACAGCACTGAGAACTAAAAAACAAATTAATTCTGTTGAGTAAGCGATATTCATTAATTATTAGTTAAGTTTTTTTGGAAGAATATCTTTAGAATTATTATTTCCTTCTTCTTGTAATTTATCTGTTTGGAGTTCTTTAATAATCTGAATTGGAAGTTTACCTGCTCTTTGTTGGTTCGAAGGTAATTCATGGGGGTCCATTACTCCCTCGGGTAAATAAGCTAATTCCCTTAAAGGACGAACCGATGGATCTGAAGTCACACTTGTTGGTAATCTTCCAAGAGCAACATTATCGTAGTTAAGGCTATGTCTATCAAATGCAGCCAGTTCATATTCTTCTGTCATTGATAAACAATTTGTAGGGCAATATTCAACACAATTTCCACAAAAAATACATGCACCAAAGTCAATTGAATAATTTCTCAATTCTTTTTTCTTGGTTTCTTTATTCATTACCCAATCAACAACTGGAAGATTAATTGGGCATACCCTTACGCAAACTTCGCAAGCAATACACTTATCAAATTCATAATGAATCCTTCCTCTATAACGCTCAGAGGGGATTAGCTTCTCATATGGATATTGAACTGTTACAGGTCTTCGACGCATGTGATCAAACGTAACGCCTAATCCATCAACTAAATATTTTCCTGCACTAATTGCTTCTTTAGTGTAGTCGGCAACTTTTTCAAGGAAACCAAGCATATTAAATTTCCTGCTGCTGGCCTGTATTTACATTAGTCATTATACAGTTTTTTTCAAGTAAATGTAGGTAGTTTTACTTAAAAAAATAGCGATTGTGTTGCTTTTCTTTTATCCGCCAAATGCCATAGGAAATGCCAGTTTAAGTGAAGCAGTTACAAGTAAATTGACCAGTGAAATAGGTAAAAGAAATTTCCAACCTAAATCAAGTAGTTGATCAATCCGAACTCTTGGAGTAGTCCATCTTAATAAGATTGCTAAAAAAACAAGTAAATAAGCCTTGAGGATTGTCATAACAATTCCAACAGAAGCAGCAATGATTTGAACCAATGGATTATCAATTGAAAGACCTATCAAAGATGCAAACCAATCAATTGAGATCGGAAAACCCCATCCTCCTAAGTACAGAACGGAAACAAGTAAAGCAGATAAAACAAGATTTATGTATCCAGCTAAATAAAACAGAGCAAATTTCATACCTGCATATTCAGTTTGATAACCAGCTACAAGTTCTTCTTCTGCCTCGGGCAAATCAAAAGGGAGTCTCTCACATTCAGCTAACGCACAGATCCAAAAAATAATAAAACCTATAGGTTGTCGCCATATATTCCAGCTAAGAAAACCAGCAGTATTTTGTTGCTCAACTATATCAACAGTACTTAATGAATTACTCATCATAACTATTGCCAAAACCGAAAGCGCTAGTGGAATTTCATAACTAATTGATTGAGCGGCTGCTCTAAGTCCACCTAGCAAAGAATATTTATTATTGGAGGAATAGCCACTCATTAGTAGACCAATGGGCTGAATACTACTTAGGGCAATCCATAAAAAGATTCCTATTCCTACATTGCTAATTAAAAGATTTTGACCAAAAGGAACAATTAACCAAGATAGAATTACCGGAACTAAAACTAATATCGGACCAACTGTAAATAGAACACTGTCTGCCCTTGCTGGAATAATGTCTTCTTTAACTAAAAGTTTCAAACCGTCTGCCATTGGTTGAAGAATACCAAGTGCACCTGCATATTCAGGCCCAATTCTCTGTTGAGCTGCTGCAGAAATTTTTCGTTCAAGCCATACTGTTACTAATACTCCAATTACAGCTGACACCAATACTAAAAGCATTGGAAGAGGGATCCATAAAAGATGTGCTAATTCATGCGATAAACCAAGGTTTTGAACACCTTGGGTAAAACTCATTTCAAGGTCTATACCTGAATTCACTTCTAATATTTAATCTATTAACTAAGGTTAGTGTAATTTTGAATTAATTTTAAATTAGAAAAAAATAAATTTCAAATTATCTACTCTCAAGAGGCTGCCAATTTCTGATTTTTGCTCCTTCGTAAATTTGTGATGGTCTAAAAATTCTATTTGCTCCAAGTTGCTCTCTCCAGTGAGCCAACCAACCAGCAACTCTGGAAATCGCAAAAACCGGTGTAAACAAATCTCGAGGAATACCAAGTTTTCGATAAACAAGTCCGGAGTAAAAGTCAACATTTGGGAATATACCTTTTGGCCCCAGTTTGGAAATGGCCTCTTCTTCAAGTGCTTTGGCTACTTCATACATTTCATCTTTACCAAATTCCGAGAAAAGTTCCTCTGCGAAGGCTTGTAAAATTGTTGCTCTAGGATCTTTGACACGATACTCCCTGTGCCCAAAGCCCATGACTTTCCTTTTTTTTGCAATTGCATCATTGAGAAATGAAGAGGCCTTCTCAGGTCTTCCAATCTCTTCTAGCATTGCTATCACATCTTCATTGGCCCCTCCATGAAGAGGACCAGCCAATGTCCCAACGGCAGAAGCTACTACAGCATATGGATCAGTTAATGTGCTGGCAGTTACTCTTGCGCTAAACGTACTCGCATTGAGACTGTGCTCGGCATGAAGAATTAAACATCTGTCGAAAACTCTTGCTGCGAGAGGATTTGGCTCCCTCTCGGTGAGCATATACAGGAAATTGGAAGAATATGGTAAATCATCCTGGGGTTGAATTGGATCGTCTCCTTTTCTTATTTGCTCGAAAGCAGCAACCATAGTTGGAATTTTTGCAATCAACCTAACTACTGCGTCGTAAATATATTTTGGATCATCAATTGCTCTTCGAGAATAAAAGAGGCCCAGAGATGCAGCACTTGCTTGCAGAGCATCCATAGGATGCCCAGATTCTGGGAAACACTTAAGCATATCTCTAATTCGAAAGCTCACTCGTCTATGCATTTGAACGTCCTCTTCAAATTTATGAAGCTCATTTTTAGTGGGAAGTTCCCCCCATATCAAGAGAAATGCAGTTTCTAAAAAACTACTTTTTTGGGCTAGCTCTGATATTGGATAACCCCTGTAGTTCAGCTTTCCTTCTGTTCCATTGATTTCGCATATCCCTGAATTGGTTACTGGAACCCCTTCCAAGCCTGGCTTTAGAACCAAATTAGTTGTCTTTTGTTTGTTATCTATGGCTTTAGCTCCTGCAAAATAATTTTTCTGTTCAATTGGAAAAAATAATTTTCAACTTGAACTTTATTGTATAGAATTAAACTATATGTTGAATATAGCACTTTAAACTTTTTATTAACTTGTTTTTAAGTTGATTTTAACTTTAATGAAGTCTGGGTAATTAATTGTAGGGACTGCAATAGTTATATCAATATTTTGAGGGGGATATAGTTTGTTTCCTAGCATTGTATTAAATAAGATATATGGATAGAAATTATTGAAGACTGTCTTAGTTTTTTCTTCTCCTAAATGTATTCTAAGGACATCATCAAAATCATCAAATTTATCTGTATTCTTTTCAGTATCTGAATAATTTATATTATCAAAATTTGAAATAGAAGATAAGTTTTGACTCCATATGTAAGTCTCTTCATCTTCTTCGATAATTGCCTCGATTTTTTCTTTTAGCTCATATTTATCATTTTCATCAGTACTAATTTTTGACCAAATCTCTAGCTTTCTGTTTTTAAAATCCAGATTAGAAATTAAAAAGTTCTCTTTTTTTAGAATATCACTTATCTCTGTTTTACTCGTATCAGATTTTCGAGTCAAAACGAACCAGTCTTTATCTTTTACCCAAATCAAATTTCCTTTAGAACTTTCTAGAATTATTTTGAAAAGGTTAGAATAGTCGGAAGTCGTAGATTCTTTTATTAGATTCGCTATAAGCTTTTGATATGGATGGACAGAATCTTTCCCGAAATACTGTTTGGGATTATCAACTAATATGTAATCTTCAAGTAATTCAGATTCATTTTTTATATCAATTAAATTATATTTAATATCTTTAACCTGCATTTTAGTTTTAATATCGTAAGATATGATTCCTTCTAAATTTAATTTATTTTTATCTAAATTTATAGAAGATATTAACTTATCTATCTTATTGATCTCAAATAATTTTTCTTCTTGACCTAGAAGATTTAGAATTTTCTTTGGAGATATTTCTAATAATAAGAAACCGTCTTTTAGATTATCCTTTAATTGAATATTCTTATAATTTTTTTTGGTATTTAATTGATTACTATATAATTTTTCTATTGACATTTTTATAATTTTCGGATTGGATGCTATTAAAAGATTATCTTTGTCATTTGAAAAGTAAATTGAGTTATTTGAATTAATTTTTTTTGAAATTATTTTTATTTTTGAAGTGCTTAATTCATTGATTTTTCTATTCGCATTATCAATGATTTCTGAGCCTGAAATAGATTCTAATTCTTTTTCAATATTTACATCTTCTTTTATTGCTAAGACCATAATCCAATCATTTAGTGGTTTGTTGCTTGAAGCAAATATAGCAAAACTCCCATAATCTCCTACCCATTTTGAGATGTCTTTTGCAAAATCAAGACTAATCAACTTAAAAGAAGAATCTCTAATAAAACTTATTTGTTTATTTATAGTGTGTTGACTAACTTTATCCTGAAAATTTTCGATATATTTTGGAATTATGGCTGGATTGAGTTTCCAGTGAAAAATGAGATCAGTATTTGTTGGTATATATTTCGAGGAAACTGGAGCATTAAATGATTGTTCATAGATAGGGGTTTGCTTGAGTTGCTTATTGCGCCAGATAAATATCCCTGTGAAAATTGATGAAATTATTGTTACTGATATTAAAAAATAAGATAGACGTGATTTCATTTTTATTATTTGAGCGTTTGTATACTTTTAGAACTTAGATAACAGAAAGTTTGATTTTTACTTAGAATCTAAAATATGAACCAGAAGATTCCTTTAAATATATCTCCAAAAGAGTTAAATAAAATCTTAGAAGATGATTCTTCTGAAAAACCATTTATTGTAGATGTGAGGGAGGACAATGAAATTGCTATTGCTTCATTTTCATTTTCAGTATTACATCTTCCTTTGAGTCAGGCCGCAAACTGGTCAAATAAAATAGGTGAACTGTTACCGCTGAATCAGCCCATTGTCGTTGTCTGCCATGCGGGTGTAAGAAGTATGAATTTTGGTATTTGGCTTTTAGAACAAGGAATAACTAAAAGTGTTTGGAATCTAGTCGGAGGGATAGATGCTTGGAGTACTGATGTTGATCAATCTGTTCCAAGGTACTAATAGACTTTTTACTCTATATTTTTGAACCTATTTTTTCAGCAACTGTATTCACATCTTTATCTCCTCTGCCAGAACAGTTGATGACAATTTCTGAACCATGATTGAGATTTGGGCAAAGTTTTTCCAGATAGGCAAATGCATGAGCGGTCTCTAGCGCAGGAATAATACCTTCTAATTTACTAACTAATTGCAGAGCTTCTATGGCTTCAGTGTCAGTAACAGCTGCATATTCAGCACGTCCAATTTCTTTTAAGTAACTATGCTCCGGTCCAACTCCTGGATAATCAAGACCTGCGCTAATGGAATGCGCCTCCTCAACTTGCCCATCTTTGTCTTGTAGTAAGAGACTCATGGCTCCATGAAGAACTCCTATCCTTCCTTCAGTAATTGTCGCTGCATGTCGACCAGTTTCGACTCCATCTCCAGCAGCTTCAACTCCAATCATTCGCACACTTTTGTCTTCAACGAAAGAATGGAAAAGACCCATCGCATTCGATCCGCCACCAACACAAGCTAAAAGCACATCGGGAGACCTCCCAAAAGCTTGCTTACATTGTTGCTTTGTTTCTTCTCCAATAACTGCGTGAAAATCTCTTACCAACATTGGATATGGATGTGGGCCCGCAACTGAACCGAGAATATAGTGAGTAGTTTCAACATTAGTAACCCAATCTCGAATCGCTTCGCTTGTTGCATCTTTGAGTGTTGCAGTTCCACTTGTTACTGGCCTCACTGAGGCTCCAAGCAACCGCATTCGGAACACGTTTAAGGCTTGTCTTCTCATATCTTCTTTGCCCATATAGATAATGCATTCCAATCCAAAACGAGCGCAGACTGTCGCAGTTGCAACTCCATGCTGTCCAGCTCCAGTTTCAGCAATAATTCTTTTTTTTCTCATCCGTATCGCAAGAAGAGCTTGCCCAAGTGCATTATTAATTTTGTGAGCACCTGTGTGATTTAAATCTTCTCTTTTAAGCCAAATCCGTGGTCCTTTTAATGTATTTTTTCTGTAATGTTGAGTTAATCTTGTGGCTTCATATAGAGGAGTCGATCTGCCTACGTAAGTTTTTAGTAAATGATTCAGTTCTGAATTGAATGAAGAATCTTTCCATGCTTCTTTAGCAGCTTGCTCTAATTCAATAAGGGCAGGTATTAAAGTTTCAGGAACATATTGCCCCCCGTATTTACCAAATCGACCAAGAGCATTTGGCCTTATTAATGGAGATAAATCAGAATCTTTAAATTGTGTTGAGAGTGTATCTGTCACCTTAGATTAAGAAAATAGTTGCCAGCCAAAACACAAGAAAATGTCCAAAGGTGGCTGGAGTGAATTTAATGACCCTCTTAAGACAATAGAGAATGACACTCAAAATAGTGTTACTCCTAAAGGAAAGCGACAAGTTCGTATTGAAAGGACTCGATCTGGAAAGAAAGGAAAACTTGTTACTGTTATTAAAGGACTTGAATTAAAGCAAGTAGAGGCAAAAAAAATTCTTAAGAATTTAAAAATAGCCTGCGGAACAGGTGGAGCTTTGAAAGGCGATTTTTTAGAGTTACAAGGAGATCAAATATCAAAAGCTCAAGAATTTCTTTTTAAGGAAGGTTTTAGGCCAAAACAGAGTGGAGGTTAGGACTAAACTGTGTCGATCAACATGGAGAATAGTAAACAATTAGTCTGAATTCATGGAACAAAAATCCCAAAGTCCTCTATCAAAAGCCACCAATATAGTTTGGCATCAATCTTCAGTTAATAGAGAAGCTAGATCTCAGCAAAGAGGACATAGCAGTGCCATACTTTGGTTTACAGGTCTATCTGGTTCAGGGAAAAGCACGCTAGCTAATGCAGTAAATGTAGCTCTACACAAAAATGGTTATTCAACTTATGTTTTAGATGGTGACAACATCAGACATGGTTTATGCAAAGACTTAGGTTTTTCTGATCTTGATAGAGAAGAAAATATTAGAAGAATTGGCGAAGTCTCTAAATTGTTTCTTGACGCTGGAATAATTGTTTTGACTGCATTCGTATCACCATTTAGAGCCGATCGCGATAATGCAAGATCATTAGTTGGAGAAAATGATTTTATAGAAATATATTGTTCAGCTGATTTAGGGGTTTGTGAAACAAGAGATACCAAAGGACTTTATGCCAAGGCAAGAAATGGAGATATCAAAGATTTCACTGGAATCTCAAGTCCTTATGAAGATCCTCAGTCTCCAGAATTGAAAATTGATACTGGAAATCTAGAGATTGATAAATGTGTAGACATAGTTACTAACTTGCTTGTGAAAAAAAATATTATTTCAAAAATTTCTTAGTAAATTTAGTAATGAATTTCACGTTCATGACATTTTTTCTAGATAAGTTTTAGCTCCAATCTCCTTAAGTCTTTGATCTTTTTTTACGACAAGGTCGTGAAGCTCAGATCTGTAGGTTTTTAATTTATTTGTTAATTCAGTATTGTTAACTGCCAAAATTTGAGTAGCTAAAAGGCCAGCATTTAGGCCTCCTTCAATGGCAACCGTTGCTACTGGTATGCCTGAGGGCATTTGCAATATTGAATACATAGAATCTATTCCTGAAAGCGCCTTGCTTTTGACGGGAACTCCTATCACTGGAAGGGTCGTAAGCGATGCGATCATTCCAGGTAAATGAGCAGCCCCTCCAGCCCCAGCAATTATGACTCCAAAACCATTTGATTCTGCCATTTGAGCAAAATCCATCATTTCTTTTGGAGTTCTATGAGCAGATAAGATCCTTACTTCATTAGATATGCCAAATTGATCTAGAATTGCAACCGCAGGCTGAAGAGTTTTAAGGTCTGAATCACTACCCATTACTACTGCCACTTCCTTAAATGTATTAGCTTCGGTTAAAGACAATTCTCGATTTTATAAATCTCCTTCTTAATAATGCCAATTATTTATGAATCCTGCATTAATTATTTTTAGTTTTTAAGAAATGAGAAAAATTAAAAACATTAAATTACCTCAACCAGATAAAAGCGAAGATGAAAATAGTTTATTCTCACTGGTTTTAGATGAATATGGAATTATTCTCTCGATTGATAAAAGTTCCAATAGAAATTCAATTTATGGCGAAGATTGGTGTGGTGATTGGCTAAGTCCAAGAGCGATTGATCTTCAAATAAATGGAGGTTTAGGAATCTCATTTACAGATTTAACTTTTAATAAAATACCTAAATTATTAACATTGCTTGATCGACTTTGGCTTGATGGAGTGGAAGGAATTTGTCCAACTTTTGTTAGTTGTTCTATAGATCAATTCCAATTAGGAATGAAGGTCTTAAAGGAAGCTAAAAAACATACTTCGAAAAATAGATGTCGACTTCTTGGTGCTCATATGGAAGGACCTTTTTTATGCGAATCATATTCTGGAGCACATGATATAGAAAGTATTTGTAAGCCAAGTATTTCTGCTTTAAATCAGAGAATAAAGGGATTTGAAGACGACATAGCATTAATGACATTGGCTCCAGAATTAATAGGTTCTTTTGATGTCATTTCTCGTCTAAGAGAATTAAATATCTTGGTTTCGCTGGGACATTCTTCAGCTGATTTTGATTCGGCGATGAATGCTTTTAATAATGGAGTGACCATGGTTACACATACTTTTAATGCAATGAAAGGTTTACATCATCGAGCTATTGGACCTATCGGAGCGGCTGCAAGAAGAGACGATGTCTTCCTAGGATTGATTGCTGATGGTGTTCATGTTCATGCAGATATGATTAGGCTTTTAAAGATACTTGCACCAAAGCAAATTGTTTTAGTCAGTGATGCAATATCAGCTTATGGTTTAGGAGATGGATCGTTTGATTGGGACAAACGTTTGATTACAGTAGAAAATGGTTTATGCAGACTTCCAAATGACACAATTGCAGGATCTACTCTGCCTTTACTAGATGCATGCAAAAAAATAGCTAAATGGATTAATGATCCTTCTGCTGCTATTTGGATGGGAACACTTGCTCCACGTATGGTATTAAGTCAGAAGAAAATGACTTTAAAATCTTTTTTTATTGGAAAAAATATTCAGTCTTTACTTCGATGGAAAATCAATTCTTGTAATCAAGAGTTGTCTTGGCATATGGCTGCGTAAGATTGGTAAGAGGTAATTATCTGATTAAATGACAACGCAAATTGAGAACAACGAAAAGGCCGAAGTCACAGAATATTTTAATGGGACTGGGTTTGATAGATGGAATCGAATATATAGCGAAAGTGATGATGTAAATAAAGTGCAAAAAAATATAAGGATAGGTCACCAAAAGACAGTTGATGATGTCATTAGTTGGTTGAAAGCTTATGACAATATCAAGGACAAAAGTTTCTGTGATGCTGGCTGCGGTGTTGGTAGTTTAAGTATTCCATTGGCAAAATTGGGTGCTAAATCGATTCATTTAAGTGATATTTCTGAAGCGATGATAAATGAGACAAAAAACAGGGCAAAGGAAGCAGGTTTGGACTTAAATAAGCTGAATTTTCGAACATCTGATTTAGAAAATTTAAAAGGTTCATTTAATACAGTTATTTGCTTAGATGTTTTCATTCACTACCCTCAAAAGGAGGCTGAGGCAATGGTGAAACATCTCTGTCAATTATCTGATGAGAGATTAATTGTTAGCTTTGCTCCTTATACTCCTTTACTAGCCCTTTTGAAAGGTATTGGTCAACTATTCCCTGGACCAAGTAAAACTACTCGGGCCTATACATTAAGGGAGGCTGGAATTATAGAAGCTGCAAAGCAATCTGGCTTTAAAGTAATCAAAAGCAAGTTGAATCAAGCTCCTTTCTATTTCTCGAAACTAATAGAATTTGTGAAATACTAAAGAACTAAAATTTTTATTTTTCAAAAACACATTTAGGTAACCAAATGATTCTCAAGTGCATATCTAACTAATTCTGTTCTACTAGAAGTGCCGGTTTTAATAAATAATCGACTCACATATTTCTCTACATTGCGGATAGAAGTCTCAAGTTGTCTTGCAATTTCTTTGTTCATTAAACCTTCCGCTACTAGTTGCAAAACGCTTGCCTCTCTTGGGGTGAAATTAGGAATCGAATCATCTTTCCGTGAGTTGTTTTTATCCCCATGGCTAAGCATTGATTTGATTTCTGTAATCTGTTTTGCCATTTGGCCAACATCAGCATTCGCAAATCTGGCTGCTTCAGTTAATAATCGCTCTTGCCTCTGAACTACATTCTTAACTCTTGCAACTAGCTCATCGGGATCAAATGGTTTTGGCATGTAGTCGTCTACACCTGCTTGATACCCTTGAGTTCTATCAGCAGTCATACCCTTAGCAGTAAGGAAAATGACAGGTGTACCTCCAAGTCTTTCATCTTCTCTAATTTTTTTTAAAAGTCCATAACCATCACATCTAGGCATCATGACGTCACTGATAATTACATCAGGAATCATTTTTTGAGCTTTTTCCCATCCCTCTTCTCCATCTATAGCGGTTGTAACTTGAAATCCCTCATCTTCAAGATAAGCCTGGACAGCAGTTCTTAACCCAGGCTCGTCATCGACAAGTAATATCCTTGGAGTCTGAGAAACTTCTTGTGTTGATGGATTTGGGTCACTCATAAAAATTGGACTTATAGAGTTTTTAAAGATGATATTAACCTTTATTCCTCTCTATTATTTAGCTTAACGAATGAATCAATGGATAATAATCATCTGATTTTTGATTTTCAGTCCTCAACACCATGCTCTACGAAGGTCGTTAAGGAGATGGCTCCTTATTGGAATGAGTTGTGGGGTAATCCCTCTAATACTAATAATCGATCAGGTGTTTTTGCTTCAGCTGCCGTAGAAGTATCTCGTGAAAAAATAGCTTCATATTTGAATATCGAGCCTAAAAGATTGATTTTCACGAGTGGGGCAACAGAAGCGAATAATTTGGGTTTAGTTGGACATGCAAGAGCTAAAGCACAACTTATTGGAAAACCTGGACACATAATTACCGTTTCAACTGAACATCATGCAGTCCTTGATCCGCTTAGGCAACTTCAAAAAGAAGGGTTCCGTTTGTCAGAATTACAACCGAATAAAGATGGTTTAATCAATATTCAACAACTTTCTGAAGCTGTTGAAAAAGATACTTTTTTGGTTAGTGTCATGGCTGCAAATAATGAGATAGGGGTTTTGCAACCTATTTCTGAAATTGGGTCTTTTTGTAAGAGAAAAGGAATCGCTTTTCACACTGATGCCGCTCAAGCCTTGGGATACTTAGATTTAGACCCCGATAAATTACGCATTGATTTGATGAGCTTGAGTGCTCACAAAATCTATGGCCCTAAAGGGATTGGGGCTTTGGTGATTAGGGAAGGATTCCCTCTTGAACCGTCTCAATATGGAGGAGGTCAGGAGCTTGGATTAAGATCTGGAACGCTCCCTGTCCCTTTAATTGTTGGCTTTGCAAAGGCAGTCGAAATAACAAAAAATGATCAGGATGAAAGGAATAAGAGACTTTTATTTTTTAGAAACTTATTGTTGAACGGGTTAAAAAAGAATATTTCTGGATTGATTGTTAATGGATCTATCGATCAAAGATTGCCTCATAATCTAAATATCACTTTCCCTGGTGTGCATGGAAGTCAATTGCATGGTCAATTAAGAAGGTTTATTTTTTGTACTAGTGGTTCAGCTTGCAGTAATGGTGAAGCTTCTCATGTTCTAAAGGAGATAGGGCTCTGCAAAAAAGATGCTGAAGCATCAATAAGGATGAGTATTGGGAGAAATACTACTGAGAAAGATATCAAAGAGGCTATTGAGATTATTACAAATATAGTGATTAATCTTAGAAAATAATTTAAGTCTATTTTAAGAATTTCTTTGCAGAAATTCTTAACTTTGCACTTTTACTTCTTGGATTTAATTCTATTTCTTGAGGACTTGCTCTCAAGGGTTTTTTAGAGAGTATTTTTAATCTATTGTCAGTTTTAAAACTCGATTTAACTCTTCTATCTTCTAGTGAATGAAAACTCATTATCATCAATAGTCCATCCTCTAACAACCAGTTTGGAGCTTTTTTTAATAAGCTATCCAGCGATTCCAATTCATTATTAACAGCTATTCTTAAAGCCTGAAAAGTTCTAGTTGAAGGATGAATTCTGCCATGTCTTTGCTTGGGTGGAAAACAACCGGCAATTGCATAAGAAAGAGCTTGAGTTCCATTGTATGCTCCATTTTCTGCAAGATCATTTTTGATTTTTCTTGCAATACGTCTAGAACGTTTTTCTTCTCCTAAGTTATATATTAAATTTGCTAAATCCTGTTCAGATAGAGTGTCAATAAGTTCGGCTGCACTTAGACCTTTCTCAGGATTCATTCTCATGTCTACCGGACCATCTAAACGAAAGCTAAAACCTCGTGAAGGCTCATCAAGTTGATGACTACTAACTCCAAGATCCGCTAAGACGCAAATGGCTTGTTTGTTAAGTGAAAAGTCTGCGAAGTTTGTAGAGATTATTTCTATTCGTGTGCCGAACTTTATTAATCTTTTTGATGCTGCTTCTCTAGCTATTGGATCTTGATCAATCCCAATAATTTTGATTCCTGGGAAATTCTCTAGTATTTGAGCTGAATGCCCCCCTCCTCCAATGGTGGCATCAATAATTAATCCTTGTTTTGTTAATTCACTTGGTAATTCCTTTAGTGATTGAATTATTTCTTTCCCCATTATTGGGACATGATTAAAGTTAGAACTTGAACTAATTGGCCCTTCTTTCATAAGTTTTCACTAGTATTTAGACATTGCTTTGGTTGGGCCCAATGACGCAGCTTGAAACGCGTACGGAGCCAATGGTGGTCAACTTTGGGCCACATCATCCATCAATGCATGGGGTATTGCGATTGGTCGTAACCCTTGATGGAGAGGATGTTGTTGATTGTGAACCAGTTATTGGTTACTTGCACAGAGGGATGGAGAAAATTGCTGAGAATAGAACAAACGTTATGTTTGTTCCTTACGTGAGTCGCATGGATTATGCGGCTGGTATGTTTTACGAAGCCATTGTTGTTAATGCTCCTGAGCGTTTAGCAAATATAAAGGTACCTAAGAGAGCAAGTTATATCAGAGTGATAATGCTTGAGTTGAATAGGATCGCTAATCATTTGTTATGGTTAGGCCCATTTTTGGCTGATGTAGGGGCTCAAACTCCTTTCTTCTATATTTTTAGAGAAAGAGAGATGATTTACGATTTATGGGAGGCTGCAACTGGTCAAAGATTGATTAATAATAATTATTTTCGTATTGGTGGCGTTGCATGTGATTTGCCTTGGGGTTGGTTAGAAAAATGCAAAGATTTTTGTGATTGGTTTGGTCCGAAGATTGATGAGTACGAAAAATTGATAACTAATAACCCTATCTTTCGTAGACGTATAGAAGGTTTAGGTGTGATTGGAAAAGAGCAAGCGATTAACTGGAGTCTTTCTGGTCCAATGCTTCGGGCTGCAGGTGTTCCATGGGATTTGAGAAAGGTAGATCATTATGAATGTTATGACGATTTTGAATGGGATATTGCATGGGAGAAAGAGGGGGATTGTTATGCAAGATATAGAGTTCGTATTGAAGAAATGAGACAGTCTTTAAAAATATTGCGACAAGCTTGTGAGATGATTCCAGGGGGGGCAACAGAAAATCTTGAGGCAAAAAGGACAGTTGAGGAAAAAAAAGGTGATATGTCAGGCTTTGATTATCAATATGTCGCTAAGAAGGTTGCACCTACTTTTAAGATTCCTAATGGTGAATTATATACACGCCTTGAGTCTGGGAAAGGAGAGATAGGAGTATTTATTCAAGGTAATAATGATGTAACTCCTTGGCGGTTTAAAATTAGAGCGGCTGATTCTAATAATTTGCAGATACTTCCTCACATACTGAAGGGAGCTAAGGTCGCTGACATAATGGCTATCTTAGGTTCTATTGATGTGATTATGGGTTCTGTTGATAGATAGGTTCTTTGGAAAAGCGTCATCCTAGAGAATGGTTATGTTTGAAAAGAACCGTTCGTTTTGGTGAGACAGATGCTGCCGGCGTGGTGCATTTTCTTGAATTATTCAGATGGTGTCATGAAACTTGGGAAGCAAGTTTAAAAAAATATGGAGTAGTTTTACAAGAAATTTTTCCCACAAACCAAATCAATACAAGCCAACTGGATGTAGCGTTGCCAGTAGTTCATTGTGAAGCAAATTATTTTCAACCACTTTATGTTGGAGATATTATCAATATCGAACTAAATCCAGAGAAGATAAATGACTCTTCATTTGTACTTCGATTTAAATTAAAAAAAAATGGTGAGAAAATCGGCATGGTAAATATTAAACATGTATCGATAAATCCAATTACTAGAGACATATGTGCATTATCTAAGCAAATAAATTTGTGGCTTCATGAATCTAGTTTGAGTTTTTAGTTAATAGGTCTATTAAAGGCTATCCAATCTTGCCATTTTTTTATTTCCCATTTTTTATTGATATTTCTTGAAAGTTTTGGACAATCGTACCAGTTCAGTGGCTTTTTGGATGGTTGCCAGTCTTCAATGAGATCAGTCAGAAGAGAGATAATTGGATATTTGTTGATTCCTTTTTCTTTGAATTTAGTTAAGGCAACTAAACGTTGTCCCCATTTCTTATCACTAACTCCTACTACAAAAATGTCTTTAATTGGGATTTGATTTTTCGAGATTAATTTCATTAATTCCATTTCGATATCTTCTGGGAAAATAGTTTCACCACCAGAATTTATAGCTGAATCTCTTCTGCCTAGGATTTGTATTGCTTTTCTATTGTCGAGAGTGATGTATTGCGCTAAATCGCCTGCTTCCCACCATCCATTTGCGTCTGTAATTGATTCGAATTTATCATTTTTCCATTTTGAAGTTGCAATCCTACTAGTTTTAATCTTAAGGGAATTTCTTTTGCTGATTTCTATCTCAACATCTTCGAGAGGGAACCCAACACTATTACTTCCTTTTAAAAAATCTTTGGGACTTAGGCAAGTCACCATTGCAACAGTTTCGGTAGCCCCATAGCAAGGAGCTAGATTAATAGACTTTCTTCGCGCTTTGTCAGCAAGATCTGTGGAGATCAAAGCCCCTCCAACCCAGATTATAGCTAGAGATTGAAGCCATTTTAAACCATCAGAATTATCAATCAAAGACGATAATTGAGTTGGAACTAGGGATGTGATCAATGGACGTCTATATTTATGAGTTAATGCTTCACTAAACTGCTTAAGTTGAAGTGGTTTATGCATTAAAGAAGGTGAAATCCAGTGATACTCCGATCGCCACGTGTGATGTCTCCACCAAGGCATGAAACCACTTATATGATGTAAAGGTAGTGAATTGAGAATGATGCACTCATTTGGCTTAAGGCCATGATTCTTTAACCAATTTCCAGTTGCCAAAGCCGAATTAGTTAGATTTTTAATTGATTGTAAACAAAGATTTGGTCCTCCAATGCTCCCCCCACTTGAAATGATTATTCCTTTTCCTTCAGGTACAGTTGACGATGTGGGAATTTTCGTTTGATCTTTTGGAGGTGCTAGATATACCCAGTTGTGCTTTTCAAAATTGTTCAAAATTTCTTTTGAACATTCCAGGTTTTTTTCAGGAATACATTTTACAACTGCAATTTTGCTCATACGGCTTCCCAGACTAATTTTGGATTGTTGTTAAAGAGTGGGCCTTTGGGGCACCATCCAGGTGCAAGTCCAGGTGCACAAGGATTTCCCCCTTTGATTTGCCTGGCAGCGAGGTGATTAATCCATCTTCTCCCAATACCAGTTTCAAAAGCTGTGCTTATAACTGTTTGACTATCTTTTTGTTCTATTTCTTTTAACAGTAATCTAGGATCACCATCTAATGCAGGGCGACGTATTTGCCAACTTTTCCATGTTTTTCGTAAATATGGAAATTCAACCAAAGATTCATCTAGTGCGATTGGAATTTGATTAGCTAATGAAAATAAACCTTCAATATCTTTTGATGGGAGTGGCTGTTCAATCCATTCCAAACGAGGTTCGTTTTTAAGTTCGTTAATCCATTCTTGTGCTTTTTCGCGACTCCATCCTCCATTGGGATCAATTCTAAGTTTAAAATTCTTTGGTAAAATATCTAAGATTTTTTGTAATGTTTTCTCTTCCTTAAAGTTATTTGCTTGGTGAGATACTTTCCATTTTATTGTACAAAAACTTTTCTTGTCATTTGATACCTCTACATATTTAACTATTGACTCTAATGGATCAATATCTGTAGGTAAAAGATAAGCTGATTTTGCGATGTCAAAGCCTTCAAAATTTAACTTGCTTTTAGTGAGATTTTCTAAATCGGCTAAGCAGCTTCCTAATCCGAAAGCAAGTGCTCCTGGTAATTCACATAAATAATTTTCTATTGAATCTTTTGTAGTTTTTCTTCCAATAAAATCAAGACTTTGGATACTTTTTTGTAATTCCTTTTTCTCAATAGGTGATACTTCACCCCATCCGTAATTCCCGTCTGAGTCTTTTATTTGCAACAACAAACCTACCTTGTTATGAATACTTCCTTGCGAGGTTTTTAACTTTCGTGTTAGTTGAAATGAAAATGGCTTGATATTAATTATTAATTTCATGATTCAACAAAATCAAAAATTAATTATAAAGAAATGAGGATATAGCAAAACCTGCACTCAAGCATAAACCATTAATTGTCTGAAAGCGCAAAGCTAAAAACTTACTGTTTTTAATACGCTCAGGTTGGTTGTGATGTCTTTTAATTAATTTGATAAGATCTACACCTGAAGGAAGGCTAATTAAAGATATAAGAGTCGTTATTGGCCATACTCCAATTAGTACTGGTAATAATTCTAATAAAAATATTAGACCAACCAACCACGGTAAAAATTCTGCCGCTCGATGAGTGCCTAAAATAACTAAGGGTGATTTTTTACCGACAGCAGCATCTTGATTGATTTGATGAAAATGCGAACAGAATAGAACCAAAGTGGTCGCCATCGCCGGACCTGCCCCAACCATCACTGCTGTTCCCCAGGGGATGGCATGAAAATTAGATTTTGGAGAAACAACAATTAGTGCTGCAGCTGTAGCAAGCGGGCCAAAGGCTATCCAGCAAAGGGGTTCTCCCAATCCCTTGTACCCCAGCCTAAATGGTGGCCCTTGATATAAATATCCAAGAAAACAACAAATTAAGACCAAAAAAAGTACTGTTATTTTACTTTTTAGAGCAACGATAAATATGATAAATAAACCTAATAAAAGAGAAAAATATGCAACTCGACTTACAGTGGTTTTATTACCCGTTAAAGCGACTACGGAGTGGAATTTGTATTTGTCAACGCCAGTTTCATCGTCAAAAAGATCATTGGTAAGATTCTCCCAAAGCAAAATCAAGATAGAGGCAATTAGAAAACCTATGAATTGTCCTAGACGAATATTGCCGCTATTCCCTAGCTCCCATGCTGCCGACAATATTACAGGCATTATTGCGACTGAATATAATGGCCACTTAATTGCAGCTTGCCAAAGATGTTTCTTTTCAATTGTAGAAGACTTCACTGATAAAATAACCTGTTCTGTTTGTTTCTTGGTTCCTTCCTTAAGACTAGGCAGCAGTTCATGTATTGGTTTATTTATGTCTAAAGGCTCTAATTGGTTATGAATTTAGAACCTGTCTTTAGTGAGCTTTTAGTTGGTTCTCTTCGGAAATGGAGTGAACGAAAAGTTGATGAATGTATCTTGAGCATTTCTGTTCCTGTAAGTCAATCAGACCCATTAACGACATTACCTTTAATTGCTGAAAAAAATCAGTTTAGATTTCTTTGGGATCTATCTCCCAGATTGTGCATTTCTGCCGGAGGACATTGTCAATCTTTGGATTTATCTGGACCAAAGAGGTTTGAAAATGCACAAAGGTTTAGTGATGAGATTTTTACTCGATTAATAGATACTTCTCCAAGTCCAGCATTTTCAGCATCAAGGATTCTATTTTCATTTTCTTTTTTTGATCAAATTAAGAGTAATGAAAAATCAATAGATGATAAATTTTCCCTGCAGGCTGTTTTGCCTAAGTGGCAATTAACTGCAAAAGATGGATTGACATGGTTACGTTTAAATTCAGTTGCCCTAAACCCTTCAGATGTTCGTGAATCTGTAGAAAGATTATGGTCAATTCGAGAAAAGATAAATAGATCACCAGTCCGAAATTTACATGATGTAAAAGAAAATTTCTTAGTCGATAATTTTTCGAATGATTGGAAATCTCAATATCGAGATGCGTTGGCAAAAGGGATCGAATTAATCAATTCAGGTGATTTGGATAAACTTGTATTGGCTACGAGACAACGCCTTTCCCTCAGAAAACCATTAGATCCGCTGAACTTACTTGCTCGCTTAAGAGTTCAGCAAACTAATAGTTGTCGATTCCTATGGCAAAAAAATTATGATGAGTCATTTTTTGGTGCATCACCTGAGAGATTGATAAGTCTAAATCAAAATCAATTATTAATCGATGCTTTGGCTGGTACTGCAAAAAAGGGTGATGATGGACAAGAATTACTTGCATCTTCCAAAGATTTAAGAGAACACCATTTTGTAGTTAACTCTATTGTCGAACAACTTTTAAGAAAAGGTATTAAAGCAAGTCATTCCCCTCAACCAAAATTAATTACTCAAGGCCATTTAATTCATTTGCATACTCTTATTCAAGCATGTGTCAAAGAGAAATCTCCTCTTGACTTAGTTGAAGCTCTTCATCCAACTCCTGCAGTTGCTGGATTGCCTTTGAGTAAATCTTTGAGTTGGTTGAGAGCTTTGGAACCATTTGACCGTCAAACATATGCTTCTCCAATTGGATGGATAGATAAAAATCAAAATTCAGAATTTAGGGTGGCCATTCGTTACGGACATGTGAGAGGGTATGAACTTAAATTGTTTGCTGGTGCTGGCCTAGTAAAAGGCTCAACTGTTGAAGGGGAAATGCAAGAGGTGGCTTTGAAATTTGAAGTTTTAAGAAATCAATTAAACTTAGATAGGGTTAATTGTTCAAATGATCTATAAGATAATTAATTACTTGATCTGCTAATGGAACATTCATTAGGTTTTCTACTTCTCTAATACCAGTTGGACTTGTAACATTAATCTCACTTAGCATTCCTCCTATAACATCTATACCAACAAAAAATAGCCCTTCATCTTGTAAAGCAGGCTTTATTTGATCACATATCTCTATTTCTTTAGCAGTTAATTTAGTTATCTCAGCTTTGCCACCTAAAGCTAGGTTGCTTCTGAAGTCTCCTTTTTTTGGACGTCTATTAATTGCACCTAATGGCTCTCCATTAACCAAAAGGATTCTTTTATCGCCCTTTATTACTTCTGGTAAAAATTGTTGCATCATAACTGGCAAATGTTCTTGTGAAGTAACTAGTTCGAGTAATGCCTCTAAGCCTGGAGCGTCCTTTGCAATTCGTATAACTCCTTGCCCACCTTTCCCTCCAAGTGGCTTTAAAACAACTTCTCCGTACTCTTTTGCAAAAGTAATTAATTGCTCCACTCGACTCGCGACAAGAGTGGGAGCCATTAAATCACTAAACCTTAAAGCTCCTAACTTTTCATTCCAAGCTCTCAGTGATGCTGGCTTATTAATTACATTGACACCATCTCTTTCTGCAACTTCTAATAAATGAGTTGCATATAAAAAAGCCTCATCAACAGGTGGATCTTTGCGCATCCAAATGCATGAGAAATCTCTTAAAGGAAGGCTTTGAGATGAATGGACAGTGATCCATGGTTCACAATTGACCTTATTAGAAACCACCCATGCATCGTCCCCTCGGGCTTGCAGGTCAGAAGGAGTACAGATCCAAACATCTATTTTAGCTCTAGATGCGGCTTGCATAAGTGCTGCTGATGAATCCTTGTTGGGATTAATATTTTCAATTGGATCTAGAACAAATAGTTGCTTCATGAATCAATTTCTAATTCCAATCAATTCATTTAATTCGTTATTGCTCTCTAGTTCGTAGAGCTCGTCGCAACCTCCAATACTTTCTCCATTAATAAAAATTTGTGGAAGAGTTCTTCGACCTCCTGCTCTTTCAGACATTTTTGTTCTTGCATCATTGTCTCCATCAATAGAATATTCTTTGAATTGGACTCCTTTTTCATTTAGTAGTGCTTTTGCACGTAGGCAAAATGGGCAAAACCTCCAAGTGTATATTTCCACTGTAGTGATGCCTGAATCGTGAATTGATCTGTTCATTTATAGTTTTTGGGTTGATATGCTGATAGCTTTTAATGTATTAATTCTATTACTTCGTTTGCAAGACCTGACTGATTTTAAAAGAGACCTTTCTTTATTGACTGCTCGCCTGGGTACAGCCCAGGATTGTCTTTGACGAACCTGCATTGTTAGCTAGAAAAAAGGACTTAGAGCAAATTGCATCGCAACCTGAATTTTGGAACGATCCCAAAAATGCACAAAAACAGATGCGTCAACTTGATGAGGTTAAAGCAGAGTTAGAAAAACTTATTACATGGAGAGGTGCTATTGAGGATGCAAATCTTTCGTTAGAGCTTTATGAGTTAGAACCTGATGAAGAAATGCTTGCGGATGCTCACCATGGACTTGAGAAATTAAAGCAAGAACTTGAACGTTGGGAGATGGAGCGTCTCTTGAGTGGCACCTATGATAAGGAGGGTGCTCTTCTCTCAATTAATGCTGGTGCTGGCGGAACTGATGCCCAAGATTGGGCCCAAATGCTTCTAAGGATGTATACCCGTTGGGCTGAAAATAATGGTATGAAAGTAATTATTAATGAACTTTCTGAGGGAGAGGAAGCGGGAATCAAAAGTGTCACCATCGAAATAGAAGGTGTATACGCATATGGTTTTTTACAAAATGAAAAAGGGACTCATCGTTTAGTCAGAATTTCCCCTTTCAATGCAAATGGAAAGCGACAAACCAGTTTTGCTGGAGTTGAAGTTATGCCTAAACTTGATGAAGAGGTTGAACTTGAAATCCCTGAAAAAGATTTAGAAATCACGACAAGTCGCTCAGGTGGTGCAGGAGGACAAAATGTAAATAAAGTTGAGACTGCAGTTCGGATTCTTCATGTGCCTACAGGTATTGCCGTTCGATGTACACAAGAAAGATCTCAGCTTCAAAATAAAGACAAAGCAATGGCTCTACTAAAATCAAAATTGATGGTAATAGCAGTAGAGCAAAGGGCTGCAGAGATTGCAGATATTCGAGGGGATATTGTTGAGGCTGCGTGGGGCAATCAAATTAGAAATTATGTTTTTCACCCTTACCAAATGGTAAAAGATTTACGTACTGAACAAGAGACAACAGATGTAGATTCAGTAATGAATGGGGAAATAGATATTTTTATTCAGTCTCTTTTAAGGCAAAATATTGAAGAATCATAAATCAATTGGATATGAATAATAAAATTATTTCTGATGACGTCACCAAGAAAGCAACTCCACCTCCAAGCTTTGTTAAACTTGCGATGAAAAATATGGTTAGGAAAGGCAGTCAAAGCCTTTCTCATTTAGGTTTAACCGCTTTGGGTTTCCTTGGATTTATTCTATTGGTTGCTTTTCTTGGAAAACCTCATATCCCTCAATAACTTTATGGAGAATGATTCGACTAGTTCTTCTAAACCAGATGTAGATCTTTCTTTTACCCCCTTCCCGGTTCAAGATTTAGATACTTTTGTGAATAATGAGACTTTGGAGCTGATGAAAAATCCAACTAAATGGATTGAGGATATAGGGAGCTGGATTAGATTCATACAAGTAAATGCAGCATTGAAGTGTCCGGAAATAGTCCTAAATGCATCTCAATTTAGCTTGGGGTTGGAATTAACTAATGATAAGAAAATTCTTGATTTGAATCATACCTGGCTAGGGCAATCAAAAAGTACTGATGTGCTTTCATTTCCCATAATTGATGAGACATTGTTTGGTGTGAGTAATGAGTGTATCGAATTGGGTGACATAGTTATCTCTGTCCCTACCGCAATCAGGCAAGCCAAAGATAATAATGCTGATTTACTTAAAGAACTAAGATGGCTTGCTACTCATGGTCTTTTACATCTTTTGGGTTGGGACCATAGTGATGAAGAGAGCCTTAATAAAATGCTTTTAATTCAAGAGCAACTTCTTGATATAGGAGGTATTCTTTAAAATAAATAGTTGAAGATTCACAAATATGGTTCCTGAGATATCCCATGACTCTGAGAGAGAAGTAAGGGAAATGTCTAAAACTCTTCAAAGATCGAATAAAAGGTCATCGTGGAAGATAGCTAAAGATCTACCAACTAGCTTTTTGTATGCAGCTAAAGGCTTGAAATATGCTTTCTCGACTCAGAGAAATTTTCGAATTCATGTTGGTTTTGCATTGGGTGCGTTTGGGTTAGGCTTTTTTTTAGGCCTTAATAAAAGTGATTTAGCAATAATGGCCCTCACAGCCACTAGTGTGTTAGTAGTTGAATTGCTTAATACAGCGATAGAATCTGTTGTTGATTTGGCCATTGGGAAACGATTTCATCCTCTCGCGCAAATCGCTAAAGATTGTTCAGCTGGGGCAGTTTTAGTAGCTTCAATTAGTTCGGTGCTGATTGCTGTTTTATTATTATTTCCTCCATTACTTAAACAGTTAGGAATTTAATGGCTTAAAAATTATGTTTTTAGTGATCGACAATTATGACAGCTTCACTTATAACCTCGTTCAATATTTGGGCGAATTAGCTTCTCAGCATCCTATTGCATCAGAAGTAAAAGTCGAACGGAATGATGCTCTGACGATCAGTGAGATTAAAGATTTAAATCCTGATGCGATTTTGTTATCTCCTGGTCCAGGAGATCCTAATCAATCTGGAGTTTGTCTGGATATTTTATCTGAGTTATCAATTGAAATACCAACTCTTGGTGTCTGTCTTGGCCATCAAGCTATTACTCAAGCGTTCGGTGGGAAAATAATCAGAGCTAAAGAATTAATGCATGGTAAAACATCTAATGTTTTGCATAGAGGTACTGGAATATTTAAAGATTTGCCTAATCCCTTAGTAGCAACTAGATACCATAGCTTAATTGCGGAGAGAGAGCGGTTTCCAGAATGCTTAGAGGTTATAGCCTGGTTAGAAGATGAAACAATTATGGGAATAACTCATAAAGATTATCCGCACATATACGGGGTACAGTTCCATCCTGAGAGTGTATTGACCGAATCTGGTCATAAGTTACTATCTAATTTCTTGGATATAGCAGGCGCTACATAGATTATCTAACTTTTTGTAGACGTTATAAGTTAATCTACACTACACTTCATCGACAATCTTGAAAGCAGACCAGAATCTTTTCATCTGCTCAATTGTCCCAATGCTTACTCTGATAGAGCCTTTTAAATTTTTCTTCTTGTCCATATTTCTAATTAGAATTCCAGATGACTTTAACTTTTGCTCAACTTGTTTTGGGTTTGATTTTGGCCAAAGTAGGAAATAGTTTCCTCCATCAATATGATGCTTAACGTGATATTCCTCGAATTTATCTTTGATCCAATTACGAGCCTCAAGTACTTCGTTCACATACGAATCAATATAGGATTGATCTTTCAGTGCTGCAAAAGCTGCAATAACAGCAAAGCTATTTACGTCATAAGGACCAGTGACTCTATTAACTATATTAATGACTTTGGAATGACCAATAGCAAACCCAATTCTTAAACTTGCCAAACCAGCAGTTTTAGAAAGTGATCTTAATACAACAAGATTAGGTATATTTTGGAAATTTACAAATGGTAGAACACTATCACCTGTAAACGCTTCGTAAAGCTCATCGACAACAATTAATGTTTTGGATGAAAGTTTGGTGATCTCTATAATTCTTTCTGGGCTTAACCTTGTTCCAGTGGGGTTATTGGGGTTGCAGATGAGTAAAATTTTAGGATTGTTTTGAGTGATGAATTCGCAAATACTATCAAATGGATATTGAAAATTTTTCCCCTCATAAGGTATTGAGTTGATTTTCATTCCTCGCATTTGTGCGCAAGGAGTATAATATCCAAAAGTAGGCGATGTTGTTAGCATTAGATCATTGAAGTCGCCATAGGCATGAAAAATAGCATTTATTGCTGCATCTACTCCATTAAAAATACCAACTTCAGATGAGTTTATATTCACGCTTGAATTTTGTTTAATGAGAGTTTCTACTACTTTTTCTTTTAAGCCTGAATATTCAGGATAAATAGAGATTTCATCTCTACTTATTTCTCTTAGAGATTTAACTACTAGTGGGCTTGGTCCAATAGTGTTTTCATTAAAGTCTAGTCTTAGTAAATTTCGTCTTCCTTCCAGTGGTGCTGAATATGGCTGCAAATCTTCGATATCTTTCCTAGGATTTGGTAGATCAATAGATGAATTTTCTGTTTTTTTCATTACATTCTTTCCAGAGTGGGGATGCCTAACAAACTCATCCCCAGTTTAAGTGTATCTGCAGTGATAGAGCATAATGCAAGTCTACTGGTTCTTGAAGGTTCACTTGCTTTTAAAATAGGAACTTGATCATAGAATCTGTTAAAGATCTGACTGAGTTCAAATAAATACCCACATAGACGATTAGGAAGCAATTCTTTTTCGACTTCATCGATAATACAATCAAGTTGCAATAGCTTGCGAATCAAGGCCCACTCTTGTGGTTCATTGAACTGAATATTCTGACTTGAGACATTTAAATCCCCACCTTTGCGAGATATTCCGGCAATTCGTACCAATGCATAAAGTAAATATGGTGCTGTATTCCCCTGCAAAGAGAGCATCTTATCAAAACTAAATTGGTAATTAGAAACTCTGTTTTGACTTAGATCCGCATACTTAATGGCTGCAATCCCGACAGTAGTAGCAACTTTATCTATAAAACTTTCATTTTCGGATCTGCTTTCAGTTTTGAGACGATCTTTAAGATCTTCTCTTGCACGTTGAATTGCTTCGTCCAGAAGGTCTACTAATCTAATTGTTTCTCCAGAACGAGTTTTTAACTTCTTACCATCTTCTCCTTGTACAAGACCAAAGGGGACATGCTCGATTTGACAATCTGTAGGAATCCAATTTGCAAGCTTTGCAATTTGAAAAACACCAGAGAAATGTGATGCTTGTCCAGCATCTGTGACATAAATCAACCGGAATGCTCCATCTCCATAAGGGGGGGTAGCCAATCTGTATTTAATCGCTGCCAAATCAGTGGTTGAATAATTAAAACCTCCGTCACTTTTTTGAATAATTATTGGTTGAGGTTTGCCGTCTTTTCCAACTACGCCATCAAGAAAAATACATTGAGCTCCTTGATCATTTACTAGTAAATTTTTATTTTTCAAATCATTAACAACATCTACTAAAAACTTGTTATAAAAGGATTCACCTCTTTCAGTAAGTTTGATATCAAGTCGATCGTAGATCTTTTGAAACTCTTTTCTGGATTGATTACAGAGTAATTGCCACGCAATTAGACTTTTTTGATCACATGCTTGTAAACTAACAACCTCACTTCTAGATTTATTTTGAAAGATTTGATCTTCATCAAATCTTTTTTTTGCTTGACGATAAAAATTTACAAGATCGCTTATTTCCACTACGTTTTTTGTATGGAGTGCCTCTGGTACAACCTCTTTAAGATGAGTGATGAGCATGCCAAATTGTGTGCCCCAATCTCCCACATGATTGAGTCGTAAGACTTCATAACCGCAGAATTCAAGAACCCGTGCCAGAGAGTCTCCAATAATTGTTGATCGCAAGTGCCCAACATGCATTTCTTTAGCAATATTTGGACTTGAAAAATCAATAATCACGCGATTATTGTTTTTTCCTTCTACTGTTTTATCAGTATTAAATTTTTTTAGAGGTACTCCCAATCTTTTATCATTTAGACGAAAATGGATTTCAGATATAAGTGTTTTTGAATTTATAGATAGGTTTATGAAACCTGGACCTGCAATGAGTGGTGGATTACATATTTTAACGAAATCATTATCCTTTTGTAGTTGATCAGCTATTTGTTGTGCAATATCACGAGGAGGTTGTTTTATTTCTTTTGCTAGTGATAGAGCACAATTTATTTGAAAATCTCCGAATTCTGGCTTGGATGCGGGAACTAAATTAGAACCTATAAGTATTGAAGAAGTTTTTGAACTTCGGTCCTCTTTTGGGAATATTTTGATGAAAGCTCTGTTGAGGGCTTCTTCTAATTTGGTGGATATCTCAAGCATGATGTTTATGGTTAGGTAGATTCTATTAAGATTTTTTGGTTTTTTGGATGTTGTCAGAAAACTGTCTATTCATCTTTAGTCAAAGCGCATACTGAAATCTATCCATTTGCTTTTAGTGATAGGCGCACTAGTTGAGATTAGATCAATTCCTGTGAAAATATAGTCTGACAAATTATTTGGGTTGATTCCAGAAACCTCAATAACTATATTTTTTGAGACGTATTTAGAATTACTATTTCTTGAAAGTTGACGTAATTCTGGAACTAATTTCTCTATAGTTTGAATAGACATTTCATCAAGTAAAACTCCATCAGCACCTGCCTCTACAGCTTCTTTCGCTTGGGAGGGAGTTTCGGCTTCGACTATTATTTTTTTTGTCCATGGAATAGTATTTTTTAAGATTTTTATACTCTCATTAATCCCTTTAGACCATTCAATATGATTCTCTTTCAACATGGCAGCATCATCTAATCCAAGTCTATGATTAATTCCGCCACCACAATGAAAAGCATATTTTTCAAATATTCTCAGCCCTGGAGTCGTTTTACGGGTGTCTGCTAACTGCACATTGGATCCTGATAGTTTAGTTATTAGTAAAGCCGTTGATGTGGCAATACCAGAAAGATGCATGGCTATGTTCAGAGTTACTCGTTCTCCTGCCACTAAGGAAGAGGATGACCCTTTTAATTCTAGGAGTCTTTGATTCTTTTCAAACTTCTGACCATCCTCTATTAGAAGTTGAATATCAAGTTGGGGATCAATTTTTCTAAATATTAGTTTGACTAGATCTCCACCACAAAAAGTTCCATCCTCTTTTGCAACCCAATGAGCTGAAGCATTTCTGTCGTTGAGGACAAATCTTGTGAGATCTCCATCACCGAGATCTTCCTCAATCCAGGTGTCTAATATTTTATGTAGCTTTGGTGAGCGAAGATCCACAATACAACACATACATTTATTACTATACCAATGCTAAAACCATTTATTTAAAATATCTTTTTCTATTTTTTTAATTTCATCTAATTATCTTTATCTAGAATATTTTTATGCAAACAAAAACTTTTTAATATTTTTTCTTTGTGACATGTCAGCCGTGTGCTTTAATTAAATTATTGTCAACTATTTGGATCAAGTGGACGTTGTTCATAGTGTAAATATCATGGTTGCGCTATTGATTGGAGGAGTTTGCTACTACTTATATTATATTTTCACAATCGACAATAATTAGTAGATAAAATTTGCTTAATTACTTACCAATACAGAATTTTGAAAAAATATTATCAAGTAAGTTTTCTGTTAAATCTTCTCCTGTTAGTTCTCCTAAATCATTAATAGCTTGTCTTAAATCGATCGTCCAGAAATCCCATGGTAGTTTTTCATCAAAAACTTTATTAATATTTTCTAGGGATTTCACAGTTGACTTTGCTAGATCGAGTTGTCTTTCATTTAGAGCAATATGCAATCCATGTGTTTGAGAAGAACCACATATTTTGAGCAGGTAATTAATTAGATCATTTTCTCCATTTCCGCTTTTTGCACTCATAATCACTAGATTTTCTTTTATATATATATTTTTTGGAACTTTTTCACAAGATTGATTATTATTTAAATCAGATTTATTTCCAACAATCAAGAATGGAATATTAATGGGTAATTGTTTTAGTATTGATTCATCCTCGCTAGTCCATCCTTCTGAATAATCAAAGATTAATATGATTAGATCAGCTTGAATTAAAGTTTTTTTAGTTCTAGAAATACCAATTTTTTCGATGATGTTTGTAGTCTTTCTTAGACCTGCTGTATCAATAAAAGTTACTGGGATTCCCTCTAAGACAATCTCACTTTCCAAAAGATCTCTAGTAGTTCCAGGTAGATCAGTCACAATAGCTTTTTCTTGTTTGCAAAGTCTATTTAGTAAAGAGCTTTTCCCTACATTAGGCTTCCCAGTTAATGCAACTTTTAAGCCAGAACGAATCCAAGATCCTCTTTTAGCATTATCAATTAGTTCGTAAAGATCTTTTTTGATTGCGACAATTTCATTTTTTACATGTTTTTCATCTAAGATTGGAAGCTCATCTTCAAAATCTATTCTTGCTTCAATTTCAGTTAGTTGCTCAATCAATCGTTTCCTGATTGATTGAATCGTGTTTTGAATATTTCCTTCTATTCCACTAATCGCGAGTTCTGCTGCTTTTCGACTTCTTGCTGACACCAGCTCACTAATTGATTCTGCTTGAGTCAGGCTAAGACGA
Source organism: Prochlorococcus marinus str. MIT 1013 (assembly GCF_027359395.1). Taxonomy (NCBI): domain Bacteria; kingdom Bacillati; phylum Cyanobacteriota; class Cyanophyceae; order Synechococcales; family Prochlorococcaceae; genus Prochlorococcus; species Prochlorococcus marinus. Next base: position 1,698,890 of record NZ_CP114778.1, read on the forward strand.
CCATTAAGGACTGCTCGTTGACTAAACTCACCTGGTTCTGCTCTTCGAACTTTTGGGATATCCAATATTCTTTCAAGGATCTTCTGGACTGCAATGATTCCACCATGGCAATGAATTTCTACAACATCTTCACCTGTAAAGCTTCGTGGCCCTTTCATTATTAGTATTAATACTTCATCTATATATATTGTTTGATTTGCTTCGGTTACATGTCCGTAAAGCACTTTGTGAGTGCTCCAATCGTGAGTTCCAGGAATATGAACAATAGTTTTAGTTATCTCAATTGCTGAGGAGCCAGAGATCCTAATGACAGCTATACTTCCTTGGCCAGGAGAAACTGCAGTCGCAATTGCAGCAATAGTATCTTCAGTAGGGGAAAACGAATTCATTAATCAATAATCACGCAATCTTCACTAAGATCAAATCTAGGTTTCTTTTTTGGACCAAGATTTTTTAAAATATGAAAAAAATCTTCCTCAATCTAATACAAAGAATTCGTAAATTTATCTCTTGGCTCTGGAATCAGGAAGGTTCTCCTTCTCAGAGAGCATTAGGATTGGGCGTGGGGATATTTAGTGGTTGCTTTCCATTCTTTGGTTTGCAAACTTTGATGGGTGTGTTTTTAGCAAAAATCTTCAAGGGAAATAGTATTTTGGCGGCTGTTGGAACCTGGATTAGCAACCCATTTACTTATGTTCCTCTTTATTATTTTAATTATAGACTAGGCTCTTTAATACTCAATAAAGATAAAAATATAGTAGATTTTAGCCATATAACTACCAACGAGTTGTGGTCTCAAGGTTGGTACTTGAGTTCTCGACTGATAATGGGCTCGATATGTATGGGACTTTTGACCGGAATAGTTTGTGGACTTGGTCTATATTTTCTACTAAAAAAACTTTCAAATAAAATTTAAGTTAATACATATTAGATATCATTTATTTGTTTTCAACGACCTTTTGGATTTTTATAATGTTAATTAATTCCTGTTCTGGCGATATCTAAGACATCAACCATTGAACGTATTTGATTGATCGTAATTTCTAATTGATTAACGCTTTCAAGTTCAACTCTTAAGTCTATACATGCAGGTTTACCATGAGATGTCTTCACTCTTGCATCGATCACATTAATACCTCTATCAGATAGTCTCATTAATATGTCTTTCAGTACTCCCACTCTATCAATAACTTCAATTCTCAATTGAATAGGAAATTTTGCTTCTTTGATATGTGTATTGCTATTCCATCTAACCGATAGTCTTCTATTAGTAGGTACTGATTGTATATTTACACAATTAGTTCGATGTATAGTGATCCCATGATTACCAAGCGCAACTGTACCAAGTATTGATTCTCCTGGTAAAGGACTGCAACATCCGCCTAATCGATAGTCAAGTCCTTCCAAACCAACTATGGGCGAATATTTAGTTTGAGATGATTTTGATTTGTTTGAAGCTAGATTTGCTTGTGATCCAATTTGATTGGCTAGCTCACTATCACTTAATTCCATTTCAGGTAGCTGGTTTTGTATCTTTATCTCCTCTCTAAATTTATTAATTACTTGATGTAAGGTTAATGCCCCAAAACCTAGTGCAGCTAATAAATCTTCCGTAGATTTTAAATTACATCTTTCAACAACTTTTGTTATCGCTTCACCTTTGAGTAAATTATCAATTCCTTTACGACCCAATTCTTGTTCTAGTAGTTCCTTCCCTCTTAATATTGTTTCTTGACGATGACTTTTTTTATACCATTGTCTAATACGATTTTTAGCTGTGGGCGTAGCTACATAGTTTAACCAATCTAAGCTTGGATGAGAACTCTTGTGAGTAAGGATCTCAACGAAATCTCCATTTTCAAGAGGTGTTGATAGCACGCAAAGACGATCATTGATTCTAGCACCATTGCAATGATTCCCTACTTCAGAGTGAATACGATAAGCAAAATCGATTGCTGTTGAACCATTTCTTAATCCCAAAACATCTCCTTTTGGAGTAAAAACAAATACTTCTTCATCAAATAAATCCTCTTTAATTGATGCAAGATAGTCATTGTGATCATTAACCCCATCTTCTTGTTGCCATTCGACTAATTGGCGTAACCAATTAAATTTTTCTGAATCAGGATTAGCAGGAGATCCTCCTTCTTTGTACTTCCAGTGAGCTGCAATTCCAAATTCTGAAACCCTATGCATCTCTGGAGTCCTGATTTGTACTTCAATAGGTCTGTGCCTGCCAATTACGGCTGTATGTAGTGACTGGTAGCCGTTTGGTTTTGGGAGGCCTATATAGTCTTTAAAACGACCAGGTATTGGCCTGAATGTGTCATGGACAACAGCAAGAGCTCGATAACATGTCTCGACATCTGAGACAAGAATTCTTAGAGCAGCAACATCAAAAATTTCATGAAATTCTTTTTGTTGTCTTTGCATTTTGCTCCATATTCCATATAAATGTTTTGGCCTTCCGCTAACTTCACATTGACTAAGTCCTGCTGAGTTCAAGCGATCTTTTAGTAATTGAACAGTTATATTTAATCTCTCTTCTCTTTCACTACGTTTACTCGCGATTTGTTGTTGAATTTCTCGGAAAGAATCTGGCTCTAAAAGTTTAAATGCTAAGTCCTCTAGTTCCCATTTGAAGCGTCCTATCCCTAAACGGTTAGCGAGAGGAGCATAAATTTCTCTTGTTTCTTTAGCTATTCGAGTTTGCTTCTCTTTGTCTAAGTAACTAATAGTTCTCATATTGTGAAGCCTATCTGCAAGCTTCACTAAAACAACTCGAATATCGCTAGCCATAGCTAGAAACATTTTACGTAGGTTTTCTGCTTGAGCTTCTGTCCGATTATTAAAATGGATTCCGCCTAATTTAGTTACACCTTCAACTAGATATCTAACTTCTCTGCCAAAATACCCCTCCAGTTGTTCTGGCGTTATGTCTGTATCTTCGACGACGTCATGTAAAAAACCTGCTGCAATTACACTAGCGCTTGCACCTATTTCTCTTAGTAAGTCAGCTACTGCAACTGGATGGGTTATGTAAGGTTCACCACTTTTTCTGTATTGCCCTTTATGCAATTGAAATGCAAGATCAAAAGCGGCAACTAAAAGTGCTTCAGAATCTCTTGGACAACTTACTCCTATCCCCGGCGGAATATTTTCAATGCAATTTCTTAACCACTCTGGCAAAATAATTTCATAATCATCAATATGTTTGATCTGATGAGTTCTAAGTTGCGGTTCGCCATCAAAAAATTCATCACAGACGATATGAGTCTGGTTTAAATTGTGTGCAGAGGTGACTTTAGGCATCAGCACCGAAACTTAATTTATTTTATTCAAACTCAACATTTCTTGCTACGTTTTTTATGGATAATTCATCAAAAGAAGTTTTAAAGATAAATAAACTAAATGCTATTTATCCAAATAATACTACTTACGTGTTAAGAGGTTTAAATCTGAATATGAATCGTGGCGATAGGCTTGCATTGGTTGGTAGTTCAGGTTGTGGTAAAAGTACTGTTGCTAAGGCTGTAATGCAGCTTCTTCCAAATGGATGTGTTTGTGATGGTGAGATCGTTTTAAATGGAAAAAATGTATTGGACAAAGATAGCATTTCTTTGCAAACTATTCGAGGTAAAGAGGTTGGATTAATATTTCAGGATCCAATGTCACGTTTAAATCCTTTAATGACTGTTGGCGAACATTTGGTTGATACTTTTAAAGCTCATGACAGCTCTGAACCAATTTATAAGTTAGTAAAAAAAGCTAAAATCTTATTAGAAAAAGTTGGAATAGATCCTTTAAGATTTACTTCTTTTCCACATGAATTTAGTGGGGGAATGCGGCAACGTGTAGCAATTGCTTTGGCAATTTGTTTAAGACCTCCTTTGATAATTGCTGATGAACCTACAACTAGTTTAGATACAATAGTTGCTGACCAAATCATGAATGAATTGAGTTTGCTTTGTGATGAGATTGGAACTGCTTTACTATTAATTAGTCATGATTTATCAATGGCATATAAATGGTGTAATAAAATCTCAATACTTGATTGTGGGCGTATAGTCGAGTCTGGAAATATTAAAGAGATAGTTTGTAATCCAAAAACTGATATTGCTCAAAGATTAGTTAACTCAGCTAGAATTTTAGAGGGTTCTCAGAGAGAAATAATGAATAAAAGTTCTGTATTATTGAGAGTAAATAGATTACGTTGCTGGCATAATGCAGGCTTTTGGCCTTTTAATTCTTTTTGGTTGAAAGCTGTTAATGAAGTTACCTTTTCTCTGTATGAAGGTGAAACTCTTGGTGTCGTAGGCCCATCAGGATGTGGTAAGAGTACTTTATGTAGAGCGTTGACTGGTCTACTGCCTACAAGAGGTGGAAGTGTTTTTTTTCTTGGAAAGAATATTTCAACTATCAATAAGAAATCTTTAAAACAATTACGTAAATATATTCAGATTATTTTTCAAGATCCTTCTGCATCTTTGAATCCTAAGATGTCAGTAATTGATGCAATTATAGATCCAATTCTTATCCATAAGTTGTTAAGTCGATCTAAATCTAGAGAAAAAGCTCGTAATCTTTTAGAACTAGTTGGTTTAACGCCCACAACAATGTATGAACAACGTTTACCTTCGCAACTTTCAGGAGGACAACAGCAAAGAGTAGTTATTGCAAGAGCACTGGCACTGAGTCCTAAAATACTTATCTGTGATGAAAGTGTAAGTATGTTAGATGCAGAAATTCAAGCTGAAGTTTTGGAGTTACTACGCTCTTTGCAAGAAAAATTAAAACTGTCTATTTTATTCATAACTCATGACTTATCTGTTGCGGCAGGCTTTTGTCATAGAGTATTAGTGTTTGATAAAGGAAAAATTATCGAAGAGAATTCTGGTAAAAATTTGTTAAATCATCCTCAAAAATATCTAACAAAAAAGATGGTGAAGGCTTGTCCTAGACTTCCTAAATAATATTATTTTTAGCTTGTAATACTTTTAATAGGCGTTCAAAATTTTTAGGTAATGGAGCTGTGAATTTCATTTTTTCTAATGTTATTGGGTGTATTAAACCTAATTGAATTGCATGTAAAGCTTGGCCACCAAGTTTAATAGGCAATTTTTTACACCTACTGTAAGTTTGGTCTCCAATAATAGGATGACCTATGTGTGCGCTATGAACCCGAATTTGATGCGTTCTACCTGTATCAAGTTTGAATTTAAGAAGAGAAAAACTTCCTAGATTTTCAATTAATTTCCAATGTGTGCAAGCATATCTACCAGATTCCTCATCAACCACAGCATATTTTTTTCTATCTTTTGGATGTCGACCAATACATCCAACAATCATACCTTCATTGTCTTTAATAGCTCCATGGACAACTGCAATATAATTTCTTGAAGCTACTCTTTTTTGTATTTGAATTTGTAGTTTAACTAAGGCTTCTTGGGTCTTCGCTACGACAATGCATCCAGTTGTGTCTTTATCTAAGCGATGAACTATTCCAGGTCTTAATTTACCTCCTATGCCTGGTAAATCTGGACAATGATTGATTAATCCATTGACTAAAGTTCCTGATTTATTTCCTGGTGCTGGATGCACTGCTATCCCTGCTGTTTTATTAATGACTATCAAATGATTATCTTCATATAAAATATCTAAATCAATTTCTTCTGGTTTTAAGTAAGGAAGAGGCTCAGGTGGTGGAACCCAAAGTTGAATTATGTCACCTGGCCTAACGGGAGTTTTTGCTTTTCCAGTTTTACCGTTCACTCTTGCGAATCCTGCTTCAATGAATTTCTGAATATGAGCCCTACTTTGTTCGACTCGTTGACTTACCAGCCATCTGTCAAGCCGCATAGGCAAAGGTTTTTTATATTCACCCTCAAATAATTCACCTGGGCCCTTCCCAAATGCATGTTTTATTTCTTTATTCATTAGGGAAGTTCAAGAGAGATATTGCCCAACAAATTTTTGCGGAAATCATCAAGTAATCTTTGTGACATTCTTCGAGTATCTCCGGAAGTGTGACGTTCTGCAGCTGAAAGTAGCCATAAAGATTTATCTTTAATGGTTTCATTGACATATATTCCATATCTATTTTGAAGACACATTGACTTTATTCCCGCTTCTTGGGTGTTTTCTAATGTCTCAAGAAGTTTCATAAAGTTAATGGCTACTTGTTCAGTATCGTATGCGGCTTGACCAATGTCATCACAAATAGCTAATTTCAACGCGGCATTTTGATCTTCAAATTTGGGCGGTAGAACTCCAGGAGCATCCAATAGGTCCAGATCTTGTCCCAATCTTACCCATCTCAAACTTCTTGTGACCCCAGGTTTTCTTGAGCTAGATACAACCTTCTTTTTGACTAGTCTGTTAATGAGAGCAGATTTTCCAACATTTGGGAAACCAAGAGTTAGAACTCTAACTGCACGATTTTTCATCCCTCGGTCGAGACGTCTTTGATTTAATTCTTGCCCAGCACGAATAGCGGCTTGTTTTATTTGCAGAACACCTGTTCCAGCTTTTGCATCACACCACCATGGGACTTTCCCTTCTGACCTTAATTTTTTATCCCAAGCTTTATGGGCATCGACATTGATCATGTCTTTTCTATTAATAACTAATATTTGCTTCTTTCCTTTTAACCATTTTTGAAGATATGGATGAGAAGTGGCGAGAGGTATCCTTGCGTCTCGCACTTCTAAAACTAGATCAACTTTATTAAGATGCTCTTTTAATTGTTTTTCTGCTTTAGCAATATGCCCTGGATACCATTGTATAAGCTGCTTGTTCACGGAATTTTAAAAATAAGTTGGTTGAAATTGATTAATCTAAAAATTGTAAAAGTTGATTTTTGATTTATTTTGGGAGTTTAGTTTTCAAAATCCTAAGTTCAACTTATCATCCGAAAAGATTAAATAAGTTGATAATAATAATTGAATTATTCAAAATATACTGATAAGAGTTGAATTTTATTGATGAATCTAGACTGATAGAATTACAATATTTAATAACTTGCCAGTAACAAAAAATCCTTGAATTGTAGGTTCAGAAAAAATTCGAGTTTTAGCATTGCATTACAAGTTTATTTTTTCCTGTCATTGCAGTCATTTGAAGGGTGATTAATTATTTTAACCATAGGCTTTTAATATCTAAAAAGACGTTTTTAGTTTTTCATAGGTTTAGGTAGATTTTTTCTGTGTCTTAGTAATTACCCAATTGGTGCCTTTCAAGAGCTATGGTCACTCAGTTTACTTTCTGAATCCATACATTATGTCTAAGCGTTCCCTGTCAAGTCTCGGCGCTGAAGACTTATGCGGCAAACGTGTTTTAGTGAGAGTTGATTTCAATGTCCCATTAGGAGATGAGGGGCAAATAACCGATGACACAAGAATTCGTGCTGCTTTACCAACTATTCATGACCTTCTAGAGAAGAGTGCAAGAGTTATTCTTTCTGCTCATTTTGGTAGGCCAAAGGGAGAGGTTAATGAAACAATGCGTTTGACTGCCGTTGCTCAAAGACTAAGTGAATTGCTTGGGAAAACAGTTGTAAAAACTGAAAGTTGTGTAGGAGCTGAAGCTAAGTCAAAAGTAGATGCAATGTCCAATGGCGATGTAGTCCTTTTGGAAAATGTTCGTTTTATTGCTGGTGAAGAAAAAAATGATACAGGATTTGCAAAGGAATTAGCTTCTTTGGCCGAAGTCTATGTTAATGATGCTTTTGGGGCTGCCCACCGCGCTCATGCTTCAACTGAGGGAGTTACAAAATTCTTAAGTCCTTGTGTGGCTGGCTATTTAATGGAGAAAGAACTTAAGTATCTTCAAGGAGCTATAGATCAACCTAAAAGACCTTTGGCAGCAATAGTTGGCGGTTCGAAAGTAAGTAGCAAGATCGGTGTTTTGGAGTCTTTGATTGATAAATGCGACAAGATAATTGTTGGTGGAGGGATGATATTTACTTTCTACAAAGCTAGAGGATTATCTGTTGGTAAAAGTCTTGTCGAGGAAGATAAGCTCGAATTAGCAAGTGCTTTGGAGAAGAAAGCGAAAGATAAAGGAGTTGAGTTTCTTTTGCCAAGTGATGTTGTGCTGGCCGATAATTTTTCCCCTAATGCAAATAGTCAATCTTCAAAAGTAGATGCAATTAGCGAAGGTTGGATGGGACTGGATATTGGTTCAGAATCAGTTGAACTTTTTCAGAATGCTCTGAAAGATTGCAAAACTATTATTTGGAATGGACCGATGGGTGTTTTTGAATTTGAGAAATTTGCAAATGGAACAAATGCAATAGCAAATACTTTGGCTGAATTAAGTTCTCAAGGATGCTGCACAATTATTGGAGGTGGAGATTCAGTGGCAGCAGTTGAGAAAGCTGGTTTAGCTAAAAACATGTCTCATATTTCCACTGGAGGTGGTGCTAGTCTTGAACTTTTGGAAGGGAAAGTTCTTCCTGGAGTTTCTGCTCTAGATGATGCTTAATAATTTAAATCTATACATGATTGTTAAAAGTAGGTTTCTATAAACCTACTTTTATTTTTTTTGTAATTGAATAAATCCCTTCAGGATGAGTAATGATTGCTGAAATAGTTTGAGAACCAGGTTCTAAGGGAGCTTGAATATATTTAAATAAACCACCTGATTGATTCGGCTTAATCCCAAATGTATCATTCGATATATTTATATTATCTTCATTTGAAAGTACGATCATCCCACTGGCAGTTAATGAATTGTCTAATGGGTTTTCAATAATTAAATTAATTTCATATTTTTCACCAGTAAGAACTTTTTTTGGAGATACAATTTTTATAATTAGAGGTGACTTTTGGCTATTCAGAATTGACTCTTCATCAATAACTTTATATCCTTTGATTTTATTTTTGTAAGTCTCTATCTGAACAGTCTGTTTGGTATGTAGATTATAAATTTGACCATTAATTTCTCTTGTAGATATGATTGTTATATCTAGTAATGATTGATTTTGATCATTTCTCAATTGTTGAATTGACCATTTTGCATCTTTATATTTTTCCCTAAAATCTTTATAACGTTTATTAAATTGATTGAATGATTTTTGTAGAAATAGATCTTTCAGCACATTATCCTTTTGCAGGTTGAGGATTTCCTCCAATTGATTACTTAGCAACTGATTATCTATATTTTTACTTAAAGCAGAATTGATCATTAGTGGATATAACAATAAAAAAACTATTGATTTCGCTATCAGTGAATGTCGCACGCCTACCTTTTTTACTCAATATAACTTAGTCTCCGTGGATAAGGTTATTTAATTTATGCCTCGCCTTTTAATTGCTGCAAGCGGAACGGGTGGCCATATTTATCCTGCATTGTCTTTTGCTGATTCACTTACAAATTCTTGGGAAATTGAGTGGCTAGGTGTGCCAAATAGGCTTGAGATTGAATTGGTTCCTAGAAAATACAACTTAATAAAGCTAAAGGTTGGAGGTTTACAAGGAAATATTTTTAGAAAATTGTTTGATTTATGTAGATTACTCTTCGCTTCTGTTCGAGTATCAATTCTATTACGTCAAAAAAAAATTAACGTTATTTTTACTACTGGTGGGTATATATCTGCTCCTAGTATTCTCGGCGCAAAAATGACTGGCATCCCTATTCTTTTGCATGAATCTAATGCTATTCCTGGGAAAGTAACTAGGTTATTAGGTAGATTTTGTGACCACATAGCGTTAGGAATTCCATCAGCATCTGAGTATTTGTATGGATGTAGAACAAGTTTTACAGGAACACCAGTAAGGTCAGAATTTTTTTTAGATCAGTCTCTCCCCTCTTGGGTGCCTCTGGGAGAGGGAGTATTGATTGTAGTTATGGGAGGTAGTCAAGGAGCAATAAAAATGAATGAGATGGTGAGGAATATCTTGCCTTGGTTACTTGAGAAGGGTTGTAGAGTTGTTCATCTGACCGGTAAAAACGATTGCTTCTATAAAAATGTAGGTGATGTTAATCCACACGCTAATTTGGTTACAAGACAATTCAGTAATGAAATTCCTGCCTTGCTTCGAAATGCTGATCTTGTAATAAGTAGAGCAGGTTCTGGTGCGATTTGTGAATTAATGGTAACTAAGACCCCTTCAATATTAATACCTTTTCCAGCATCTGCCGATCAACATCAAGAGCTAAATGCTGCTTATATGGCTAGATATGGAGGTGCTGTAATAGTTAATCAACATGATCCAGACAAAAATATTTTGAAAAACACTATATCTAACTTGATAGATTCTAATTCGCTGAGTGAAATGAAATCAAATATGAATAATTACGATTACCTTGATTCTGAAAATAAGATATTTGAGATTATAAATTCGATTAGTTAATGTAATCTTTTAGTGTATTAATAATTTGAATATTCTGTTTTCTTTTTTGAAGACTTATTCTGATCCAATTTTCACCTAGATTTATAAATGATCTACAGTCTCTTAATAATATTCCTCTTTTATTTAAATTATTAATAAGATTTAATAAAGAATTATCACTTTTAATTAATTGAAAGTTTGTTGTTGAGGGTAGAGATTTAATAGTAGAAAAATCTGCCAATTTTTCATGTAACCATTTCCCTTCTTCTTCTACCCATTTATGGATTTTATTTGATCTTTTTTTATACATTTTAGAATCTTTCATGATCAAATTAGTTACATTTATTGCTAACGTATTTACTGGCCATGGATCTCTTATCTCTTGCCATTTTAATAATCTATCTGAGTTTGCAACGGCATATCCAATCCTTAATCCAGCAATACCTAGAAACTTCGTTAAACTCCTTATCACTACAAGGTTTTTATGTTTTTTAGTTAAGTCTATTATTGATTGATTTTCACCTCCGGGTGTAAGTGAAATAAATGCTTCATCGCAAATTACAAGTTTATAATTAGCTAGTAAACTTTCTATTGAAGAACGACTCCATAATTGTCCAGTTGGATTATGGGGATTTGTAATCCATAAGACATTAGTTTTTGGTTTAATTGGAAATGGTTGAGGCTTTATATTTGTCCAATATAAAGGTAAAGGACTATAAATAAAAGGTGCATTCCAGCATTTTAAAGCTCTTTGATAGTCTCCAAAACCAGGAGAGGGTAAAGAACTTATTCCATTTAAACTTGCATCTCTTGCGGCCCAAGTGAATAATTCAGAAGCTCCATTACCAGGTAAAATCATTGCAGGGTCAATATTATGCCAGTTTGAAATAGTATTTTTAACTTCAAAGTAACTTCTATCTGGATAAAATCTAATAGAGCCATTACTTATACTATTACTAAGATAATTATTTAACTTTTTAGGTAATTTAAAAGGGACTATTGATGCACTTGCATCAATTATTTTATCTCTAGATAGTCCTAATTTTCTTGATTCTTTTTCAATATTGCCTCCATGAATATCAAAATCTATTTTCATTATATTTAAGACAATATTATTCTAAGTTAATAAGACAATCATAATCATTTATTAAATTAATTTTTATTTTTATTTCCATGGCTCTTCTGAACCGATTACCTCTTTAATATTTTGGAATCCGTGTTTTTCCATTTGCAAGGTTAATCCATCTAAAATTTCAGGAACTAAATATGGTCCCTCAAATATCCAACTTGTATATACCTGAACTAACGATGCCCCAGCTGCAATTCTCTCCCACGCTGTTTTTGCTGAACTGATTCCACCTACACCAATAAGCGGTAAAGCATTATTAGTACTATTTCTAAGCCTTTTAATAACTTCCAGTCCTCTTTTTTCTAAAGGGAGTCCACTCAGACCTCCATTTTCTTGCTCTAAAGTATTTCCAGTTTTGATTATTAAGTTTTTCAGGTTAAATCTATTTAAACTTGTATTGATTGCAATTATTCCATCAATTCCATTCTCATTTGCAACTCTCGCAATTTCATCAATTTCTTCATTTGATAGGTCTGGAGCAATTTTTACAAGCAAAGGAGGACAATTGGATAAATCTTTTAGCGTGCGTATTAACTTTATTATTTGTTTTGTTCCTTGTAATGAGCGAAGGCCTGGGGTATTAGGCGAACTAACATTGATAACGGCATAGTCTGATAAAGGAGCCAATAGTCTTAAAGATAAAAAATAGTCTTTATGGGCTTCATCGAGAGGTGTGATTTTTGACTTTCCTAAATTTACTCCCAGGACACACGGTCTATTCCCTGGCATAGGGATTTTTTGTTTTTCTATAGTGCTTAAGAATTTTTCTGCGCCTTCATTATTGAATCCCATTCTATTCAGTGCAGCTTTTTCTTTTGCAATTCTGAAAAGTCTGGGTTTTGGATTACCTTTTTGGGCATGCCAAGTGATGGTCCCTAATTCGGCAAAACCAAATCCAAAATAATTCCAAAGACCAGCTCCTACTCCATTTTTATCAAATCCAGCAGCAAGTCCTACAGGATTTTTAAAGTTCGAGCCAAATATAATTTGATTTAAGCTTGAATTGCTTCTTTGAAAATCACTTGATGCTTTTAAAAGGATATTAGAAATTATTGGAAAATTTCTATTTAATGACGCAATTTTAATGGCATTAAGAGCTGAATTAGTAAGTATTTCTGCATCAATCCCCTCGTCTTGAGATAGAAGCTGACCAAGCAGAATATTGTAGAAGTCGTTTTTTTTATTCTTTGACAAAATCTTTTAGTTGTATTTTTCGACCTTTAGAAAAAGCTACAGCAATTTCGTCAACTCTATCATTATCTTTTTCTCCGCTATGTCCCTTGACATATTGAAGTTTGATTTTTGGCAGTTCAGGGTGGTCAAGAGCTTTCCATAAATCTTGATTGAGAACTTGTTTACCAGATGCTGTTTTCCATCCTTTTTTTTTCCAATTCGACATCCATTTTTCCATTCCATCAATTAAATATCTGCTATCAGTTTTTATGGTTAATGAAGGGTGAAATTTTATTTTTTTTAATTTTTCAAGAACAAATAATGCAGCCTGTAATTCCATGCGATTATTTGTTGTCTTAGGGCTGAAACCACCAAATTCAACTTCGCTTCCATCCTGGAATCTAATTAATGCTCCCCAACCTCCTGGACCAGGATTACCGCTACATGCACCATCAGTTGCAGCAGCAATGGCAAATTTTTCTTCTTTAGACATAAAAAAACCGGTCTGAATAGACCGGTTTCATATAAGCAGAAAACAGGTGCTTTTCCAGTAACGATTTTATTTTAAAGTTACTTTTCCACCAACAGCTTCAATTGCTTTCTTTAAAGCTTCAGCATCGTCTTTTGTTACTCCTTCTTTGATTGTTTTTGGAGCAGCTTCCACTAACGCTTTAGCTTCGCCAAGGCCTAGACCTGTGGCATTTCGAACTTCTTTTAAGACTTTAATTTTAGATGAAGCGTCAAAGCTTTCTAAAACCACCTCAAATTCAGTTTTTTCTTCGGCAGCATCAGCACCATCGCCACCACCAGCAGCTCCTGGAGCTGCCATGACAACGCCAGCAGATGCGGCAGCAGATACACCAAAAGCTTCTTCTATTTGCTTAACAAGCTCTGAAGCTTCAAGCAAAGAGAGGCTTTTTAATGAATCTAAGATTTCATCGGTTTTTGCAGACATGGTTTAAATCAGCAACTAAGTAAGTAGAAAACAAATTGTGAAACAAGGAGTATCAGCTCTCGCCGCTCTCAGAATGTTGTTTAAGAGACCTTGCAAGTCCAGATGGAACCTCATTTATACCAATAGCGATTTTGCTTGTTATGGAATTCATTGCACCAGCAATTTGTGCCATAAGTGCTTCCTTGCTCGGAAGTTTTGCAATAGCTTTGATCTCATCTTGAGATAAAAGTTTGCCTTCGAAAAGACCTCCTTTAGTCTCAGACTTTTGAGTTTCCTTCTGAAATGCTTGTACAGCTTTAACAGCACTCCCAACATCTCCTTTGATTAAAACAAAGGCGTTAGTTCCAGTAAGCAATGACTCCAAACCAGTCCAGGAATCTTTTCCTTTTATGGCTTGACGCATCAAGGTGTTTTTAGTGACCTTGCAGACGCCATCGCTTTTTTGCAATCTTGAGCGCAAGTCAGACATCTCTTTTGTGGATAAGCCCTTGTAATCAAGAACTAAAGCCATTTCAGAGTTATCTAGTAAACCCTCTATTGTTTCGACGATCTGTTTTTTGCTTTCCAGCGTGCGGCCCATAATAATTGGATCGAATCGGGGGAAGAACTGGACATACGGCCATATTCCCACTTTGGGAATCGAGGCCGCTAACGATTCAATCCAAAAAGATAAAACCCTGCGTATGCCTCGGCGGGTATTACAAATTCTATTAAACGGAAGGTTTAATAGACTCAGACCTGCTGTCTTTGGCTGGGCGCATGCCCTTGTGGTTATACCACCAGGCTAATTTACAACAACAAGGGTCACTTTTCTTTCTGCAAGTCTTGTAATTCGTTGATATCTACTTCTACTGATGGTCCCATTGTGGATGCAATAAAAAAGCTTCTCCAGAATTTTCCTTTTGCTCCGCTTGGTTTATTTTTTTCAATTGTTGATTGTAATGTCTTCAAATTTTCAAGGAGTGCCTCTTCTGAAAAACTTGCTTTACCAAATCGAACATGAACAATTCCTGCTTTGTCTGCTCTGAATTCAAGTTTTCCTGCTTTAAATTCTTTAATAGCACCTGCCAGATCGGTCGTAACTGTTCCTGCTTTTGGATTAGGCATAAGCCCTCTTGGACCAAGCACTCTTCCAAGTTTGGCTACCTTCGGCATCATATCTGGAGTTGAAATTAGAAGGTCAAAGTTCATTTCTCCTTTGTTGATTGAATCAACTAAATCTTCCTCTCCAGCCAGGTCAGCCCCTGCTTTGGTCGCTTCAGACACTTTTTCACCACGTGTAACGACGGCTATTCGTACTTTTTGACCGGTGCCATTTGGCAAGGCAACTGTTGTTCTCAGTTGTTGATCAGTATATTTTGGGTCAATACCTAGTCTTATATGAGCTTCAATAGTCTCATCGAATTTTGCATTAGCATTTTCCTTTACTAGCTTGATCGCTTCAATTGGAGGATATGAACGTTCTTCCACTTTGGAAAGTAACGTTGTCATTCTTTTAGAAAAATTTTTCATGGTTTAGTTGGGGTGCATTCGACTTTTGGTCTCCCCCTAATAAGAGTACGTTTAATAATTTTACGATTTAACTAGTCCTTTATGGAAACTCCCATATTTTTGGCGGTTCCTTCTATAACTTTCATCGCTGATTCAATGCTACTGCAATTGAGATCTGGAAGTTTTGTTTTAGCAATCTCTTCAAGCTGACTTTTACTTATAGAACCAGCTGTTCCTTTAGCTGACTCTCCAGACCCTTTTGCTATGCCTGCCGCTTTAGTTATCAAAACCGAAGCAGGAGGGGTTTTTGTTATGAAAGTAAAACTTCTATCTTCGAACACTGATATTTCTACTGGAATAACAAAGCCTGCTTTGTCTTGGGTGCGCGAATTGTATTCCTTACAAAACGCCATTATGTTTACCCCGTGTTGACCAAGTGCAGGCCCTACTGGAGGAGCTGGATTGGCTTTGCCAGCCTGTAAGGCCAACTTGATCAGGGCTACTACTTTCTTTGCCATCGGCTGAAAAATTAAACTAAGCGGAGAATCTGAAATCAATCAGATTAAATTATCTAATAAACTTAACTCCTAGACTGACCAGACAGCAAAAGGAAATTAAAAAATCAATTTTGTTTGGTTATTTGAGAAAATTCAAGTTCAACAGGTGTTTCTCTACCAAAAATTGATAAAAGCGCCTTGAGTTTGTTTCTTTCTCCTGAAACTTCAATTACTTCTCCTTGGAAATCTTTAAAAGGACCTGAAGTTACAACAATCTGATCACCTTCTTCTACATCCAATTTGACAACAGTTTTCTTTTCAGCTGCTCGTTTGAAAATCCTATTAACTTCTTGCCTGCTGAGAGGACGAGGTTTGATATGTCCGCGAGCTTTACCAGTAGCTCTTCGATCTTCTGCACCAACAAAATTAATTACATTTGGAGTACTTCTTACAGCCATCATTGTGTCTTCATCTAACACCATACGAACTAACACATATCCAGGAAAAACCTTTTCTTTAGTGGTCTGCCTGCTACCGTCTTTTTTTAACTTAACTGCAGGCGTTTGAGGGATTTCTATCTCTATTATTCTGTCATTAACACCAAGAGTGATGGCCCGTTGTTCAAGTGTGGCTTTTACCTTCTTTTCGCAACTTGAGGCAACTTGAATCGCGTACCAACGTGCAATATTTGTTTGAATTTTCTGGTTTGAAAAATATGATTGATCATCCTGTAGAGCTTCTGATCTATCAATTATTTTTGATTCTTTAGGAGGGGTGGTTTCAATTTCTGACACTGGAAAAAATTGTAAGTGGTTTAAAAATTTGGTTAGTTAATTCAGCGAAATATCTGAGTAGAAGCCCATCCATAAAAACGGCTGACAGCAGCTATTGATACTGCTGATAAAGTGACCATTAAAATCACAGCAATAGATTCGCTGAAAAGTTGTTGGCGTGATGGCCATACAACGAGTTTCATTTCATCAATTGTAGAGGATAAAAAACTTTTTTTTAAGGCTGTCTTTTCCTTTTTTGTAGGAATTACCTTTTCTTGATCCTCATTAGAGGTTGGACTTGTCACTTTAGGAAGATTAAAAGGGTGTTACCTTTTAAAACAATGGCTATAAACCTACACTAACTTATTTTGATCGATTAGTTATCTATAAAAAAAAGAAGTTTTTTAGACTCATCATCTTTAGTAGCAACCCTTATTGATTTTGCATCTTCAAAAGCCTCTTCTAAAAGTTTAGTTGCCAGAGGGTTCTCTAATCTTCTTCTAATCACTCTTCTAAGCGGTCTAGCCCCGTATTCAGGTTCATAGCCTTCATCAGCAAGAAATTTTATTGTGTTTTCGTCAACATAAATGTCTAAACCTTGGTGTTTCAGAAGCTTTTGTAATTCATCAAGTTGAAGGCGTACTATTTGTTCTAAACTTTCTGGCTTGAGTGGACTAAATCTTATTACCTCATCAATACGATTCAAAAACTCTGGTCGAAAATATTTTGTAAGAGCTTCGTTAATTTGTTGATCTAATTCTTGTGCAAGAATATTTTTATTTGAATTTTCACTTTGTACTTGAAGTGAATTCTTTAATATTGCTTTGCTAGCAAGATTACTAGTCATAACAATAACTGTATTTCGAAAATCTACTGTCCGACCTTGTGAATCAGTGAGTCTTCCATCATCTAATACCTGCAAAAGGATGTTAAATACTTCTGGATGAGCTTTCTCAATCTCATCAAGTAGCAAAACTGCATAAGGTCTCTTTCTAACTGCCTCTGTCAATTGTCCGCCTTCTTCGTAGCCTATGTATCCAGGAGGTGCACCTAAGAGTCTTGAAACTGCATTTCTTTCCATATATTCACTCATGTCTAGTCTCAATAAAGCGTCCTCCTCATCGAATAAAGAATTTGCTAATGATTTGGCAAGTTCTGTTTTTCCAACACCTGTAGGACCCAAAAAAAGAAAGGATCCTATCGGCCTTCTTATATCCTGCATCCCAGCTCTTGCTCTACGAATAGCAGCTGCGACTGCTTGAACAGCATTTGATTGGCCAACAACTTTTTTCTCTAAGTCTTTTTCTAAATTTAAAAGTTTTTGTCTTTCACCTGATAAAACTTTTCTAACAGGAATACCTGTCCATCTTGAGACAACATCGGCTATGTCTTCTGGATCAACTTGGTCTGTTAATAAGGAATTACCATACTCGTTATCCTTTTGCATAGAAATTTCTATTTCTTTTATCCTTTCTTGGACTTGATAAAGTTGTTCATATTTGAGTATTTCGCCTTCTTCAAAATCCCCTGAGATTTCAGCATCTCGTATTAAATTGTTTAACTCTTCAACTCTTGTCTTTAGATCATCTAATTCAGCTGATTTATCAAGCTGATCTTGCCATTTTTTCTTGATCTGAACTAGCTCAACTACTAGCAATTCTTTTTCTGCTTCAAGATTATTAATAGTTTCTAGTGTGGTCTGTTTGTTTGCGTTTCGGATTGACGATTCTAAATGATTAATCTGAGACTCTTTCTTTTCGATGATTTTTGGCTTTGATGAAGATTCAATTTTTACTTGAGCTGCAGCCTCATCAATAAGGTCGATAGCTTTATCAGGTAGGCATCTGTCGCTGATATATCTATCAGCTAAGCGATTTGCTGTGATAAGTGATTCATAAGTGATAATAACTCCATGATGAAATTCGTAATTTTCTTTCAGCCCTTTTAAAATTTCTAGACTTAAATCTAAACTGGGCTCTTTGATTAATACTTGTTGAAAACGTCTATCTAATGCAAGATCTTTTTCAATCGTACGTCTATAATTCTCAGGCGTTGTTGCTCCAATACAACGTAAGTCTCCACTAGCTAATAATGGTTTTAATAGACTACCAGCATCAGTGTTTGACCTGTCTTTACTAACGATTGTGTGTAATTCGTCAATGAATAATATTACTCCTTTGTCGTTATTGCTGATTTCACTTAATAAGGATCTAAAGCGCTCTTCAAATTGCCCTCGGAATTTAGTTCCAGCTATTAATGCACCAATATCAAGTGAAATTAATCTTAAGCCTTGCAGAGTTCCAGGAACTTCGTTATCTATAATTTTTTGAGCTAATAATTCTGCGACTGCTGTTTTCCCAACACCTGGCGCACCAATTAGTACTGGATTATTTTTGCCCCTTCGAGATAAAACTTTTGTAATTGCTTTTATTTCAGATTCTCTACCAATCACAGGGTCTAATTTCCCATTTTCAGCTTCTGTTGTCAGGTCTTTGCAGTATAAATCTAATGCACTCGGAGTTTGATTAAGTTTTAAAGGTTCTTGTTTTGATGTGAGCTCTTCTTTAGTGATAGGAGTAAGTGGCTCGGGGTCAGAATTCTTTGAAGTGTTTTTGGTTGATACAGAGGACCTTGAATTTTTGTGTGGTCTATCTTCTCTTTGAGGAGTTGTAATTCTTTTTGATTGTTTAAATGATTTAGGTGCTGGTAGCCGTCTTAATTCAGCTTCAAGAATTTCACTAGGGAGACCTGCTTGATAAAAAAGATCTACTCCTAATCGATTGTCTCTGCCAATTGCGATAAGGATGTGAGAAATCTCTATTTGATTAGATCCCCATCGAGAGCGGAAATCATCAGCTGTTTCAAGAAGAATTTCTAGATCTTCTCCAATAAATAAGTCTGATTGGTTGTTGATTGGAAGTTCAGCGATAAAGTTTTCTAAAATTTCATTTATTTCTTCATGGTTTACAGGTAAGGATTTTGTATATTTCTGAAATTTTTTATTTCTAAAAAGTACTTGAATAATATGTTCAACATCTAAATTCTGATGTCGCCATCTTCTTGCTGTTTGTTCAGCTATTAGTAAAAGACTCCAAGCTTCATCGCTAAAAGAATCGGGTTCTGTAGTTAGACTTCCATTCATTTTCGATTAATTTTGATTCAAAGTGATCATTTGCCTTCTGAATTTTGATTGAGACCTTTTTATCGATACGTGTATTCCTTGTTAAGACGAATTTGATTGATTAGGTCTTGGAAAGCAAGCTAGATTAGCAATTCAGGAACATATGGGAATAATGTAGTTCATAAGATCTAAAAATCATCTTAAATTCGTGGCTGACTCTCTAGAACTAGTAATTGATACCATTATGGCCCGAGAAGTATTGGATTCTCGAGGGAATCCAACCGTAGAGGCTGAAGTCCTTTTGGAAGGAGGCGCTATTGGACGTTCGATTGTTCCAAGTGGCGCAAGTACTGGAGCCCATGAGGCTCATGAATTAAGAGATGGTGGGAAACGTTATTTGGGTAAAGGAGTTATCAAGGCTGTTGGTCATATAGAAGAAACTATTGCTCCTGCTCTATGTGGCCTTTCTGCTTTAGATCAAGCCACAGTTGATTCGGTAATGAAACAACTCGATGATACAAACAACAAATCAAATCTTGGTGCAAATTCAATTCTTGCTGTCAGCATGGCCACAGCAAGAGCAGCGGCTAATGGATTGGGTTTACCTTTGTACAGGTATTTAGGTGGACCAATGTCATCTCTATTGCCAGTGCCATTAATGAACGTCATTAATGGAGGAGAACATGCTGCAAATAATTTAGATTTTCAGGAATTTATGTTGGTTCCTCATGGCGCTGAAAGCTTCAGAGAAGCATTAAGAATGGGAGCTGAGGTTTTTCATACGCTCAAAGATTTATTGAGTCAGAAAGGTTTATCAACTGCTGTTGGTGATGAAGGAGGATTTGCTCCAAATCTTGAAAGCAATAAAGCAGCAGGTGAACTTTTAATGCGAGCAATTGAAAAGGCTGGATTTAAACCAGGGGAGCAAATCTCCTTAGCTTTGGATGTTGCAAGTACGGAGTTTTACAAGGAGGGTCAATATTTTTATGGTGGGAATTCCTATTCCAGCGAGCAAATGGTTGAGGAATTGGCTGAGTTAGTTAATTCATTCCCAATCATTTCTATTGAAGATGGATTGGCTGAAGATGATTGGGATGGTTGGAGCTTGCTTACGAAAAAACTTGGCAAAAGTGTGCAATTGGTTGGAGATGATTTATTTGTCACCAACACACTGCGTTTACAAAGAGGTATTGATGAGAATATTGCAAATTCAATATTAATAAAGGTTAATCAAATAGGTTCTCTGACTGAAACACTTGAAGCTATAGAGCTTGCCTCAAGATCAAGTTATACAACTGTCATAAGTCATAGAAGCGGAGAAACCGAAGATACAACTATTGCTGATTTATCAGTAGCAACTAAATCTGGTCAAATTAAAACAGGCTCATTGAGTCGGAGTGAAAGAGTTGCGAAATATAATCAATTACTTCGTATTGAGGATGAGTTAGGTAGTCAAGCAACATATGCTGGTCTTGTCGGATTGGGACCAAGAGGAAGCTTTCAGGGTTGATTTTGATTATTTAATGCCTTTTCTTGTTTGAAAATTATCTAAACGACTTTCGCTTCTCATTTTAAACTTTAATTTAATCCAGCTGATAGCCAATGGGAATCCAACAATAACTGGTATCAGAAATAAAAAAGGCCTATTAGTTGAAGCTAGTAAAGCTGAGGATATTGCGAGTGAGCCGAGAAGAACAGAATTACCTAATGATTGTTGAGCATTAATCATTCTTCTTAGTTGTCTGTCTGATTCACCCATTCGCACTTGAAGTTGCAAGTCGCCTTGCTCAAGTTTTTCTAAATTTTCATCCAAGCGTTTTGGCAACCCAACAGCTTTACTACCTATTTCAGTAACTTGTCTTCCTAGTTCATTTAATAAGTCATTAGAGTCTGGGTTTTTGGTAGTCATTAGAGGGAGAAGAAAGGGTTTTGCTATCGCTATTAAGTTGAATTCTGGGTCTAAATATCTTCCAACTCCTTCAAAAGTTGATAATGCTCTAAAAACAAAAATCAACTCTATTGGTATTCTAAAGGGTTTCCCATAAGCAAGTTCAGATATATCCCCAGAGAGCTTTTCTATGATTTGAGAATTAAATGGAGGAGTGAGGGCTTCGTTTAACATTATTCTTATTAATCTTCTAACTGGACCTATTTCCACATCTTTCTCTATTAATCCAGCGATTTGAAGTTCTTTAACTAGTCCACTAACATCTCTAAGCGCTGCGGCTTTGATCATTGAATTTAGCCTACTTCTAATACGCTCAGAGACAAAACCCATCATCCCAAAATCATAGTAAATAAGAGAACCATCCTTAGAAACAGCGAGATTGCCGGGATGAGGATCAGCATGGAAAAAACCGTAATCAACCAATTGTTTTAAATAACTTGTAGCTCCCATCTTTGCGATTAAAGAAGTATCAATATCATTACTTTTTAGAGATTTAATATCATTTATTTTGATTCCTGGTAGATACTCCAAACATAAAACTTTACAGGTGCTTAAATCCCAAAATACACTTGGGATTAAAATATTTGAGTCATCTATAAATTGTTGTTTAAATCTTGCAGCATATTGAGCTTCTATTCGAAAATCTAGCTCTCTGAGTAATACTCTTCTAGACTCCTTGGCGATACCTACCCAGTCATTACCTCGACTTAAAGACTTTATTCTTTGGACTACTTTTGCAACTTGATTCATTACATCTAAGTCAAGCCTGAAAAACTTTTCTATGTCTGGTCTTTGAACTTTAAAAATAACATTTTCTTCATTAATTAATCTAGCTTTATGAACTTGAGCAAGCGATGCTGAGCCAATTGGAATTTCATCAATACTTATAATTTTTTTATATGAATTTCCAAGTTGTATGGTTAATATTTCTTGAACTTTTTCAAACGCAAAAGGTGGAACTCTATCTTGTAGAGAGGTAAGCTCATTTACCCATGCAGATGGTATAACATCAGCTCTTGCAGATAAAAGTTGGCCTAATTTTATGAATGCTGATCCAAGATTAACTAGTTCTTCTGTAATCCATTTTGCCCTTAAAGTATTTCTTTTTTCTCTTCTCTTAGCGGTATATCCTTTTAAATAAGTCCATTTTTTAGAATCAAACCATAAATAAAAAAGTAAACCTAATAATATTGTCCAAATCCTAAGGGCTCTACAAAATCTTTGAAGTTGACTAGCTAAAAATATCAATTTTTCCCCTCAATATCTTTATTGATTTCGATAACCTTTGATCTGAGATTATCTATTTGGATTTGAATTAAATCTTCTTTACTTAATTGTTCCTTAGAACTTTTTTCTTTTGATGCATTAGTCTTTTTTTCTATTCTTTCAGATTCTTCAATAACCTCTGCTTTAAAGCTAGACCATTCATTTTGGAGCTTTTGAGGAAATTCTTCAGCAATTTCTGTGAATTCTTGCGCAGAATTGATCACTTTCTCAGTTATCCGTGCTGCTATTCTGTTCATGGCAGCTTTTAGCAGTACTTCTGAATCGCTCAATGATTTAATTAATCAGCTTTCACTTTAGAAGATATAAGGTTTTTTGTGTCTTCGGATTGAAACTATGTATGTGCAGATTTGCTCTTAATCAATCGAATCTATTTAGAAGATTGTTTGTTATCGCCTAAGTTAGTTAATTTTCATTAGAGTTAAAGAATACAAACGTTTGATTTGATTTGGGTTGAAAGTTTAATCTATTAACCCTAGTGATTTCAACCCATTCCTCTCTCTTCTTGAAAGAGAGCAAAACCTACTAAGAGAATTTTCCATTGGAAACCATTGAAACCGATGTTGTCATAGTTGGAGGTGGACCTGCTGGTTGCAGTTGTGCGCTTTACACCTCCAGAGCAGATTTAAGAACAGTAATTCTCGATAAGAACCCTGACGTAGGCGCGCTAGCAATAACACATCAAATTGCCAATTACCCAGGTGTCTCGAGTGAAATGAGTGGAGAGGCTTTGCTAAAACTTATGAGAGATCAGGCCACTCAGTATGGGGCTGATTATCGCAGAGCCCAAGTTTTTGGAATTGATTCCAGTGGTGACTGGAAAACTATTTATACCCCAGAGGGAACTTTTAGGTCAAAAGCACTAGTCGTTGCAAGTGGTGCAATGGGAAGGCCAGCATCATTTAAAGGTGAGGCAGAATTTTTGGGTAGAGGAGTTAGCTATTGTGCGACTTGTGATGGAGCGTTTTATAGAGATCGTGAAGTCGCTGTTGTTGGTATTAATAAAGAGGCAATCGAAGAAGCAAATGTTCTTACAAAATTTGCCTCTAAAGTTCATTGGATAACATCCAATGATCCAAAATCAGATGATCATCATGCGCAAGATCTTTTGTTGAAACCAAATGTCAACCATTGGAGTAAGACGAGGTTAATGCAGATTGAAGGTAATGATTCGGGGGTAACAGGTATTAAGGTTAAGAATCGTTCCATTGATACGCATCAAGATATTGCTCTTGAAGGTGTTTTTGTTTATATGAGTGGTTCTAAGCCTATTACCGACTTTCTAGGTGAACAGGTCGCTTTTAAAGAAGATGGCGGAGTTTTGGTGGATGACTTTATGTCGACAACAGTCGAAGGAGTTTGGGCGATTGGCGACATCAGAAATACTCCATTTAAACAAGCTGTTGTTGCAGCATCGGATGGATGTATAGCTGCTATGGCAATAGATAGATATTTGAATAGTCGTAAATCAATTCGTGTCGATTGGGTTCATGCTTAGATCACTTAATCAATAAGTGTTTTTAAAGAGGAGTTGCTTCAGAAACATATGCAACACCTCCATAGTAATTAAGAACAGTTTTTATATTTTCTCGTATCTTGTCGATTATCTCTTGCTCACAAAAAATAATTACGTGTGCATTAGATCCAAATCCAGTGAATTCCATGTCTTCTGTGACAATTCTTTCTGGACCTCTTCCTGTGGCATGTTTCATGACCGTATAGCCAGGAACTTCAGCTTCCTCTAATGCTGAGAGAACATCATCTAGTTCTCTCTCACTAAAAATCAAGTCAAGTCTTTTCATGAAATTAAGTTACCCAATTGATGGAATCATTGTGTTTACTAAGCCCATATATACTGGTATACCTATGATTATGTTAAAGGGAAAAGTTAACCCAAGAGTGGTTGAAATGTAATAACTAGGTCGAGCTTCAGGAACAGTCATTCTCATGGCTGTTGGAACAGCTAAGTAAGATGCGCTAGCACATAGAACTACAAATAAAAGGGCATTGCCTGGATCTAAATTTAAAAATCTAGCTACTACTGAACCAAGTATTGCATTCACTATTGGCATGAATATTGAAAACATAACGAGAAAGGCACCAGTCTTATTTAGACGAGCGAGACGTTGAGCAGCCACAATTCCCATGTCAAGAAGGAAAAAACATTCTGCGCCGTAGAACAATTCACCTGTGAAAGGTTCCATTTTTTTAATGTCAGATGGATCAATAGCTGATGTTAAAAAACCTATTAGAAGGCTTCCGAGTAATAAATAGACAGAACCATTTAACATCGACTCATGCAGAATTGATCCCCATTTCATTTTCCTTTTTATGGGCCTATCTTTGGAAGCTCCAAATTTGACTAATAGAAGGCCAATTATTATTGCTGGAGATTCCATTAGTGCTAAAGCTGCAACCATGAATCCATCAAAAGGTATATTTTGACTTTCTAGAAAGCTTTCAGCAGTTATAAATGTCACTGCACTTATTGATCCATATGCTGCTGATATTGCTGCTGCATTAAAAACATCGAATTTCAACCTAAGTACTAAAAAGCAAATAAGTGGTATCAATAATGACATGAATATTGCTGCTATCACAGTTGGTAGAACTGGATAACCAAAGCCACTTTTTTGAAGCTCAATTCCGCCTCTGAAGCCTATTGCAAGTAAAAGATATAAAGAAAATAATTTTGGTAGCGGAGCTGGAATCTCAAAATCAGATTTTAATGCGTATGCAATTGCACCCAAAAAGAAAAAAAGTATTGGTGGACTTAAAGCATTTTGGATGAAAAGGTTTTGTCCCATTTCTTGTTAGTTCTTAAAAGCTATCAGTCATATAAGGATATTGATTGTCAACCATTTAGGCTGTCAATTGCAGCTGTGAGTGCTTCTTTTCTTGTACCAATTACATCAACTCCAAATTTAGCAAGTCTGTCTTTTACTCTTCCTGTTGCACCAGCAACATATGCTTTCCTTGAGTTGTTTATCGCTTCCTGAACCATATCTTCTATTGCGAGAGTTGCAGTAACTCCGAGCCTGGGAACATCAGTTATATCAAGAATAAGAACTTTATAATTTCTTACAAGCATCATTCTTTCAGTAATTCCTTTTGCTGCTCCAAAACTAAGTGGCCCTTTTAATCTGAATAGCATTACTTCTCCAGCACAACGATCTAAAAGTGCTTTTTCATCTGAGGGGAGTTGTGCATTTGCTGCATTGCTATTCGATGATGAATCAAATGGGTTGTCAGCTTCCATTCCCTCTAATTGAGTCTCTGTAATGGAATCGATTGTGAGCATATTTGCTATAAATACACCAACTAGTACAGCCCAAATCAAGTCCCAGAAAACTGTCATTAAAAGGACTCCATACATCACACTTGCGGTTTTAAGCGAAAGTCTATGAGCTCTTAATAAAAATCCCCAATCAATAATGCCTAAGCCAACTTTTATTAAAATTCCTGCAAGAAGAGCTGTAGGAATCTGAGCGGCTAGAGGACCAGCACCAACTAGAACGAATAGCAATACAATCGAATGAACCATCCCTGAAATTGGGGTG
The DNA here is from genome assembly GCF_027359395.1 of Prochlorococcus marinus str. MIT 1013. Lineage (NCBI taxonomy): Bacteria > Bacillati > Cyanobacteriota > Cyanophyceae > Synechococcales > Prochlorococcaceae > Prochlorococcus > Prochlorococcus marinus. Next base: position 1,725,155 of record NZ_CP114778.1, read on the forward strand.
GAACCTCCAGATTTGACATTTATTACTGTTCGCATAGTTGCCCCAGCTCCAGGCAAACCTGTAAAAATACCAGCTACTGCATTTCCAATTCCTTGTCCAATTAGCTCTCTATCAGAATTGTGCCTGGTTTGAGAAATATTATCTGCTACAAGAGATGTAAGAAGGGAGTCAATAGCACCAAGAACAGCAAGGACTAGTCCAGCTTTAAGAATTATTGGGAAGAAATTATCAAAGCTTGGGTCTGGGAGACTTAAAGAAAGCCCACCCTCTGGTATTGCTCCTATTCTGTCTATGGAACTATCACCAAACAGAACTATTGATAAAGGAGTAACTATCAATAATGCTAAAAGAGGAGAAGGGACCCATTGACTTATTTTGCGGGGGGTCAGAAACACTATCGCAAGTGTCATTACTGCAACTGCTATTGCAGCCCCATTTGGTTCGAAATTGTTAACTAGAGTTGAAAGAGATTCTAATACTCCTCCTCGAGTTGATATCCCAAGTAAAGGTCCTATCTGAAGAGTAATTATGATTACTCCAATTCCAGACATAAAGCCTGAAACTACTGAGTATGGAACAAGTGTTATATATTTACCAAGCCTTAGTAGGCCAAATAATATCTGGAATAATCCTCCAATGACTACCGCGGCCATTACTAAAGGAAGAATTTCGCCAGCAGATAAATCTCTAGGTACTCCTACAGCTGCCAAGCTGGCAACTACACCCGCAACCGTTACGCTCATCGGCCCGGTTGGTCCACTTACTTGTGCAGGCGTTCCTCCAAATAAAGCAGCGAGGAAGCCAACTACTACTGCCCCGTAAAGACCGTAAATAGCGCCTCCAGGGCCAAGTGCAGCATTACCAAACGCTAAAGCTAGTGGCAGTGCAACAACAGCAGCAGTCAAGCCGCCTAATACGTCACCTCTAATATTTTTCAGGTGAAAGCCATTAATTAACGCCAATCGACTCTCCTAACTTGATTTGACTTGAATAAGCCTATCTCTTCAAGGTTCCATTAAGATCTGGAATCTCTACTTTTAAATACTTATATTGAATAGAAATCATTGAAAAGATTGATTTTTACTAAGAAAGAAGCTTGATTTCGATGGCATTAGATGGTTTTAAGGATTATTTCAAAATCCTTGGCATTAGTAGAAATGCTTCAGATGAAGATATCAAAAGTGCTTTCAGGAAACTTGCTAGAAAATTTCATCCTGATTTACATCCACATGATGAGAGGGCTGAGTCGAAATTCAAAGAAATAAATGAAGCTTATGAGATTCTTTCAGATGAGGATAAAAAAAAGTCTTATGAACAATTTCTAAATTATTGGTTTAAAAATATTGATGGAAAATCGAGAGATTTTCATAGGGAAAATGATGATCAGAGCTTTGATGAATATCTAAATTTCGATGATTTTTTGAGTGATTTAATTGGAAGATTTAGTGAGGTTGGTAAAGAAATTTACTCAAATATATCTTCAGATAAGAATCCTCAATCTTTAAATCTTAATGCTGAATTTAATTTGCAGATTAGTTTTTTTGAAGCTTTGAATGGAGCTAAAAAGAATCTTTTAGTAAATGATGAACGTATTGAGGTGGAAATTCCAAAAGGAATTGAGACAGGATCAAAAATCCGTATTAAAAATAAGGGTAATATACAGTCTGGGAAAGGGAAAAGAGGAGATTTATTGATTGAAATCAGCATTAAATCTCATCCGATTTGGAAAGTTAAAGGTTTAGATGTTTATGCAGATTTACCTATCTCTTTAGATGAATTAGCTTTAGGCACAAATACTTGGGTTGCCTCTCCTCGAGGAGATAAATATTTATCAATACCTTCTGGAAGTTTACCTGATCAACAAATCAGATTAAAAGGCCAAGGATTACATAACTTAGATACCCAAGGAGATTTGTTTTTTACTCTAAAATTAAAATTACCTGAAAGCTGGTCAGATGATGAGTTGAGACTCATTGAAAAGCTTAGATCTGTTCGAATAGATGAACCTCGTTCAAGTTGGTTCGATCAGGCTAGGACTTAAAGGAAGTAAAATCTAGTTATCTCTAATGTAGTTATCTCTATTGGTCAATATGGATCTTATTTATCGGCCCCGTCGTCTTCGTAGAACAAATTCTTTAAGAGATATGGTTAGAGAGAATAGTGTCTCTGCCTCTGACTTTATTTATCCTCTTTTTGTTCATGAAGGTTCAGATATTCAAGAAATACCAGCGATGCCAGGTGCATTTCGCTGGTCAATGGATGGATTGGTTGATGAAGTTAAACGTGCTTGGAATCTAGGTATTAGATGTGTCGTTCTATTCCCAAAAGTTCCTGACGAGCTAAAAACAGAAGATGGAGTTGAATGTTTTAATGAAAAAGGTTTAATACCAAGGTCTATTGAAAGATTGAAAATAGAGATACCTGAAATGTGTGTCATGACCGATGTCGCTTTAGATCCTTATTCTTGTGATGGTCATGATGGAATAGTTAGTAATCAAGGAATAATTTTGAATGATGAAACCGTTGATTATTTATGTAAACAAGCTGTGGTTCAAGCACAATCTGGAGCAGATTTAATCGGACCTAGTGACATGATGGATGGAAGAGTAGGAGCTATAAGAGAAGCTTTAGATGATGAAGGTTTTGAACATGTAGGAATAATTAGTTACACCGCAAAGTATTCATCTGCCTATTACGGGCCTTTTAGAGAAGCTTTAGATTCTGCTCCCAGATCATTAGCAAATAAGCCTATCCCGAAAAATAAAAACACCTATCAGATGGACCCAGCGAATGCTAGAGAAGCTATAACAGAAGCTCAACTTGACGAACAAGAGGGATCTGACATCCTAATGGTCAAACCTGGTTTGGCTTATTTAGATATTATTTATCGTTTAAGGGAAGAAGCAGAATTGCCAATCGCTGCTTATAACGTTAGTGGGGAGTATTCAATGGTCAAAGCTGCTGCACAAAGAGGTTGGATAGATGAAAAGGCAATCGTTTTGGAAACTTTATTGAGTTTTAAAAGAGCTGGAGCAAATCTAATTCTTACATATCATGCGTGTGATGCCGCAGGATGGCTAAAAGAACAATAGAGTTAATTAAAAAAATTGTTAAAAATTTCAATTTTCAATCAAAAGTAATGCTAGAAAAAAAGTCTGACTTAAATATTGAAAGTGTTCATCGCCTCGGCCATGTAGCTATAAGAGTGGATAATGTTGACAGGGCTAAAAGTTTTTACTTGCGCTTAGGAATGAAGCTTGTTTGGGATGACCCTGATTGGTGTTATTTAGAGACAGGAGAGAATAAAGATGGCCTTGCTTTGCTTGGCCCGGGCTATAAAGCTGCTGGTCCACATTTTGCATTTCATTTCACTAATAGGGATGAAATAGAGAGAATTCATGATTCTCTAAAAAATCAAGGTGTAAAGGTTGGCGCTTTGCATGATCATCGAGATGGAACTTCTTCTTTTTATTTGAAAGATACAGAAGGTAATTGGTTGGAAATGCTTTATCACCCATCAGCAGGAATTCCAACAAATCAATAGACTTTAGGTAGACGAATGGGATTTAAAATAAATCATGATGATTCTGAAAAAACACAAATAATTATAGAATCTTTGGAGTTGCTTGAATGGCCAACTGTTTGTAGCCATTTGTCTACATTCGCGGTTACCCAACAAGGTCGTAATAGATGTGAAAGCTTTGATTTGCCATTAGATATATCTCTTAGCCAGCAGCTATTGTGCCAAACATTAGAAATTGGATCATTGGACATTTCTCTTGATGGAGGAATATCTTTTGAAGGTGTTCATGATTTGGAAAATATTCTTTTGATATGCTCCAAAGGTGGTGTCGCCATAGGTGAGGATTTATTAAAAGTAGCTGATACTTTAAGAGCTGCTAGAAAATTACGAAAACTAATATTTGATCAATTAATCCGTCCACGACTCTCTGAATTACTAAAAGACATTGCAACTTTGCCTGAATTGCAAAAACTCCTTGAATTTGGGCTGGATGAAGGTGGGCGAATTGCAGATCGTGCTAGTCCAAAACTCTCTGAATTACGACGCTATAGGAATTCGGTACGTCTTCAAAGAAAAGATATTCTTCAGGATATCATCCGGAAATATAGTGGATTACTTCAAGATAATATTATCTCAGAGAGGTATGGAAGACCTGTCTTAGCATTTAAAGCTGGTACTTCTGACCAGATTAAAGGAATGGTTCATGATAGTTCAGCTTCAGGAAATACGATCTATGTCGAGCCACAAGTTGTCATATCAATAGGGAATCGTTTGGCTAAAATCGATTCTGAAATCTCAAATGAAGAGAGGAGACTTTTAGCTAATTGGAGTAAAGAGGTTGGTTTTAATGCTGATGTAATAGCTCATTTAGGAGAGATTCTTTTGCAGATTGAGTTTGCATTGTCACGAGCACGTTACTCTAAATGGCTTAATGGGGTACCCGCAATTCTTGATGAACAAGAAAATACATTATTTGAGATTAAAGATTTTCGTCATCCTTTATTAGTTTGGAATGATTTTCATGAGAAAAAAAATACGGTAGTTCCAACTAGTTTTGATGTTCCATCTGATTTGAAAGTTGTTGCAATTACAGGTCCTAATACTGGTGGCAAAACAGTTGCTTTGAAAAGTATTGGTCTAGCAGTTTTAATGGCAAAGGCAGGTTTACTTTTACCATGTACAGGTTCACCAAGATTGCCTTGGTGTAAAAATATTTTAGCTGATATTGGTGATGAACAGTCATTGCAGCAGAATTTATCTACATTTAGTGGACATATCCTTCGTATAAGTCGAATACTCGATGCCATAGCTTCTTTCCCTGGTACGACTCTCGTTCTATTAGATGAAGTTGGAGCAGGAACTGATCCCTCTGAGGGTACAGCTTTAGCCATGGCTTTGTTAAAGATCATGGCGGATAGAGCACGATTAACTATTGCTACTACTCATTTTGGCGAATTAAAAGCTCTGAAATATAGTGATTCAAGATTTGAAAATGCTTCAGTTTCTTTTGATAGTGAAACAATAAAACCAACCTTTCATTTGCAATGGGGAATTCCTGGCCGAAGTAATGCAATTGAGATTTCAAAAAGACTTGGTCTTGATTTGGATGTGATAAAACGTGCTCAAGAGTTTATCAATCCTGCAAGTGTTGATAATGTTAATCAAGTTATTAAAGGCCTAGAAAAACAACGAGAGCGGCAACAATCAGCAGCTGAAGATGCCGCGGCTTTATTAGCAAAAACTGAATTATTACATGAAGAATTACTTGATAGTTGGCAGAAACAACGTCAACAAACGGAAAAGTTTAATGAACAAGGAAGGTTCAAATTGGAGTCATCAATTCGAGAAGGTCAAAAAGAAGTTAGACATTTGATTAAACGATTGCGTGATCAAAATGCTAGTGGTGAAACAGCAAGAAAGGTTGGTAAACGATTACGACAAATGGAGAAGGGATATCGAAGCCATAGGCAGATTCCGCATAAGCCGGGCTGGGTTCCCAAGATTGGAGACAAAGTCAGATTGTCTTCTATAGGTAAAGCAGGTGAAATAATTTCTTTCTCAGATGATGGAATGCAATTAACAGTATTATGCGGAGTTTTTCGAAGCACAGTTAGCTTATCTGCAGTAGAAAGTCTTGATGGTCAAAAAGCGGAAGTAAATACAACTGTGAAAGTAAAAACTTCGCAAGTAAGAAAGAATTTTTCTTTGGTTCGCACTAAAAAAAATACTCTAGATGTAAGAGGTTTACGAGTACATGAAGCCGAGGGGGTAATTGAAGAAAGGTTGAGGAATTGTTCTGGTGCATTGTGGGTTATTCATGGAATTGGTTCTGGGAAACTTAAAAAAGGTTTGAGGAAATGGTTAGATTCGCTTTCTTATATTGAGAAAGTAGCCGATGCAGAACCTCATGACGGCGGTCCAGGATGTAGTGTTATATGGATGCTTGAATAATTTTGAGGTGAAAAATTATCAAAAGTCACTTCAAATTCTTTAATTTAGCAAGTATGAATTTAAGAATTATTATTTAGTTTATTGGTCATATATATTTCTAAATGCAATTTATTGATCAGGCCATTATTGATGTCAGGGCAGGTTCAGGTGGTGATGGCATCTCTGCTTTTAGAAGAGAAAAGTATGTTCCAGCAGGTGGACCTGCGGGTGGAGATGGAGGACAAGGAGGAAATGTTGTTTTAGAGGCTGATGATAATTTACAAACTCTTCTGGATTTCAAATTTCAGAAATTAATTTCTGCTGAGAATGGTCATAGAGGTGGTCCTAATAGATGCACTGGAGCATCAGGAAAAGATACCGTACTTAAAGTTCCATGCGGAACAGAGGTCAGACATCTTTCTACAAATATCATTTTTGGTGACTTAACTCACAAAGGACAGCAACTGATTGTCGCGTTTGGTGGGAAAGGAGGTTTCGGTAATGCTCGCTATCTATCAAACAGTAATAGAGCTCCAGAAAAATTTACTGAAGGGAAAGTTGGTGAAGAATGGTCATTGCAATTGGAATTAAAACTTCTAGCAGAAGTTGGAATTATTGGTTTGCCGAATGCAGGTAAAAGCACGCTGATTTCTGTACTCTCCTCTGCAAGACCAAAAATTGCTGATTATCCTTTTACAACTTTAATACCTAATCTCGGAGTAGTAAGAAGACCCTCAGGAGACGGAACAGTTTTTGCAGATATTCCTGGTTTAATTTCTGGCGCCTCAAAAGGTATTGGACTAGGGCATGATTTTCTCCGACATATTGAAAGAACAAAGGTTTTGCTTCATCTAATTGACTCAGCATCAACCGATCCGATAAATGATTTCAAAACTATTAATGAGGAATTAACTTCTTATGGTCATGGTTTAATTTCTAGGCCTAGAATTTTTGTTTTAAATAAGAAAGAACTATTAAGTGAGAACGAAATTAAAAAACTTCTAAATAAAATTGAGAAATTAACTGGGAAAAAGGTACATATAATTTCTGCAGTAACGAAATTTGGTCTTGATGATTTGCTTAGTTCTATTTGGAAAGAACTTGGATATTAATTAATTGTTATGAGTGAATCATACCTACTTGTCTTACAGTTAATTTTTGGTCATAACTGAGAAGAGTTTTTAAAATTATGGATTTCTACAGTTGTTTCGATGGACAAGGAGAAATTATTGCTCGTTGCCAGACTGATCAAGATATTAATGTTCTAAGAAAAATGGGTAGACCTATCGCCAAGGTAAGTCAAATGAAAAGCGAGGAGGCAGTTGTATGCTCTTTAACTGGCAGCCCTTCAGATTTTAATATGGATTATTAATTGATTTAAAGAAAACAAAAAGGGGGCAATTCAAATTCCCCCTTTTTTTCTTTTTTTTTCAAGATATTAATCGTCGTATACTAAGCACTCTGGTTCATCAGGGTTAGCGTCGCAGAAAAGTTCAAGCGCATTTGGATCATGCTTGTCTTCAGGATGATGTTCTTTATATTCCTTAAGTGAATTAAGTTCGTCTTCTAAGTGATGGAGCTTAGATTCGTTTCCCTGAGCTTTGGCTTGTTGGATCTCAGATTCATCCTTTTTAATATGCTCGTCAATGGTTTTCATGGCTTCTTGTAAGAGCAGGATAATTTGATTTATACAATAATTATGATGGAGCAATAATGCACGTGGTTTGTGAATTTGGTTGGATTTCCTCACCATTTCCTGACTTGAAACCTCCAAAAGGGATCTTTTGTAAGTTCCTTACTTGAATTTAGAATTGATAATTTATTTATTTATTTATTCAACGATCAGATGCTTCTAGCTTCCTTTGGCTTTCTAAAAAATCAAAAACGCTCTTATCGCCTATATCTGCCTCTGCAGGCAGGTTGAATTTCCTTATTCCCATTATTAGCAATAGCAAGGACGAGACCATTAGCAGTGCCAAAGTAAAACTTTCATTAGCTAATTCAGTTAAATATCCAATTAAAGCAATTGGAATAAAAATCGTTATCCCTATCGCTTCAATTCTTCTAAAACAAAAAAACTCTTTGAAACCAATCCCCGTTAAAGAAGCAAAAAGTGGACCGATAAGTAATATCGATTTTGGATCTTCTCTAAGGCCATAGATGAGATTTGTTACTCCAAAATGATATGAAAGTATTAAAAATCCAATACAACCGAGTATCCAGAAAATTATTAGTGTTTGATGTAAAGGTCTTAAATATATATGGATCCACTTAAGACTTAGACCCATACTTATTGACATGCCAAGTAGACAAATCCATGTTTGATCAGATCCATTGGTAAACCATTGGGCTATTCCTATTGAAAAGAATAAGCCGCAGAAAAGAATTGATAAGCGGTAAAATAAAACTTCTTTTTTATCATTAGAAGTTACTATAAAATCTCCATAAACTCCTTTAATTGAATTTGATGATTGAAAGTAGGAATCTGCTTGTTTCATTTTTGATCATTACTGATTTACGAGTTTGCTTATACTTTCACCTTGCGGAATAATACTACTTGGATTTAATGGAAATAAAGCTCCAAAATAATCTTTTCTCCAAGTATCTGCATTACATGTTTTTTTAATATTATATAAATTAAAAATAGTTTTTCTCCATTTTATTATATTTGGAAATGATTCAATTGGCTTCATGCTGCACTTAAACAGTGGTTGATAAACAGACTCCCATCTGATTAGAGTAGGAAATAGCCTTATATCAGCAATGGTTAAATCTTCTCCGCATAGCCAAGGCCCGTTTAGCTTAAGACTTTCTTCGATAATATTTAGAGTTGAAAACAAATCTTTAGATGCTTTTTCATAAGCTTTTTGGTTTCTAGCAAATCCACATTTATAAACACCATTATTAATATTTTCTTGAATTAGATTCTGCCAATTGAATATATTTTTATGATGATTTTTGGGATTGAGGTCTATATTATTAGTTTTTACAGGCCATTTGTTTAGGATCTCTAATAAGTCAGCGCTTTCATTATTTATTAATCTGAATTTTGATTTAGCCTCTTTGCCTGGATCAAATAACATAGGTACAGTAGCTCTTTTGGTTTGTTTTATATTACATTTTTCATATAGATCTTGAAGTGTTTTGCATCCTTTTAGTGTGGGTTTAAATGTCCATCTACCACTCGATGTATTCACTTGAGCGATATTTAGATTAATTGTGGCTTTTAAACCTTTTATTTCATACATTATCCATACTCTGTGAGCCCAAGGACAACTTTTGCCAACAATCAAATATGGCATTTGATCCATATCTCTATCTGCTAAATCATCTTTGGTGGGGATTTGAACTTCCGGTTGGAGGTTCTTAGGCCTTTTGTAGTTGCCTTCTGAATCTGAAGGTGCAAGCCCATTCATTAAAACCTTCCATTCACAATTCCAAATTTCTTTAGCCGCTTTTACAAGTATTGGTGGTGTAGCCATGAATTTCTTTTAAACTTATAAGTACAATAAGTACAAATTAATTTGTTTATTGATGATGCAGCTACAGGTGCTTCTAGTGGCTGGTACACACGGTAATGAGATAAATGGTATTTTTCTTTTCGATCAATGGCAAAAATCACCTCTTTTAATAAATACTCACGGGATAAAAACTTGTAAGGTAATTGGAAATCCAGAAGCGCAAAAGGCTGGGAAAAGATACATTCACCAAGATTTAAATAGGAGTTTCCAAGAAGAATCATTTTTATCTATTAGCTCTTCAAATTTTGAGGGAAGCAGAGCAAATGAATTGGTGAATCTTTACGGAGAGGTCGGAGAAAAACCATGTCAAATAGCATTAGACTTTCATACAACTACAGCTTCCATGGGAAGTTGTTTGGTTGTTTATGGAAGGAGAAATGCAGATTTAGCTCTGGCTTCTTTAATACAAAATCAATTAGGTTTACCAATATATCTTCATGAATCTGATCAAAAACAAACAGGATTTTTAGTTGAATCTTGGCCTTGTGGACTTGTTATAGAAATTGGCCCGATAGGTCAGGGCCTCTTGAATTCAAGAATTATTTCACAAACAAAATTGATTCTTGAGACTTTGATGGAGCAAATTCATCAAGTTCATAACTTAACTTTCTATCCCCCTGATAAGTTGATAATTCACAGGCACATTAAAAGCATCGATTTCCCAAGAGATGAACAAGGCAATATTGATGGATATGTGCATTCTCTAAGGCAATCAAAGGATTGGCAGGAATTGAAGAAAAATGATGAATTGTTTTTCAAATCTAATGGAGAAATAATTAGATTTGAAGAAGAAGAACCTTACGTACCAGTTTTTATAAATGAAGCAGCGTATGTAGAAAAAAATATCGCTATGAGCTTTACCAAAAGAGAATTATGGGATTTTAAAAAAGAATGGAAACAATCGCTTATTGATCTGGTGCATCAGAAGTAAGTTCTCTCGCTCCAGTAAACAATCGCCCCTTGAGCCTCTAATTCATATTTTCTGTGACGTGCATCACACAAAGGAACCCTCTCTTCACCCCTATGTCCGTTAATCAGCCACTTTATTAGAACCAAACCCGCAACCTCAGAGGCTAAATCTTAAAAGAATCTTAAGACCTCTTGGGCGCTCGTTGAAGCCAACTTACTGATTCTCTTCATAAATTGTCCTACATATTGGCCACAGAAAGGATCATTCTCCTTTAATATCACGTCTGGCAGTCTAATTAGCTGCCCTTATTTAATCGTCCCGTTAGGGACATACACATTCGTCCTCATGACCACCATTCAGCAGCAACGTTCTTCGTTGCTCAAAGGTTGGCCACAATTCTGCGAGTGGGTTACTTCCACCAACAACCGTATCTATGTCGGTTGGTTCGGTGTATTGATGATCCCTTGCCTTCTTGCGGCAACAACTTGTTTCATCGTTGCATTTATCGCTGCTCCTCCAGTTGATATCGACGGTATCCGTGAGCCAGTAGCTGGTTCATTTATGTATGGAAACAACATCATTTCTGGTGCTGTTGTTCCTTCAAGTAACGCTATCGGCCTTCACTTCTACCCAATCTGGGAAGCAGCAACTCTTGATGAGTGGCTATATAACGGCGGCCCTTACCAGCTTGTAATCTTCCACTTCCTTATTGGTATCTCTGCATACATGGGACGTCAGTGGGAGCTTTCATACCGTTTAGGTATGCGCCCATGGATCTGTGTTGCTTACTCAGCTCCTGTATCAGCAGCTTTCGCTGTATTCCTTGTTTACCCATTCGGTCAGGGTTCATTCTCTGATGGTATGCCTCTAGGAATCTCTGGAACATTCAACTTCATGTTCGTTTTCCAGGCTGAGCACAACATCTTGATGCACCCATTCCATATGGCTGGTGTAGCAGGTATGTTCGGTGGTGCTTTGTTCTCTGCAATGCACGGTTCTTTGGTTACTTCATCACTTATCCGTGAGACAACAGGACTTGATTCACAGAACTACGGTTACAAGTTTGGACAAGAAGAAGAGACATACAACATCGTTGCAGCTCATGGCTACTTCGGTCGTTTGATCTTCCAATATGCAAGCTTCAACAACAGCCGTAGCCTTCACTTCTTCTTGGCTTCATGGCCAGTGATTTGTGTTTGGTTGACATCTATGGGCATCTGCACCATGGCGTTCAACTTGAACGGTTTCAACTTCAACCAGTCTGTAGTTGATACTTCAGGCAAGGTTGTACCAACCTGGGGTGACGTACTTAACCGTGCAAACCTTGGTATGGAAGTAATGCACGAGCGTAATGCTCACAACTTCCCACTTGACCTAGCAGCTGCTGAGTCTACTTCTGTAGCTCTTGTTGCACCTGCAATCGGTTAAGTCTTTAACTTGATATTTCTAAAGCCCTCTTTGCGAGGGCTTTTTTTTTTGCTTTTTTTATTTTCTAGGCATTGTTGGTTTATTTTTTAGTAAGTATTGATTAACATTTTGTAGATAGGTTTATTCATGGGAAGTAGTTTCGGAAAACTTTTTAATATCAGCACCTTTGGCGAATCACATGGCGGAGGCGTTGGTGTAATTATTGATGGATGTCCACCAAGGTTGGTGCTTGATATAAATCAAATACAGAATGATCTCAATCGAAGGAGGCCCGGACAAAGCAAAATCACTACTCCAAGAAACGAAAGTGATGAAGTAGAAATTCTTAGTGGTCTTTTAGGGAACAAAACCTTAGGAACACCAATTGCCATGGTTGTAAGAAATAAAGATCATCGGCCTAAGGATTATTCTGAAATTAAAAAAACTTTTAGACCATCTCACGCTGATGCTACATATCAGAAAAAATATGGAATTCAGGCTTTAAGTGGAGGTGGGCGAGCATCGGCAAGAGAGACGATAGGTAGGGTTGCCGCAGGCTCTATTGCAAAGCAACTCCTCACTCAGGCTGCAAATACGGAAATACTTGCATGGGTAAAGAGAATTCACAATATTGAAGCTGAGATTCTTCCGAGTGAAGTGACTTATGACGAGATTGAGAAAAATATTGTTCGATGTCCAAATCAATCAGCTGCAGATTTAATGATTCAGAGAGTTGAGGCGTTTGGTAAAGAAGGAGACTCCTGTGGAGGAGTAATAGAATGTGTGGTTCGAAATCCGCCAGTAGGTCTTGGCATGCCTGTTTTTGATAAGTTAGAGGCTGACTTAGCAAAGGCATTAATGTCTTTGCCTGCTACTAAAGCTTTTGAAGTAGGGTCAGGTTTTAGAGGTACTTATTTGAAAGGTAGTGAACATAATGATCCTTTTTTACCATCGGATTCTGATCAATTGAAAACTGCTACTAATAATTCAGGGGGAATTCAAGGAGGTATAACTAATGGTGAGAATATAGTTCTGAGAGTTGGCTTTAAACCAACAGCAACTATTAGGAAAAGTCAAAAGACAATTGATGAGGATGGTAATGCAACAACTCTCAAGGCAACAGGAAGACATGACCCTTGTGTCTTGCCAAGGGCAGTTCCAATGGTTGAAGCAATGGTTGCGCTAGTTTTAGCTGATCATTTACTTAGGCAAAAAGGCCAATGTACTGATTATTTCTAAATAATAAATTATTGGTTTTTAGAATAGATTCTCAACAATTTTTTAGCCATATCTTTAGATCTTTATCAGGTTTTTGATTTCGTAATTCTTTACCGATCACTAATGCATCGTATCCAAGTTTTAGTAAACTTTTTAAATTTTTACTTTTAATTCCACCTGCACCAATAAAAAACATATCCTTTTTTTTAAAGCCCTGTAGTTCGTTTATAAATTTAACTCCTAATTTTGATGCAGGATAGATTTTTACAATTTTATATCCCAGATTGATTGCTTCTTTGAAATTTTCAATATTAGATATTCCTGGAATGACTAATTGATTATATTTTATAGCTTTTAGATGAATTTCTTTATTAAAGTATGGACTCATGGAATAATTTATATCTAATGAGCGAATTGAGTCTAAAGATTGTCTCGATGTAATTGATGCAACTCCTATGTTAATTGATTTGAATTTCTTTTTTATTTGTAAGATCAAATTTACCCATTCAGGATTTGAATCCCATCCTATTTCTATATTTTTTATACCACAATTTGAGAGTTTCTCAATTTTTAAAAGTAAATTTTCTCTTTTGTCTGAGATATTAAAAAAATTATTCTCGAGTCTAATTACAACTATAAGTGGCTGTATTCTAAGGGATTTTATTAAATTATTTTGCTTAACTTCCAAAAATTATATTTTTAGACTAAGCATACTCTGCAACTTTAACTTCATGGCGAATTAACAAATCCTGGAACTCTAAAGAATCAACGGTTTCAGTTTCCATAAGCATTGCTGTCAACTCTTCAAGTACTTGACGGTTATCATTTAGAGCTTTTTTAGCTCTTTCATATGCAATTTCAACAAGAACTGAAACTTCTGAATCAATAGTTGCAGCTGTATCTTCCGAAAAATCTCGTTCGGCAGAGATGTCACGACCAAGGAACATACCACCTTGTGATCGACCAAGAGCTACAGGACCTAATTTATCACTCATGCCAAATTTAGTGATCATTTGCCTGGCAACTGAAGCTACTTGCTTAAGATCATTTGAGGCTCCAGTAGTTACTTCGTCTTCTCCGTAAATAATTTCCTCTGCAACTCTTCCTCCAAGAGCAACAGCCATTTGATTTTGTAGGTAAGACCTTGAATAAAGACCAGATTCCATTCTTTCTTCACTGGGCGTGAAAAAAGTCAAACCACCAGCCTGACCTCTAGGAATGATTGAGATTTTTTGTACAGGGTCGTAATCTGGCATTACAGCACCAACTACGGCGTGGCCAGCTTCATGATAAGCAACTAGTCTTTTACGCTTTTCACTAATAACTGTGTCTTTCTTCTCGGGGCCAACCATAATTCTTTCAATTGCAGCACCTATTTCTTCATTGCTGACCTCTGTTAATTCTTTTCTAGCAGCTAGTATCGCAGCTTCATTCAATAGATTTGCTAAATCTGCCCCAGTAAAACCAGGTGTTCTTCTTGCTACTTGATCAAGGTCAACTCCCTTTGAAAGAGTTTTGCTCCTTGCATGAACTTTCAGTATTTGCAATCTCCCGGAGTAATCAGGTCTATCTACTGTCACTTGCCTGTCAAATCTTCCTGGTCGCATTAGTGCTGAGTCAAGCACGTCAGGTCTGTTAGTTGCGGCAACAATTATTATTCCTGAATTTCCTTCAAAGCCATCCATTTCTGTTAACAGCTGGTTGAGTGTTTGTTCTCTTTCATCATTACCTCCTCCAAGGCCTGCTCCACGCTGGCGACCTACAGCATCAATTTCATCAATAAAAACTATACAGGGGGCATTCTTTTTAGCTTGTTCAAAAAGATCCCTTACTCTGCTAGCACCAACTCCAACAAACATTTCTACAAATTCAGAACCGGATATGGAAAAGAAGGGAACTGAAGCTTCACCTGCTACGGCCTTTGCAAGCAAAGTTTTACCAGTACCTGGAGGGCCAACTAATAAAACACCTTTAGGGATTTTCGCCCCGACAGCTGTAAAGCGATCAGGATTTTTTAAGAAATCAACTACTTCTGTAAGTTCAAGTTTTGCTCCTTCAATACCGGCTACGTCTCCAAAAGTAATCTTCGTTTCTGGCTCCATTTGAAGCCTTGCTTTACTTTTTCCAAAACTCATTGCTGGATTTCCACCACCACCAGAACCAGCTCTTCTGAATAGAAAAAACAGACCTCCTAGTAAAAGTATTGGGAAAATAAGGCTACTAGCAGCTTGTTGAAGAGGATTTGCTTGAGTAGTTGGTTGTACAGCAATATCCACGTCATTGTCGGTTAATAGTTGTAGTAATTCTTGATCGGGAGCCAAATTAACCAAAGCTCTGTTTCCATCACTTTCAACAATTTGAGCTGTACCTTTGTCTGGAGATATAAGTACTCTGCTGACCTGTCTCTCTTGAACAGCTTCTATGAAGTCGCTATATCTAAGTGTCCTAGATGCTTTTGTCGAACTTGGCTTATCGAAAAAAGCACTTCCAACAAAAATCACAACTACGACAATTAGGACATAAAGACCAATGTTTCTCCAGCGTTTGTTCAATGTTCTTCTATATCTGTAAAGAGTTTAATAGGATTAGGTCCAACTATGCGGCTCTTAGTACATCAACGACGCTTTTAAATGCAAACCATTCAGGAATTTCTTCTCCACTTCTAAGCATTTTCCTGAATTGAGTGCCGCTCAATTTTTTTATGTGTAATCCTTTTTCTTTGGCATAATCAGCGGTTACGTAGCCTTGCTCCTCTGTAAATACAAGATTTAAAGATGGAACTGTTTGCATGCCTAATTCTTCGCAGCACTCGTTTGCAAAATTTTGAGCATCATATGGACCATAAAAATCTTCTCCGCTTAGAGATGACTTACAGCCAGCCATATCTCTTCCGATTATGAAGTGGGTACATCCATAATTCCTTCTAATAATCATGTGCTGCAGAGCCTCTCTTGGCCCAGCCATATGCATCGAATAAGGTAGATATGACCACCTAATTTTTGGATTATTTACTTCAGAGGCAAGTTTTTCATAGGTTTGAAATCTTACTGATCCAGGGATGTCATCTTCTTGAGTTGGTCCACAAGTTGGGTGAACAAGAACAACACCATTTTTACTGACATTCTTAGCTTCTAAGGCTCTTGTGAAAAGCTCATAATGGGCTCTATGAATTGGATTCCTGCACTGAAATGCAACTACATCTTCTCCAGAGGGAAGGTTATCCCTAACTTGAGCAGGAGTTTGACAAGTAAAAACTCTTTCAGGTAATTCTAGACCTTTTATTGATCCTCCTAGATAATATTTTTTCCTCTCCATAGAAATCATTCTTACAGCTGGATGCTCCAAAGAAGTTGTTCCATAGCAAAATTTGGCCTCAATAACCTTGTCAGGTGTCCATTTTTCTTGAACTTCTAAAATTGCTAGTTCTTGACTTTTATAGTTGAGTAAAACTGAATCTCCTGGATTTATATCTTCTCTATCTGTATCCATCACAATTGGTAAACCAAAAAGAAAACCTGATTCGAGTCGATTTTGTTTAACAACTGAGTTGTAATTTTTCTCACTCATGAAACCATTCAAAGGAGAAAAAGCACCTATCAAAAGAAGTTCAATATCACAAGCATTTCTATCTGAACAATTTAAAGTTTTAATAGAATTTTTTTTTAACTCTTTTGCTTCTTGATCAGCTGCCATAAGGTTT
Source organism: Prochlorococcus marinus str. MIT 1013 (assembly GCF_027359395.1). Lineage (NCBI taxonomy): Bacteria > Bacillati > Cyanobacteriota > Cyanophyceae > Synechococcales > Prochlorococcaceae > Prochlorococcus > Prochlorococcus marinus. The sequence goes on from NZ_CP114778.1 coordinate 1,741,864, forward strand.
ATAAGTTTTCCACCGTACGGTTTGATCAAACCTTCGAGATTTTTATTAGAACTTTGCTTGCTAGTCATTTTCCCTTGAAGTAACCGGCAAATTCTCCCAGATTAAGGGCCCATATTTGCGAAATTGTTTTCATTAAATTCAACCCAAAAAAAAAGAGGGTTTTACCCCCCTTTTAAAATTGACTAAGATGCTTATTTTAGGCTTTGCGACCATAGAAAATACCTTTAATTTTGATATCAACAGGATCTTTTGATCCAAGGTCATTGTCTGAAGGTTGGATAGCAACAAATTGGCCACCAAATTCATCAGTGTCTGCATCAACACTATCGACAGTAAGTGTTATTTCACCTTTACCGCCTAGATCATCTTTAACATTTTCTCTTGCAAGATCCTCATCATCACCACCACGAGCAATGAGAGCTTGAGCATATTCAACACCTGTTGATTTAGCGCGACTCTTTGGATCAAGAAAGTCTGCAGATCTATAACTTGGAGTTGTTGTTGGACCTGAGAATTCAGCTCCTGGTTCAATTGATTTTCCTTTTTTTGATTCAGCAACCATCTCCTTAACAGAGAAAGCAAAAGGAAATTCCTCTCCATTAGGAGCTAGAACTGTAATGAGAGAGAAGTCAATACCACCTTTTTCAGTGAATTTCCCTCCAGAAAGATCTCCATAAACTTCATCAAGACTTGTATTGAAGCGAGGACTGATAATTTTTGCTATTGCAAAATCAGATTTGTTTCGCTTGTTACCTGGAAGTTTTACTGAAACTTCTGTTGGTTGAAGGCATAAGCTTTTAAATTGGCCATCAGCATTAATAGAACCTGATGAACCCGCTGGCAAAACAGTGCAAGCATCGGCTTGGCCAGTATTAACAACATTGCCAAAACGAGCGTTACCTTGCTCGCGCCCTTTTAAAGCTGCAGAAGCGCTTGATGGGAGAGTTGTAAAGGTGAGACAAAAAGCCAGCATCAAAGCCAGCAGAGGACGAAATCGCATGAGAGGGCTAGATGACTGCGGTCGAAACCGCCCAATTAATTCAGTTGGGATATTACAGGTGTCAAATACTTCTTATCACAAGCATTTGATAGCTCTATACAACCCGTAGCTTTTGCTTTAGTGAATTTAGTACTACGATTTCATTCAAAACCCTTTTGCGGCAGTCTTTTTTGGCATTCAGGCTCTGATTTTTGAAAAAAAACAAATTTGAAAAATTTCAATAAATTTTCGATTTTATATTTCGAATTTCATCTAAAAGTTGATGGGATATTGAAAGTTTTGTTGAAAAAGATAAGTTTTTGACGATGTTTTTTGGACCTAACAAAAAGCCACTATTGAAGTTTTTATCAAATCCTTGCCCAGCTTTGTCAATGGGGTTGGCCATGAGAAGGTCACAACCTTTAATAACCCTTTTATTTTCTCCCTTTTCAATAATTTCTTTATCACTTCCTGTTTCGGCAGCAAAACCCAAAAAAATTTGATTTTCTAATTTCTTTTTGGTTTGATTTTTGATCAGGTCCGGTGTTAACACTAATTCTTCAAAAATAGACTCTAAAAAAATTTCTTTTGAGACTTTTTTCTCACTTGGATTATTTTTTTTGAAATCTGATACTGCTGCAGCCATAACAATGACTTGAGCTAAAGGTTGTAAATCATCAATTTTTTCTCCCATTTCAGTTGAGCTCCTAACTGGATAAGTATTTAGTCCCTCAAGAAGTTCTTTTTGAATACTTATTGGCCCATGCACTAAATCGACCTTTGCGCCTCTTAATTTTGCAGCTTGAGCTATTAAAACCCCCATCCGACCACTGCTTCGATTTGTTAATTGTCTTGCGGCATCAAGGGTTTCTACAGTAGGCCCAGCTGATACAAGAAACCTTGTTCCTTTTAGATCTTTGGTAAGTAGTTTATTTTGTGCACGAAAAATAAATGCACTTTCAGAGGCTAATTCGATAATATCTAAATTAACCATCTTCCCTTCACCAATTCTATCGCAAGCTAATAGTCCCTCACTAGGTTCAAGGCTAATGACTTGGGCTAGAGATTTTGCATAATTCCAATTCTTTTGTACTGATTGATTTGACCACATTGAAGTGTTCATTGCAGCAGCAATAACTATTTGTGATTGAGCAGCTAAGAGAATGCTCGCTAGAAGTCCTTCAGCATTTCCACTAGTAAATTTGGATAAAGATGTTGCGCTCATAGGTGCAACAATAATTAGTTCTGCCCATTCAGCTAAAGCAATGTGCAAAGGCTTTGTTTGATTGTCTTCCCATTGATCCTTATCTTGGTAACACTTATTTCTGCTTAAAGTAGATAAAGACAATGGGCTAACTAATTTTGCTGCGCTTTGCGTTATGACGCACCTAACTTCTACCCCAGCTTGAATTAGGCGACTTACCAGAATAGGAGCTTTTACAGCTGCAATACTTCCTGTAACAGCAACTAATATTTTTTTTCCTGATAAAGGAGTAGAGTTATTCATGATAAAAAGACTTTATATCAAATAGACCTTTAAAAAGATAATTATCTAATTTTATATATTATTAATTTTGAATATTTTTAAAGGAAATTTGATGTTTTTATTTGTTTTGTATTTTGATTGAAGATATTTTATTTGCTTTATATGATCTTTCATTTATTATTTTTATGTTGATTTGTTTACTGAAGTCTAAAGTAATTTATTTGTTTTTATCTTATGCCTCCAAGAATGCAGACAACAATTTTATATAAATCATCTGCAAAGATTATTAGCAGGTTGGCAACTTGGGCTAAAAATCCTTGGAGAAGGTATTCATTATTATTAATAATATTTTTGATAGGGTTTTTTATAGGAAGTTCTTTAGGTATGATTAATGGTGTATTAGCATTGATGGATCCAGTTGGAGCCTTTATTACATTAATTTTTTTAGAGATATTAATTAAGGCCAGATTTATTTTCCTCCAATCTGGAAAACCGATAATACTTGTAAGAGTTTTTGATATGTTTAGAATTGGAATAGTTTATGGCCTTTTTTCAGAGGGACTGAAACTCTTATAAATATAACTAATTATTTTTATTTAACCCTAGTAAATATAATAGTGCCATTCTTGTTGGGATTCCATTTTCTACTTGTTTACTTATAAGATTGATTGAATTGTCTTCAACTAATTGACTGCTTATTTCGATTCCTCTATTGACTGGTCCAGGGTGTAGAACAGGAACGTTCTTTTCACACCATTTTAAACTTTCATGTGTTATTCCATATTGTGCATAATAACTATCAATATCTGTAATCAAATTTTGCTTCATTCTTTCTTTCTGTAAGCGAAGTGTCATAACAGCATCACAAGCTTTTAATGCATCTTTTAGTGATCTTTCGATATAAACAGAACCTCTTTTATAAATTGGATCAAATTTTTGTCCAGGCGGAGGGTTTAAAACAAAATCATTAAATTCGTCTGGAAGAAGACTTGGAGGACCACATAACGTTACGTTAGCCCCACATGCAGTCAGAGCCCAAAGGTTTGACCGTGCAACTCTAGAATGAAGAATATCTCCAACTATCGTGATCTTTTTATTTAAAAGACTATTAGTGGATGGTTCATTTGGATTAAAGAAAGTAGCAAGTGTAAATAAATCCAAAAGGCCTTGACTTGGATGACTATGAAACCCATCACCTGCATTAAGAATGGATGTATTAATGTTATTTTTGTCTACGTAATTAGCTAACTCAGCGGGAACGTTAGTTGACTCATGCCTAATTACTAAAATATCAGCTCCCATTGAGATATATGTGAGAATAGTGTCTAAAGGCGTCTCTCCTTTGCTTAAAGAACTTGTAGATACGGAAAAATTTTGAACATCAGCAGATAGCCTTTTCGCTGCAAGCTCAAAGCTTGTTCGAGTTCTGGTACTTGGCTCGAAAAACAAGTTAGAGATTAATCGTCCTTGAAGTGCAGGAAGTTTTCTAGAACTTGATGTATGGACATCTTTAAATCTTGTTGTTAATTCTAAAACTGTGTCGTAATCCTCTAAAGAAAACGAAGAGAGATCAAGTATGTGATTATGTTTCCAATTATTCATAATCCCTCAAATGAGGATGGGGCCCAACATTTATTTTTTGGAGGAATTCGATCTCCTTTTTCCCTTTTGCTAACACTTCTACTACTTTTGAGGTACCAACGCCAAGGTATATCTTTAGCTTGAGATATGCCAATTCTTGTGGTTTGAACAATATTTCCCATCTGTGTCAAATTTTCTCCATCTGTTAACCAAAAATCATTTTCAGGTAACAAGGTTAAATTGTTATAATTCCTATCTAATCCAAACCTCTTTGCCAATAACCCTGGTCCAGAAGCAATTCTTTCGTTTTCTCCTCTTATTGCTATCGATCGCAGAAGTACGCCATTTGCCCAATCTTTCTTCCCTGTAACAATATTTACACAACTATTAATTCCATAAGATAGGTATATGTAAAAGTTACCAGGTTCACCAAAAAGGGTTTCGTTTCTTCGAGTTCTACCTGAGAAACCATGACATGAAGGTTCTTCTTGTGAATAAGCCTCAGTTTCAACAATTACACCAGCAAGATAGCTTTTTTTTGATATGCGCTTAATTAAAAAACAACCAATTAAGTTAGGTGCGACCAAATGAGATGGCCTGGAGAAGAATTCTTTTGTGAGAAGTGAGATTTGCTTTTTATTTCTTTCAATCCATATTAATTACTAAAAAATAGATTTCTCTATTTTTCTGAGCAATTTACTAACACTAAGGATTTCGTAAAAGGCATTAAGATGGCAGAATGATAAGTAAACCTATTTGTCTAAACGAAAGCAGCAAGATCTTTTACTAATTTGGTCTCCTCTTATTTATCTAAAGATCTTGAGATTTTCCTAAGCATAACTATGACTAAAATTTCTTTATCTGATGTTCGTAAGGTTGCAAAGTTAGCTCGTTTAGAACTTCCCGAAGATCAAATAGAAACTTATACAGAGCAACTAGAAGAAATCCTTTCTTATGTTGATCAACTGCAAGAAATAGATACTGAAAATATCCCTCCTACTACTAGAGCTGTAGAGGTAGTTAATGTCATAAGGGAGGATTTGGTTGAAGTTAATTGTTCAAGAGAAGATCTTCTCAATCAAGCACCTCATCGGGAAGGTGATTTTTTTAGAGTTCCCAAAATACTTTAAATTTAGGAATCATCTTTTACTTTCTGTTCTGATTCTTGTTTTATGAATTAATTTTATATATCTTCTCCTCCAATTATTTTTTGGTAATATTCTTGCTATTGGTCTCATTTTACTTCTTCTTTCTTTGTGACTTCTGATTCCAAGTAAAACATCATATAGAAAATTTAGACTATCTTTTTTGGTTTCAAAAATTCCCATTCTTTGAGGTGAACCTTTTTGATCTAAAAGTGGTTTTGTGGCTTCGTAAGCTGGTTTATATTCAAACCATGGAATTGAGGGCCATAAATGATGAACTAAATGATAATTTTGCCCCATTATTAGCAAGTTCATAAGCTTACTTGGATAAACTCTTGCATTTTTCCATCTATTTCTAGACTGGAATGGTCTATGTGGTAGGTAATCAAAAAATATTCCTAAAGTGACTCCAACCATTAATGCTGGTCCAAACCATAAATTATAAATAACATTCATAAAATTATATTTAATTCCAGCAATGACTATGCAAATAAATATTCCTCTTTCAATTCCCCATTGCATTAGTTCAAACTTTCTCCAAAGTTTTCGCTCAAAGAAAAAATATTCATGATAAAAAAATCTTGGAGCAATTAACCAAATAGGACCAAAGGTGCTAACTATGTGATCTGGGTCGTTGTTGGGGTCATTAACGTATTTGTGATGCTCTAGATGAACTCTTGTGAAAACTGGGAAACTAAAACCTAGTAATATTGCTGACCCATGCCCCATGAATTGATTGATCCATTTATTTGGATGGGCAGCATTATGACAGGCGTCATGAATGACGGTGCCTTCCATATGAAGAGCCAAAAAAGCTAATGCAACCAAAATAGGTAACGGCCAGTTCCCCTGATACCACTGCCAAACACTGACTATTGCAAGAAAATATCCACCAAAGAAAAGACCTAAAGTTACGTTTAAAGGCTTGGGCGGATCAAGATATTCTTGGATCTCATTTTGCCAGTCGCGTAATGACTTCAGTTTTTTCGTTGCCTTATTTTTGTCAGACCTCGATAAGCACTGGGCCATTGCTTGATGTGATTGAGATTAATTTAGCCTGTACAGCTTAATTCAAAAATGCCCACCGGGAGACTTGAACTCCCACGACATAAAGTCACTGGTACCTAAAACCAGCGCGTCTACCAATTCCGCCAGGTGGGCCAAAGGTTTTCACCGATTGTGAGTTGATTCTAGCAGCTCATTGATGGCTATTTAAAGACTATTTTTGATTCGTGATCGTAAAAAGATTAATGTGATTTTCGTATTTGTAATTTAGACATTTGAAATTCTCTTTTTCTGACGCATGATTTTTAGTTGTTCAATAAGCTGCCCTCACTACAAAATAAACTCATATTGAAAAAATATGGTTGTTTCTATTTCTGGATACTTATTTCTTTTTGTTGGGCTTGTAATATTAGCTTTACCTTTAATGCTTGTCGAATTAAGTAGGCCAAGAGATTGGTTAATGGCAGGACTTTTTTTATTTTTAGGATTATTTCTTTTAGTGGAGAATGATCTTTTAAGAGGTTCAATAAATTTACTTGTTATTTCTATGGCAATTTTGTATGGGAAAATGAGTTTAGAAATTATTCAAACTAGGTGGTATCAACTAAGTTCTGAAGAAAAAAAGCGGATTGGATCTTTCCAAAGATGGTTTGAATCTTTTAAGCAGCTCGGTCAAAGTTTTGCTTTACTTGGTAATGGCTTTTTAAATTTTTTTAAAGGCTTAACTACTAAATCTGAAAAACCGTTAAAAGAAAAAAAATGGGTTCATCCAGAATTGCAAGAAGAAGTCAAGAAGAAAGTAGTTGATCGCTCTGGTTCAATTGATTCCAATACGATCAGAAATAAAGAATTCCCTGAAAATGAAGAAACTTCTTGATAAGGTTAAAAGGCCTCAGGTAACCATGATGACTAATGAATATTTATCAAAGTGAATAATGTCAATAAAGATTCTCAAAAGGATCTTCCAACTTACAAAGACACTCTCAACCTTTTGCAGACTAATTTTGGGATGAGGGCAAATGCAACTCAAAGAGAACCTGAGTTGCAAGCTTTTTGGAGCGATAAAAAGATAGATTTCGAATTAGGCTTAAACAATTCTGGAGAGACTTTTACTTTGCATGATGGCCCTCCATATGCGAATGGGACTCTTCATATGGGGCATGCTCTCAACAAAGTATTGAAGGACATAATCAATAAATATCAAACAATGAAAGGGAAAAAAGTTTGTTATGTCCCTGGATGGGATTGCCATGGATTGCCTATTGAATTGAAAGTTCTTCAAGCTATGGATAAAACTCAACGAGCTGAATTAACCCCTATTAAGTTGAGAAAAAAAGCAGCTGCTTATGCAAAAAAACAAGTTTCCCAACAAATGGATGGTTTTAAAAGATGGGGAATATGGGGTGATTGGGAACAACCATATTTAAGTTTAGACAAAAAGTTTGAAGCCTCTCAGATCAAATTGTTTGGTGAAATGGTATTTAGAGGATACATATATCGAGGTCTAAAACCAGTTCATTGGAGTCCAAGTTCTCAAACTGCTCTGGCCGAGGCGGAGTTAGAATATCCCTCTGGTCATATTAGCAAAAGTATTTATGTAGGATTTAAAGTTGATCAAATACCAAAAATATTAACTCAAGAAATTTCTAAGCAAGCTCCAGATCTATTTAATTCTGAAGGTAAATTAAAAGAAGTTAAGCTTGTTATTTGGACTACCACGCCTTGGACGATTCCTGCAAACGAGGCTATTTCTGTTAACCAAAAATTAGACTATGTAATTGCACAAAGTTCTGATAGCTCGTTAATAATTATGGCTAAAGATCTTTTGGAAGAAGTTTCTGAAACTGTAGGAATTAATTATGAAAAAAGAGTATTAATCAAAGGATCAACATTAAATGGAATTATATATAAACACCCTTTATTTAATAAAAGAAGTCCTGTTATTTTAGGAGGAGATTATATTACAACTGATTCAGGAACTGGATTAGTACATACTGCTCCAGGCCATGGTGTTGATGATTTTAACACGGGTAAAAAACATAAGTTACCAATTTCTTGTACAGTTGATTCAAAAGGTTTTCTGACTAAGGAAGCTGGAAAATTTGAAGGTTTAAATGTATTAAAAGATGCTAATAATGTCATAATAAATGATTTGATTCATACTGGATCTTTGCTTAAAGAAGTTCCCTATGAGCATAAGTATCCTTATGATTGGAGAACTAAAAAACCAACTATTTTTAGAGCTACAGAACAATGGTTCGCTTCAATTCAAGGATTTAGAGATAAAGCTCTTACTGCAATAGAAGGTGTTATTTGGCTTCCTGAATCTGGAAAAAATAGAATTAATTCTATGGTTAGAGAAAGAGGAGATTGGTGTATTTCGCGACAAAGGACTTGGGGACTTCCAATACCAGTATTTTATGAAAAGAATGGGCAAGAAATTCTGCTCAATAAAGAAACTATTTCTCATATAGTTGATTTATTTTCTATTCATGGATCAGATATTTGGTGGGAATATGATGTATCACAGCTATTACCTTCTTCTTATTTAAATGAGGCAGATCGATGGCAAAAAGGTACTGATACTATGGATGTTTGGTTTGACTCTGGCTCTAGTTGGTCTTCAGTTATTTTTAAGAAAGAAAATTTAAATTATCCAGCAGATTTATATTTGGAGGGATCTGATCAACATCGGGGTTGGTTTCAGTCCTCTTTGTTAACCTCTGTAGCAGTCAATGAACATGCACCTTTTAAAAAGGTCCTTACACATGGTTTTGCATTAGATGAGAATGGTAGGAAAATGAGTAAATCTTTAGGAAATATTATTGATCCTTTAGTTATAATTAATGGTGGTTCCAATAAAAAATTAGATCCTGCGTATGGAGCTGATGTTTTGAGACTTTGGGTTAGTTCTGTTGATTACTCTGCAGATGTTCCTATTGGATCAAATATACTTAAGCAAATTTCTGATGTTTATCGTAAGGTTCGCAACACGTCTAGATATCTATTAGGCAACCTCTATGATTTTGATTATAAAAATGATTCCATTGATATTTCTAATTTACCATTGTTAGATAAATGGATGTTGAATAGAACAGCTGAAGTAATCGATGAGATAACTGAAGCATACTCTGGTTTTGAATTTTCGAAGTTTTTTCAAACAATTCAGAATTTTTGTGTAGTTGATCTCTCTAATTTTTACTTAGATATTGCAAAAGACAGGTTGTATGTCAGTTCTAAATCTGACTTTAGAAGAAGAAGTTGTCAGACAGTTTTATCCTTGGTGATTGAGAAAATATCTGGCCTGATTGCACCTGTTTTGTGTCATATGGCAGAAGATATTTGGCAGAATATTCCATATAGCTTAGAGGAAGCCTCAGTATTTCAAAGAGGATGGCCTAATGCACCTAAATCATGGCGAAATAGTAGTTTTAATTGCCATGTTATTGAACTCCGTAAACTCAGATCAGTTCTTAATCGTATGTTAGAGAGTTGTAGAAATAAGCAAGAGTTAGGTTCTTCTTTGGAAGCATCAGTAAGGATTGATATCTCTGATGAAAAAGTTCAAGCTGCTATTGAATGGTTAGCTCAAAGTGAATCCAATAATGTTGATGTTTTAAGAGATTGGTTTCTAGTTTCATCTTTACAAATTGGTGGTGAGCCTTGGGCTGAAGTTTTAGTTAGTGAGGATCATGATCTTGCTTCAGTGGATATTGCAAAAGCTAAAGGATTTAAGTGTGAAAGATGCTGGCATTATGAAATTGAAATGAGCAATAATGAACAATATCCAAATATTTGTAAAAGGTGCGAAAAAATAGTTTTAGCTATTTGAATATTAATTAAAATGTAATATTAAAGTTATTATTATTAAAATTTACCGGCGAATCTTCCATTCTTTGGAAATTGAATAATCAACCATTGAAGTAAACCTATTAAATATAATATCAGAGCTGAATATGCAAAAAATGTAGCGATTCCTGTAGTCCAATTACCATCTAAAACAAATTTTATAATTACTTTTGTTGTATTAAATGAATTATATGGAATTTCTCTCCAAGCATCGCAATAGTTCCTATCGACTGAATTCAAGCACCTCCAACTAAATATATGAAGTCCAGTATTTAGTATGGCCCAAAACGACAAAGTCCATCGCCAAATTCTTGTGGTTAATGAAATTGGTTTATAAATAGGCATTTCATCAATTTCTTCATTGAGATCAACCCAAAACCAGATAGACCCCACCATAATTGTGGGTGCAATGAACGAAATTGATTGACCTAATTGACTCTCACCACTAAGGAATAAAAGGTTTATCGCGTATAGACTAGAAACTTTCCAGTAGATTGATAAAAGACGATCAATGGCGCTTGAATTGGAAATTTTAGCCCAAATTAATAGAAATAATGGGAGTCCAAATGCGAAAGTAGCAGCAATTCGATATGAGAGCCATACTAGAATTTGAAATTGAGGTTCAGTCAAGAAAAAAATCTCATTCATATGTATTATCAACCTTAAGGTATTCTTTTTATGGTTATTCTTAATTATTAAAGAGTTTTCTCCACATTTGAAGAAGCCCTTAAGCGATTAATTGATTTTCTTCCATAGATTTATTAATAATTATTAGCCCATAATAACAAAATAAAAAATATAATCCATTAAAAAAAATTTATAATTTTTTCTCTTGTTTATACTTTCTTTTAAAAATTTGAATTAACTTGCTAATATAATAATCTGATTTAATTAATATTAGGTTTATTTTTGTGAGACAGCATGTAAATCCTCTAAGCCAATTTTTTCAGCGACCTTTATCACTTCCAAGTAAGTCTATTCTTTTTAGTAATTCTCATTATCCAATTCATATAGATATTGGATCTGCAAAAGGTGAATTCTTAATTGAATTAGCATCAAAATACCCTAAGTGGAATTTTGTTGGTCTTGAGATAAGAGAATCTCTTGTTAGTGCATCTGAAAGGAAAAGAAAAAAATTAGAATTGAATAATTTAAAGTTTCTATTTTGCAATGTTAACGTAAGCTTACATGAGTGGTTATCAGATTTAGATTATGGTCAACTAAAAAGAGTTACAATTCAATTCCCAGACCCATGGTTTAAAAGAAAACACTTCAAAAGGAGAGTGTTGAAAATAAGTCTTTTAAACTCAATTGCAAGATTTATGGGTAAGGATGGCGAGCTATTCATTCAAAGTGATATATTTCAACTTATAGAATCTATGACTAATGTTATTGATCATAGTAATTACTTTGATAGAAAAGATTTAGATGGATTTAAGTTGATTAATAAGAATCCGTATGATGCATATACAGATAGGGAATTATTTGCTCTTAAGAAAAATTTAAAAATTTACAGGGCAATGTATATTAGAAATAGTTCATTATTCATAAATTAAGTTAATTTATTATTACTCCTATAATATGCTTTTAAATTAAAATTTTTGTATATTATTAGTATAAATAATTATTTCTGATGACTAATAACTCAAAAGTAGATAATGACCTTAGTTCTCTTCAGAAAATCTTTCTAGTTTTTCTTAGTATCTTTTTGGTTATGGGGTTATTTTTTTTTCGAGGTGAGTTTAAATCTAATGCAATGCTTGACCAATTAGCAAAAAACTCCCTTGAACCAGAAAAAGCTTTGTCAAATGGAAGGCCTACAGTGATTGAATTTTATGCAGATTGGTGTGAAGCCTGCAAGGAAATGGCTCCTTACATGGTGAATATTAAAAAACAAAATTATAATAAAGTAGATGTAGTTTTACTTAATGTTGATAATTCTCGCTGGTTTGATTTGATTGAGAAATATGATGTAAATGGTATCCCTAAGTTGATTTTTTTCGATGCTAAAGGTGAATTTAAGGGTTCTGCAATTGGAGTTAGAAAATATAGTGAGTTAAATGAAATATTTATTGCTTTAATTAGTAATTTAGAATTACCTTATTTTACTAATCTATCAAATTCAACTTATTTAATTTCAGGTAATAATTCTAAACAATTGAGTTTTAATAATATTAAATCTGAAGAACCTAGAGGACATGGCTAGTTTAGCCAATTCAAAGCGGATGAAACAACAGGATATTCTTTTGAAAAAATATTTTTGCATTCTTGTGCAATATCCATATGCTCTTTTTGTGTCCCGTGTCCAGTTCTTAGCTTTATGTAGTGAATCCAGGAGCGACATGACCCTGTCATGTAAATTCTGGTAGGTGTAGCAAGTGGAAGTACAAATCTCGCACATTCTTTAGCAATTCCAGCTTCTAGCATTTCTTCATAAAGTTCTTTATTTAGATTGAATTGACGTGCAATTTTTTTGTTGAATTGATTAACAACTTCTTCTGATAAGTCTGAGATGGAATTTTGTCTATTTTTATTATCTTGTCTTCTTAATTCAGGTATAGGTATTTCTCCTAATTGCCTACTATCCGCATAACGTTGAGAGAATTCCTGGAAAGTAAATGAACGATGCCTTAATATTTGTGCAGCAATTCCTCGAGTAGTTTCTATTTGTAAAGTCATATAAGCTTGCTCAAATACACTCCAATGTTCATTCTTTATGCAATATCCTATTAATTTTGTGAAGTCATCATTATCTTGATTTTTTGGATTACTTACTCTAGCAATGTATGCCATGCTTTTTTCAGCATCTGGTGTAGAAGTTATGAATTGAACAAGACTCATATTTAAACTTTTGCTAAAGTTACTCTTTCTTTTTGGTATTGATATTTACCTTTCCTATCACTATAAGTAGTCTCACAAGGATCACCTTCAAAGAAAAGTAATTGACAAATTCCTTCATCAGCATAAATCCTGCAATCTGCTCCAGAGCTGTTACTGAATTCAAGGGTTAGATGACCTTCCCAGCTTGCTTCTGCAGGAGTTGTATTTACTATTATTCCTAAGCGGGCGTATGTGCTTTTCCCAAGGCAAATAACCGTAATATTGGGAGGAACTTTCATTTTTTCTAATGCCACACCAAGTCCGTAAGAGTGAGCAGGTAAAATAAAAAACTTACCATCCTCATCTTCTTTTAAATCTGTGGATTCTAAATTGGCAGGATTAAATTTTTTTGGATTCATTACTGTTCCGGGGACATGTTTAAATATCAAAAATTCTTTCGGTGAAAGACGCAAATCATATCCATATGAGGAGCAACCAAAGCTTAAAACAGGTGATTTTTGTGATTCCGGTTCAAGATGTCGTATTAGTTTTTCTTGAAAAGGTTCAAGCATTCCTAAAGAAGCCTGCTCTGAAATCCAACGATCGTTTTTTAGCATTTAATTGCAGCGTAATTCAGTAATTTGATCAGCCATTTCCATTACTTTAGGTGGGATTGCTGGTCCTGTAAGAATAATATCTGTGGATGATGGTCGATTATTAATCATCGAAATCAAATCATTTTCTTCAATCAAACCAAGGCTAATAGCCATTCCTATTTCATCAAGAACAATTTTATCTAATTTTTTTTCAATTAAACGCGTTTTACAAAAGTCCCATAATTCTTTAATGGCTTTTTCTTCGTATTTTCTTCTTAGAGACAAATTCCCTTCCGATAATTGTTCAGGTATGCAAGTTTCAATAGCTGGCCTTAACCATTCCAGTCTTCCACAAAGATTAATTGCTCCATTTGGTCCTTGATTGACACCACCTCTCAAGAATTGAGATATTAAAACTTTGCTTCCCAATCCTGCAGATCGTAAAGCTTCACTAAGAACAATAGAAAAACTACCTCTAAAAGTAGAAGTGTGGATTTGGACTTGACCTTGTGTCGCAACTAGTTGTAGAGGCTTCCTAAGGGGGGTAGGCCTAAGAGAAGTCTCCGTCAAAGGTGATGACCCCCTCTGTTGAGCATTAATGCTGATTCGTGCATTCATCTCAATTTTTATCAGGATGTCTTTTGATTAATCTAGCGGTATAAAAATTCTAATCAACAAAATCAACACTATCTGTGGTGTATCAAATGAGAATCATTGGGTATCTAAATTTTTATAAGTCTTCAAAATCTGATCAAGGAAAATTTTAAATGTATTTCTTGATACTTTTTTTGAGTGATTTTTATTTTAGAGCCTTGTAAATATAGACTTGTGAGTAAGTTCAGGCTCGAATTGGAGACTTAGCTTGAAAAAAGTCGCCATGGCTACATATCGTTTTTTACCAACTTATTAATCTTCTCTGAACAATAAATTAAATATGGTCACTTCGTATCGTGGCTTTACTCGTTTCAACCAACAAAAGAATAACCAGATGGGTGGTAATTCTTCATCTTCTTTGCCGACAAACAAGACTCTCTTGGAGGTAATTAAATCTCTTGAGGGGGTGTCTACTGAAATAGTAGATAGGTCAAAAACTATTTTTTTCCCTGGTGATCCCGCTGAAAGGGTTTACTTGATAAGGCGAGGTGCAGTCCGATTGAGTAGGGTTTATGAAACAGGTGAAGAAATTACAGTCGCTTTGTTGAGAGAAAATAGTCTTTTTGGAGTTTTATCTTTATTAACAGGACATAGGTCAGATCGTTTTTATCATGCTGTAGCCTTTACTCGTGTTGAACTTGTTGCTGCGCCAGCTACTTCAGTAAGGAATGCAATTGAGCAAGATGCTTCTGTTGGATTACTACTACTCCAAGGTTTATCAAGTCGAGTACTTCAAACTGAGACGATGATCGAAACCTTAACTCATAGAGATATGTCCTCTAGACTCGCAAGCTTCTTGCTTGTTCTGTGTAGGGACTTTGGCGTACCAGGAGAAAAAGGAGTAACAATTGACTTAAGACTTTCTCATCAAGCGATCGCTGAAGCAATAGGTTCAACCAGGGTAACTATTACAAGACTACTTGGTGAGTTAAAAAGTTCCTCATTATTGGCAATAGATAGGAAAAAAATAACTATATTTGATCCGATTGCATTAGCAAAAAGATTTAATTGAAGGCCATTACATACTAAGGTTTAGGAGGTTTGATTAATTCTTCTTCTTTCTTTCTGTGACAGCCTGGCTTAAAATTCTATTACTATTAATCCTAGGTGGAATACTTTCTACTTTGGGAGATCGTTTAGGCAGCAGAGTTGGTAAAGCGCGTTTAAGTATTTTTAAATTAAGGCCAAAAAGTACAGCTATTTTAATAACTGTTTTTACTGGGAGTATTATTAGTGCTATTTCATTTGCAACTATGGTTGTATTTGATAGGGATTTAAGGATTGGATTATTCCAATTAGAGGATATTCGGGAGAAGATTACAGAAAGTGAAAAAGAATTAAAAAAATTAGAAAAAAATTTATATGCTCTAAGAAGTGGAAATGTAGTAATAAGTAGTGGTCAAACTTTAGCAACTAATACTATTAAAATAAATAAAAATAACGATATAAAAAAAATTATAGAAAGTTTATTGCAGCAAGCAAATTTTTATGCTTTTAACTTAGTAAAAACAAATCAATCGAAATATAGAAGAATATTATTAGTTCGGAAAGATGATATTGAGAAGCTTGAAAGTAAAATAGCTGATAATAGAAGTTGGGTGGTGAGTATTAAATCAGCAGGAAATATACTTAGAGGCGAAAATTATGTTTATGCATTTCCCGAAGTCACCTTAAATAAAATAATAACAAGACAAGGAGAAATTATTGCCCTAGAGAATATATATTTATCAAAGTCTGATTCTGAATCAATTAGTAAAAAGATTAATCTTTTACTTGCTTCAACTTTAGCTGAGGTTAGGAGAAGAGGATCATTAAGTTCTGAGTTGAAAATTAATGCTAATCAAATTAATAGTTTAGGTAAATATCTAGTTAAGAGAAAATATGGAGATTTTCAAATTATTGCTAGGGCGCTTGATAATAGTCAAAGTGCAGATAAAGTCTCAATATCATTAGAATTAAAATCTTTAGAAAACAATTTAATAAACAAAACTAAATGAGTTTTTATATATCTATAGATCCTGGAAATAAAAAATGCGGCTTGTTATTGGCTGATATTAAATCTGGAAAAGTTATTGAGGCAGGAATATCTTCATTAAATAATTTCTCTGATCTAGTTTCATTTTGGAATGAACAATACCTGATTAAAAAAATAATCATTGGTGATGGAACGAATTGCAGGTATATAGAAAATGAATTAAAACAAAAAAAAATCGTTAACCTCAAATATGTTAATGAAAGGGGATCAACCTTAAGGGCTAGGTTTAGATATTGGGAAATCTGGCCTCCAAATTATTGTATTCGTTGGCTTCCAAAAGAAATTCTTTTTCCTCCTGATAATCTTGATGCAATTGTCGCATTAATTTTATTAGAAGATTGTTTGAAATATACATTTATTTGGCCTGAAAAAGTAAATATTAAAATTTGGCCCTAACTGTGAAAATGTAATCTCCACCAGATTCAAGTTTATAATCCGCTTTTACTAAATAACGCTCTAAAGCATCTTTTATTAACGCTCTACCTAGTGGAGGTTCTACAAAAAGTTGTCCATGATGAAAGGCCCAAATAAAATTCCATTCAAAATCTCCTGCTCGGACTACACCTTCAACTTTTTTTTGATTAAAGCACTGCTTGTGAATCTTAAGATATGCAGTAGTGGATGGTTTGCTATTCATTTTTCTAAAGTTATATATTTTGAGGCTTAAAAGAATTTAGTCGAGTGGTTATCTTGTCCCAATTATTAGATGTAATTGAATCAATAGAACTAATGATTTCCTCAATGATGAACTTTAATATTGTAAATTCTTCTTTTGAAAATCTACCTAAAACGTGCGAAACAGTTTTAGATTTCCTCTCTTTTTGAATTTCACTAGGCGGACCTATCCCAATTTTTAATCTCTTAAACTCAGTAGATCCAAGATGATTGATAATGCTTTTTAATCCATTATGACCTCCTGAACTTCCTTTAGAGCGTACTCTTATTTTTCCTAGCGGTAGATCCATATCATCTACTAAGACTATTAATTGGTGATTATCTAAATTAAACCAATCCTTTGCTGATCGAACTGATTTCCCACTCTCATTCATATAAGTGTTAGGCATTAAAAGCCTAGTCTTATTAATACCTGATCCATATTCGCAAGTTTTTCCAAAGAGTTTCTTGCTTTCACGAAAGCTGCAATTATTTTGACTAGCAATTTCCTCTAACACCATAAACCCAACATTGTGACGAGTTTTACTGTAATCAGCCCCAGGATTGCCTAATCCAACTAGTAATTTCAAGTCATGAGACAACATATAAACCTTTTTTATTCTAATAGTTGAGATATATCTAATTAGTTTTGGAGTAATTAATTTTCTTTGTCTACATTGTTTTCATTTGAAGACTCGTCTTCTGTCATGGCATTTTTTATTTCACGCTCGAACTCATTAGAGGCGCTTTGAAGACCTTTAAGAGTTTTTCCAATAGTTCGCCCAAGTTCGGGAAGACGTTTTGGACCGAAAATAACAAGTGCTAATGCAGCAATAACTGCTATTTCGGGCAAACCTACCCCAAAAATATTCATGGGCGAATCTCTACTACTCAGAATTTAATCAATTCAGCCGTTCCAGTCGACTGAAAAGCCTTGTAATAAGAGTGACTGGTTATAAATTTGGAGCATAATAACTAGGAAAACTAATAGTAAGGCTCCTATAAAAGCCATTACTGGCACAGCCCCCCAACCAGGAACCACCTTTCCTTGTCCAGAATTGCCAATAGATTTCAGCAAAGATCCAAGTGCTGTTTTTTGTCCCATGTCGTTTCTCTAGCTCAGATTTGTATGAGTCAAGATATTGTATGAGAAGTTGTCCCAAAGGAGAAGAGACTGTAGAAACTTGTGATGGAATGTCCTAAAAAAAATGATATTTGAGAAATATGTTCTGAAATAAGTTGAAAAACTTGGAAAATTTAATAAAAAAAAGAAAAGTTAGAGATTTTTTTGAATTCCAATTTGAATAAATATTGATCTTCCCATAAAAATCCGCCGGTTTTATTGACTTTTCTAGCTTTCCCTAGTGATTAGAATTTATCCAATTTCCAAAAGTCTGTAACACCTTTGTTTTTTTGATTGGAGTTATCGACTTAATAGGATAGGTTTAAGCTCATATTAGTTGGTTCCTATTCATGCTTGCCCTCAAGATTTCCGTCTATACGGTCGTCTTTTTCTTTGTCGGGATCTTTTTATTTGGTTTCTTGGCAAGTGATCCAACAAGGACACCAAATAGAAAGGATTTGGAAAGCCCTCAGGACTAAAAATGACACGCTAATTACTGGACTAAACAAGTTCATGTAATTGCTTTATTAGGTATTATCTTTTCGTTGCTTAACTCATTTGGCGGCGAAAGAAAAATTCTTTTTTCTTATAAACCTTGGATTTCTAGGGTTTGCTAGTTTTTTGTCTTTATTTGATATTGCTGTTGGCAAGGAGAATTCTTTTGGAAATTTAGAAAAATCAAAACTTTATGACTTTTCTGTTGGTACTTTAATTAATAGCTCTAAAAAATTACCTATAGAAAAATCAAAAGTAGAAAATATATTTTTAACTTTAAAGATTTTTTCTGATCAACAATATGACATTGATCAGAATATTTATCTAGCCGAGGGTAATGTTAAGGCTATTGTAAATGGGGGAGTATTAAGATCTGACTTTCTAAAATATGAAAAATCAACAGGTATTTTATCTGCTCAGGGAAATATTAGATTCAATAAGGGACGCCAATATCTTAGAGGTAAAGAATTTCAATTTAATTTATTAAATAAAGAAGGATTTATTAAAGATGCATTTGGGATATTAGATATTAAGAATGTATTAGATGATTTGAGGATTCATTCAAATTCAGGAGAATTTTTAGAGAAAAATAGATCTATTAATAAATTAAATTTAGATGGAGAAAATGCTTATGATGATGGTATTGAATTTGTTTTTGGAAATATTAAACTACCGCAAAATAAAATCACGAGATCTAATAAATCAAAAGGTTCAATTAATAGTTGGAGATTTAAATCTGACTTAATAAATATTCAGCAAAATGGTTGGAAATCTAATAAAATTAATTTTACAAATGATCCATTCGATCCCCATCAGATTACTTTTGAAGGAATAGATGTTATTGCAGAAGAAGATGATGATGAATTAGTTATTACTTCTTCTCAAACCAATCTGATTTTTGAGGGTAGAACTAAAATTTTCTTAGGTAAAAGAATATTTGGAGCTAAGAATAAAAAGAGAAACAAATTTGATTTGATTTTAGATGCTAAAGATCGTGATGGATTAGTTTTAATTAGAAGAAGCAATACTACAAGAATTAATAAAAATCTTAAACTAAACTTACAGCCTCAATTTTTAATTAATAGAGCTATTTTAGGAAAAACAAATAGTTATAAAAATAAAAAAAATAATGATAGAAAATCTATTCATTTTTCTGATTTATTAGGTATGAATTTAAAACTAAATGCAAATTATAATGATTGGATATTTGATAGTGAGAATGATTTAAGCACACTAAATACAAATAGGATTTTTAGTGGACTGAGGCACACGTCTTCTTTTAGAAAGTATTTTAAAATGCCTGTTTTGGATGATATAAATTTTAATATTTTCACTAATTATAGATCTAGAGCTTGGAATGGAACTATTGGAGAGACTGAGATAAAGAATGCATATGGTGGATATATTGAAAAGTCTCATAATTTTAAAGCTGGTGAGGTAATAAACAACTTAAACATACGATTAGGAACCGCTAAATACGAAGCAGAAAAACTTGAAAATAGTGACATGGTTAATCTTTGGCGAGCTAGTATTTTTTCTTCTTTAGATAGTGAATATCAGATATGGAAGGGCAATAAAAACAATCTTGATCAAAAGAAAGAAATGCCTTTATCTCCTGTTTTGATAAACCCCGAATTAGTTTTCAGAACTAATATAAATGCAGCCTATTTTAAATATGAAGATGATAGTGATCAGGGCTTTATTAAGTTTAGTTTTGGTCCCGAAATTAGATTAGGGGAATTACAAAATAATTTTCTTGATTATACAAAACTCTCTGTTATGCCAGGTGTAAAAATTAAATCTGGGAATAGTCCATTTAAGTTTGATAATGCAATTGATTTGAAAACACTTAATTTCAGTTTAATGCAACAAATATATGGTCCAATAATCTTTGATATTTTTTCTAACTTAAATATCGATAATAATTCAGAAAAATATGGTGAATATTATGATACTAAGTTAGGAATTTTATGGCAAAAAAGAGCATATGAGTTTGGAATTTATTATCTTCCCGATACTTATGGAGGTGGATTATATTTTCGTATAAATGGATTTGATTTTGATAATTCTGTAAAAGCAGCTTTTTAGATTTTTTATTGAAAATTATTCAGATAAGGTAGTTTTCTGAATGTATCCTTGATTCTGTCCTCTTCATCTAATAATTGTGAAGTCGCATCCCATTTTCCTGATAAAAGCATTTTATAAGCTCCTTCTTCAAGATCGAGTTTAAAAATTTCTTTTTGATTAGAAATTGAAAGTCCCTGAAGATTAAAATCCCAAATTTCATTGGAGTTTTGATTAATTCGGTTTTGTAATTTAGTGATTTCTTGTTTTGAAGACGTCATGCAAGGTATCCCAAGTGCAAGACAATTACCAAAAAAAATTTCAGCGAAACTCTCTCCTATAATTAATCTTATTCCCCATCTCATAAGAGCTTGTGGTGCATGTTCGCGACTTGAACCGCAGCCAAAATTATCATTAACAACAAGAATATTGGCTCCTTTATTTTGCTCGAGATCAAATGGGTGATTCCCTTTGAGTTCTTCTCTGTCATCTGCGAACACTTGTTCTCCTAATGAGGAAAAACTCACACATTTGAGAAACCTTGCAGGAATAATTCTGTCAGTATCGATATCATCGCCTTTAATTACCAAGCTTCTTGCCTTAATTGATTTGATTTCACCTTTTGGAAAATCCTGTTTCATCGATAAAAAATTTGTTTGTAGTTTTACTCTTGGAGTAATTTTCTTACATCAGTAACCTTCCCATTTATTGCAGCAGCAGCAACCATGGCTGGACTCATCAATAGGGTTCTTCCACTAGCAGAACCTTGCCTGCCTTTGAAATTTCTATTGCTTGAGCTAGCACTTATTTGTCTTCCTTCTAATTTGTCTTGATTCATGGCTAGGCACATTGAGCAACCGGGCTCTCTCCATTCGAACCCTGCCGTAAGGAATATCTTATCTATTCCTTTTCGCTTGGCCTCCTTAGAAACCTTTTGGGAACCAGGTACAACAAATGCTCTAATTCCAGTAGCGACTCTGTGACCTTCAACAACTTTAGATGCCTCTTGGAGATCACTTAATCTTCCATTTGTACAGCTTCCTATAAAGCAAACATCAATTGATGTTCCTTCTATGGGTTGTTCAGGTTCTAGATTCATATATTTGCAAGCATCTTTAGCTATTTGTTGCTCATTTTCTGGAAGTTTCTCAGGATTTGGAATTTTCTCTTTGATTGAAATGCCTTGACCAGGAGTTATACCCCAAGTAACTGTGGGTTCTATAGATGATCCATCCAATTGAATCTCATCATCGAATTTCGCTTCTGAATCACTCACCAAACTTTTCCACCAATTAATAGCTTTATCCCATTCTTGATCTTTGGGAGAAAATTCTTTGCCTTTAAGATATTCAAAAGTAGTTTCATCTGGATTGATATATCCACATCTTGCACCTCCCTCAATAGCCATGTTGCATATGGTCATTCTTCCTTCCATTGAAAGTTCTTTTATTGCAGGACCAGCAAATTCATAGGCAAATCCAACTCCACCTTTGACTCCAAGAAGACGAATGATATGAAGAATAAGGTCTTTTGCATAAACTCCCTTTTGCAATGAACCATCTACCCATATCCTTCTTACTTTTAATTTTTTCATTGCCAAACTTTGGCTAGCTAAAACATCTCGCACTTGACTTGTTCCAATTCCGAATGCAATCGCTCCAAATGCTCCATGGGTTGAAGTATGTGAATCTCCGCAAGCCACTGTCATCCCAGGCTGGGTTAATCCTAATTCTGGAGCCATAACATGAACTACTCCTTGAGAATGGCTTCCAATTCCGTGAAATTTTATTCCATGAAATTTGCAGTTTTTTTCTAAAGTAGCCAGCATTTCCTCTGCGAGAGGATCACTGAATGGACGCTGCTGGTTAAGTGTTGGAACTATATGATCAACCGTTGCAACTGTTAGATTAGGGAATTTGACTTCAAGATTTTTTTCATTAAGAGCCGAAAAAGCTTGAGGGCTTGTGACTTCGTGAATCAAATGAAGACCAACAAAAAGTTGCGTTGATCCACCAGGTAGTTTTTTTACCTGATGGAAGTTCCAAACTTTGTCGTAGAGGGTTCCAGAACTCAACTTTCAAATCCAATAATTAGGACTCAGCTTTCCATGAGTATAGATAAACGTAATCTATCAAGAGCATTTAAAACGCTTAATTTTTGAATATCTTCTCTTGTCTTATTAGATCCAAATCTTTCTTCCCACGAGATAAGGGTTTTTGGACTCTTAATACAAAAATTGACTAGTCCAACTGGTTTTAATTTGCTTCCTCCATTCGGCCCTGCAATTCCACTGACAGATATAGCCCAGTTAACTTTAAATTTTTTTTGAACACCTTGCGCCATTGATTCAACTACTGGTTTTGAGACTGCACCATAGGTATTAATTATTTCCTCAGGCACACCTAATATTCTTTCCTTGATTGAATTGTTATACGCGATGACACCTCCATAAAAAATTTTTGAGGATCCAGGGATTTTTGTAAGTTTAGAACCTATCCCGCCTCCAGTGCATGATTCTGCAACAGCAATAGTTTCTTTTCTTTTCAGTAATAATTTAAATACTAATTCTTCAAGAGTTTCATTATCTACACCAAAGCATTTTAATCCAGTGATTTGAGTTATTTCTTTTTCAATGGGTTGTATCAATTTATTAGTTTCTTCTGAATTATCTCCTTTTGCTGTGATTCGTACCTTTACTTCTCCAGTGCTTGCATAAGTTGCAACAGTAGGGTTTTTTTCTTTCAGTAAATGTGTAATTTTGTCTGCTAATGATGATTCACTTATACCCGTAAAATGCAAGACTTTACTAGAGATTATTTTTTTTGAAAAATTATTATTAATTAACCATTTTGCTGCTTGATTTATCCACATTTCTTTTAATTCACTAGGAACTCCAGGGAAAGTAAGAATTGTAAAATCATTCTTTGGACTCCATATGATACCTGGTGCTGTACCTGAGTAATTTTTTATGATTTTAGACCCTTTTGGTACTAAGGATTGTTTCTTTTGACTTTCAGATAATTTACTATCCTTATTTCTTAATTTATTTTTCAAATCAATCAAAATATCATTTCTTTCTTCTAATGGTGTATTAAAAGTATCAGCAATTACCTTCGTTGTGATATCATCAGGTGTCGGTCCAAGCCCACCAGTTGTTATTAAAATTTCAGATCGATTAGATGCCTCAAGTATTGCTTCTTTTAATCTGTCAGAGTTATCTCCGATAACCGTTTGTCTGAAATGTGGAATACCTAAAATTGCTAATTGTTCAGCTATCCATTGAGAATTAGTATTAACAATATTTCCTAGCAGTATTTCGCTACCAATGCATAAGATCTCTGCTCCAAATTGATTTTTATTGTTAATACTGGCTTCTTTAAATGTTTTCACTGTATAAAGGAAACTTATTGCAAAGTTCAGATACTTTCCTGATTGATTTTTCCTTTATTTTTTCATCATTAGGGTTAAGCAATCTATCTGCAATGATATTCCCAACATCCTCAAAGGCTTGTTCATTAAACCCCCTAGTTGTAAGAGCTGCGGAACCTAGCCTTAGCCCACTAGTAACAAATGGTGATTCGGGGTCAAAAGGTACAGTATTTTTGTTTGCGGTTATCTTGATATCACTAACTAACTGATCAGCAACTTTACCTGTCATACCAATACTTCTAAGGTCAAGAAGAACTATGTGATTATCAGTCCCTTTACTGACAATAGAAATGCCTCTTTTTTGAAGTTGATTGGAAAGAACTTTTGCGTTTGAGAGTACTCTTTGGCTGTAGAGCTTGAATGCGGATTCAGAAGCTTCTTTGAATGCCACGGCTTTGGCTGCTATTACATGTTCTAAAGGACCTCCCTGGGTGCCTGGAAAAACAGCCTTATCAAGCTTTTTCCCAAGCTCTTCGTTTTTTGAGAGAATTAGTCCTCCCCTTGGCCCTCTAAGAGTTTTGTGAGTGGTTGTTGTAACTACATCACAATATGGGATTGGACTTGGGTGAAGACCACTTGCCACTAAACCAGCAATGTGAGCAATATCAGCCAATAAATAAGCATTTACTTCATCAGCTATTGATCTAAAAGCCTGGAAGTCAATTTTTCGTGGATACGCAGAGAATCCACAAATAATTAGTTTTGGCTGATTTTCAATCGCTTTTTTTCTGATTGCATCCATATCTAATATTTCGGTCGTTTTATCAACTTCGTAGTGACATGTCTTAAACCATTTGCCACTGACATTTACAGGTGAACCATGTGTGAGGTGACCTCCATGAGATAGGTCCATTCCCATGATTTTGTCACCAGGCTTAAGAAGGCTTAGAAAAACTGCAAAGTTAGCTTGAGCTCCGCTGTGTGGTTGGACATTTGCCCAGTTGGCACCAAAAAGGTTTTTTGCTCTATCTATTGCTAATTGCTCAATTCCATCAATATGCTCACATCCTCCGTAATAGCGCTTATTGGGGAGACCTTCAGCATATTTATTTGTTAGGACTGAGCCCTGTGCTTCCATTACAGCCTTTGAGGCGAAATTCTCACTTGCAATTAGTTCTAAATGTGTTTCTTGTCTTGATAATTCATTGTTTATTAATTTCGCAATACTTGGATCACATTCCATCAAAGAAGATTTAATAGTCACTTTATTCTTTTATTTATGATGTGATAGTAGGCATATGTTTAGTCTAATGAGAAAAAACTTTCTCTTATTTTCTGGTTATATATGGATTTACATATTTTTTAAACGCGCCTGGAGAGATTCGAACTCCCGACCCTCTGATCCGTAGTCAGATGCTCTAATCCGCTGAGCTACAGGCGCATAAAAAAACAATATCAGATTGACACCCAAAGAATAGGAAAATATGTGTGTATCTATGCCTTAAAAATTGATTGAAATACGATTGTGAAACTTAAAAAGTTATTTTTCCATTAATTTTTGCATTTTGAGAAAGTAATCAATCTCTATCTAAGGTTACTAATAATAGAAAAAACTATGTTTTTATGTCCACTTCTATCGATTCATCGCAAATTAATGAGCTAGCTGTGTCAATAGCTGACAGATTATTTATTCAAGTTGAAAATTGGAACCTTTATCTGGGCGATGCGGGCCTTTCAAAGGACTTGGCTATTGAATGTCAGGCTAACTTTGATCAAGGTGCAAATGTTTCAGCTAGAAAAGCTCTTGAAGCGATTCAAGTAAAACTTGGCGGAGGTAAAACGATTTTGCCATTATCAAAATTAATTCCACCAAATCAATTTTTTGACCTCGAGGAGATTTTAGAACCCTATTGCAGATAAGATTTGATCAATTGCTTTCTTATTCTTGCTAATCATTCAGGTGACTAATGCCAGAGAAGTTGTAAGGAAGCGAATTGGTCGCTTAGGAGAAAGACTTATAGGGAAAGTTGCTGATGCTGAAGCACAGGTTGAAAAGGAATTAATGAAAGAGATGGAAATAGCTTTTCAAGAGTTTGGCATTGAAGCAAGAATTCTTTCAGTCAGTGGAGTGAAAACTGATGAAATGAACTGTTTAGAAATTCCACTTAAAGTTAGATCAGAAAAAGATGTTTTTCTTAAAGATGATTAAATTTCTCTTTTAAAAACTTATTTAAATTATTAATATCATCAACTTTAAGAATAATTGCTAGACAATAGAATATAACAAGACTAATTCCAGATGATATTATTATTTTAAATAATAAATTAAAGAAACTATAGGGCAAGTATGTTATTTTAAAAATAAAAAATGAGCTAATACCAGAAATTAAACCAATTAATATAATTCTAAGGTTTTGTGATACTATTTTTGAAAGTTTCAGGTTCTCTAGTTTATTATTTAATTTTAAGAGTAAAAGTATGCAAGCAAATAAATTAACAAATGTAGTTGAATATACTAAACCATTTACTCCTAAGTTGATTGGGGATAGTTCCCCCCATGGACTTGTTCCTCCAATTAGAAACCAGTCAAAAAATAAATTTAATAATATTGCTATACTTGATATTCTAAATGGTGTTTTTGAATCTTCAATACCATAAAATACTCTTACTAATAGATCTCTTAATAGATAAAAAGGCATACCTATTCCATATGCAATCAATAGTTGACTTACAACATCTATAGCATTTTCATTGAATGAACCTCTGCCATAGATTAATATTACTATTGGAGCAGATAGTGAAATAAATATCGAACCTAGAAATACCATCGAAGAAGAGGAAATAATTAATCCTTGATGGATTTTCTTGATCAATTTTAAATGATTTTCTCGAGCTCTTAAGCTTACAAAAACTGGTAATAATGGAATTAAAATAGAATTTGATATTATTCCAAGAGGAGCTTGAACTAAAAAGTTTGCGTAACTTAGAGCAGCTGCAGCTCCAACTATTTTTGATGCAAAGAATAAATCAGTAATAACATTGATTTGCATCATTCCTGAAGAAAGTGAAGCAGGGGCAATCATTCTCCAGGCTCTTTTTAATTCTGAATATTTTGTTTGGATTGAAAAACTTATAGTAAATATTCCTTTTTTAATTAGAAAAGGTATTTGAATTAAATATTGAGATAGAGCTCCTATAAATGTTGCCTTTGCAAGAATAATTCCTCCCCTCAAGTTTAATTCATATATATCAGCTGAAGTTTCTTTATTTATCCAAAAGTTTGATACTGCAATTATAATTATTAGACTTGAAAGTAATGGAGATATAGACGGGATTAAAAATTCTTTTTTTGCATTTAGAGATCCAAAACCTAGGCCTATTAGTCCAGATAAGAATATAATGGGAGACATTATTTTTAATTGAGAAGATGCTATTTCTTTGATCTCATTGTTTAAACTGGGTCCAACTAAATTAATCAATAAATCGGATGAAAAGAAAATAAAAAAACTTATTATTAATAGTATTAGAGATAAAATATTATTGATTGAACTTATAAATAACCTACTATCAATTTTATTTTTATCTGCTAATAGTGTAACCATTGAGTTATGTAATGGTCCATTAATACCTCCAAGAAGAACCAAGAAAAATCCAGGTATAATATAAGCATAATTATATGCATCATATGCAGCACTAATTCCGAAAGCACCAGCAATAACTAATTGCCTAGCCATCCCACCAAGTTTACTTAATAAAGTTCCTAAACTTACGACGAAAGCAATTTCTTTGAATGATTTCGACATGTTAGGTTTGAAAAAAGAGAGCTTTCATCTTTCTAGAATATTTTTAGTTCTTGTTTTAATTGGATGTTAATTAAGTGATTGAGATTGGGAAAACCATTATTAAGTTTCCCCCTCTTGTAGAGGGAATCTTAATTAAAAGATATAAGAGATTTTTGGCTGATGTTGAGTTGGCTGATGGTGAAATTGTTACTGCTCATTGTGCAAATACAGGACCAATGAAAGGGGTTTTGAGGCCTGGTGGTCGAGTTAGACTTAAGTTCTCTCCTTCTCCTAAACGTAAATTAGATTGGTCTTGGGAGCAAGCTGAGGTGCCAAGTCATAATGAGCTGAAAAGATGCTGGGTTGGTATTAATACATCTTTACCTAATAAATTGATTAGAAATTTGGTTGAGGCGAATGGCTTAGAGAAGCAATTGGGTTCAATTGCAAATATCAAGCCTGAAGTTAAATATGGTTTAGAGGGTAAAAGTCGAATTGATTTGTTACTTAAACCAAAAACAAACAACTCAGATAGTAGAGATATTTATATAGAGGTTAAAAATACAACTTGGTGTGAAAAAACATTAGCTTTATTCCCGGATACGGTAACCACAAGAGGTCAAAAACATTTGAGGGAGCTAATGAGTATTTGTACTAATTCAAGGGCGATATTGATTCCTTGCATAAGTAGAAGTGATATGGAAATTTTTGCACCTTCTGATTTAGCAGATCCTTTATATGGAAAATTATTTAGACAGGCAATATCTATGGGTGTAGAGGTTGTTCCATGCTCATTTGGTTTCTTTTCGGACCACATAACTTGGGAAGGTGTTAAACCCTTTAAGATTTCACAAAAATAAAATATCTAGAACAAAATACTTAGGTAGATCTATTTTAACTATTTAAGCTAGTTTTTTATTTTGATTTTTAATTGTGGGATTTAAATTAATTTGAAAATTTAATCAATTAACACAAAAAATGTGTAAATAAGAACATATATGCGGTACCAAACTCTTTTTTTGTATCAACACCTACATCTTGTCAGTATCAGTTGCATTCATATTCATAAGTGTATAAATTTTGGATTAACTATCCATTTCTTTTTTTCGAAGTAAGCATCATTTATGACCACTGCTTTGCAATCGCCTCCAAGGCGAAGTACTTCTCGTCTTCAAGACGCAAGTCTTTTGAACGGGCCAATGCTTCTTCTAAGAAGCATTAAAGGTTTTAGAAGAAGTCAATCTTGGGCATGGCTAGCGTCTGTCCCATTGGCACTTTTAGGATTAGGTGTTTTCACTTTCTCTGCAAGAGCTGAGGTTGCACTTTCAGATTTAACTGGACCTCAAGCTGCTGCATTTTTGGCAGATAACCTTTGGTTATTTATAGCCACAATCCTCGTTATTTTTATGAACGCAGGATTCGCAATGGTTGAAGCTGGTATGTGTCGCCAAAAAAATGCGGTCAACATATTAGCCAAAAACTTATTTGTTTTTGCTCTTGCTGTCACTGCCTATTGGGTAATTGGATATTCCCTAATGTATGGCGGTTCAGTAATTGATGGATGGCTTTATTTCCAAGGCTTGTTTGTTGATCCTGATCCTTCAGGTGCATTAGAGTGTGCAGCTGCTGGCGATACAGGTTGTCTTGTTCCAGCAGTTGATTTCCTTTTTCAGTCTGCTTTTGCTGGTACTGCTGCAACTATCGTTTCTGGATTAGTTGCAGAGAGAGTCAAATTTGGTGAATTTGTCGTTTTCTCTATAGTTTTAACTGCTTTTATCTACCCAATCGCTGGTAGTTGGCAGTGGAATGGTGGATGGCTTTCTGAACTTGGCTTTATTGACTTTGCTGGCTCATCTATCGTTCATTCTGTTGGAGGATGGGCAGGTCTTGTTGGGGCAATGCTGCTTGGACCTCGTATTGGCAAATTTGTAGATGGCAAAGCTCAAGCTATGCCTGGACACAATATGGCTATTGCAACTTTAGGAGCGCTAATCCTTTGGATAGGTTGGTATGGATTTAATCCTGGCTCCGAATTAGCAATGGATCAATATGTTGCTTATGTCGCCGTAACAACAACATTGGCAGCAGCTGGTGGCGCAATCGCAGCTACAGTTCTATCTACCATTACTTCTGGTAAACCTGATCTAACCATGATTATCAACGGTATACTTGCTGGATTAGTAAGTATCACTGCTGGTTGTGGCAATATGACTTTTGCTGGATCTTGGCTTGCTGGAGCAGTTGGTGGATTAATTGTTGTAGTTGCAGTAGCTGCTTTAGATTCTGCAGGTATTGATGATCCAGTTGGTGCTTTCTCAGTTCACGGTGTTTGTGGTGTTTGGGGAACTGTTGTCATAGGCCTTTGGGGCGTTGATGGCATGGACCCAGGTGCTGCAGGAATTGGTCTTCTTAATGGAGGAGGAATTAACCAATTCTTCATTCAAGCATTAGGTGCAGCTGCTTATGGTATCTGGACTGTAGTTACATGCTGGATTGCTTGGCAAATTATTGGTGGCTTCTTCGGTGGCATCAGAGTTAGCGAAGCAGAAGAGACTCAGGGTCTTGACATTGGCGAGCATGGAATGGAGGCATATCCTGACTTTGCTTCTAGCTAGTTACCTTATTTAGTTCTCTTACATTAAGTTTAAAAAAGCCCGGATATATTCCGGGCTTTTTTAGTGTGGTTTAATAGTGATGGGAATCCTATCAATTTGTTTATAACCTTTTAATTGAAATGGATACTCAAGCATTCAAGCAAACTCTTCATAAATCAGATAGATATAACAGGAGAGGATTTGGCTCTGCAAACAAGCGAGCCCAGGCTCTAGCAGAGGCTTATCAAAGTGGATTAATCGGATCAATTAGAGATAACGGCAATGAATTGGTTCATGGACGACTTAAAGTCAAAATTGCAGAGGCTTTTGGTTTTTGTTGGGGAGTAGAAAGAGCTGTAGCAATGGCTTATGAGACTAGAAAGCATTATCCGAATGAAAAGATATGGATTACTAATGAAATTATTCATAATCCTTCAGTAAATGACCAGCTTAGGAAAATGGATGTACTTTTTATTACTGAGGAGAAAGGAGTCAAGGATTTTTCAGGCGTAAAAGATGGGGATGTTGTAATTCTTCCTGCTTTTGGTGCAACTGTTCAAGATATGAAAATGCTTCATGATAGAGGCTGTCATATTATTGACACCACTTGTCCATGGGTTTCAAAAGTTTGGCATACAGTTGAAAAGCATAAAAAACATACATTTACTTCCATTATTCATGGTAAATACAAACATGAAGAAACACTTGCGACTAGCTCTTTCGCAGGAACTTATCTAGTTGTATTTGACTTAGAAGAAGCCAATTATGTAGCTGAATATATTCTTGGTAATGGAAATAGAGAGGAATTCTTAAAGCGTTTTGCTAAAGCATCTTCTGCTGGGTTTGATCCTGATAAGGATTTGCAAAGAATTGGGGTCGCTAACCAGACAACAATGCTCAAAAGTGAAACAGAAGAGATAGGTAAATTATTCGAAAAAACGATGCTAAAAAAATACGGTCCAGCTGATTTAAATGAACACTTTTTAGCTTTCAATACTATTTGTGATGCCACGGAGGAAAGACAAGGAGCAATGTTTTCTCTAGTTGATGAACCCCTTGATCTTATGGTTGTTATTGGTGGTTATAACTCTTCAAACACTACCCATCTTCAAGAAATAGCGGTAAGCAGGGGTATTCGCTCTTTCCATATTGATACTCCAGAGCGAATAGGAGAAGAGA
Source organism: Prochlorococcus marinus str. MIT 1013 (assembly GCF_027359395.1). NCBI lineage: Bacteria > Bacillati > Cyanobacteriota > Cyanophyceae > Synechococcales > Prochlorococcaceae > Prochlorococcus > Prochlorococcus marinus. Next base: position 1,773,274 of record NZ_CP114778.1, read on the forward strand.
CAAATACTATTACTCACATGCCACTTGAAGGTGAATTAATTACTGAGAAGGAATTTCTTCCAATTGGCAGTATTAAAGTGGGAATCACATCTGGAGCCTCTACTCCAGATAGAGTGGTTGAGCATGTTATCCACAAGCTTATGAAAATAAGTGAAAAAGATTAATCTAGGGTAAATCACAATTTTGACTCAATTTCTCGTAGGATATACATTCAATATTTGTTGAAGATGGCTCAACCCACAAGCTCTAATATTCAAGATTCTGACTCACAAAAGGTTGAAGTCGTTGTACAGAGTCCCGATGGGGAGGTGAATATTTTTGGAGAACTTTCAATATTAGTTCTTAGAGTTAGTTTTAGTTTGTTGATGGTTCATCATGGTTTGGAAAAATTAAATGATCCAGGAGGATTCGCTGAATTTGTTGTGGGTAAATATTTCAGCTTTCTTCCTGGTGATCCTGTAATTTGGACATACATGGCCGCCGTTACTCAAATAGTTTGTCCAATTGGTTTAGCGACTGGGGTATTGGCAAGAATATCCTCCTTGGGTCTGCTATCAACTATGGTATTCGCGTTATATTTCCACTTTATAGATACTGGCTTAGAAGGATTTCCTTTCGCTGTTGTAGAAAATCACAATTACATATTTGAATTATCCGCCATTTATGCTGCAATATCATTCTATTTTTTATGTGCTGGTCCTGGAAGACTTTCACTCTTTAGGAAATCAAATAAAATAACTTATTATCCAAAAGGTACATAAGTAAAGAATAACTTTTAAGGCTAAATAATAATATTTAAAATTAAAAATTACTCATAGTTGGTTTTAATGTAAAAAGTGTCTTTTTCCAGTAAGAACCATTTTTATTCCCAATTCATTGCATGCGCTGATAGAATCTTTATCTCTAATACTTCCACCTGGCTGAATAATTGAACTAATACCATAATCAGCTGCCATCTTTACAGTATCGTCGAATGGGAAAAAACCATCACTAGCCAACACAGCACCTTTTGATTTGCTCCCAGCTGCCTCTAATGCAAGTTTTGCTGAACCTATCCTATTCATTTGACCAGCTCCAATTCCTAGACTCTGCTTATTAGATGCAACAGCTATTGCATTTGATCGTATATGTTTTACGATTTTCCAAGCAAAAGATAAGTCAATCATTTCCTCTTCATTTGGGATTAGTTTGGTAACATTTTTCCATTCAGTTTGATCAAAATCCGGTTCATCTAAATCTTGAATTAATAAACCACCAAGTATGCTTCTGATATGATTGTTATCTGCTTTTTGAATAGACTCAGCTTTTAACTCTAATAGCCTTAGGTTTTTCTTTTTTGAAAGTATTTCTTTTGCATTACTATCAAAATAGGGAGCTACTATGCATTCGATAAATATATTTTCAAGTTCTTTTGCAGCAGCTTTATCCACGGGGCAATTGATAGCAATAATTCCACCAAAAGCACTAACTCGATCTCCATCTAATGCTCTTTTTAGAGCAGAACATGGCGAATCTCCAATTGCGACTCCACAAGGATTTGTGTGTTTAATAACTACCGCCGCTTTTTGATATGAAGCATCTTTAATAGTATTTTCATATCCAAATTCACGGAGCGTAGATAATGCAGCCTCCAGATCAAGAAGATTATTTGTACTTAATTCTTTTCCTTGCAATTGATTAGCTCCACTCCAACCTTTCTCAGGCTCTCCATACCATGAGGCCTTTTGGTGGGGATTTTCTCCATACCTAAGCTCTTGCTTTAAAGGCAAGCTTTGCAACCAATAAGCTTTTTGTGAGGGAATTTGCTTTGCAATCCATTTGCTTATTGTTAGGTCATAAATGGCTGTATGCTCAAAGGCTTTTAGAGAATAGCTTTTTCGTAATTCATTGGTGACTGTTTTTGATTTGTATGCATCAATTAAGTTTGAGTATTGACTTGGATTAGTGACTACAAGAACGTCTTCATGGTTCTTTGCCGCTGCTCGAATCATTGTTGGACCGCCAATATCAATATTCTCGATTGCCTCATCCCATGAAACATTTTCTTTTGAAATTGTTTGTTCAAATGGATATAAGTTAACAACCACCAAATTAATTGGATTGATATTTTGTGCCTTCAAATCTTCCATATGATTTTGTTTATCTCTTTTCGCCAATATTCCTCCATGAATTTTGGGATTAAGTGTTTTCACCCTTCCTTCAAGAATTTCTGGAAACCCTGTGTAATCTGCTACTCGAGTGACAGGTAGATTTGCGCTCTCAATTAACTTTGCAGTTCCTCCACTTGAAATAATTCTGAAACCCAATTCATTTATTAATGCTTCAGCCAGAGGAATTAAGCCAGTTTTGTCTGAGACACTTAACAGTGCTATTGGTGACATTTTTATTCTTTGAAATCGATTCTTTTCGATAACCTACGCATCAAAGAGCCATATTGCATTCAAGATGACTGAACTAATCTGCTTAAATTCTGAATCCGCAACAAATAGATTGGTTTTACTTCACGGTTGGGGAGCTGATGCACATGATCTTGTACCTATTGGAAAATTATTAACTGAAGGATTAAAAAATCGTTTTGAAATTGTTTCTTTCTCTGCTCCTAATATTCATCCAAGCGGATTAGGTAGGCAATGGTACCCCTTGTACCCTCATGAGTGGGAACAGGTTCCAAATGCAGTATTAGACCTTGAAAGGAGCTTAAATAGCCTTTGCTTTAAACGCATCCCTTTAAATAAAACATTGCTCTTGGGCTTTTCTCAAGGAGGTGCAATGGCTTTAGAGCTTGCAAAAAGAAATAGATTTGATGGGGTTTTTGCACTTAGCTCTTATCCACATCCGGATTGGGAACCTTCAAAAAATATGCCACCAATTTTTCTTTGTCATGGAAATATGGATCAAGTAGTCCCTAAAGCTGCTTCTCAGAAAAGCTTTGATATTTTGTTAAAACATGAAGTTAAGTCAGAGTTGTATTTCTTTGATGGAGGCCATGAAATAACTAATGATCTAATTGAACATTGCCGAGAAAAAATTAAACAAGAATTTCTGGATTAAACAAAAGCGTATTCATACTCTTCGATTTCTTCCCAGTCGTCTGCTGTAAGTTCTAAGCCTGCAAAAATTTTGTCCTCACCTAGAAATTCAACAATCACTCTTAAAGAGGGAAAAAGAAAGTGATTTTCCTCAGCATATTGAGCACTAAACAAACCTTTCTCTCCCCAGAAGAAGCGATCAGTCGTGTGTTCATTGCGACGTACATTTAATATTGCCGGCGCATACAGTCCTTCTTCGGCAATAAAACGCCTAGCAGCAGTTACAGGCTTATGTTGCCCTGTTCCTAAATGAAAAATAGGAACATGTGACATTACACGCTGACCTGCGAGCCTTCGCCTGCTAATTCTTTTGCGCTTCTTAGACATGAAAAAAAACTACCTTTTTTGGGTGGGAGAGATTTAGAGGTTTTGTTATTCGCTCTGGCTGAAGCTAGAGTTTTTTGAAGAAAAAAATAAGGTTGAAACTGAGGTGGAAAGTTTTTCTTAAATAATTAAAAAGTTGGCTACAGAGTTACCCATCAATCTCTGCCCTAGCATCAAAGTCATTGAAATGCTCACTTTTTAATTAAATTTGAGATAACCTCCTATCAAGATCTAAATTCTTTATTAACATCTTAATACTTTTTTCAAATTTATCAAGTTTTTGAATACTTCGTTTTCCTTGTCTAAGATAGCTTAATGAGTTCAATGCAGTATTCAGAACGGTTTTTAAATTTTGTTCAACAGCAGTTGATGAGCTTTCAAGCTAATCAAGAACTGGAGCATGTTGTTGTTTACGTGGCGAGATCTGGAGACAGTGGATCTCCAAGCTTGGAGGTCGTTGGTCAGTGGCCTAAGTCAGAGAAAGTATTACAGCCTGTAGAAACTGATACTGCTCTTCGCACGCCATCTTCGAATAGAAGATGGTATCCATTGCAAGAAGGATCAATATTGTTGGGAGTTATTCGTGCAGAGAGAATTGCTTCTGAAGAAGAAGAATGGTCGGAGTCTCTTGACCAACGTCTGCAATCGATTTCAATTTTACTGGCTAACTCTCTTGCTTCTGAACTTGATAGAAAAAGGTTGTTAGAACAATTAGATGATCAAAAGGAGCAAATATCTCTAATGGTTCATCAACTAAGAAATCCATTGGCTGCTCTTGGTACTTACGCAAAACTTCTTTTGAAAAAAATAGGACCTGAAAGTGAACATAAGAATCTTGTAAAAGGACTTATGACTGAACAAGCACAAGTCAATAAATATCTCTATGCACTTGATCAACTTAGTCAAGTGAAATTACCGCAAGCTGATGATGGATCAAACAGATTGCTCTTGCCTCCGCTGTTGCCTACTGAGACTTCTATCAGTGTGAAAAGTTTAATAGAACCATTAATTGAGAGAGCTAAAGCTCGAGCTAATTTGCAAGGAAGAAAATGGTTCGGTCCTTCAAAATGGCCAAAATGGATGGAATCAAGATCAATTTCAGAAGGTGTTATTGCTGAAATAGTTGCAAATCTTTTGGAAAATGCATTTAGGTATAGTCCTCCTCAATCTTCTATTGGTATAGAAGTAATTGAAGAGGGCATATGTATTTGGGATGAAGGCATCCCTATCAAGCAGGAAGAAAGAGAAATGATTTTTGAGAAAGGGTTTAGAGGCGAAAGTGGTTCAAAAATGTCTGGGAGTGGAATAGGTCTGGCTCTCGCTAGAGATTTAGCTAGACAACTAGGTGGAGATTTAAAGTTATTTGTGAATCCGAGCCAATTTAAAAATTCTTTGCCTGAATCAGGGAATGCTTTTGTTTTTACTTTGGAACCAAAATGATACTTAATAATACTAAGTTAGTTGTTTCTGTTATTACTAGACCTGCTCCATAAGTATCTCCATTATGTCCTTCTAAAGATTTATTTATAAAGTGTGGGATTAATATAGAAGTTATTAATCCCGACAATATGCAATAAGTTAATAATAATATATTAGAAGATATATTGAGATTAGTTGAAAATAGAAAAACTATTATGCTTGAAAAAATTATTATCAATGAAGGTCTTATTTCTTTATTTATCCCTTTCCAGCTTTGATGATGAAAGGAAATGGATTCTTTCTTGAAAATGTAATCATAATTTTCAATTGCAAAAATTTGTGAGAGTCTTCCCCAAAAGGCAGCTAAAGGGAAGGCGAAGGGTGCATAAAAACCAAGTTTGATTATTGCTGCTATTTGAAGCATCAAAATGATTGCTAAACTTTGCAAACCTATTGCACCAACTCTGCTATCTTTCATCGCCTCAATTCGCTTTAATGGACCAGCACCAATCCCATCTGCAGTATCAATTAAACCGTCAATATGAAGTCCACCAGTTATAACAATGTTAATTGCAATAGATATTAAGGCGATAGAAATATTTGGCCAATTAAAGTAATTAAGTAAAAGCCAAAAAAATGATTGTAAAAACCCAATTAAAATCCCTATTAAAGGAGCAAACCGAGCAATTCTGTTGAATCTAGGTTTGATTATTGGCCATTGAGGCAAAATTGTGTAAAAAACCCAGGCACCTGCAAGGTCACTTAGCCAGTTTTTGAAAATCAGAATTACAACCTCAACTGTTTCTAAAGTCTCAAAATAGTTATATAACTATTTTGAGACTTTAGAAAAATTAGGAATAATTGAAAAAGCTCTTCTTTGATTTTCAAATAAAAAAGAGATGCAATTCGACATTAGCTCGAGTCTGTTCTTTTAAAACGCCAAATGGAATAGTAAATACTCCTCGATTTATGCCAGTTGGGACTCTAGGAACAGTTAAAGGTATTACATCTAAGCAGCTTGAGAAAACAGGAGCAGAAATGATTCTTGCAAATACTTTTCATCTTCATCTGCAACCTGGAGAAAAGATTGTTCAAGAGGCAGGGGGACTACATAAATTTATGAGCTGGAATAAGCCTATACTCACTGACTCAGGTGGTTTTCAAGTATTTAGTTTGGCAAAATTAAATAAAATTGATGATGCAGGAGTTTCTTTTCAAAGTCCAAGAGATGGTAAACATATTTTCTTGACTCCTGAAAAAGCTATTCAAATTCAAATGGCTTTAGGTTCTGATATAGCAATGGCTTTTGATCAATGCCCCTCTTATCCAGCGAGTGAATCAGACGTTGAGGATGCTTGTAATAGGACACATCATTGGCTAGAGAGATGTCTTAATGTTCACAAAAAAGATGATCAAGCAGTTTTTGGAATAGTTCAAGGTGGGTGTTTCCCTCATTTGAGGAAATTTAGTGCAAAAATTGTCTCAGGATTCGATTTACCTGGGATTGCTATTGGAGGTGTAAGTGTAGGTGAACCCATACATCAAATTCACAAAATTGTAAGAGAAACCTGTCCTCTACTACCTCAAGATCGACCTAGATACTTAATGGGAATTGGAACTTTAAGAGAAATGGCCATAGCAGTAGCAAATGGAATAGATCTGTTTGATTGTGTGATCCCTACGCGCTTGGGAAGGCATGGGAGCGCATTAGTTAATGGTGAGACATGGAATTTAAGGAATGCACGTTTTAAAGACGATTACAGACCATTAGATTCGTCTTGCACGTGTGAAGCTTGTACCGGATATACAAGAGCATATATTCATCATTTAATTCGCAACAAAGAACTACTTGGTCTTACACTTTTGAGTTTGCATAATCTCACGCATTTGATCCGTTTTACAGGTGCCATGAGGCAAGCAATTATTGAAGGTTGTTTTTCAGAGGATTTCGCTCCGTGGCAGACTGACTCTAAAGCGCGTCATACGTGGTAGCGTGCGTGCTTAATATGTCCATTATTTCTTAGGGATGGCACTGATTAATCTTGACTTGCTTGCTGAACTTCCAGTTGCTTACCAGGCTTTTGCACCAACAGTGGATGTACTTCCGCTTATACCTCTTTTCTTCTTTCTGCTTGTTTTTGTTTGGCAAGCGGCAGTTGGCTTTCGTTAAAAGCGAAGTTTTTCTTCAAGATTTTTAAAAAATTAAGCAATCGATTAGAGGTTCTTAACAAAATAAAATTTTTGCTCGAAGTAAAAACCCGGGCAGAATTTGTTTTTTTTTGAGTTAGGTAATAGTTTTATCTAAATCCCTTTGCTCAGCAAAATATCTTCACTTGGCATTGATACTGCCTTTTCAATTAAATCAGCCAGATGAAGTGCTCTAGATGCTTGAAGCCCTCCAACCGCAGGCTTCTCCTTGCCTCTGACGCATTGCAGGAAATGCTCCAGTTCTGCATACAATGGTTCAATCGATGTTGTACTTACTTCTTCAATAAAACCGTCATTTCTATAAAGTAATTCTCCATGATCAGCTGAATACCATTCATGAGCCTTTCTATGAATGTGAATATTGTGATTTAGGAAATCTGTTTCTATGAGACTTTGCTTGCAATGAGCGCTTAAGCTTCTGATTTTTTTGTGACTCATTTTGCTTGCAGTCAGACTTGCAACTACCCCGTTTTGAAACCCTAGTGTTGCATTAACGTAATCCATCGGTCCATCTCCACTGCATCCACCAACAGCAGCAAGCCTTATCACTTTTGAATTTGCAAGTTCAATAACTAAATCAATATCGTGAATCATTAAGTCCAATACGACTGAAACATCATTAGCTCTCTCAGGATGTGGGCTGTGCCTTCTTGCTTCAAGAACTACAACCTCTTCATTCGCAACTACTTTTGTTAATTCCCTAAAAGCTGGATTAAATCTTTCTATATGGCCAACTTGTAATAATTTTTTTGCATTATTGGAGGCATTAATCAACGATGATGCTTCTTCTTTATTTGCTGCTATTGGCTTTTCAATTAAAACATGTTTACCTGAGTTTAAGCATTCTAGACCTACTTCATGGTGATATAACGTGGGTACAGCAACACATACAGCTTCTACTTGAAGTAATAAATCCTTGTAATTTCTATACCAATTACAATTGAATTGATCCATAGCCAACTTTCCTCGTTCTTCATCTAAATCTGCAACACCTACTAGCTCAGCATCTTTGAGAAGACTGAGAACTCTGGCATGGTGCCACCCCATATTTCCAATCCCTATTACCCCAACTTTTACAGGAATAATATTTTTGTTGATCTTGGAGATAGTATTCATGTTTACTTTTTTATTAATTAATAGTCTTTTTTATCAATTATTTAGGAAGGGTTATTTTTACTTTGTTAATTCTTGGACCTTTCATAGAGGTAATTTCAAATACAATTTCATTATGAATGAATGTTTCTCCTGAATTGGGAATTTCTTGGAGTTTTTCTAAAACAAATCCAGCAAGAGTGTAATGATCATCTGCTTCTGGTAATTCTAGTTTAAGCTCTCTATTTAGTTCTATTACTTCTATTTCCCCAGAAGTAATCCATATTTTTTTTAAGTCATCAATAGGTCTAAGTTCAGCTTCTTTATTGTCAAATTGAATTTCATCACCAACAATCTCTCCTGTTAAGTCTGCTGATGTTATTAATCCTTCAGTTCCTCCATATTCATCAACAACTAAAAGTAATGGGTTTCCATTTTTTATGAGGGGTAGTAATTCGGCCAAAGTAGAAGTTTCTAAAACACGAACAACTGGATCTATATAAGGCTCTAGAGATGTATTGGCTTGCATTTCCCCTTTGGCTATTGGATCAGCAAGTTGCCTTAAATCCAAAACTCCAAGAACATTATCCAGTGAATCATCAATTACTAGGTATCTTGCATGACGAGTTTTATGCACTTCTTCCATCATTTGAGTGAAGGAAACATCTCTTGGCAGAGTAACCATCCCTGATCTGGGAACCATTACTTCTCTAACTTGTGTATCTCTTAAAGCAAAAACACCTTCAAGTATGTTTCTTTCATCAGGTTTTAATCCTGTTACTCCACCTGTTTCAATTAATTTTTCTAATTCTCCTGCAGAGAATGCAGCTGTCGTAAGACTTTCTGATTGAGAATTGAGTCCAAATAACCTAAGAATTAATAAAGCAAGTCCTTCTAGCAAAGAAAGGAATGGTGACATCCATTTTATTGCTGCTTCAATAAGGGGTGATAATCTTAAAGCTGAAGTCTCTGGTTGATTAAGAACAAGTGCTTTTGGAAGAAGACCAGATATTAGAGTTGCTAAAAGTACAACAGTAATAAAAAGTCCTAGATCTAAAAAATAGTTAATTGAAGCATTATTTCCCCACCATTGACTTGCGAGATTTTTGCAGATCCAACCAATTGAAATTAAAGAAATAGTTATTCCTAACTCTGCTATTAAAAGAGTTCTTCTTAACCTTTTCTGTAGACGAATTATTGAATTGGAGCCAGGTAGTCCCTCTTCTACCAACCTTTGAACTTTAGTTGAACGAAGTCGTAAAATAGCAAATTGACCTGCATTAAAAAATGCTGGTACTACAAGCAATATAAAAAGAAGTAATAAACTCATTAATAATTTTTCTATGGGGGTGGCGAGGATCGAACTCGCCTAAGGCGAATTATGAGTTCGCTGCATTCACCAGATTGCTACACCCCCAAAAAAGCAGAACTAAAACTTTTTTTGATAATAGTTAAATAGTTTGCCTAAAGTAAATATATATCTAATCCCACCAAGATGTTTAATAATTAAACTTGCATATAAAGATATGACCCCATTGAATCCTTCGTCAGATGGAATAAAAGAAAATCTTTTAACTTTATTAGCTCAACAAGCTTATAGGTTTGGCGATTTTTCTTTGGCTTCCGGGAAAAAAAGTTCTCATTACGTCAATTGCAAGCCAGTCTCTCTCTCAGGTCCAGGACTCTTGTCGATAAGTTCACTATTCCTAAAACAATTAAACGAAAGTGATAGTGCTGTAGCTGGACTGACTTTGGGTGCTGACCCTCTAGTTAGTGGCGTTGTAATGTTGGCAGCTCAATCAGGTATTAATTTAAGCGGTTTAATAGTAAGGAAAGAAGCTAAAGGTCATGGAACTGGAGCATGGTTGGAAGGACCTTTGCCTCCAAAGGGCTCTGTGATTACTGTCCTGGAGGATGTTGTCACTACTGGTGGCTCTTCTCTAAAGGCTGTTGAAAAACTTAGAAATCAAGGGTATTTAGTTAATCAAGTATTAGCAATAGTAGATAGAGAAGAGGGAGGATTAGATGCAATGTCTAAAGCTGACTTAGATTTAAATAGTCTTTTCTTTTTAAGAGAGATTGTTGAGAGAGCTCAAAGCTTGTAATGACAGAAATGAAATCAATGATTTGGGATGAGACATTCCCTGCATTACTTCTAAAAGGTCAGGGGACTTCTGCTTTTTTACATGGTCAAACAACCGCAGATGTTTTTGCTAAGAAAGAATTAGATAAAATATTTATGAGTTGTTGGCTATCAACTAAAGGATCTTTAAAAGCTGTATTAGAAATTCGACTTTCAGATGATATGGCTGAAATAGTTATAATTTGCGGTGAAATCAATTCGATAAGAGATGGATTTGAATCAGTGATATTTCCAGCTGATAAAGTTAAGTTAGAAGTTGTAGATCCAATTAGAAGAAGACAAGAAATATATAATAATAATTCATGGAAGGAGTCAAATGTTAGTTGGATTGATAACAATAATTTAAGCCTAGATGGAATAAATAAATATACAAAACCTACTAAAGAAGAACTGGAAGTTTGGAAAATAAGACAAGGAATACCTAGCCTTGATAAAGAGATAAATGGAGAAAATAATCCTTATGAGCTAGGATTAGCCGATACTATAAACCTAGATAAAGGCTGTTATCTAGGTCAAGAGGCAATGGCCAAGTTTTTCAGGTCTAAATCTCTAAAATATCAACTTCGTTATTGGGAAGCTTATGGGGAAAATGATAATTTTCAAATTGGTAAAAATTTTTTTAATACTAATAAAAATGAAGGGTATAAAAAAAATGTAGGAGTTATTACTTCTTCAATTAGGGTTGATGATAATTTTTTTAATGGACTGGCTTTAATTAAGAAAACTTTTCTTGATCAGGATTTTTGTTTTTCTGAAAATGGTGATTCCATAACTATTAAAAAACCAATCTCTTTTACTAATCCTTTTTAATTTATTGCTACATGCTTACTAGTGATCTATTAACCACTTTGCGATCATTAAAGTAGCTATACAGTCATCACGATTGTATTCAAAAATTGAATTTAAATTTCTAGAATACATTTTATTTATTTTACGTGATTTTTTCCATTGTCTCCACCATAAAAGAGCTCTAGCTCCATCTACATTTGATTGTTTCCACTCAAATCCTATCCATTCTGCTATTGATTTAAGACCATAATTTCTTACGGGAAGACACCAGTATTCTCTAATTAATAAATGTATATCAATAAATCTTTTTTTTAATGCTTCAATTTCATGAGGATCAGCTCCTTGTCTCAATCCTAGCTTTAGCAAAGATATTGGTTCTGTCTCCCCATAATGGATGATGGGATAGTCTCGATTAAGACTTAATTTTTTAGTTATTCTTTTCCATAGAAAACTTTCAGTATTTTTTTCAAGATTAAGTAATGGTGAATATTTAGTTTTTTCTAAACTTATTTCATTTTTTATATTTTTTGGTAATCGAATAAATCCATGTAAAAAGTCATGTTTAATATCTGGGTCAGATTCAATGTCGTAAATATATAATCCTTTAGCTTTTTTTAGATTATTTAGTTCTATTTCTGGATTTAGTTTGATTGCCCTATTGGTTGATTGAGATTGAGATTGTAAAATAATTTGTTTGGAAATATCACCATGTTGTGTCCCAAAGATCTCAAGCTTTTCCTTTAATTTATAATGCTTTATATTTGCTAGTTCCTCTATATTATTTATGCCAATTTTGTTTAATAAAAGTTCTCTTTTTGCTCCAATACCGCTGATTTCACTTAAGCTTCCTTCTTTAATTGCTACAGCATCACAATCTTTTCTCCATGAACATATTGTGCATTTTTTTCTATTAGAAGTTATGGGTGGAGGAGTTCTTGATTCAATATCTTTCTCTAGGTTTAATAATGAATCTATTAAATCTGTGTTTATATTAGCGCTTAATCTTATCTTTTGGACTTTGATAACGTCATTTTCTTTGTGTAATATTAACCCTTTTTGTACTTGAAATTTTTGTAAATTATTGATTAATAAACCAGTCATTGCAAGTGTTAATTTATGCTCTCTTGTGATTTTTTTACCTTGCCTAGCTAATACAGGTTGATATGCAAAATTCCCCCAAATACTCTCTCCTGAGGTCTTCCTTAGTATCGGTAAATTTGCCTTGATAATTCTATTTTTAATTAGAGGATATTTAATTCTGACTCCATAAGCAATATTTTTCCCTTCTTCACAAGCTTGAATTCCTATCCCATAACTTTTTTGTGAGAGATTATCAAAGCAGTCGATTTGATGATTTAATTGAAGTGTGCTATGAGCCGTCCACAATTTTTTTTGTTTATCACCATAAATATCAAGCCACGCTTTTCTTCTGCATCTAATCCAACTCCTTAAAAGGTGATCATTAATTGGTTTGGATCTATTACATTTCATACTTAGAGAATAATCCGCATTTCTTTAAGAACAAAGTTTCTCCAATATAAAGATGAAAAAGAAAAAGTTGAATCTCACTAAGGAAAAAATTTCTTTCGGAACAGATGGATGGAGGGGGATATTAGGAGTTGAGTTCACCTTGGAAAGATTACTTAAAGTTGCAGCAGCAGCAGCTCAACAGCTTGCTTATGTGAAAGAGAAAAAAAATAATAAAATAATCATTGGTTATGACCGACGTTTCCTAGCAGAGGAGATGGCCGAGGCGGTCGCATCTGCTGTTAGAGGAGTTGATTTAGTCCCTTTGTTGGCTTCTTCCGCGCTGCCAACTCCCTCTTGTAGCTGGGGGATAGTTGAAGAAAATGCACTTGGTGCATTAGTGATTACCGCAAGTCACAACCCATGCGAATGGTTGGGTTTGAAAATTAAAGGTCCCTTTGGAGGCTCAGTTGATAGCTCTTTTACCGATTCTGTTCAAAAAAGATTAGATGCTGGGGGGATATCAATTCCAATCGAAGGCGTAACGGAGAGAGTTGATTTTCGAAAACAACATATTTTGGGGATTAGTCAGAAATTTGACATGCATTTGATTTCTGATGGCTTGAGGAAATTAGGTGTGAAAATTTTTGTCGATCCAATGCATGGATCTGCGGCGGGCTGCATGTCTGAATTATTTGGAGTTGATAGTGAAGAGCTTATTTATGAAATAAGAACTGAAAGAGACCCATGCTTTGGTGGGAATCCTCCAGAACCTTTGAAGGCTTACCTATCGCAATTAATAAAAGAAGTACAGGATGAATTCGAGGCAGGACAGTTATCCATGGGCCTGGTTTTTGATGGAGATGGAGATCGAATTGCGGCAATAGATGAAAAAGGTAGATATTGCAATACGCAGTTATTAATGCCTGTCTTGATAGATCATTTGGCAAGAGTTAGAAATATGCCAGGTTGCGTTGTAAAAACTGTAAGTGGCTCGGACTTGATGAGATTGGTTGCGGAGGATTTAGGGAGAGTAGTGCACGAAAAGCCAGTTGGGTTTAAATATATTGCTGAAGAAATGCTTTCAAGAGAAGTTCTTATTGGAGGAGAGGAGTCAGGGGGGGTTGGGTTTGGACATCACTTGCCAGAACGTGATGCTTTGTTTACCACTTTGCTTTTGATGGAGTCAATAGTTGCTGATGGTAAATGTTTAGGTGAGAAAATAGATTCTCTTCATGCTCGTTTTGGTAAGAGTCATTTCGAACGTATTGATTTAACTCTCAAAGACATGGAGATGAGAAGGTCCGTGGAAGATTTTTTGAAACAGAAAACTCCATCTTCAATTGGCCATAAATCAGTTTTAGAGGTTATTTCAACTGATGGAATAAAACTCATACTTGATAAAAGTCATTGGCTGATGTTCCGTTTTTCTGGAACAGAGCCTCTTTTAAGAATTTATTGTGAAGCGCCATCCAGTGCAGAAGTTACTTCAACTTTGTATTATGCAAAGCAACTTATAGCTAATAGTTTTGGATAATCTCCCTCTGGTAATTGCTAGTGGCAATAAGGGTAAAATAGGAGAATTTAAAAAACTTTTGGACGGTTTTCCATTTGATTTATTGACTCAACCTGTTGGTTTTGAGATTGAGGAAACAGGAAATACATTTATGGAAAATGCAAGAATCAAGGCCATTGCTGTTAGTCAAGCAACAGGTAATTTCTCTCTTTCTGACGACTCTGGATTAAGTGTTGAGGCTCTTGGAGGGGCTCCAGGTATTTATTCTTCTAGGTATGCAAGTTCAGACAAGGAAAGAATTGAAAAACTATTAGCCGAGTTAAAACCTTTTTCAAATAGAAAAGCTAAATTTGAATGTGCATTATGTATTGCTAGTGGAGAAAAAGTGTTGATAGAAGTTTCAGGCTTTTGCGAAGGTCTAATAACTTTTTCCCCGAAAGGGAAAAATGGGTTTGGTTATGATCCGATTTTTGAAGTTTCTGGATTAGGTGAAACTTATGCAGAAATGGATCACGACAAAAAGAAGCATATTGGTCATAGGGGGAATGCATTCAAATTGCTCATACCAGAATTGAAAAAACTATTGGGTTCAATAAAAAAGTAGTTTTAGTTTTTAATTTTCAACCCAACTTCCGTGTAATCCATGTGGTATGGAAATAGGAACTTCAAGAATAGCTTTTTCAGTCAGATCTTTAGAATCAAGGATTATTAAATCAGTTCCTGATCTAATACTATTCCAAACCAATACGACAACCCATCCATTGTCTTCTTCAGATTTTGATTCTTGGGAAGGAATAAATATAGGCTCACTTACAAAACCTCTTGGAGCGGCACTCCAACTTATTTCTTCCTCTTTTAAGGAATCGAATTTTTTAATAGCTTGTAGTGGTCCATTCCCTTCCTTTTTTTCAGCGGTTGCCATCCAACTGAACCGGGACTTTAGCCCTTCAAAATAGGGGTTAACCATTGCAAATTCACAACATTGTTTACTCAATGTGGAACAGTTAAATGTGTTTTTATTGGGATTTATTTCACATCTTTTTAAAATTCCTTCTGGTAAAAGATCAAAGTCAATTTTTCTAAAATTATCATCTGGCCCAATACTAGGAAAATCATCATAAAAAATACTTTCAACATTGATTTTTTCATTTTCTTCCCAAGCATTGAGATGATGAAAAACAAACCCCTTAGGAGCATTCACTGTTTTTGGGGGGGCTCCTGCAAATTTGCCGCAATCTCTTGGAATCAATAAAAATTGTGGATTCCCATCAGGTTTTGATGCCAAACATTGTGCCGCTCCCTTTTGTCCTAGAAGGAATGGGAGAGGATTGAAACTAATAGCATTTTGTAGAAATATTGCCCAGTTTGGGGTTATGGCAAAATCATGCAAAAAAGCAAAACCATTAAAAGAATCTTTCCTATCGCTTAAAAGAGAACCAGCTTTTTCGCCTTCGCTTGAAAATTCCATCAATCTTATTGTGCTTTTAGGACCTGTATTGACTCCAAAGGTCACCATTCTCTCTTTTTTGTGATGACCAGGGTCAAATCTAGGATGCGCACTAAACGCTTCACCTTTCTTTAAAACTCCATTTAAATCAGAGATACCGTTCGTTTCCAGAGTGATAGGATTTAGTGAATATGGGCTAGATGCTTCCCATAAGGCAAGGAGATCATTCCCAAGTTTTATTACGTGGGTATTAGCTATATTTTTTAACCTAATGTCAAAGGCATTAGCTAATAAACCACCTTCTTTCTGAGTACCAAAAACTCCTCTGTAAAGAAATTTCTGTGATTTTTCCTCTTCCTTCCATTCTTTTGTTCGAACAAAACGATTTGTGATTTTTATTTTTCCATTGTCAAACTTGAAGGCTGCTATCATTCCATCTCCATCAAATGGATGATGGACCCATCTTCCACCTCTCTCTAATCGACCTGGACCGTTTCTATAGAAAGTTCCTGAGATTTGCTTTGGGATAGATCCTTTTACAAGCTTCAATTCAGCGTTATTTAGTTCTTTCTCAACATTGCAATATGCACTTGACCAATCCTCTTGTGAGAAGATTGCTTCATTTTGAGATGAGTCTTTTTTTAAATAGCTAACTGCCACTACTTACATAAGATTGGAGTTTGATTTTCGCTAAAAGTTAGAACTTTTGCGAGCTTATTAGAAAATTGGTGGATTCAACTAGATTCATTTCAACTACCAGCTTGTTCAAGAACTCCTTTGCTGCTTGGTATTTGACCTGATCTTCTAGGATCAATTTCAGTAGCCATCCTTAAGGCTCTTGCAAAAGATTTAAAAGATGCCTCAACTATATGGTGTGTGTTTGTTCCTGATATTTGCCTTATGTGGAGGGTTAAGCCACTATTGCTTGACACAGCAGCAAAAAATTCTTTAACCAGCTCCGTATCATAGGTACCTACTTTTTGAGAAGGGATATCTAAATCAAAACTTAAATGGGGTCGCCCTGAGCAATCGACTACTACTTGAATAAGAGCTTCATCAAGAGGAGCAAGGAAATGACCAAAACGCTTTATTCCAGATCGATCTCCAAGTGCCTTTGATAAGGCTTGTCCTATTGCGATTCCAATATCTTCATTAGTGTGATGATCGTCTACATGAGTATCTCCATTTGCGCTTACTTTTATATCGAATAATCCATGGCTAGATAATTGTTGGATCATATGGTCTAGAAAACCAATACCAGTACTTACATCGCACTTTCCAGATCCATCAATATCTATTTGGACAAAAACGTCCGTTTCCTTAGTTACTCGGCTGATTTCTCCTGATCTTGTTCTGTTCATATCTATTCTATTAATTAAATTGAAATAAAATTACATTCCATTTATGCAATACCCAGCATCAACATAAACAGTTTGACCTGATATACCACTTGAAAGATCACTAAGCAAGAAAGCAGCTGTGTTTCCTACTTCGATTTGGGTAACGGTTCTTCTAAGAGGAGCTTTTTCTTCGACGTTATGAATCATGTCTAAAATCCCTCCAATAGCAGAACTTGCGAGAGTTCTTATTGGTCCAGCGCTAATTGCATTAACTCGAACCTGATTTTCAGGACCAAGCTCCTCTGAAAGATATCTAACTGAAGCCTCTAAAGCTGCTTTCGCGACACCCATTACGTTGTAATTAGGAATTGCTCTTTCTGCTCCTAAGTAAGTCAAAGTAACTACTCCCGCCCCTTTACTGAAAAGAGGTTTTGCGTATTTACACAATGGAGCAAGAGAATATGCGCTTATTTCAAGTGCTCTAGAGAATCCCTCCGGAGAAGTCGCACTGTAATTGCCTACTAATTCTTCTTTTCCTGCAAAGGCTAAACAGTGGACTAATCCATCAATCTGTCCCCATTGATTCTTAATTGCTTCAAAAACTTCTTCTATTTGAGAAGAGTTTTGAACATTCAGGGGTAAAAATAAGCTTGGATTTAACGGAGAAGTTAGTTCTTTGACTTTTGCTTCGAATCGACCTTTCTCATCTGGTAAGTATGTGATTCCTAGCTCTGCTCCAGCTGCGTTTAATTGTTGAGCGATTCCCCACGCAATTGATCTGTTGTTTGCTATCCCAGTTACCAGGATTTTTTTGCCACTAAGATCGAGAAGCATCTTGTCGGACTCTTTTGGTTAGTATTCCTTATTCTCCCTTATTTAGGGGTAAGACTCATAGTTAAATGAATATATAGTTAAAAGTTCTTTAATCCATTTACCAGCAAAACACTAAAAATCATGGTTCGGACTGCTTCAACAATGCTTCCACTTGGGACGCAATTACCTGATTTTGAATTGGAGATGGTTTCAGGTTTAAAATTTTCACCTGAGGATCCATTTAGATGTGCTAGCCATATTAGAAGTTTTGATCTAACTAAAAAACCATTGTTTTTGATGGTGATTTGCGCTCATTGTCCGTTTGTTAAACACGTTGAAAGTGGAATTACAAATTTGTTTAATTCTTTTGGAGATAATGTTCAATTTTTAGCTGTTTCTAGTAATAGCTTGATAACTCATCCTCAAGATTCTCCTGAATTATTAGCTTATCAAGCGAATAATCTTGGATGGAAATTTCCTTATTTGTTTGATTCTGATCAGATATTGGCAAAAGCTCTAAAGGCTGCATGCACTCCAGATTTTTATATTTTTTGGCCTTCTAAAGATGGAGTATCAAAATTGAGGTATAGGGGACAAATGGATGGAAGTCGACCTGGAAATGAAATACCTGTTTCTGGTGATGATATTCGTCTAGTGCTTAGCTCATTATTAAAGGGAGAAGATATTTCAACTGATCAAAAACCCTCCATCGGCTGCAATATTAAATGGCATCCTGGTATGGAACCTGAATGGTTTGGATGAATTTATGATTGTCTTTTTAATTTTTATCATTTGAAGTTAATCTAAATAATATGCAAATACCTCCTTTTAGTCTTGATGAACAAATTTCCGAAATTGGAGACGAGATTGAAAAAGTTTTAATTAAAGTTTTTAGAAGCGGAAAATATATTGGAGGGGAGGAAGTAGCTTCATTTGAAAAAGCTTTTGCATTAGCCATAGAAACTTCTTACTCAGTTAGTTGTAACAGTGGAACTGATGCATTAATTCTTGCCTTAAGGTCACTAAATATTGGAGAGGGTGATGAAGTAATCACATCATCATTTAGTTTTTTCGCCACCGCAGAAGCAATTACCAGTGTGGGAGCTAGACCTGTTTTTGTAGATATTGATCCAGAAAATTATCTTATGGATCTTGATCTAATTGAGAAAGTAATAACTCCTAGAACAAAAGCTATTTTGCCTGTGCATTTGTTTGGTCAGCCAATAGATATGGATAAAATAATGGCAATTGCTGAAGTGAATAATCTAAAGGTTGTAGAAGATTGTGCACAAGCGGCTGGTGCAAATTGGCGAGGTAAACCCGTAGGAAGTTATGGCGATGTGGGTTGTTTTAGTTTTTTCCCTACTAAAAACTTAGGTGCAGCAGGAGATGGAGGAGCAATAACTACTAATAATTTGGAGCTGGCAAAAACAATCAGGGAATTGGCTGTTCATGGAATGCCAAAGAGATATTTTCATACAAGCATTGGATATAATAGTAGACTCGATTCATTACAAGCTGCAATATTAAATGTTAAATTAACTCGCTTAAATAAATGGATTGAGCGAAGAAAAGCAATAGCAATTAATTATATAAGTCAATTATCATCTATAGAATCAATTGAATTACCATCTAATAATTTGAGCAATAATTCTTTCCATTCTTGGAATCAATTTGTAATAAGAATAATGGACAATTCTTTTGTCAAAAATATAAAATCTACCTCAGAAAATGTTTTTGATAATACAAATAGAGATCTATTTAAAAATGAACTTCATAGGCTTGGAGTAAATACAATAATTTATTATCCAATACCAATACATCTTCAACCTGCATATAGAGAGTTAGGGTATACAGAAGGATCTCTTCCTATTACTGAAAAAGTATGTAGTCAGGTTATTAGTTTACCTATTTTCCCAGAGTTAGAATCTATTCAGCAATCATATGTTATTGATAAAATAAAAGAACTATTTAAAAATTAAGCTATTTAATATTCGAATATAATTCTTTGAATATTGATGTTTGATTTCTGTGGTTTATTAAAGGTTTTGGATAGCCATTAATCTCCGTCGAAGTTATTTCACCTGAAAGTAAATGAGGCGTTGAGATGTGTGATAATTCAGGGATCCATTTTCGAATATAATTACCATTTTCATCGAATTTAGAAGCTTGTCTAAAAGGATTAAATATTCTCATAGGTTTTGGATCCATTCCACTGCTAGCACTCCATTGCCAACCTCCATTATTTGATGCTAAATCACCATCAACTAAGCTTTTCATAAAGAAAAGTTCTCCCCATCTCCAATCAATTAAAAGGTCTTTTACTAGAAAAGAAGCAACAATCATTCTGCAACGATTATGCATCCATCCAGAATACTTAAGTTGTCTCATTGCAGCATCAATTATAGGGATTCCAGTCAATCCATTTTTCCAAGCTTCAAACCATTCAGATTTATTTTGCCATGGAAAATTTAACCATTTCTCCCTATATGGACCTTTTTCGAGCTCTGGAAAATTAATTAGAGCATTTTGGTAAAACTCTCTCCAAGCAAGTTCCTTTCTCCATGTATCAATAGAATTTATTTGATATTCGTTAGTCGCCATATTTTTTGATATTTGAGCTCCATTCCATACTGCCCTGCAACTTATTGTCCCTAAACTTAAAGCAGCACTTAGATTAGAAGTTGATTCTAAAGATGGAATATCTCTTGCTTGATTATATGAATTTATCACTCCTGAATTTATGAAAAAGTTTAATTGCTTTATTGCCTCAGACTCTCCTGGTTTACAAGGGCAAATATTAGTATCCTTAAATCTATTTGAAGAAAGTAAATCATAAATAGATTTACTTTTTTTGGTAATGCAATAGTTTAAATCTGAGTTTTTAATTTCTGATAAATCTCTCTCATTAAAACCTCTAATCTTTTCAGGTGTTCTTGATATTCTTATTAAATAATTATTTGATATGTTGCTCTGATTAATTATGCCAATCCATTTACGGTAAAAAGGACCATATACTTTGTAAGGTTCATCGTTGTTTGTTTTGATGTCACTTGGATTGACAATTAGTTGATCTAAAAATGTATATACTTTCTTTTTTTCTTTTTTTAGGTGTTCTGTAAGCAGTCTGTCTCGATTGATTTCGTAAGGCTCAATATTTTCGTTCCAGTAAATACATTCAGCTTTAATTAGGTGCGCTAATTTAGAAATTAATTTAATAGGATCTCCATTAAATATTAATAATAGACTTCCTCTTTTTTTCCAATTCTTTTGCAGTTCAAAAAGACTTTCACCTAAAAACCAATTTTTCGCTTCAGATGTTGTTCTATTGAGATTTAAAAGATTGGGATCTAAAACATATACTCCTATAAGATTTTTTGAATTTTTAGATGCTTCGAATAGACCGATATTATCTTCAATTCTTAAATCTCTTCTATGCCAAAATATTGATCGAAACTTGGTCATTTTTTATCCAAGATTTGGCATGCTCTGAACCATGCAGTAATAGTTTTCCCATCAAGTGATTCTTTTCCACTAGCGATAATTTCATTTAACTTTTCTGGAGCCATTTTTAATACTTCAATATCTTCATCTGCATCTCCCTCAGGTTTCTGCTCAAGTTTATTTAAATCTCTTGCAAGGAAAAGATGAATTGTTTCGTCTGAATATCCTGGACAAGGAAGCATTTCTCCAAGATTGTCCCATCTTTTTGCAGAGTAACCACTTTCTTCTTGAACTTCTCTTTTAATTGATTCAAGTGGGCTTTCACCTGCCTCTAAGGTTCCAGCGGGAAACTCAAGAATTCTTCTCGAACAAGCAAATCTGTATTGACGAAGAATAACCACTTCTCCAGAATCTGTAATGGGTACTGCCAATGCAGCGCCTGGATGCCGAATGACCCCAAATTCGCCCTCCATCGAATTAGGTAAAAGAAATTTATTAATTTCAAAACGAATTTTTTTTGCATCAAGACAAGCTTTTGTCTCAATAATTTCTGCGGGTTCAGGTCCTGAAATAGACATACATTTTTTTCTATTCATACAGGATGGCTGATTTTTTTAGAAAAGGTTGGTGATTTTTGTTACGAGTTTTATTCAGGCCAAATGTTTTGAGAATTGATTCGTTTCGGTTTTCCTTGGGCCTTTGATAAAACTTCTGCAAGAGGAATTAAAACAAAGTTTCTTTCACTTAATCTTGGATGAGGCAGAATCAAAGTGTCTGTATTTATCTGCAGTCCTCCCCAAGAAATGAAGTCAATATCCAAAGATCTTGGCCCCCCCCAAATTTCTGTATTTTTTCTTTCCCTACCTGCGATTTTCTCTAATTCTAAAAATTTTTTCATTAAAGAGATAGCTGCTTTTTTATTTGGTTTGACTAATGAAAATCCTCCTCCCGCTACAACAAGGACGGTATTAATAAATCTTGGTTGGTCAATTGGCCCACCTAAAGGATCAGTCTCAAATAGAGGCGCCCATTGAAAAGATAAAGACTTATCAATATTTTGAGAGTCGATTTTTGGGCAATTTAAAGCAACATTCCACTCAATTATGCTTTTTTCTATTTCCGGCCTCATAGCAGCGATTGTTCTTATGGGATCTCCAAGAATGCCAGGGATATTTGCGCCTATTGAGATGACGAGTTTCAATTCTGTTTTTTGTTTTGCATAAGTCATGCGAATATTAAAAGACTTTTAAAAATTTGCTTGATTTATCCAACCCTATGGTTTCCAGCAGATTGAATAACAACAAGATGTCTTCGGTTTCAAAAGACACTGCTGTCATGGATAGAGCTAATCGTTCTTTCCCGTTGGCTGCAATTACAGGCCATGGAACTTTAAAGCTTGCTTTAATGCTAGCCGCAGTTGATCCAGGCTTGGGAGGAGTAATAATTGCTGGTGGTCGTGGTACTGGTAAATCTGTTTTAGCTAGAGGGTTACATGCGCTTCTCCCTCCTATTGAAATAATTGATTTAGAACAATTAGCTAATAATGATCGTGATGATGATTCATTTATTTATCCAGCAGGTAGAAATTTAGATCCTTCTTTCTCAGGGGAGTGGGATGATTTGACTAAAAAGCTATTTACAAAAAACATAGGAAGCCTCGAAAATACTAATGATTTAGAAAATATCCCTAAAAAAGTTGTTCCTGCTCCTTTTATTCAGGTTCCCTTAGGAGTAACCGAGGATAGGCTTGTTGGCGCTGTGGATGTTGCTGCTTCATTATCTAGTGGAACTCCAGTCTTTCAGCCAGGTTTACTGGCTGAAGCTCATAGAGGAGTTTTGTACATAGACGAATTGAATTTATTAGATGATGGCATTGTTAATCTTGTTTTGTCCTCAGTAGGGGCAGGTGAAAATAGAGTAGAACGAGAAGGATTGAGCTTAAGTCACCCATGCCGTCCTCTCTTGATTGCTACTTACAATCCTGAAGAGGGGGGATTGAGGGATCATCTCTTGGACAGATTTGCAATTGTGTTGTCCGCAGATCAATTGATTACAAATGAACAAAGAGTTGAAATAACTCAGTCTGCTATTGCTCACGGTCAATCTAGTGAAGCTTTCTCTAAAAAATGGTCTGAAGATACAGAATCTCTATCAACGCAATTGCTTTTGGCAAGGCAATGGCTTCCAGATGTTCAAATCAGTGAGGATCAAATTGAATACTTAGTTTTAGAAGCAATTCGAGGAGGTGTAGAAGGACATAGATCAGAGCTTTATGCAGTAAGAGTTGCAAAGGCTCATGCTGCTTTATGTGGAAGAGATTCAGTTGACGCAGAAGATTTAAAGGCCGCAGTAAGACTTGTCATCGCCCCTAGGGCGATGCAAATCCCTTCGGAAGAAGAAATGGAGCCTCCTGCGCCAGAAGATCAGCAGCCTCCCCCTCCTCAAGACGCTGATGACAATGATGAGCAAGAAGAAGAACAAGAAGAAGATCAGGAAGAGGACCAAGAACAAGAGTCATCACCTCCAATCCCTGAAGAATTTATGCTTGATCCAGAAGCATGTGCTGTTGATCCAGATTTGTTACTTTTTTCATCCACCAAATCAAAAAGTGGAAATAGTGGAAGTCGTTCAGCTGTGTTAAGTGATAACCGGGGGAGATATGTAAAACCAATTCTTCCAAGAGGTCCTGTTAGAAGAATTGCAGTTGATGCGACTTTAAGAGCTGCAGCGCCTTATCAGAAAGCAAGAAGAGAAAGAGAACCTAATAGGAGAGTAATTGTTGAGGAAGGGGATTTGCGCGCAAAATTACTTCAGCGTAAAGCAGGTGCGCTGGTGATTTTCTTGGTTGATGCAAGTGGTTCAATGGCTCTAAATAGAATGCAAAGTGCAAAGGGAGCTGTTATTCGTTTGTTGACCGAAGCTTATGAAAACAGAGATGAAGTTTCTCTAATACCTTTTAGAGGAGATCAAGCAGAAGTTTTGCTTCCGCCAACCAGATCAATTACTGCTGCGAAAAGACGACTTGAGGCAATGCCATGTGGTGGTGGATCTCCACTTGCTCATGGATTAACTCAAGCTGCAAGAGTAGGAGCGAATGCTTTGGCGACAGGAGATCTCGGTCAGGTGGTCGTAGTGGCAATTACAGATGGCAGAGGGAACGTTCCATTAAGCACTTCATTAGGTCAACCAGTCCTTGAGGGAGAGACACCGCCTGATTTGAAGCAAGAAGTTCTTGATGTCGCTTCTCGCTATCGAGCCCTTGGTATTAAATTGCTTGTAATTGATACAGAAAGAAAGTTTATTGCAAGTGGTATGGGTAAAGACTTGGCTGAAGCGTCAGGAGGTAAATATGTTCAATTACCTAAGGCAAGTGATCAAGCTATTGCTTCAATCGCAATGGATGCAATTAATAGTGTGACCTGAAACTGTTTGTTATTGATATATATCATCAAATAATTTACTCAAACCTATAGTCAATCTTTTTAGAGAATCTAGAAGTTCTTTGTCTTCCAAAATATTTCCCATATCTGAACTCATTTGGTCAATTTTTTTTGTCAGTGAACTTGATGTTGAGGCAAGGTCCTGAATGTCTTTTAGAGTTTTAGGATTATCGAGGCTTTTAAGAATATTAGTTAAATGAACAGAAGCTTTTGTTAGCTCAGAGATTATAGGTTTTGCTCTTATAAGTTCTGATTTAGATAACAAGACAAGCTCATCGAGATTAGCTTGAGTTCTGTCAAATTGTTGAATAGATTCTGATACCTTATTTACTATTGCTTGTTTATCTGCTTCATCAATAATTCCATTTATACCCTCTGTTAAGCTAGAAATACTAATCATTTCTAAACCTTTAATCTTATCTCCACTACATAAAATTCTTTTATTTGGGCAATCTTTTTTGACTGTAATTAGTTCGTTCCTATTTAATGATTTACCTAATGAGACTAGCGATAATTGAGCATCTCCACCAAGCATAGAGCTTGTAGTTATTTTGGCAATTACAGGTTTTGGTAAAATTAAATTATCGTTGTTTAATTTGATTTTAGTTTCAACAGTGTTTGGGGTGAAATTTATCTTTTGAACAGAGCCAACAATGATTCCTCGATAAGTAACTGGAGACATCTTGGCAAGACCACTTGCATCTTTGAAGCTTGCAGATATCTCCCATGTTTTTGAACCTAAACGAAAATCTCTTAACCAAAGCATTGCTCCTGAAAAGATAATTAATCCACCTAATAGTGAAAATCCAACAAACGCATCTCGTAAACTTCTACGCATAAATTTATAAGTCCTCAGGTTGCATTGGTCCTTGAAGATTACCTGTGCGAAATTGTTTTACATAGGAATTTTCACTTTGTTTAAATTGATCTATGGATCCATCCCATTGAAATTTCCCATCGTAAAGCAAAATAACTCTATTAGTTGTTCTTTCAATTGTACTTGCAACGTGACTTACAACGATTGAACAGCCTTCCGCAGCATCAGTTGTTTTAATGATTAGATCTTCAATACGAGTGCAAGCTATTGGATCTAAACCAGCAGTTGGTTCGTCATATAGAAGAAGAGGAATAGAGTCTTTTCTTTTCTTGCAGTCACTAATTAATGCACGAGCAAAACTTACTCTTTTTTGCATCCCTCCACTAAGTTGATTCGGAAATTTATCTGCAACATCATACAAGCCTACTTTCTGTAAACAATTTATGACTTTTTTATTGATATTTTCTTCGGAAACAACTTTCTGCTTTTCAAGTAAAAAACCTACATTTTCCTTAACTGTTAATGATGCTAATAATGCTGGGTTTTGAAAAACTAATCTCACATCGGGAGGTTCGTTTTGATCAAGCCTTAAATAATTTTGCTCAATACCTGATATTTCAAGACTTCCTTTAGTAGGTAATAGCAAGCCAGCTATGAGGCGAAGTATTGTTGATTTCCCTGCCCCAGATGGACCAACAATTGCAAGTCTCTCTCCAGCACCTATGGCAAGATTGACTTCATTGAGAACTTTATTTGATCCCAGTTCAACACTGAGATCTTTCATCAACAATACTTGAGTGTTTTTTGGCACACTCTCTCCTAATGTCTGTTTACCTATCTCATTTTGTATGAGATAGGTAAATTGGGAAGTTTTATTAGAATTTATATGAATTAATTATTTAGGTCTCTTTGTTGAAATCTTCTCTAACTTGAATCCATTGAACCAAAGAAGGAAAAGAAAATTAAGAAGATCTACTTTGCGTAAAAGCTATTTCGCTAGTTTGTCTTTTCATCTTTACTCGCGCTTTAAAAGAGCTATTAGATGGCTTTTGCCAGGGCTAGTAGTTAAAAGGTGGATGATGACATCAGGCTTGGGATTATTAATCGCTTTGATTGGAGCGTCAATTTGGGCCGATCTACGTCCAATTTATTGGGTAGTTGAAATACTTTTTTGGTTTTTAGGATTCATAACTACTTTTATTCCTAGAAATATTTCTGGGCCAATAGTCTTTTTGATAGGGATATCTCTTTTGATTTGGGGTCAAGGAAGAAGTTTTGAATCTATTAGGCAGGCCTTAGGTTCCAAAAAAGATACTTTTTTAGTTGATGCATTGAGAGCTAAACAAAAATTAAATAGAGGTCCAAACATTGTTGCTGTT